>JAJYOP010000009.1 GCA_021796115.1 bacterium
GAAGCTTATTTTCTGGCACCTTAGGCCGGGTTATCTTGCCGATCAGATTACGCCCACTAAAAAAGCAATTTACCATTTCTTCCGCGACACAGAAGAAGAAGGGGTCGCGGTCATTCTTCTTTCGCTTTCCGATTGGCGCGCCACCAGGGGCCCGCTTACTGACCTTAAAAAAAGAAAAAGGCATGAAAAAATAATGCTCGGCCTGGTTGATACTTATTTTAAAGAGAAAAAGAAAAAACCCTTACCGAAGTTAGTCAACGGTTATGATATAATGCGGAAATTTAATTTAAAGCCATCAGCTTTAGTCGGCGAAATCCTTAAAAAAATTAAAGAGGAGCAGGTTCTCGGTAAAGTAGAAACAAAAGCCGAAGCTTACGAAGTAGCAAAGCGCATAGTGCAGAGTATAAAGAAGAAATGAAAAAATTCCTGTTATCTGTAATCAGTACTCTATGCTCTTTCCAAACGAAGCGAGGAAAACATGAAAATCAAAGATACGGAAATCGTGATAGCTAACGGAGATATTACAGAAAGTTCGGCTGAAGCAATCGTCAATGCTGCAAATAACAAATTTTATATGGGCGGAGGAGTTGCCGGCACAATAAAACGTAAAGGTGGTAAAGAAATTGAAGACGAAGCCGTAAAGCAAGGCCCGGTTAAGGTTGGCGAAGCTGTAATAACCGGAGCCGGAAAATTAAAGGCAAAATATGTTATTCATGCAGCGACCATGGAAATGGATTTTGTTACCGATGAAGAGATAATCCGTAAAGCCACATATAACACTCTTTTAGCCGCACAAAAAAATAAAATGACTTCCTTGGCTTTCTGCGCACTTGGCTGCGGGACAGGAGGTTTTCCTTATGAAATTGCTTCAAAAGTAATGGCACAGGAAGTTTTCCGCTATTTAAAAGAAACAAAAGAGCCTTCGCTTGAAAAAATAGAATTTGTTTTATATTCGGACGAAGCATTTGAAATATTTAAAAAGAATGTTAATGAATATTTGGATCATCTGCAAAATAAACTTTACGAAGGTCCGTTTCTTACGGTTGATGGAATAATCGCTTACGAAGGAGGAATTGTGCTTATTGAGCGCACTAACCCACCTTTAGGCTGGGCGTTTCCCGGGGGCTTTGTCGATTACGGCGAATCTGTTGAGGATGCTGTGAAACGTGAGGTAAAAGAAGAAACCAATCTTGATTTTAATGATATAAAACTATTTAGCGTTTCTTCTGATCCAAAAAGAGATATTCGATTTCATACGGTTTCCGTGATCTTTACCGGCAAAGGTAAAGGAAACTTAATAGCTTCTTCCGATGCTCAAAATGCTAAAGTGTATAAACTTGATGCACTTCCAGAAAAAATCGCTTTTGACCATCGGGCTATAATTGAGGATTACATAAAAAAGGCCAAAATTTAAAACTAAGTTCATGGGTTACGTTAATCGGTTAGAGGTTACGCAGCTCGTCACGGTTGCGTTTTACGTCATACGTATGACGATAGACGATACGAGTTGCGCAGTCGCAACCGTAACGCAACCATAGAATGATATGCCCTATACCGAATCCATACGCTATCTAAAGGGAGTCGGCCCTAAAAAGGAAGAAGTATTTAAAAGGATAGGTGTTTCAACTATCGCCGATCTTTTAAGATACTTTCCTTTCCGTTATGAAGACCGCAGGAACGTCAAAAAAATACAAGATTTAAAGGAAGATGAATTTGCAGTCATAAAAGGTAAAGTCGTTGCCCGCCGCCTTAAAAAAATTCCCTATTATGTTAAGGCAACACGCGTAAGAGATATCCTGGAAATTGCCGTTAGTGATAGAAGCGGAATTTTACTTTGCACCTGGTTTAACCAGGGATATCTGTATGACAGTATCCAGCCAGATGGCACTGTGATTATCTATGGTAAACCAAAAAAATATGAAGGCAAAATGAAAATGATTGCTCCTGAATTTGAGACCTTTGAGGAAGACAATGAGTCGCTAAATCTTGGAAGGATAGTAAGTATTTATCCGACAACGCGTTCGCTTACCCAAAGGTTTATCCGAAAGACCGTTTCCGCAGCATTTGGTGCGGCAAAAACAAAGCTGGTAGATCCGTTGCCGTTTGATATCAGAGATAAAAAGAATTTACCCAATATCGTAAAAAGCATGGAAGGTATGCATTTTCCGCTTTCTTTTGAGGATGCTCGGCTTGCGCGAGAAAGATTTATTTTCGAAGAATTGTTTTTTTCACAAATTTTAGTTTATCTCAGGAAAGCCAAACATCGGATGCAAAAAAGTATAGTTTTAAAAGTAAGCGAACAACTTATCAGTAAGTTAAAATCTAATCTTAATTTCAGTTTAACTGCTTCGCAAAACACAGTATTAAGGGAAATTCTGGCTGACCTCGAAAAACCCTATCCCATGCACAGGTTATTGCAGGGTGATGTTGGCTGCGGCAAGACCGTGGTTTCAGCTTTTGCTTTTGGAGTCTGTGTAAGTTGTGGTTATCAGGCTGCATTTATGGTGCCGACAGAAATCCTTGCTTATCAGCATAAGGAAACTTTTGAAAAGTTCTTTAATGGCCTTGGCTATAGGATAGAGGTGCTTGTTTCTTCACTTTCCGCTAAAGAAATTGAAAAAATCCATAAAGATTTGAAAGAAGGGTTGATTGATATTATTGTCGGCACCCATGCGCTTATTGAAGCGAAGTTGGAATTCAAAAATCTTGCTTTTACCGCAATAGATGAACAACATAAGTTCGGTGTGGCCCAGAGAGCACTTCTTCCGCAAAAAGGAAATAATCCGCATTATCTAGTCATGAGTGCAACGCCGATACCGCGTAGCCTTGCGCTTTCGCTCTATGGAGATTTAGACCTTTCGATAATAAAAGACCTGCCTCAAGGAAGAATTATACCAAAAACTATTTGGATCAAAGAAGAGAAAAGAAGTTGGGCCTATGATTTTATGAAAACTAAATTAAAAGAAGGCCGTCAAGGTTACATAATTTATCCAGTGATTGAGGAAAGCGAAGATGAAGACTTGAAATCCCTTGAACTAATGAGTAAAGAACTTAAAAAAGAATTCGTGCCATATCAAACCGCAATATTTCACGGAAAACTTAAATCGGAAGAGAAACTTACTGTGATAAAAAAATTCCAGCAGAAAGAGATAAATTTGTTAATTTCAACAACAGTTATTGAGGTGGGTGTTAATATTGAGAATGCCACCGTTATGCTCGTAGAAAATCCCGAAAGGTTTGGTCTAGCGCAGTTGCACCAGCTGCGCGGAAGGATCCAGCGTGCAAACTTTGAGCCAACGTTTATTATTTTAAGTAAAGACGAGCTTCCCGAAGATGTCACGGTCCGGCTCAAGGCAATTGAAGCTTCAAGCGACGGTTTTAAAATTGCGGAAGAAGATTTAAACTTAAGAGGGCCGGGAGACTTTTTTGGCCATATGCAGCATGGCCTGCCGGATTTAAAAATTGCAAATCCTTTAAGAGATTTGGAAATACTCAAAGAAGCTAGAAGCTTTGCTTATAATGTCATAAAAGAGGATCCCTATCTTGAAAAGAAAAATCATAAACCAATAAGGGATCATCTTGATTTCTGGTTCGATACGAATACGGATTTAGCGTTAAGTAAATAAATATGAGAATATTACAAGGCAGCTTAAAAGGAAGACAGATCAAGGTACCCAAGAATATAAGACCAGTAGCTAATATCGTAAAAAAAGCCTGCTTTGACATCATGCGTGGCGAAATCGAGGATAAAAGAATCTTAGAACTTTTTGCCGGGAGCGGCGCTCTGGGTATAGAGTCAATTTCTCAAGGAGCAAAAGAGGCGGTATTTGTAGACTCCGAACGAGAGTCAATTAAAGCGATAAATATCAATTTGGCTAGCCTGGGATTATCCCAAAATACCAGGGTTTACCTGAAGGATACTCTAAGCGCGATAAAAGATTTCTCAGTTTACCGGGAGGTTTTTGACATTATCTTTTTGGACCCTCCGTATTATGAAGGAATGCTTAAGAGTTCCTTGCAAAATCTGGAGGAATATGATATATTAACCACTCATGGCTACCTTATCTGTTTTTGCTATGTTAAAGATGAGTATGTAACCGAAAGCAGTAAATTCTCTATTGCTGTTGAGAAAAAATACGGCCAAACCCTGCTTTTAATATATAAGAAAAAGGGCGGTTGAATCCAGTGAAAATAGCGATTTATCCAGGGACTTTTGACCCGATTACTAACGGGCATATTGATATCGTTAAACGCGCAGCCTATATCTTTAAAGATATAATTGTGGCGGTGGCAAAAAACCCTTCAAAAAATACGTTTTTTACCTATGCCGAGCGCTTAAAAATGGTAAAAGAAGTGACCAGGGGTATCAAAGGGGTAAGCGTTGAAGGTTTTGACGGCCTGGTTGTAGACTATGCCAGAAAGAAAAAAGCCAGGGTTATAGTAAGGGGGTTACGGATGATATCCGATTTTGAATATGAGTTTCAAATGGCCTTAACCAACCGCAGCCTGGCTTCCGATATTGAAACTATTTTTCTTATGCCTCATCCTTATTATTCATATATATCATCTCGCCTGATAAAAGAAGCCGCATCCCTTGGAGCGGATTTGAAACAGTTTTTACCCGCGATAGTCCTGAAAGAATTAAAGAAAATACAAAAATAAAAAAATAATATGAACCCCGCCCTTCCAAAGCAAAGTGTGTTTATATGTAAAAATATAACAGGTTTATAACAAAAAAAAAGTTTGCTAGAAAAATGTTTTAAAATAGGAAGGGTGGAGTGAAGATAGAAGTAGAAAAAATAAAAGAGGAAGAAATAGAATTAACAGAAAGCGTCAAAGTCGCCGAGTGGAATTTAGACAGTTTTGATATAAAATTCATTGACAATATCGAGCTTGATTGTAAATTTAAACGTGTGGGCAGGGAAATTATGGTTGATGTTTGCGTGGTTACGCATCGCATGATTACCTGTTCCCGTTGTCTGAAAGAGGCGAAGCACACCTTAAAGCAGAATTTTACTCTTTTGTATAACATAAATGAATTGGGAAATTATCTTGATTTAAACAAAGGCATAAGAGAAGAAATTCTTCTTAATTTTCCGATGAAAGTTTTATGTTGTCCGGACTGCAAGGGCATTTGCAATGGTTGTAATGCGAATTTGAATATCGAAAAATGCAAGTGTAAATGAGGCCAACATTTTTCCAAGCCAAAAGCGAAGGGAAAATGATGTGTTCATTAAGGAGGTTCTGATGGCTTTACCAAAAAGAAAACATTCGATATCACGTACCAGAAAAAAATTGACCCACAATAAGCTTATAGCACCGCAGCTTGTTGAATGCAAGGAGTGCCGTAAACTTAAGCCAACACACATGGTTTGTCCATTCTGTGGTTATTATGCTGGACGAGAAATCGTTAAAATTGAACTGAAAGAAAAAAATAAGGAGCAGAAATGAGTTGCAGGATAGGCATCGACATATCCGGCGGTGACCATGCCCCTGAAGAAATTTTCAAAGGCGCGGTTCTTGCGAAAAAAGAATACAACGAAGAAATTATTCTTATCGGCGTAAAGGAGGAGATTGAAGCGCAGGCACGCAAAAACAAAGTTAATTTAAAAGATTTCGAAATCATGCATGCCCCGGAAAAAATCGATATGGGAGAAGCTCCGGCAACTTCTGTACGCAGGAAAAAGAATTCCTCGATAGTTATCGGCGCGCAGATGTTAAAAGAAAGAAAGATTGATGCGTTTGTTTCTTGCGGAAATACCGGAGCAGCAACGGCTGCGGCAACTCTAATTATCGGTTTAATTGAAGGAATTGAGCGGCCTGGTATCGGTATAGCCATTCCGACAAGAGAAGGCGTTTCCTTGATCATCGATGTCGGTGCCAATGTCGACCCAAAGCCTTTGCATCTTTTCCAATACGGAATAATGGGCTCTGTCTATTGTGAGCTTGTCTTTAACAAGCAAAGCCCGACAGTCGGTCTGCTTAATATCGGAGAAGAAGAGACCAAGGGTTCTGATTTTGTGAAATATGTGCACAAACTTTTTGCCGCGTCCTCTCTTAATTTTAAAGGGAACCTTGAGGCAAAGCATATGTTTTCCGGGCAATGCGATTGCATAGTTGCGGATGGATTTGTCGGGAATGTTGCGCTAAAAGTTACCGAAGGCTGCGCAGAAACCATGGGTAAATTTCTTTTTGATACCATAATGAAAGACCCCCTCGGGCTTTTGGGCCTGCTACTTATTAAGAGAAGCCTGCGTAAATTTAAAAGGGTACTTGATTACGCCGAATATGGCGGAGCGCCGCTCCTTGGGGTTGACGGCGTTGTGATTATCGGCCATGGCCGCTCAAATGCTTATGCCGTCAAGAATGCAATCAGGGTAGCGATACACGAAGTCAAATATGACCTCAATGTTAAGATAAAAAAGAGAGTTGACGAGATTTATCAAAACGAAGATTTTAAAAGACTGCTCACTGTTTGATAGTCTGCAGTCGACAATTGATAGCCCACAGTTTTAAATCTGTGGACTATCGGCTATGGACTAAAATAAGGGAGTTAAATACAATTGGCTAAAATCATTGGAATTGGAAAATACGTCCCTGAAAAGGTATTGACAAATTTTGATCTGGAAAAAATAGTCGATACATCTGACGAATGGATTACTACTCGTACGGGTATTAAAGAGCGGCGTATTGCACCGAAAAATACAGGCGCTTCCGTACTTGCCTATGAAGCTTCGAAAATCGCCCTGAAAAGATCCGGGCTTAAAGCAAGCGATATCGATTTGATAGTTGTCGCAACCATTACCGGCGACACCCCCTTTCCTTCAACAGCCTGTTTTCTTCAAAACCATCTAAAAGCTGCCAATGCCGCTTGTTTTGATGTTTCTGCTGCCTGTGCTGGCTTTGTTTACGGTCTTGCTGCCGGCTGGCAATTTATAAAAGGCGGATTGTATAAAAATGTTTTGGTCGTCGGCAGCGAAGTATTATCTTCGATAACCGATTGGAAAGACAGGTCTACTTGCGTTTTATTTGGCGATGGCGCCGGAGCCGTGATTTTAACCGCAAGCAAAAAAGATAGCATTTTAAGCGCTTATCTTGGTTCTGACGGTAGTGAATCGGAAATTTTAATGGTTCCTGCCGGAGGTTCACGCTTGCCCGCTTCAGAAGAAACCGTAAAAAACCGCCTTCATTTTATGAAGATGAAAGGCAATGAATTATTCCGAATTGCCGTGCGTGTTATGGTCCAAGCGGCTGGAAAAGCGATTAAAGGCGCAGGGCTTGAATTTTCCGATGTCGATTTGTTCGTGCCTCATCAGGCCAACGAACGCATTATTTCTGCGGTGAGTGAGCGCATCGGCATTCCCCGCGAAAAAATCTACATAAACATTTCACGTTACGGAAATATGTCTTCGGCTTCAAGTGCTGTTGCTCTTTGTGAAGCTTACGAGGAAAAAAAAATAAAAAAAGACGATATTGTTGTCCTTGATGTCTTCGGCGGCGGACTTGTATGGGGGAGTATGGTTATTAAATGGGCGTAGCGCGAATTAACACTCGAAACCATATAGGTAAATTAGTTCAATCCCTCGCAGGAATCCCCGGGCTTTAGTCCAGGGAAGCTTCACTAGCTCAACCAATTCAACTAAAAGCTTTTTAACTTGCTATTAATATGAATGCAATTATCTTTCCAGGACAAGGTTCGCAATATCAAGGTATGGGCAAAAGCCTTTACGATAATTTTGCCGAAGCCCGAGATTTTTTTTCTTACATCGATAAATGCGCCGGATTTTCCATATCCGGCATGTGTTTCGAGGGTAAACCTGAAGAGCTGAAACGCACTTATTACCAGCAGATGGCAATTCTTGAGGTTTCGCTGGTAAGCTATGAAATTTTTAAAACTAAAAAGATAAAATTTAATTTCCTCTCCGGTTTAAGTCTTGGTGAATATACCTGTTTATATCCTGCCGGTGTGCTGGATTTGAAAAACCTTATTCATCTTGTTAAGGAAAGAGCCACTGCCATGGAAGATGCGTCTGTGGCTAATCCTTCTGTAATGTTTGCGGTTTTGGGGCTTGATAAAGAGACACTAAAAACATTAGCAAACGATAACGGTTTTTACGTGGCCAATCTTAATTCAAGCCAGCAAATCGCAGTTTCATTGGCGAAAGATAACCGCCAAAAAGTAAAAGAGTTCTTAGAAAGTAAAGGTGCCAAAGTGATTGAGCTTGATGTTGGAGGCGGATTCCATTCCAGGTTTATGGAGCCGGCCAAAAAACACCTGGCAAAGGTCCTGGAAACCATTCAATTCAATAATGCAAATATACCTATAATCAGCAATTTTACCGCCAAGGCTCACACTGATAGTTCAGAAATAAAAAGAAATCTTCTTGAGCAATTAACTTCAACGGTCCTTTGGAGCGATTGCGTGCAATTAATGGCAAACCACAAAGTCGATACATTTTTTGAAGTCGGGCCTTCAAAGGTATTACGCGGTTTAATCCGAAAAATAAACCCGGTACTCAAAGTTATTAATATAGAAAAAAAAGAGGATTTGGATAGCGTATAGCTGGTAGCGTTCAACGTATAGGTAAATTGAAACTATTATTCTATCCGCTAAACGCTATACGCTAATACACGGAGGTAAATATGCATTTCGAAAATAAGGTTGTAATCGTTACCGGCGGTGCGCAAGGAATAGGCAAGGAAATTGCTCTGCAGTTTGCCAAAGAAAAAGCTACGGTAATTATCTTTGATTTAAATGACGCCCAGCTTGAGGAGACAGCGAAAGAACTCAATGTGCACTCAAGGGCTCAGGGGTTTAGGGTTGACGTCACGAATATGGCCGAAGTTGAGATAAATGTTAACAAAATTATTGACAACTTTAAGAGAGTTGATATATTAATTAACAATGCAGGGATTACGAAAGATAACCTGCTTCTTCGGCTCTCTGAAAACGACTGGGACAAGGTAATAGCTGTTAATTTAAAAGGCGCTTTTAATTGCATCAAGGCACTTTCAAGGCATATGCTAAAAGCCCGTTACGGAAAAATTGTAAATATTAGTTCGGTAATCGGCATCATGGGTAACGCCGGTCAGGTAAATTATGCTGCCTCAAAAGCCGGCCTTATCGGTGTAACCAAATCTTTAGCAAAGGAATTAGGTTCAAGGAACATCACCGTAAATGCAGTAGCTCCCGGATACATCAAAACAGCGATGACCGATAAATTGGATGATAAAATAAAGGAAGAGATGTTCAAAAGAATTCCGCTGGGCAGATTCGGCGAGCCTAGCGACGTTGCGAAAGCAGTGCTTTTCCTGGCATCTTCCGACGCCGACTATATTACAAGTCAGGTTTTAGTGGTTGATGGCGGGTTGGTTTAGCATTTAATAGTAGAGAAGGCAATATTTTTGGGCACACATAAGAAAGGAGGGGATAATGAGCGTTGAGGAAAAAGTAAAGGAAATTATAGCAGAACAGTTGGGCGTCAAAAAAGAAGAAATTAAACCGGAGAGCTCCTTTATTGATGATTTAGGAGCAGATTCCTTGGACACAGTTGAAGTGGTTATGGCTCTTGAAGAGGAATTCGGCACAGAGATACCTGACGAGGATGCTGAAAAAATCACTACAGTCGGCGAAGCCATAAAATATATCGAAGCCAAAACTAAAAAGTAAAGGGAAAGTTCTTTCAAATGCAAAGGCGAGTTGTAGTTACTGGCTACGGAGCAGTTTCTCCCGTGGGCATAGGAATCCCATCTTTCTGGGATTCATTGATAAAAGGCAAAAGCGGCGTTAGAAGGATTACTCAATTTGACCCGGAACGCTTCGATTCACAAATCGCGGGAGAAATAAAGGATTTTGTCGTTCCTTCCTTTATCCTGCCAAAAGACCTTAAAAGAATCCCCAGAGTCGTTCAGTTCGCGCTTAAAGCTACGGAAGAAGCATTAAAATACAGCAATCTCGATACTCGAAGAATCAATCCGTACCGCACGGGAGTAATAATTGGCTCAGGTATAGGGTGCCTGCAGATAGTTGAAAGTGAGTGTTTTAAGTATCTGCAACAAGGCCCTGACAGGATATCGCCATTTCTTATTCCTACTCTGATTACCAATGAATCAGCCGGTGCGGTGGCGATGTATTTTCACTTAAAAGGAATAAATTTTTGCACAGTAACCGCATGCGCATCCGGCGCACACGCTATTGGCGAAGCATTTTGCGCGATTAAATATGGCCGCGCAGACACTATCATCTGCGGAGGAACGGAAGCGGCGATAACCCCGATGGGGGTAGGCGGCTTTTGTGCCCTTAAAGCTCTTTCAAAACGAAATAACGAACCCGAACGCGCGTCAAGGCCTTTCGATAAAGAAAGGGATGGTTTTATCATGGCCGAAGGTGCTGGCGTCGTTATCTTAGAGGAATATGAGCACGCGAAAAAACGTAATGCTCCTATTTATGCAGAAGTTTCTGGCTATGGAGCGACTGCGGATGCCTATCATATAACCGCGCCGGACCCAAGCGGCGATTGCGCCTCGAAAGCCATGGAAATTGCGCTTAACGAAGCTGGTGTTTCGATTAATGAGAAAGTTTATATTAACGCTCACGGTACAAGTACAGAGCTTAATGATAAGATAGAGACGCTCGCGATAAAAAAAGTTTTTAAGGAAAATGCAAAGAAAGTGCATATCAGCTCGACCAAGTCAATGACAGGACACATTCTCGGAGCAGCAGGAGCAATAGAATTTATTGTGGCGTGCCTTACCGTCAATAAGAAAATAATTCCCCCTACTATAAACTACGAAAATCCTGACCCGGAATGCGACTTAAACTACACCCCCAACAAGGCGCTCGAGATAAACGTAAGAGTGGCTCTTTCTAACTCTCTAGGTTTCGGCGGGCACAATGCTACACTTTTGGTTAAAGAATTAAAATAGTAAAGCGCAAAAAGAAAAAATCTTTATGAATAAAAAAATTATAAAAGATTTATTAATTATATTTAGGCGCTGTTCGCAATGCGCCATGCGATACTATGGGACTAACATTAATTGAGAAAATTTTATTAAGAGCTTCCGGCAAAAAAGACCTTAGGGATTTTGTCTATCCTAAAGTAGATTTCTGCTTTGGCAATGATATAACTGCGCCTTTGGCGGTTAAAGAGTTCGTTAAGGCCGGATTTGATTCCGTTTTTGACAGGAAAAAAATCGGTTTTATCTGCGACCATTTTGTTCCAGCAAGAGATTTGAAAGCTGCAAACAATGCCAAATTGTTGCGGGATTTTGCCGCTAAATACAAAATCAAAAATTTCTTCGATATAAATGAATGCGGGGTAGAACATGTTTTTTTAATCGAAAAAGGGCTGATTCAACCGGGATCTTTTAATATCGGAGCAGATTCTCATACCTGCACTTTAGGCGGTATTGGCTCGGCAAGCTTTGGCGTTGGTTCGACTGATTTAGCTGCCGCAATGGAAGAGGGCAGGTGCTGGCTTAGAGTCCCGGAAACCATTAAATTTGTTTATAAAGGAAAATTAAGTAAGTGGCTTGGCGGAAAAGATCTGATTTTGTATACCATAGGCAAAATTGGAGTTGAAGGCGCGCATTATAAAGTTATGGAGTTTTCCGGTCCGGTTATTGAAAAACTCGGGCTTGATGACCGTCTTTCGATGACCAATATGGCGATTGAAGCCGGTGGAAAAACTGGTGTGGTTGAGCCTGACGAAGGCACGTTGAGGTATTTAAAACAAATTCAAGGCAAAAATTTTAGATTCAAAGGTTCGCTTAAAGATTTAAAGAGCGATAAAGATGCCAAATATAGAAAAGTTATTGAAATTGATGTCAGTAAATTAGAGCCGCAGGTTTCCTGCCCCCATTTACCAAGCAATGCTAAACCCGTAAGCAGCCTAAAAGGCATTGCATTAAATCAGGTAGTCATTGGTTCCTGCACAAACGGAAGAATTACGGATTTAAGGATTGCGGCAAAAATATTAAAGAATAAAAAAGTCAAAAAAGGTTTACGCGCGGTAGTTTTGCCGGCAAGCCCGGATATCTATAAACAGGCAGAAAAAGAAGGCCTGATAGAAATTTTTATGGCGGCAAATTGTATAGTAAGTCCTGCAACTTGTGGGCCATGCCTTGGCGGGCATATGGGTATCTTAGATAAAGGCGAAGTAGCCTTAGCTACGACGAACCGGAATTTTATCGGAAGAATGGGCAGTCCGGAAAGTTTTGTTTATCTTTCAAGTGCCGCGGTTGCCGCAGCAAGTGCAATTAAAGGAAAGATTACCCACCCTAACGAGATTATAAAATAATGATTATTAAAGGAAAAGCGCATAAATTCGGTGATAATATTAATACTGACGATATTATTGCGGCAAAATACCTTGATTCGCAGGATGAAAAATTCCTCGGCTCAAAATGTATGGAGAATATCGATCCGGATTTTCCTAAGCGCGTAAATGCAGGCGATATTATCGTTGCCGGAAATAACTTTGGCTGCGGTTCAAGCAGAGAGCATGGCCCTTTAGCGATTCGCGGTTGCGGCATCTCCACGGTTGTTGCTAAAAGTTTTGCCCGCATTTTTTACCGTAATGCCATAAACATAGGCTTGCCGATTATTACCTTAGAAGAAACTAAAGACATTGATAATGGCGATATAATAGAAGTTGATTTATCCAAAGGAACGGTTAATAATATAACTAAGAATAAGCTTTATAAAACCAGCATCTTCCCCAACTTTTTGCAGGAAATTATTCAATTTGGCGGGCTTATGAATTGGATAAAAACCAAGAAAAAATAGATTGCCCATCACTTCATCCCAAGCTAAAGCTTGGGAGAATTCTCATTGCTCGGGGGTAATTCGACTAGGCAATTTTTCAGACAGGCAATCTGAAAAATTGTAAGTCTCATTAGGAGGGTCAAATGAAAGTTCCAAAACAGGAATGGAGTATTCGTATTTTTTGCATCGATGGTTCAATAATAAAGGGTAATGTCTATGTGGATGAAGGCTTAAGGATTAGTGATTTTTTAAATAATCGCGACGAAAATTTTATCGTGCTGCTTAATGTCGAGGTTCAGAATATTCCGGAAGTCCATTCATTTAAACTGGCAACAGAGATGAGCAAACCAAAGAAAGCAATATTTGTAAACAAAAGCAATATTAAATGCATCGAGGAGTTGTAATATGAGTCAAAATTACAAGATAGCTGTTATTGGCGGAGACGGTACCGGACCTGAAGTGGTTAATGAAGGCTTGAAAGTGCTTAAAGCCGCAAGCAAGGAATTTAGTTTTACTTATGAAACCAAGGATTTTGATTTCAGCGGAAAAAGATATTTGAAAACCAGTAAATTAGTCGACGATAGTGACGTCGAAGAATTAAAAAAATATTCGGCGATTTATTTAGGCGCGGTAGGTGATCCGGATGTTAAGCCGGGGATAATCGAAAAAGGAGTTCTTTTAAAGCTGCGTTTTTCGCTGGATCAATACATAAACTTGCGCCCGGTTAAGCTCTATGATGAAAAATTCTGCCCCTTAAAGGATAAAAAACCAGCAGACGTAGATTTCATAGTTGTGCGCGAGAATTCAGAAGGCCTTTATAAAGGTATGGGCGAGTTTAAAGATAAAGGCACAAGAGATGAAGTAGCGATACAGATTTCTTATAACACCCGTCGCGGCGTTGAGCGCTGCATCCGCTATGCTTTTGAATATGCAAGACGGCGCAACAAAAAGAAAAAAGTCACGCTTTGCGGTAAGACCAATGTTTTAACTTATGCCTGGGACCTGTGGCAAAGGACTTTTAACGAAGTTGCTAAAGAATACCCGGACATTGCAACTGATTACGCCCACGTTGACGCAACCACCATGTGGTTTGTAAAAAACCCGGAGTGGTTCGACGTGATTGTTACGGATAATCTTTTTGGTGATATCATTACCGATTTAGGTGCGATGATTCAGGGAGGAATGGGTATTGCTGCAGGCGGTAACATTAACCCCGAAGGCGTTTCCATGTTTGAGCCAATCGGCGGAAGCGCGCCGAAATATACCGGCAAAAATGTAATCAATCCTTTAGCGGCAATTTGTGCGGCGGGAATGATGCTTGATACTTTAGGAGAAACAAAAGCGGCAGAAGCTGTTGAGAAAGCAGTAATAAAAGTAAGCACGAAAAAATTAAAATCTCTTGCCGCAGGGAAAATGGGTTATTCCACGACCGAGGTGGGGGATTTGGTGGCTAAAAATATTTAGTAAACGCGGATTCTCGTAAATCTAACGCAGATGGTCGCAGATAATTATCTCTGAGAATCTGTGTTAAAAAAAGGAAAAAATGGAGAAAAAGTCTAAATATAATCTGGCAGTAGTCGGGGTTGGAGTGGTCGGTATTGAGATGATTCGCTGTCTTAAGCGCCGCAATTTTCCAATAGATACTTTAAAAATATTTGCCCGCTCAAGCCGCGATATAGAAGTTGACGGCCAAGAATACCAGGTCAAAACTATTTCTGAAGACGGTTTTAAAGGTATAGATATTGCGCTTTTTGCCGGGACTGAAGGCGAAAAAGGCGCAGCTGCCACTTTTGCTAAAGCTGCCGTCAAACACGGCGTTATTGTGATTGATAACGGCGCAGATTTTAGAATGGATTCAAATGTCCCACTCGTCGTTCCCGAAGTAAACGCTAAAGACATTAAAAAACACAAAGGAATAATTGCTAATCCCAATTGTTCAACTATTCAGATGGTGGTTGCGCTCTGGCCGATTTATAAAAAGGCCGGTATCAAGAGAGTAATTGTTACCACTTTACAGGCTTCAAGCGGCGCAGGCAAATCCGCAGTTGAGCAGTTAAATAGAGAAATATCAGAAATTTCTTCGGCAAACTATAAGAGCCTTCAGACTAACGTAGAAAAATCTATGCCACAGCAACTGGCTTACAATGTTTTTCCACAAATTGGCGGCTTTGCTGAAGCTGATTTTACTTCAGAAGAGTGGAAAATGGTTAAAGAGACCCATAAAATTATGGGTGATAAGAAAATAAAAGTTTCGGCAACCACGGTGCGCGTTCCGGTCAGGACCGGCCATTCAGAGTCTGTATATATTGAAACTAAAAAACCAATCGCTCCAGAAGCGGTAAAAACTCTGCTTTCAAAATCTGCTGGCATTATTGTTATTGATGAACCCAAAAAAGGTCTTTACCCCATGCCCAAAGACGTTGAAGGTAAATATGAAGTTTTTGTGGGTAGGATTCGGAAGGACCCGTTTGTTAAAAACGGCATCTGGCTTTGGGTTGTTGCGGATAATCTCCTAAAAGGCGCCGCTCTAAACGCCGTCCAAATCGCAGAATACCTCATCGCAAAATAATAACAAAGATTAGTGTCTTGGCCTATTTCTCGCAGTGACGCGTAATTTTTCCCAGCGTGAAAAATTACGCTCGGCTGCTCGGCCTCGCTCTCGCCGGATTTTTTCAAAATCCGGCAAACCATGCCCGCAAAAGTTTTCTTACCTGCTGTTCGAAAACAGCCAATCCACCCCCTGGCATTACCATTCATGATTTAGCCTATAATTTCCGTGTAATATTTGCTATAATAAACAACGATATGCAAAAAAATATCTGTTTGAAAGTAGAGTATTTAGGCACGAATTACTACGGTTTCCAGCTCCAGGACAAAGTCGGCAAAAGAGAAATTACTGTTCAGGAAGTTATAGAAAAGGCTATTCGTAAGCTTTTTAAGCAAAAAATCCGCATTGCCTATGCCTCGCGGACTGACAGAGGAGTGCACGCCTCGGGTCAGGTGGTAAACTTTAAGGTTGATACCAATATCCCGCTCAAAAATATTAAAAACGCTTTAAACACTTTTTTACCGGATGATGTCAGTGTGAAAAAAGTAAAAATTGTTCAGCCTGATTTTCATTCTCGATTTTGCGCTAAATCTAAAATTTACCGCTACTCAATATTAAATAAGAACGAGCCTACGGTTTTTTTATCGGGATTTTCCTGGCATATTGAAAAACCGCTGGATATCTCTAAAATGCTGCACATTTCCAAAAAATTAAAAGGTGCGAAAGACTTTTCTCTTTTTGCCAAAGAAGCCGGCACCTATAAAACCTGTATAAGGGATTTGAAAAATATTTCCATAAAAAAATCCAAAGATTTTCTCTGTGTTCATATCGAAGCCAGCGGGTTTCTCCGGAACATGGCAAGAAATATTGTTTCCTTCTTGGTGAAAGTGGGGAGTGGAGAATTAAACTTAAAAGAAGCAGGACAAATATTAAACAAGAAAAAAGCCTACCACAATTGTCCTGCGCCGTCCCGGGGATTGTGTCTGATCAAAGTAAAATATGCGTAAGCTAAGCCTTTATGATTTAATTAGTTTAGGCGTCCTTATCCTGATAGCGATTTTTTCCGCAGCGAGATTTAATTATTTGCCCCAATTTATCGACGGCTATTATCATTTATCAGTCGCTAACGGCTTTATTAAATCCGGCGGCTGGACGGGCTGGGCCTGGTGGGATTTCGCACCCTTCGGCCGGCCGCATTTGTATCCGCCTCTATATCATTTCATTCTGGCATTTTTAATCAAAAGCGGCTTAAGCGGTTTAAATGCGCTTCGTCTAACCGAGGTTATAATTGTCCCTTTCTTTTTTTTCTTTCTCTGGTTCGTATCAAGAAAGCTCATCGATGATAAGTTTGCGTTTTTGAATTTATTTATCACCAGCAGTTTCTTTGCCTTTTACTCTTCAGTCTCGGCAAATGTACCGGCGAGCCTGGCCATAATTTTTGGATTATTAAGCTGGTTTTTTCTAAAAGTGAAGCGAGGGTTAAGCTCGGTGATTTTTATGTCCCTTTGTTTTTACACCCATGCCGGTATCCCGTGGTTATTTTTCGCATCTTTGCTTTTCCTGGCAATTTCTAACCGCGAATATAGAAAATTATCTTTGAAAATAGCTGTCATGAGTATCTTTTTGTTTATGCCTTTTTTTATACATGAATTGAAATATGTAAAATTTATACATTTAGCCACTCTGCGCGAATCAAGATTCATTTCCTTCAATCTAATCGCGTTGTTCTGCGCCTTAATTTCCATCTATCTAAACCGCCGCAACCGTAATTTTTCCGTATTACTTTTTTTGGGTTACTTATCTATGAGTCTCTTAGTATTTATCAAATATCCTTACAGATTTTTCTCTAGCCAGGGTTTTCTAGCTTTGGCTTTCTTCTCTTCTTTATTCTTACTTACTATCTCCAGGTTTTTTAGCAAATGGCAAAAACTATTTTTATTTTCAATTTCTTTATACTTATTTTTTGTTAATGCAGCTTTCGATATGACAGAAGGAAAAATCAAATTTGACATATTTAATTCAACATTTTATAAGCTGGTTACAACACGAGTTTATGATGATATTACTTTTGAGTCGGTATTTTCCGAAAAATTTTATACTCCGATTATAAAGATTATTCGTCAAAATACTTCCGCAAACGATATTATCTATTCAAATGTTATTATTGCCGATCAAATATTCGCATCTTTATCTGACAGGCCGTCCAGCGTTTCCATGCTTAGAGAGGTCCAGCCAAAAAATAATGTTATTTATCAGGATTACGCCAAATTGATCATTTTGCTTAAACCAATTAGCGGTAAAGACATGCTGCTATTAAAGGGCAAGAAATTAAATCTTATCTTTGAGAACGATATCGCTTATATTTTTTTGAATAAAGATATTGCACCTAAAGAATTGGTAAAAGCAGCATCGTTTAAATTTATATACATATATCTTATAGTATTATCTATTTTACTACTCCTATTTTATGATAATATCCGGATAAAGAAACCTAAAAACGCTTGAAATTTATATAGATTTTTTGGACCCGGATGATATAATTGCTAAATGTAGTTTGTAATTGGTAATTTGCAGTTTGTTTAAAAAACTGCGAGGTTTTTCAGCTAACTACTGACTACAAAAATTAGGAGGTTTAATTAGTGAAAAAGCTATTTATTTTACTACTTATTGGAATTATTTTTTCAACCAGCGGATGCTACACTTTACGCAAAAAATTTATCCGTAAGAAAAAAAGCCAAACCGAAGAACCTGTCTATATAAATTTTAAAGATTACCCTGCCAAGCCAAGCCGGGAGGCATATATTGATTACTTTATTTTCGTTAAAGGCTGGCTTGATGATTTGGCAGAGTGCTTAAGAGCAGACAGGATAGACGGGCTTTATAGCAATAAGAGAGAGAGGCGCGACATAAATGAAGCGATTATGAATCTTGAGCAGATAATTGGTTTCTACAACCAGGAAGGCAAAGAAAAAATTTATCCTATCTATCAAGAATTGACAGCTGTAAGAGATGAGTTCAAAAAAGATCCAAATATGAGCGACGTGGGTAGAGCCCGCATCCTGCAAAAAGTAGAGCATTTCCGCCGTGAATTTGAGAATAAATTCAACTATATTGAAGCCCAGAAGTGGATGGATTAATGTAAGCCAGAGGCTTAAAAACCATAAATCCCGGGCTTTAAACTCTAAGAAATCCTGAACTTTGAATTCCAGGCCCTAAAATTTGGGTTTTAAAGTTATAAAACATCTATGAATAAACTGGGGTTAAAAATTTTTACTCTCGGTGACCTCTCTACCAATTGTTACATTATTTATGATAAAGATAAGCGGAGCGCATTTATAGTAGATATCCCTTGGCCTTGTGAAGAAGCTATCCAATTCATAAAACAAGAAAAATTAGAGGTTAATTTCATTGCACTTACGCACGGACATTTTGATCATATCTGGGGTTTGTATGATTTGCATTTTCCGTTCGGCATACATAAAGAAGATGAGCAATTACTTAAAAGTTCAGTAATGAACGGTTCCATTTATTTTAATTTTTCTGTCCAAATAGACCGTAAGGTCCAATTTTTTTTGGAAGAAGAAAAACCCATTGAATTCGATTCTTTAAAACTAGAAGTCTTACATACGCCGGGGCACACCCCCGGCTCTGTTTGTTTAAAACTTGATAATTGGCTGTTTAGCGGAGATACAATATTTCTTGGTACAGTCGGCAGAACCGATGTTGGCCTTGGTTCGCATGAATCATTGATAAAATCAATAAAAGATAAAATTTTGCCATTGCCAAAAGATACAATAGTTTATCCCGGGCATGGCGGCCCCACCACAGTAGGAAAAGAGATAGAGGGAAATCCCTTTTTAAAAGAATAAATGAAAATCTATTGTGAGGCTTTTAACGATTATCTTAAAGTCGAGAAAGGGCTGTCGCAAAATTCCATACTTTCCTACAGCCAGGATTTAAAGAAGTATGTTGATTATTTATCGAAGTCCGGCATAACCGAGCCTTCCAAAATCGCCTCGAAGGATATTTCAAATCTTTTGTTTAATTTACGCGGCAAAATATCTGTTTCGAGTATCGCAAGGATGCTTTCGACGATTAAAAGCTTTCATAAGTTTCTGGTCAGAGAAAAAATAGTCTCTTCTAACCCCGTAGAATTTATAGAAACGCCAAAGCTCGAAAAAAAAATTCCGTCTTTTTTTACCTTTGAAGAGATAAATAAAATACTTAAAGAACCGAATCTTAAAAATCATTATGGTATAAGAGACAGAGCGATTTTAGAGCTTATGTATGCGACTGGTTTACGCGTTTCCGAAGTGTCGCTCTTAAAGATTTCGGATATTAACCTTGAACTGGGCTTTATTAAATGTAAAGGCAAGGGTTCGAAAGAAAGGCTGGTTCCTTTGGGGAAAATCGCCGAAGGGTTCCTTAAGAAATATATGGATGAGGCAAGGCCTACGCTTTTAGGTAAAAAAGTCTCGCAATATCTGTTTCTTGCCCAGGGCGGATACCGGCTTTCACGCCAGAGCATTTGGAAAATGATAAAAAAGACCGTCTATCTTTCCGGCATACGCAAAAAAGCAAGTCCGCATACGTTCAGACATTCATTTGCGACACACCTTCTTGAGCGCGGAGCGGATTTAAGGAGCGTGCAGGAGATGCTCGGGCATTCGAATATAACTACAACTCAAGTTTATACGCACATAAATCAGACACGTTTAAAAGAGATACACGGAAAATTTCACCCAAGAGCGCATTGATATGACTAATACGCTTAAAAAATTAAATCCGGAATTTAACCATGTGCTTCAATCCTTTTCGGATTTGGCTGTTGGCTCCGGTATTAAAATCTATCTGGTTGGCGGCGCTGTCAGGGATTTATGTCTTTGCCGTAAAACCTTTGATTTGGATATAGTTGTCGAAGGTGATGCGATAAAATTTGTGCATACCTTTTGCGAAAGAAATAAAAAGAAATTTAAAAAGCACCACGTCTTCGGTACCGCCACCATCTACTTCGATGATTTCCATGTCGATTTCGTAACTGCAAGACGTGAGACTTACGCATTTAGCGGAGCGCTTCCCAAGGTTAAACCGGCATCGCTAAAAGAGGATTTATTTCGCAGGGATTTTACCATTAATGCCATGGCCATAAGTTTGAATAAAGAAGATTATGGTTTATTAGTTGATTTTTACGGCGGAAGAAAAGATTTAGAAAATGGATTAATCAGGGTTCTTCATGAAAAAAGTTTCATGGATGACCCGACCAGGATATTGCGGGCAGTAAGATTCGAACAACGGTTTTCTTTTAAAATAGAAAGCGTTACCCTTGAACTTTTGCACAAGGCCATAATGCAAGAGGCATTCAGCTTTGTTAACGCCCATAGGTTAAGGGATGAACTTATCTCTATATTAAAAGAAAGCAAACCTTATAAATATCTTGTAAGACTTTTTAGATTAAAAGCTTTATTTTTTATCAATCGCAGCCTGAAGATAAATAAAAAAGATGCTTTACTCTTTGCCAGATTAGATAAGGGGATTTATTTTTACGAAAAGGAATTCGAAGCCCACAGGAAACTCGAGGAATATATTTTGTATTTAACGGCAATTTTGATTAAATTTCCGAGAAAAGATGCAGCAAGTTTTCTGGAACGTTTTGGTTTTAAGAAAGGAGACAAAATGCGCATACTTTCGATATATGATAACCTTATAAGCGCCAAAACGTTAACTAAAAAAACTTTGCCGCATAAAATATTTCAGTTTTTAAATCCTTTCAGTTTCGAGAGCGTGGTATTTTTTTACGCTTATTACCCGGATAAAGAGATTAGAAGGCATATTAATTTCTTTTTGAGCAATTTAAGCGTAGTACGACTGAAATTAAAAGGGCATGATTTAAAACAGATGGGTTTCGCCCCGCTGACGCTCTATGGAAAATTATTTGAGAAGTTGCTGCATGCAAAAATGGATAAGGGATTTGAAAGTATTGATGATGAGATCAAGGAGGCCAGAGCGATATTTCGGAAATTATCTGCATGATTCAATCATTGCCATTTAGTCTGCTTTAGGCTATAATCTACACCTATGTCTTTACGAATAGAAAAAATTAACAGCGAAATACAAAGGCAGATTATGGATATATTTCAAAAAGAAATAGATGATCCGCGAATAGGTATTATTTCTATTACCAGGGTAGAAACAACTCCCGATTTAGCCGAGAGCAAAATATATTATAGCATGCTTGATGACACCAAACATGAACGAGTGAAGAACATGCTTGATTCCATGAACAAATTCATACGTGTGCATTTAGGAAAGAGAGTAAGAATCAAGGTTTTGCCCCAATTACGGTTCGTCCTTGACGATTCAATAAAATACAGCGTTGACATATATAAAAAGATTGAGGAGATTAAAGAAGAGGAAAGTCTCAAGAAGAAAACCAAATAGAACATGAAAAATACCTTCAAAGAAATATCCGATAAAATCCGAAGCAGCAAAACTTTTCTTATTACCGCACATGTCAGCCTTGAGGGCGATGCGCTGGGTTCGGAACTCGCCACTTATGCGCTTCTTAAGAAATTAAAGAAGCGCGCGGTTATTTACAATAGCGACCATACGCCGCCGATTTATAAATTTCTCCCTCATTCAAAACTAATAAAAAATAATCTTTCCGAAGATAAATTCGATGTGGCAATGGTTCTTGACTGTTCGGATTCATCTCGTGCAGGAAAAGTTAAAGACTATTTAAGCCGCGTTAAGTGCATAATCAATATCGACCATCATATAAGTAACACATTTTTTGGAGATATAAACCTGGTTGATCCTGCCGCAAGCTCTGCGTGTCAGATACTTTACAAGCTCTGCGAAAGGATGAAAATAATGGATGAAAAGATTGCTCTTTGCTTATATACGGGTATTTTTACCGACACAGGCAATTTTACCTATACAAATACTACAAAAGAAACGCACAGAATAGTTTCGAATCTCATGCATTACGGAGTTAGCCCGCGGCTGATTTATGAAAATGTTCATAGCCTTTGCGAAGATAAGGATTTAAAATTTATCGGTAAAATAATTTCTAACCTTAAATTTGATTCTTCAAGGAAAATATGCTGGGCAACTATAAAAAAATGGGAAGATACGGATTACGACCTTACGGAAGTCATTTTTTCGTTCATGCGCCTCTTAAAAGGCGTTGAAGTATTGATTCTTTTTAAAAAGATGGAGAAGGATAAGATAAGAGTTAATTTTCGTTCCAGGCCAAGTGTCGACGTGAATAAAGTAGCCCAGTTTTTTGGAGGCGGAGGGCATAAGAGTGCAAGCGGTACAACTATAGAAACGGATTTGAAATCGGCAGAAAGAAAAGTAGTTTCTTTTATAAAAAGATATACGAATAAACTGAAATAATTATGCCTACAATAACTAAAAGTGAGAATAAAGACGGGCTTATCCTTGTGGCCAAACCAGGGAATATGACTTCGCACGATGTCGTGGATTTTGTGCGTAAAAAATTAGGAACACGCAGAGTCGGCCATGCAGGAACGCTTGATCCACTCGCCGAAGGCCTTTTAATCGTTTTAGTGGGTAAATATACTAAATTATTTCCAAGATTTGCCAGCTGTGACAAAGAATATCTTGGCGTGCTTAAACTTGGCGAAATTACTACAACTGGTGATTGCGGAGGAAAGATAATAAAGCAACAAGATTATTCTTTAATAACCGAAGAAAAAATACGAGAAATTTTCGCATCGTTCGAGGGCGAAATGGAACAAGTACCGCCAATGGTCAGCGCGGTGCGGGTTGGCGGGAAAAGGCTTTATAATCTCGCGCGCAAAGGCATAACCGTTGAACGCAAATCCCGTAAAATAAATATCTATTCCTTGAAGATTATTAGTATTTCATTGCCTTATGTTGAGTTTTGCGTGCGCTGCTCAAAGGGTACTTACATAAGAAAACTTGCCGAAGATATAGGAGAAGCGCTTTCCTGCGGTGCTCATATTATTAAAATCAAAAGGCTTGCCATCGGTGCTTTTAAACTCAGTGATGCAATCCAATTAGATGACATAAATGAGAGTCATCTACAAAAAAATACCTTTTAAGAAAATAAACTGCGTAGCCACGATAGGTGTTTTTGATGGTATACACCTTGGCCATAAATTTATTCTGAAAAAATTAAGAAAAAAGGCCAGGGAATTAAATGTGCCGTCTTTAGTGATTACATTTGATATTCCTCCGCAAATATTACTTCAAAAGAAACATAAGACACTTAAAGAATTTCCAGGTTTTCTCACCAATTTAAAGGATAAGGCCTGCTACTTAAGTAAAGAGGGCATCGATTACGTCTGGTTTTTAAAAACCAATAACGCATTGTTTGGGCTTTCCGGCAGACAGTTCCTGGATTATCTTTTCCGGTATTTTACGGTCAAACATTTTATCCTTGGGAAGGACTTTCGTTTTGGGCATAATGGAAGTGCTAATATACGGTATCTCAAAAAAATTTCCAAGCATTACGGTTTTAGGATAACGATTCTAAAAAAAATAGAAAAGACTGGTAACACCGTGAGTAGTTCATTGATACGGCAATTGATTAAAAAATCGCGGTTCAAAAAAGTCGAAAATTTATTAGGACGAAGATTTTACATAGAGGGCAGGGTTATTAAAGGCCTGGGCAATGGGACAAAGCTTGGCTATCCCACGATAAATATCGATTACGGCGGATACGTTATCCCGCAAGAGGGTGTTTATGCAGCATGCGTAGAAATCGATAAAAAGAAATATCTTTCCGCAGCAAGCATTGGAGTGCGTGCAACAGTGGTTGAATCCCGGGAAAAAATATTGGAGGCTCATATTTTGAATTTCAAAGGAAATATTTTGGAAAAAAAAGTCAGAATCAGTTTTATAAAAAAATTAAGAAATCAAAGAAAATTTTCTTCCGTAAAAGAACTTAAAATATCTATCGCAAAAGATGTAAGCTGCATAAAAAAACACTTTCGAGTATAATTTTTCCTTCCTTTCCGATCCTGAAAAAAGCAATAAAGTCAAGCTCCACGGACTATCCCAAAAGGATGGGCCTGGCTTATGCCTTTTAAGGAAGGACCCTAAAGTCCGTGGCTTCCTCTCTCCAAACAGAAATCCACAATTACATTCATCCGCCGGGCCATCCAAGATGATATAGCCTTTCCTGTATATCTTTTAAGTAAGCGCCTTATGTCCGTGGCGTCTTGCGAAGGATTAAAGCTTTTCATGATTTTCTCTTTGAAATAAAAAACGCTGAATTCGCGGTTTCTACCCGTAGTATCTCATTAGGAATATATCCACAACTTATTGTGGTTAAATGATTTATTGCTGAAAAATTGTTGACAAAGCAATAGTGGAGAACTATATTTATATTGTGGCATAAAAGGGAGTAAAGTGGAATGTGGTACGGAGAATACATCCATACGTTAGACAGTAAAGATAGATTTGTTCTACCGGCAAAATTTAGAGAAAAAATCAAGGCCCTCGAGAAAAGAAAGTTCTATATAACCCGTGGTCTCGAGGGTTGCCTTTTTCTTTTTTCCCAGGATATCTGGGAAGCCCTTTCGGAAAAATTAAGAGCAGTGTCTTTCACGAAGCAGGAAGGCAGGTCCTTTAACCGTTTGTATTTTAGCGGTGCGCAGGAAATCGAAATTGACTCCCAGGGAAGAATTTTTATTCCGAGTTATCTTAAAGAATTCTCCCAGATTAAAAGAGAAATAGTTATCGTTGGAGTAGGGGACAGGATTGAAATTTGGGATAAGGCGAGATGGAAAGAATTCTACCAGGAGAATAAAAAGAACTTTGACAGACAGGCTGAAAATCTTTTTGAATAATGAGCGCGTGATTTTTTCAAGCATAGACTGCCCGCAGGGCAGCCCAACAGGGCGTCCTGGTGGATAGGCAGGCAAAGAAAAAATCACAGTGCGAATAATGAAGCTTGGAATTTTCATTTATGAAAAATTTCTGAGTTGAATTATTGCCTCCGGGGATTACTCCCTGAACGAAATTAGGTGATAAGGCAAGTGCACAAGTTAAAAAATGCACAAATTGTGTGAAATATATTTGTAATCTTTAAAATTAAGCGTAAAATATAAAATGAGTTGCACAGAAGCAAAAACAATTGAAATGACAGAGATTTTTCATTATCCAGTTCTATACAGAGAGGTACTGGATTTACTGGATATTAAGCATAAAAAAATTATCGTAGATTGCACGCTCGGACTCGGCTCTCATGCGTTAAAGTTTTTTGAAACTATGCCCAAAAATTCTTTTTTGGTAGGTATAGATAAAGATAAAGAAGCGCTGAATGAGGCCGATAAAAAGCTTAAACTTTTTGAGGATAGATATACGTTAATACAAGGCGATTTTTCAAACATAGATACTATTTTAAGAAATTTACAAATAGCCGCCGCAGACGCTATCTTCTTTGACTTGGGCGTTTCAATGTACCAATTAAGAAATAGCGAAAGAGGCTTCAGCTTTGCGAAAGAAGGCCCTCTTGACATGCGGATGGATAAAGATTCTTTTTTGAACGCTTACGATTTAGTCAATAATTTAAGCGAGACAGAGCTTGAAAATATTTTCAGAAAATTTGGAGAAGAGCGTTACTCGAAAAATATTGCCCGCAAGATTGTTGAGAAAAGAAAACAAACCCCAATAACGACAACGACAGAACTTGCCGGGCTGGTTACGAAAGCCGTTCCGCTATCCAGCTTAAAACACTATATACACCCTGCCACAAGAATTTTCCAGGCGCTTAGAATTGCGGTAAATTGCGAACTCGAAGCTTTGAAAAACGGCCTGAGAAAGGCTATTGGTTTGTTAAATAAAAATGGGCGTATCGGTGTTATCTCGTTTCATTCCCTGGAAGACAGGATTGTTAAAGAAACATTCAAAGAATATAGCAAGCGTGGAGTTTTAAATATAATTAATAAAAAGCCCGTTATTGCCGGTGATAGCGAATTGAATGAGAATATGGCTTCCCGTTCGGCAAAATTACGGGTTGCCGAAAAAATATAATTATATGAAAAAAAGATACTTTATTATTTTTGGCGTTTTCATCTTTCTTTCAAGCCTCCTTTTCCTTCATCAAAAAATCCTCATTTATGTCGAAGCCTACAAAATAAGCAAAAACCATCGTTTATATAACGAGCTCGTTGATAAGAGAGATTATCTTATATATAATCTTACAAAAGAGACATCTGTATCGAAAATCAACCAGTGGGCAGAGAAAAATAAATTTATTCCTGCTGAAAGGGTTTTTGCTTTAAATCTACGCAAGGAAACGCCTGCTAAACCTGCAAGTAAAATATTTGTTGCAATTAATAATTTACTCGGGCTTTCAAGCGGTTCAGCAACGGCTCTTGCAGATGAAAAAGAATAAAAATTACGGCATACTTTTTAAACGGGTTTTTCCAATTTAAAAATAGATTCTTAAGTCTTCTTTAAATAAACGTGAAAACAGGGGATAGCAGCCGGGCAAAGTATATATATATATTCTTTGCCATTTTTTTTATTATCCTCTTCCTTCGGATATTTTATCTTCAAATTTTTCAAAAAAAATTTTTCCAAGAACTGGCACAGAATCAATATTACCGAATCATACCTTTATCCGGCAAAAGAGGCACTATTTTTGACTCGAAAGGAAGAATACTTGCTACAGAAATCAGTACGCACTCGATTTTTGCCGACCCATCTTTAATTCAAAATAAGGAGCTTACAGCAAAATTATTATCGGAGGTTTTGAATATTCCTGAAGATGCAATATTTAAAAAAATTTCTCGTAAAAAACGGTTTGTCTGGCTCACACGCAAGATTTCCTTAGTTGAAAAAGAAAAAATAAAAAACCTTAAATTAAAAGGTATTAGCTCGTTGCGGGAAAACAAAAGATTCTACCCGCAGGAAACTTTAGCTTCAACGATACTGGGGGTAACCGATATAGACAATAAGGGGCTCGATGGTTTAGAGCTGTATTATGACAACTATTTAAGAGGTAAAGACGGCTTGGTAAGCGTCTTACAGGATTCGGCGTCAAGAGAAGTAATACTTACTCCGCAAATAATAACACCGCAAGAAGGTAGAGACATAGTTTTAACGATAGATAGCCAATTACAATATTGGGTTGAGAGCTATCTTGAAGAGACAATGAAAAAATTTAGCGCCAAAGAAGGCAGCGTTGTTATAATGAATGCACGTACAGGTGAAATCATGGCACTTGCGGATTATCCGAATTTTAATCCTAATAGCTTAAAGGAATTTTCGCCGGAGTTGATGCGAAATAAAGCTGTTTGCGATATGTTTGAACCGGGTTCCGTATTTAAAATAGTTACTTTAGTCGCAGCACTTGAAGAAAATAAATTTTTTGATAATCGCATAATTTTTTGCGAAAACGGTTCTTATAAAATACCGGGAGCCACACTGCATGACTATCATCCATACGGTTCACTTACCTACAGGCAGATATTTGCAAAATCCAGTAATATCGGGGTAGGTAAGATTGCCGCTACCCTGGGCAGTCAGAGATACTATATATATATGAAAAAATTAGGTTTCGGCGAAAAAACGGGGATAGATCTTCCCGGAGAGATAAGAGGGAATGTCAAACCGCTTAATACCTGGTCCAAGACTTCATTTTATATGATTCCGATAGGCCAGGAAGTGGGAGTCAATCTTATCCAGCTTTCAAGAGCTTTTGCTGCGGTAGCTAACGATGGTTATTTGGTAAAACCCCATGTTCTTAAAAGTGTTTATTCTCAAGGATTGTTTAAAGAAATTCCGATAGAACGTAAAAAAATTATTTCTACCGCCAATGCCCAGCATGCGGCAAGCGTTTTGGAAGATGTAGTCAACGATGGAACGGGCAAGCTCGCTTATATCGAAGGTGAAAAAATTGGAGGCAAAACCGGTACCGCCCAGACTTACGATCCGACAATCCACAGATATTCACCCACAAAATTCAGGGCATCTTTTGTCGGTTTTATTGCCAGCATCGAGCCGCCGATAGTTATAGCGGTGAGTATTTTTGAGCCTAAAGCGTCCCATTTTGGCGGAGTAGTTTCGGCGCCACTCTTTAAAAAAATTGCCGAAAAAACCATAAAATATATCAGAGCAGATAACACAGTAATCAATGATAATAACACAGAAAAAAATAATGCTAATCAACAAGCAAAAGCGTTATGAAATTAAAGCAGATATTTACAACTTCACATGTCCCGCCGGCTATTGGTGAAAAAATAATTAAAGGCATAAATGATAATTCCCGTCTGGTAAAAAAAGGCGATATATTTTTTGTAAAACCCGGAAATAATTTTGATGTATTTTCTGTTTTGAAAAAAATAGAATCCAAAGTTTTGGTTTTTGCTGCGGCTGAAAAAGATGTAGACCGTATCGCAAAATGCAATTTAAGAAAACCTGTAATATTTGTAAAAAACATAAACGAAGAGTTTTGTAAAGCAGTCGATTTATTTTATAATTTTAGCAAAAGTAACCTAAAATTTATCGGCATAACCGGAACAAAAGGAAAAACTACCACAGCATTTATTGTCCAACATTTACTTTCCGGTTTAAAGCAAAATGCTTCATTAATCGGAACTGTAAAATATATAATCGATGGGAAAACCTATGAACCGACACACACAACCCCTGATTTCCTTACTTTACGGAAAATATTTTGTGGAATAAAGAAAAGTAAAAATAATTATGTGGTTATGGAAATTTCTTCTCACTCCATAGATCAAGATAGAATAAAAGGAATTTCGTTTTCAAGATGCGTTTTCACCAATTTGTCCAGAGAGCATCTTGATTACCATAAAACAATGCGTAATTATTTTATAACCAAGAAAAGTTTTTTTTTAAAAAATCCCGCTGCAATTTCGATAATAAATAAAGATGATAAGCAGGCAACGGAGCTGATGAAAGGGTTGAAGAAAACTGTTACGTACGGAATAAACTCAGATGCTGATTTTAAGGCAAATTACCTGGTAATCAATAAGTATGGTATAAAGTTTAGATTGTCGTACAAAGGAAAAGATTTTAATGTAGAAAGCAATCTTTTAGGCAGGCATAATGTTTCTAACGTGCTTTGCGCAATTGCGACAATTTTTTCTCTGGGTTTTGCGCTTAGTGATATAATCAAAATTATTAATAATTTTAAGGGTGTTGAGGGCAGGCTCGAAGAGGTAAAAAATGGGATTTTTATCGATTATGCGCACTCCCCGGATTCTTTAGAGAAGGCCATGCTTGCATTGAAAGATATCGGTTACGGAAAAATAATTTGCGTTTTTGGTTGCGGCGGAAACCGTGACAAAGGCAAAAGAAAAATAATGGGCCACATTGCGTCAAAGCTCTCAGATTTTACTATTATTACTTCCGATAATCCAAGGAACGAGGACCCTTTAGATATATGCCGGCAGATAGAAAGCGGTTTTAGTGGCAAGAACTACTCTTTAATTCCCGATAGAGAAAAGGCAATCAATAAGGCATTAAAGATGAAAGACGGCCACAGCGACACCTGTTTACTTATAGCTGGTAAAGGCCATGAAAATTATCAGATAATCGGCGATAAAAAAATATTTTTTAAAGATAGAACAGTAGTTGAAAAATTATTAAAAAAATGATTTTAAAAGATTTTACCAAAATAGAAAAATTATTGGATCCATACAAGATATCCAACCTCTTTCATTTTACTCCCATATCCGGATTTTCCATCGACTCACGCTCAATCAAAAAAGGAGAGGGATTTATCGCCTTAAAAGGAAAACATAGTGACGGCCATGATTTTATAAAAAATGCCATAGGAAAAGGAGCATCCTGTATTATTGCCGAGCGGGAAATTGGCGTTAAATGTAAGATACCGACTTTTCTGGTTGACGATGCCTATGCGGCTTTAGCTAAAATCTGCCGTTATGTGAGAGAAAAGAAAAATCCAACAGTCTACGCCATAACCGGTTCGGTTGGAAAGACCACAACCAAGGAAATGCTTTCATATCTGCTCGAAAATGATTTCAAAGTTTTAAAAAATTATAAGACGGAAAATAATATCCTTGGAGTTGCGAAAACTATTTTTTCTCTAGATACGGAAAAAATCATGATACTAGAGTTGGGAACAAATAATCCCGGAGAAATAAAAAATCTTTCAAATATTGCTTATGCCGACACTGGCATAATCACTTTTATAAAGCCGGTGCATCTTGAGGGTTTGAGGAATTTACAAGGTGTTTACGAGGAGAAAATAGATTTACTTAAAAGTAACCCCGCAATTAATGCCATCCTAAATAAAGATGACCCCTATCTTAAAAAAGTAAATTTTTGCAAAAAAATTTACTGGTTTGGTAAAGATAAAAACTGTCATCTTTATGCAAAACTTATAAAGAGCGATATCAATGAATCATGTTTTCTTGTGCAGGGCAAATACGAATTGCATTTGGCAAGTGGTTTCCCAGGTTTTATTTATAATGCTCTCTCGGCAATTCTTGCCGCAAGTATCATGAAGCTGCCGGTAGAGGAACTTGTAGAGCGCTTTAATGGTTTTAAAAATTTCCCGGCGCAGAGAATGCAGATGGATAAGGTAAATAATCTATTTTTTATGAACGATGCTTATAATTCTAATCCTTATGCATTTTGCGAAGCTTTGAATATGGTCAAAAAATTTTCCTTAAAAAAAATAGCGGTTATCGCAGACATGCTTGAACTTGGGCCAAAGAGCGAATACTACCACAGAAAGCTTGCCAAGCCGGTTATAGACACGGGATTTGATTATGTACTTACTTTTGGAAAGTATTCGGCATATTTAAAAGAAGATTTAAAAAAGCTTGGCTACAAAAAAGCATATCATTTTTCAACGCATGAAGATATCGCAGATTTTATTGCAGAATATGCAGACAAAGGTTCACTGGTTTTTCTTAAAGGTTCCCGGGGTATGCAACTGGAAAAAGTTTTGCAGGCATTTTCACGAAAGTAGGGACAGAACATTGTTCTGTCCCTACTCCAAGAAAAATTAATTATAAAAGGAGCAACTATGCTCTATCATATTTTGTATCCCTTGTCGAAATATTTTTTTGCCTTTAATGTTACAAAATATATAACATTTAGGGCAGGCTGCGCTTTTATTACTTCTTTTCTAATTGTTATGGCTTTGTGGAATTTTACAATCAAGAGGCTTAAGCGCCTGCAGATTATAGAAAAAATCGATATGTATGGACATATACGTCTCGAGTCGTTGTATGAAGGTAAAAAAGGTACTCCCACTATGGGAGGTATACTTATTATCTTTTCTATAACTATTTCAAGTTTACTTTGGGCGAGGTGGGATAATTATTTCCTTTGGCTTTCCATTTTTGTTTTACTTTCTCTTGGAGCGGTGGGGCTGCTCGATGATTTGCAAAAAACAAAAACCGGTAAAGGTTTTTCAAGAAGCAAAAAACTTACACAACAGCTTTTAATCGGCGTAGCCTTGGGTTTTTTTGTAGTGTTTACTAAAAATATTTCAACAGTATTAGATTTCCCTTTTTTTAAAAAAATGACCGTGGAGCTGGGGTACTTTTACGTATTCTGGGCCGCCTTAATAATTGTCTCTGCTTCAAATGCGGTAAATTTTACCGATGGTTTAGACGGACTGGCTATAGGCGCGGTAATTATAAATTCTCTCTTTTTTGGATTTTTAAGCTATCTGGCAGGCAATGTCAAGTTTGCTAATTATCTATTCATCCCGCACATTGAAAATGCCGGAGAACTTGCGATTATATGTTTTTCACTGGTAGGTGCAGGCCTTGCTTTTCTGTGGTTTAATTGTTATCCGGCAGAGGCCTTTATGGGCGATGTCGGTGCCCTCTCTATGGGCGGATTAATCGGTGCGATTGCATTATTTATAAAAAAAGAATTCCTCCTTGTTATAACAGGAGGATTATTCGTTCTTGAGGCACTTAGCGTAATACTGCAGATACTCTCGGTGCGTTTACGAGGCAAAAAATTATTTAAAGCAGCGCCATTGCACCATCATCTTCAGCTTCTGGGCTGGAAAGAACCTAAAATTATAATACGGCTTTGGATAGTCTCGATTATTTGCGCCGTTATCTCGGTTCTTACGTTAAAATTAAGATAAAAAGGAAAGAGCGAATGAATATAGATAACATTAATAAAATTTGCATCGTTGGATGGGGAAGAAGCGGGTATTCACTGTGCAATTTACTTTTGGTTTTAAAAAAATCAGCGAAAGTTACCGAACTGAAAGAACGAAATAAATTTCATTCCGCATTAATTGATAAGCTTAAAAATTCCGGTGTTAATTTTGAATTTGGCGGACACAGTGAAAATTTTATAAAAGATTCGCAACTAATAGTGCTAAGCCCCGGCGTAGACCCATTAAACTCGCCCGTTATTACGCTGGCAAAAAATCTGAATATACCTTGTGTTGGAGAGGTTGAATTTGCCTCTTGGTTGACTAAGGCGAAATTTATCGCCATAACTGGTACCAATGGAAAAACTACCACGACCTTCCTGACCTACCGTGTTCTTAAGGAAAATAAAAAAGGGGTATTCCTCGGAGGCAATATCGGCATCCCGGTATCATCGTTCATCATGAATACGAAAAAAAATGATTTGATAGTTCTTGAAATCAGTTCTTTCCAGCTCGAAACTATTATTGAATTTAAGCCGTATCTTGCGGCACTTTTGAATATTGAACCAAACCATTTGGACAGGCATCCGACCTTCCAGGATTATTTTGAAGCAAAAATGAATATATTCCGGAATCAGCAAAAAAATGATTGGGCTGTGGTGAATAAAAACATCGAAGGCCTTAATGCGATAGAAAAGAAGATAAAGTCACAAATCGTGCATTTTTCTTCTGAATTTGAAAATCAAAACCTTTCCTGCGTTTACCGGATCGCCAGTATCTTTTCTCTTGGCAAAATAGAGTGCCTTAAGGTTTTTAACAATTTTAAAGGCATTCCGCACAGGCTGCAGGTGATAAAAACTATCAATAATGTAACTTTTGTAAATGATTCAAAATCGACAAATCCTTCTTCTACTATTTGGGCATTTCGCAATATAAAAGGCCCGATAATTCTCATCGCCGGAGGAAAAGACAAAGGTGTAGATTACAGCGCGATAATCCCGCACTTAAAAAACGTAAAAAAGATAAATCTTTTCGGTCAGGCCGCCGGGAAAATCGAAAAAGCGTTAAAAGAGCATATCGACACTCAAATATTTTCTTCGCTCACTGAAGTTATAAATGCCTCATTTAAAGATGCGGGTACTAAAGCAACAGTATTATTTTCTCCGATGTGTTCAAGTTTTGATATGTTTTCAAATTACATGGAAAGAGGAAGAAAATTTATAGAAACAGTTAATAATATAAGTGCAAATAAATAACCAACGAGTAAGAAACAAGATACAAATAAATTCCAGTATTCAATGACCAATCATCAAACAGAAAAATTTAGTAATTGGAATTTGGATATCGATTATTGTTTGGTTAGACCCTTCCTTTAAAGGTATAGGAAGGCCTATCACTTCTGGGATTATTGTATCTTAGTTATTTATCCGTGAAGTAATTGATTCAATATGGACAATATCCAAATCCGGGATTTTCGGAAAGAACGCAGATTTATTTTTTTCACATTATTAGCCCTTACTCTTTTTGGCACCCTTATGATTTATGAGGCATCGAGTTTGACCGCCTATAGAACAACCGGTGACGCCGCATATTTTTTCAAAAAACAATTCATTTTTCTTATTATCGGCTTGTTTTTATTTTTTTTAACCCTCTTGATTGATTTAGATTTTTTGCGTAAACACTCTAAAGAATTTCTGCTTACGACCATATTTATCCTGCTCGTTCTCCTTGTTATCGGAAAAAAAGCAGGAGGAGCAAAGAGATGGTTTCATCTCTTTGGTTTGAATCTTCAGCCGTCGGAATTTTTGAAAATATTTTTTCTTGTTTATTGCATAGATTACATCGTAAAAAGAAAAAGCCTTATCAGAAATTTTATGACGCTTCTTCCTTTAGGGATTATTTTGGTGGCAATATCTTTAATTGTGCTTTTACAACCGGATTTAGGCACGGCGATATTTTGGATTTTATGGTTGCTGCTTATACTTTATTTATATCACGCACGGAAAAAACATTTAATCTTAACCGTATGCGCCGGAGCAATAGTGTTGTTTTTTCTTATTGCTTGGCATCCTTATCGTTTTAGAAGGATCACCGGTTATCTTAATCCTTTTGCCGATCCTCAAGATACGGGTTTCCAGCTTATACAGTCGCAAATTGCCTATGGCCAGGGCGGATTATTTGGAGTTGGTCTTGGTGAAAGCCATCAGAAATTATTTTTTCTTCCTGCCGCGCATACGGATTTTATATTTTCAATTATTGCGGAAGAATTCGGCTTATTGGGGATATCTGCCATACTTCTGATACTTTTTATAGTGTTTCATAAAATGTATAATATCGCAAGAGCAAGTGAAGATAATTTTAGGCGAGGGCTTCTCTTTGGAATAACCATGGTATTTTTTCTCGAAGTTGTAATAAATGTCGGAGTAAGCTGCGGTTTATTGCCAACAAAAGGTCTGTCGCTTCCTTTTGTAAGCTATGGAGGAAGCAATCTAATCGTGCACTATATACTTTTAGCTCTATTTTTCAATGCAAGCCGGCAAGACGATAAAAATGTCTGTAATGAGTTAAGTAATGATAATAATGAGTGGCTATGAATTTAATAAAAATAATATTACCTTCCCTGCTTATTCTAATACCGATATCTACGCATGCTCAAGCATTAAAAGAACTGCGTTCGGATCACTTCATAATAAATTATACCGAAGGTGCCGAAGATTCGGTCTATAAAATCCGGGACGACGCTGAATACTATTATAGATCAATCACGCAAGAATTTGGATTGATAAGGGATAAATTATGGTCTTGGGACAATCGGGCACGGATAATTATAGCAAAAGACAAAGAAACTTATTTAAAAGAATTCAAATGCCCGCCATGGTCAGGCGCCTGTGTCGACTATTATAATAAAATAATCTATACTTATCCAAACATGAGCGGATTTTCTTCTATGCTGTTGCATGAATTAACGCATATAATTTTCAGAGAATATATCGGTTATAATAAATTTCCGCTTTGGCTGGATGAAGGTATGGCGCAATATATGGAATATAAAGATTCTTCGCAATCAAGCCAGTTGATTTCCTTAATGAAGAAATTGATAGACGATAATAAATATATAAAATTTTCGCAAATCAATAATATTTATTCACTTTCGCCTAATGAAGATCCAAATCTTTTTTATGCTCAAGCTTTTAGTATGGTATTCTTCTTAAAAGAAAGGTATGGAAACGATAATTTTGCACAGTTTTTGAGCTATCTTAGGGAAAACGATAATATTTTGGATGCCTTAAGAAGAGCTTTCCGCAGTGTAGACAGCATAGATAACCTTGAGTGGGAATGGAAAAAGTTCTATACGTTATCCTAGAGAATTTATTATATGAAAATTTTATTTGTTTGCGATAGAAGCGGAGGTCATGTTTTTCCAGCGCTTGCCATAGCTTCTAAACTAAGTCAAGCCAATAAAGATAGTGAAATACATTTTTTTGTTACATCGGAATTTTTAAAAGGCCATTTATCGCAAAAAGGTTTTCCGGTTTGCGGGAGAAGTTTTGGCTTTCGCAATCTTTTTATTGAAATTTTTTATCGTATCCTTGAAGCCGGGAATATTCTTTTCAAATTGAGGCCTGAAAAAGTCTTGGGCTTTGGTGGTAGAGACAGTTTTTTTCTTGTATTTTTTGCAAGCTTGATGAATTTGGATACGGCAATATATGAACCTAATGTAAAACCCGGAAAAGCCAATTTATTTCTTTCCTTATTTGTGAAAAAAGTATTTCGCGGATTTGATGAAAGAAAAATAGGCAAGAAGACAATTGTGATAGGTATCCCGTTAAGGGAAAATATAAAAAAAATAGAACGCAAAACCGCACTTAAACGTCTTGGTCTTAACGATAAACCAACGCTTTTTTGCTTCGGTGGCAGCCAGGGATCAGTGTTTTTAAACGATATTTTTTTAAAACTTATCCAATCAATTGATTGTGATTTTCAAACAATCCATCTTACAGGACAAAGAGAATACTTTAAAATTTCACAAATTTATAATAAAATAGGAAAAATAAACTTTGTTAAAGATTTTTACTATTGTATGGAGGAGCTTTACAGCGCAAGTGACATTGTTATCGCTCGCGCAGGCGCATCAACCTTGGCAGAAATAACATATTATAAGCTACCATCGATATTGATACCTCATCCGGCTGCCGGAGGTCATCAAAAAGAAAATGCCCGTTATCTTGAGAATAGAGAAGCAGCTTATATATTTTTGCAGCAAAATTTTGATTTTCAGGAGTTTAAGAGAACAGTAGAAAATCTGCTTAAAGATAGCCAGCTACGGCAAAAGATAAGTGCTAATTTAGGCAGCATAAAAATCGGGATAACCTTTGAAGATTTTTCTCCGAATACTTATTTTTAGTTTATTTTTTTGTCCTTATGTTTACGGGGCCGACGTAAAAGAGTTGTATTCCGATCATTTTATTATAGTTTCCGATAAAAGCATCGAAGAGGAATACCTGTATAAAGTAAAAGATATGGCTGAAGATTATTACAAAGTAGTGACGCAGGAATTTAATTTTATCAGAAATGATCCATGGTTGTGGAAGAATAGAGCCAAAATATTTGTGGCTAAAGATAGGCAAGAATATGTCGAAAAATACAATTGTCCTTCCTGGTCTAATGCCTGTGTGGATTATCAAAGCAAAATGATTTTCACCTATCCGCAGCAGGAAAATTTTTCATCTATTCTTTCACATGAACTTACGCATATTATTTTTCGCGAATATGTAGGTAAAGAACAATTACCTCTTTGGCTGGATGAAGGTGTGGCCGTTTACGTAGCAAGTAAATATGCTAAAAACGAAGAGAATTTTGCTGCGTTAAAACAAAAAGTAATTACGGGCAAATATATAAAATTTAGCGAGTTAAATAAGATAACTTTGGATGAATTAAAGAATAAGCCGAGAGATTACATAGATACATTCTATCTCGAATCCTTTTCGGTAATTGAGTTTCTCATAAAAAAGTGGTCGCGTTATAATTTGGATAATTTCTTTAAATTCCTTAAAGAAGGATATTCTGTCCGTGATAGTTTGTACAAAAGTTATGGTATAAGAACGCTTGAGGAATTGGAGAAACAATGGAACGGTTTTTATCAAAAATAAAAAATATTTATCTTATTGGCATAGGCGGCATAGGTATGAGTGGCTTGGCTATACTTCTTAAGGATAAGGGCTATAATGTTAAAGGCTCCGATATCGCAGAAAGCTATATTACAAAAATGCTTAAAAATGAAGGCATCGAAGTAATCATGGGCCATAGAAAGGAAAATTTGCCGCAGGATGCCCATCTTGTTTGCTATTCTTCGGCTATAAAAGAAGATAACCCCGAAATGATAGAAGCTAAAAAGAAAGGAATAAATATTTTGCAAAGAGGAAAACTTCTGGGGCTTATTTCCTGGGACAAAAAAACTATTACTATATCCGGTAGCCATGGAAAAACTACCACTACTTCTTTAATAGGCTATATGTTAACTTCGCTAGGATTTGGTCCTACGGTTTTTGTCGGTGGCTTGCCCCTTAATTATGCACGCAATGCCTGGTGGGGTGAGGAGTATTTTGTCATCGAGGCTGACGAAAGTGACGGAAGTTTTCTTTATTATAATCCTTGGATTTCGGTCATTACCAATATCGACCACGAACATCTTGATTATTATAAAACTATAGATAATCTAAAAGAGAATTTTCTGCAATTCGCCTATCAGGCAAAAGGCACGGTTATAGGTTGCGGCGATGACCCTTTGGTTAAAGAAATATTAAAAAAAGTAAACGGCATAAGCTATGGTTTTGGAAAAGAAAACAGTATAAGAGCTGACAACTTTTATTTTGACGGAGAATTTTCCTGTTTTGATTTTTTGAGCGAGCAAAAATTTATAAGTCAGATAAAGATACCGCTTCTAGGCAAGCATAACGCTTTAAACACTCTAGCAGTGCTTGCATTTTTAAAATACATGGGCCAGGATTTAACTAAAACTATAGAAATGTTTAAGTATTTTAAAGGTACAAAAAGGCGCTTTCAGATAAAGAAAAAAATCGGAGAGGTCACTTTCGTAGATGATTATGCACATCATCCTACTGAGATAGAGGCAGTGCTTAAGGCTGCGCGATATTTGAACCCCAAACGCGTATTTGTAATTTTTCAGCCCCACCGTTTTTCGCGGGTAGAATACTTATATAAACAATTCGCCCAGAGCTTTGCTTTTGCCGACGAACTTATCGTAACTGATATATATTCGGCCCAAGAAAAACAAATTTTAGGCGTAAATGCAAAAATGCTGTCAGAAGAAATAGGCCGTACTTTTAAAGGAAAAATAACGCATATCCCCAAAGAAAGACTCGCAGTTGAGGTGCCTAATTATATACAAGAAGGGGACCTTGTGCTTGGCCTTGGGGCAGGCGATATAAATACGATTATGGAGAGTATAGTTAATGAATTCGAAAGCAATAGAATTAAAGCATAATCATAGTCTAAAAAGCCTGACGACAATAAAAATAGGCGGCGAGGCACGGAATTTTTTTATCGTAAATACCGTAGACGCGCTCCGCAAACTCGTCATAAAGCTTAAGGACTCCTATTACATTCTTGGTGGAGGTTCAAATCTTCTCGTAAAAGATAACCGACTCGATAACGGAGTAATTAAATTAGGGGAGGGATTTGATTGTATTTTGCAAAAGGTAAAATACCTGGAAGTCGGAGCTGCGACAAAGCTTAATTCGCTGATTAAATATGCGTTGCAAAATAATTTAGGCGGACTGGATAATCTTGCCGGCATTCCTGCTTCAATAGGTGGTCTTGTGGCCATGAATGCTTCCGCTTTTAACAGGGATATTTCGCAGTTGATAAAAAATGTTGAGGTGATGGACAAAAATGGCGAGGTAAAACAAATTAAAAGAGAAGATATAATTTTTTCCTACCGACGCTCATCATTAAGTAATTACATAGTTTTAAAGGTATGGTTTGATTTGCCGAAAGACAATAATCTTAAAATAAAAATAAATAATTGCATGAAACATAGATTAAATACTCAGGATTTTTCATATCCTAGCTGTGGATGTATTTTTAAGAATCCAGAAAAATTTTCTGCCGGTTTTTTAATTGATTCCTGTAACCTCAAGGGTTTGCGTCAAAATGATGCCCAGATTTCCTTGAGACACGCCAACTTTATAATAAATTTAGGTAAGGCTTCCTATAGCGATGTTGATTGTCTTATTGATAGAGCCAAAGAAGAAGTTCACAAAAAATTTGGAATAATTTTGGAAGAAGAAGTTAAGCGCTGGAGTTAAAAATATGGAGATTCTAAATAATATCAGAATCGGGGTTTTGGGTGGGGGGGTATCTTTTGAAAGGGAAATTTCTTTAGTTTCTGCCGAAGAAGCTTATAAGATATTTCGGAAAAAAAACCTTAACGTAACTTTTATTGATATATCTACTCGAGAAGAAAACAAAGTAAAAGAAATAATTCGTGCAAACGATATAGATCTTGCGTTTATTGCGCTTCACGGTGAATTTGGAGAAGATGGAAAAATACAGAGAATTCTTGATGATCTAGGTATTGCCTATACCGGTTCAAGTTCTTTAGCCAGCTATCTTGCAATGGATAAAATAGTATCCAAGGAAATTTTTATCTATGGAGATATTCCAACGCCGGCATTCAAAGTTTATGATGCCACTCTGCATAAAAATAATCTAAAAGCTTGCCTTCTGAAAAATGTAAAATATCCCGTTGTCGTTAAGCCATTTTTCTCCGGCTCAAGCTTCGGAATATCAATAGTAAGACAAGAGCAAGATTTACAAAAAGCTTTAGATGGCGCCTTGTCATTACAATCTAAAGTGCTTCTTGAAGATTATATCAAAGGACGCGAATTCACGGTTGGAATATTGGAGGATAGGCCGCTTGCCGTTATTGAAATAATTCCCAAAACCGAATATTTTGATTTTACCACAAAATATAGCGATGGTTTAGCCGAATTTGTTGCACCGGCTAAGCTCAAAGAATCGCTTTACAATAAAATTCAGGTAACAGCTCTATCTGCACACAAAGCATTAGGTTGCCGGCATTTTTCCAGGGTAGATATTCGTTTGGGAATAAATGATATTCCTTATGTGCTAGAAGTTAATTCTATACCCGGGCTTACTACGCACAGCCTTTTACCGCTATCGGCAAAATGCTGTGGCATAAATTTCGATGAGCTGATTATAAAAATGGCTTATCTTGCTTTAAATGAAAAAAAATATTTTAAACAAGTTAGCACGATTTCGAGATAATATCAACCCAAAATCTTTGGCAGTTGCTTTTTGTATTTTTCTCGCTTTTGCCGCGCTCCTGTATTCGGGTATGGTTATATATCGAGCTGGATTTTTTACAATTACCGAAGTGCGTTCAAACGTCAGCATTGAGCCATTCATAAAAAATTACATCAAAGGTAAATCTCTGGTTAATTTAGATATAAAAAAGATCTATAGAACAATTATTAAAATGCATCCGGAGTATAAAGATGTTAAGGTAATTAAAGAATTTCCGCAAAGCCTGCGCATCGATGTTTCCCTCCGCATGCCCGTCGTTCAATTGCACACAACTAATTTTTATCTTCTAGATAAAGACGGGGTTGTTATTAGCATGAGTGAATCGAACCATTTCCCTCAAATTATGCTTATTGAGATGGAGAATAGCAACATTATTTTTCCGGTAGGATTACCGGTAAAAGAGCAAAGACTTGCTCTTGCCTTTAAACTGATGGCTAGACTAAAAGAACATAAATTTCTTAAAAAATTTTTGATAAAAACAATAAATGTAAGTTATCCCGAGGCAAATTATTTTACAATGAATAATACCCATGTAATTATAGGCAATGACGACTATACGAGAAAACTTTATATATTAGAGAATCTTTTGAATAAAGAGCTTAACGGAAATATATCTTCTGTGGAATACATAGATTTGCGGAATAAAAAAGCATACGTGGGGTATCTGCAATGAGGGGCTTGTGTGGCATAGACATAGATAAAGATAAGATTTATTTTTCATTTGCCAGGCAAAAGGGTTCAGCCGCCGTATTTTTAGATGAGTTAAGTGTTAATTTTTCTTCTAACGGCAAAACTTTTTTGGAAATTTTACAAGCCAATGCCAGCCTTATAAATCAAAAAATGTCTGAGAAAGAAAAAACTTTTTCTTTTACCGTAGAAAAATTTTTTTTGAATTTACCATGGGAAATATGTAAAACTGCCACATTTTCAGCAACCGTGCCTTTCGCGAATAGAAAAAAAATAACGCAAAATGATATTAATCTTGCAAAAAAGTACCTCCAGGATACTTATCTTGATTGGGATGATTTTTGTATTCACAATCTTATCCTGAATTATGAAATTGAAGGAAACAATTATAATAAGCCTCCGTATGGTGTTCTTGCCAAAAAAATAAAAATCACTTCGATTTTAGTATGGTTCAAGGATAAGTTACGTAAAGATATCGAAGATGTTTTTGATAATCTTGAAAAAGGCTTCGGAGGCATGGCCTATTCCCCAGTTTCCGCCATAGCCACGGTTTTCGAAAGTGTTAATACCATAAATGAGTCATGCATTGTTATAGATGTTGGTTATGATAAAACATTAGCAATTGCTTTAAAAAATAAAAAAATTCTTTCCATTAAAGATTCAAATTTTGGTTTGAGGCAATTACTTGAAGAGGTGGGAAAAAAATTTTTACTTCCAGAAAAGCTAGCTCAGGAAGTTTTTAACCGCTATATTTCTTTCAAAGAACTTGCATATTCAAAAGAGGTTAGTATTAAAAATGATGAGAGTTACATAAATTTAAGTATCCAAGCCGCAAACTCTTTTGTAAAAGATTATATAAAGACTGCGGTCAATCAAATTGTTGAAAGTTTAAGCGGAACACTAAATTCGGATTTCACCATTTATTTTTCCGGAAGGTTAAATGAAAAAGAAGGTTTTTGTGATTTTAGTAAACAAATTTTATCACATCCCGTAGTGGTGCCTTCTGCCGTAAAAACTGCCTCCAAATCTTTCGGTGTTCTAAACTATGGCATATCAAAATTTTTCGATAACGAGCAAATAGAGAAAAAATCATTTTTAAATCGGATAATGAATATATATAAAGAATATTTTTAATCCCTCACAGGGATAGATTTCAACTTAAAAGTGAGGAGGTTTCGGTGCTTAACTCTTAAGGAGGGAGGTTCGACTGGAAAAGGAAAAAGTATTTGAAGATTTTTTTAAAAGCCTGAGAATTGCCCTCAATAATTCAACAGTATATTTTAAGGACCACCCCGTTTTTTTATCCTCCATAGAAAGTTTAAACGAAAAAGTTAATGCTGTATTAGAATTTTTTCCGTCATTTAGAATCGGAATTGCACCACTTTCTATGCAGATTTCAGAAAAAATTTTTGAAAAACAAACTTTATATGAAGATCTTGCCCAATACTTCCATCGCCGAAAGGTAAAAGCAATAGAATTCCGGAAAGGTATCTCTATTTCGGAATTAAATATTTTTATAACTAAAGTTTCGCTATCGCCTCTCGATTTAATAAAAGAGGGCGGTATTCCATTCATCCTCAAGAAAGAAAGTGCCGCACATATATTAGTGGAAGAACTCGATTATTACTCGCTTTTAAAAACAGGCGGGTTGGCGGATGACGAGCGCAAAGATGTCTGGGCGTATTTATTGAATAAGGCAATTAGCGAAAATAATCAGAAGGATATTGAAGAATTCAGCAATAACTTCGGCAGTATTTTAGAAAAATTAAAAAGTGATGATTTGCTGCAAAATAATGAGTTGATGAAAGCTTTTAACGTTTTTTTTGACTATCTTGATAAAGAGAGAAATCCAAAAGTTAGAGAATGCCGCAAGGAGGCATTAAAGGTAATTCTAAGAAGTAAAGCCAAGGCTTCAAAGGATAATATTGAACGCATCAAAGAGATAGTAAAACATTTAGACGAGAATGACGTCTGTAATATATTGTTTAACGAGTTACTTACCAACGAAAAATTTGATATGCAAAGTATGCTATTATTTTCTGTGCTTACAGGAAAAGAACAGCATCAAACCATCGCTGCCTCTTTAAAAGAAAAAATAGGCAAGGACCTCAGGGTAGATGCAAAAACTATACGTAAGATAAAAGATTTATTTTCTGGTATCCCTAATCCGGTAGTTTCGGCGATTTACCGCAAGGCTCTGTCGGCTGTAATCGAAAAAGCATCTGGAGAAGAAGGGATAGTGCTTGACAGAGATAAGCTTTACCGCAACTATCGTTTCATGCTGCTTAATTTACTTGAATTGCAAAATACGGAAAATGAATTTACGCAGATTGCTGAAAAAATTATTAATGAATTGCCAAAAGTAGTCAATAGCAAAGATATTGAATTTATTGAAAGCTTATTAAAACTTTTAGAAATACAGAAGCACTACTTTCCAGGGGATGAACAGCTGGTTCCAGGTTTGTACCTAAAAGTTGTTACTCTTTTAGAGGAAAAGGTGCTGGAAGAAAAAAATGATTTTAAATATTTTGATGTTTTTTTACATAAGTCAGCCTTTAATAAAGATACTTATTTTGACAAGATATTTAGCGAGAGCAGCCTGAATCCAAATACTCTACGGCTTTTTTTACATTTCTTTCCCAAGGACACAGATGAATTGTGTATAAAAATAGGTAAACAAGCGGATAGCCCGATCTTTTTAAAAAAAATCATTGATAACCTTAGGGGGATAGATTTACCAGAAACAAACGCCATCCTTATCTATATTTTCAAATTTGCAAATCAATTTTTAAAAGCAGAAATTCTAAAAACAATGCAAAGCCTTTCTCATCTTAACGAAAACTTCCTTATGTCTATTCTTGAAAAAGAAGATATTTTTTTAAGAAAGCAAGTGTTGCTTTTATTGGCAAGAAATGTTCATTATCGTACTAAGGCACTGGAAACTTTATTTTCCATAAACAATTTTTTTGGGCTTAAGAATAAAATCATTGAGCAAAACATAAATATTGTTTCAGATTGTGATATTAAAGAAACCAGGATTTATTTAGAGAGATTTTCTAAAATAAAAGTTTTCTGGAAAAAAAATTTAAAAAAAGCTGCGATAAAAGCTTTAACGAATTTATATGATAGAAAAAATTGAAAAATATCTAAAAGAACTCGTTGTGTCTTTGCAGGTAGCTCGCATATACACAACTGCACATCCGAAATTCGAAGAAGCTTCAAGCACTGCTTTCGGCACCCTTAAAGACATTTTGCAGCAAAATTCTGAACTTACGATTGGAATAATAGGCGATGAACTTGCTTATGAACGGGAAATATTTTTTGATCTAAGTAAAAAAACAAAAGCTGCCATAGGTATTTTTAAAGAAAAAGGGATTGAGCGTATTAATTTTTCCCACGGTATAGAACTTGACGAGTTTAATAAATTTATAGAATTTCTTGGCAAAACAAAGGAAGATATCGGCAAGGACCCAATGGTATATTTTTTGTCTCTCCACCTGAAAAATGTCACCGTAGGGAAGATAAATATGTCTTCGGAAAAAAATGAAGGAAGCGGTCGGGATAAAGATTGGCAACCGCAGTACAATGAATCTCTGGACCGATTGTCAGACGCGATAGGAGATATGATTAATAATAAAGTAAATAGCCTGGATTTAAAATTCACCCTTATAAATGTTCTTGAGGTTCTATTCTCCAAACATCAAGATTTTTTGAAATTGACCACAGTTAAGCATTATGATGATATTACTTTCGGCCATCTCGTAAATGTTTCAATACTTGCAATGTATTTTTCCTGGAAGCTTGGATTTGCCAAGGAAGACTTCCTCGATATTTCAACTGCAGCGCTTTTCCATGATATCGGAAAAATATTTATTTCCCGTAAAATAATAAAAAAACCGGACAGGCTTTCTGCTGCCGAATTTGCGGTAATAAAAAGCCATACCATTCTTGGCGCGCAGATACTTTTAGGGTATACCGACAGCCTTGGTGTAATTTCCCCCCTCGTGGCTTTTGAGCATCATTTACGTTATGATTCAAAAGGCTATCCAAGGCTACGTTTCAGGCAGCCTCCACACATAAGTTCTTCGATAGTATCCATATGCGATGTTTATGATGCGCTGACACAAAGAAGATCGTACAAGCGTGATTATCCGCCTGAGGCAATATACCAATTAATGAATAGAGAAAAGGGAGGCATGTTTCATCCCCAGCTCTTGGATCGATTTTTTCAAATATTCGGGGTTTGGCCGACGGGAACTATTTTACTTCTAAGCAATAAGAGTATAGCGATAGCAAGAGAACAAAACCATGATGATATATTTAATCCGATAGTTGAAATCGTTTCGCCCGGTAATGAACGCAAGTTGATTAACCTTAAGGAAAATAAAAGTCTGAAAATTGAAAAGTTTCTAAGCCCTTTATCCGAAGGTAAAGAATATCTTCATTTAGTATAAAACTGCAATTTATTCTTACGGTACCCAAACCGGCAGCTTTAGTTTTCTTATATATTGTCACGCCTGAAATCAGCATGATTTTCATAAATCAAAATAATCCAGGTTAAAAAAACATTTACCCCGCCTGATAAATGTGATATATTTATAAAATATTACACATCTTTTGATAATCAGTATAAAAATGACAAAAGTAAACAAAAAGGTGCTTGTAGTCGATGATGAAGAAGAAATTGTAAATTTTTTATGCAATTTTTTGAAGCGTTTTGGTATCGAGGCCGCAAAGGCTAATAACGCCCAGGAAGTTTTTAAAAAGCATAAAGAGGACAAGCCGGATTTTATCTTTTTAGACATACAAATGCCGGAATGCGATGGCATAGAAATTCTACGGCAACTCAGGAAAAATAACTCCCACGCAAAAGTAATTATGATTACAGGAAAAACCGATAAAAATTCCATAACCGCAGCTAAAAAATATGGGGCAATTGATTACATAACAAAGCCTTTAGACTTACTTGATTTAAGCCGGAAAATCAAAAATTACATTCTGTAAAGCCATTCTTTCCTTAGCATTCAATTAAAACTATAAATGAAAACAGAATATCAAAAGAAGCTTCAAATTGCTGCTCGCCAGACAATATTGATACATCGTGCCGACACTTTGATAAGAATAATTTTGCGGACTATCGTCCAAAGCCTTAAGGTTAAACATGCCGGAATATTCATTTATGATAAGTCAAAAGATGAGTATGTCGTAAAAATATCGCGCGGGCACTGTAATTTTAAAATACCTTCCGGGTTTGTCAAAATTAAACAAGATAACCCTTTAATCCGCTATTTCACGGATAAAAACCTGAAATTCACAAAAGAACATATTCTATGGGATAGAATTTCAAATTATTGCAAGGCACCATCTGTTAAAAACAATACAAAAGTTAAAAATATCCTTGAAGGCATAAAGTCTAACCTTTCGCTTTATCAGGCAAAAGCCTGTATCCCTGGATTTTTCAGAGAGGAGCTTGTGGGTATTTTATTTCTGGGCGACAAAATTAATAAAAAGAAATTCAATGACAATGAATTAAGATTTTTATCGGTTCTTGCTTCGGATGTGGTGATGGCGCTAAAGAATGCCTGGCTGATAGAAGACCTAAACCGCCAAATCGAGCTCAATAAGCGGCTTTTATTGCAAACAATATCTGCTCTTGCTTCAAGCATTGAAGCGAAAGACAAATATACTATAGGGCATACAGAACGGGTAGCAAATTATTCGCTTGCCGTTGCCATGGTTTTACGTAAACACCAAAAAATACAACAATGGGATAAATTTATTGAAAACTTGCGCCTGGGCGCACTTTTTCATGATATCGGAAAAATTGGCATACCGGAAAATATTCTCAATAAAAATGGTTCGCTTAATAGAGAAGAACGGGAAATTATGATGCAGCATCCCACAATAGGCGCTAACATTCTTGGCCATATCGAAGAGCTAAACCAGGCGTTAGAAGGGGTAAAATATCATCACGAAAGGTATGATGGGTCGGGTTATCCTTCGCATCTTAAAGGTAAAAAGATACCTTTGATGGCTTCAATAATCGCGTTAGCGGATGCTTTCGATGCTTTTACTTCCGATAGGCCGTACCGTAAGGCAATGAGCATTGAACATGCGATTAAGATAATCAGAAAAGGCCGGGGAAGCCAATTTGCGCCTTCTGTAGTCAATGCTTTTCTGGAAGTATATTATAATAAAGAAAAATTTGCAGATATAATTAATGGAGAACCTATGGATGCTTTGCAGGCTAAAACAACGCAAGAATCTAAAATTTAAAGATGAGGAATGTAATTATATTTTATATATCAGAATTCGGAGGTCATAGTAAAGCGGCAAAGAATATAAAAGAAGCATTATTGTATAGAAATTCTTCTTTAAAAGTCTCTAATATCAATGGCTTCGGGCATTTTTATCCCCGGACGGAAAAAGTGATAGATTTTCTTTATACGAAACTTATAAAGCATCTACCATTTGTTTGGGGAAAGATTTATGATAAAAAAAAGATAATTAGAGAATTAAACCCGATTAGAAAATTTATAAGCAGGCATACATTTAAAAGCCTTACGAAGTTTATAAAAAATAATTCTCCCGACTGCTTTGTGGCAACCCAGGCATTCCCGTGCGGCCTAACAGCGGATTTTAAAGAAAATTTTAACCTAAAAACGCCGCTAATCGCAATTGTTACGGATTACCATCCTCATGGTTTTTGGATACATCGGTTGGTAGATAAATATGTAGTTGCTTCAGAAGAAGCAAAAAATGTTTTACTTGATAATGGCATAGCGGCGGAAAAGATAGAAATATTGGGCATACCGATATCAATGAAGTTTATGAAATCATACCAAAGAAAAGATGTGACCAGCGAGTTTGGCTTTCGCAAAGATTTAAAAACCATATTATTAATGGGGGGAGGCCTGGGGCTTGGCCCTATCGAGGAAATAGCAAAAAGTCTTGATAATCTTAATTATGAATTTCAAATTATTGCTGTTTGCGGGAAGAATGAAAAACTTTATAACTGGTTTCAAAGTAATAAGCCAAACTTCAAGAAACAGATATTTTCTTTTAGCTATGTAGAATTCGTGGATAAGCTCATGGATTGTTCCGACATCATTATTACCAAAGGCGGCGGTATTACGATTTCTGAAGCGCTTGCCAAAGGCTTAGGCATAATTATAACTAATCCCATACCAGGCCAGGAAGAGCACAACGTTGATTATCTTCTAAAGAAAGGAGCAATTATTCGGGCAGATTCACCCGTTGCGATATGTGCTTCAGTCGAAACACTTTTTAGTGAGGACAAAAAATTAGATTCCTTAAAAACAAAAGCGAAAGATACTTCGGCAATAAATTCATCATTGGATATAGCAGATTTGATAATAAAAATACTTGATTGATGTATTATTTATATATTTTCGCGAAAACACTTTGCCTTATCCTTCCGCGAAGTTTTTGTTACGCGATTGCCAGATTCCTGGCGATGCTGCATTACTATTTTTCGAAAAAAGACAGGACAATTGTTATCAATAACCTTACACCAATAATTGAAGAGGAAAATAAACGACAAGAGTGCGCAAGGAAAATATTCGTAAATTTTGCTTATTATCTGGTAGATTTTTTTCGTTACCGCTATTTAAACAGGAATTTTATTAATAAATATATAAAGGTAAGTGGTATTGAGCATTTGGAAAAGGCGCTTTCGCAAAAAAAAGGAGTTATAGCTAATACTGCACACATAGGTAATTATGAGCTGGCCGGGGCAGTAACTTCTTTGCTTGGGTTTCCATTCTCTGCCGTGGCTTTAGCGCACAAAGATACACGCATAAATAATCTTTTCAACAAACAGCGTAAATTGGTAGGCATAAATATCATTGCTGCCGGAGTCGCGACAAAAAAATGTTTTTCCTTGCTTAAAAAAGGCGGGTTTGCAGCATTTCTTGGGGACAGAGATTTTTTAGGCACCGGCGTAAAAGTAAAAATGTTTTCGCACGATGCCGTGCTTCCTAAAGGGCCTGCGTTTTTTGCCCGTAAAACCGGTGCGTGTATTGTTCCTGCTTTTCTGGTACGCGAGAAAAAGAAATTTTACCATCTGATATTTGAATTGCCCATCGAAACGGATAAATTAAAAACTGACGAAGAAATAGTAAAAAAGTATGCTGAAATTTTAGCACGCTATATTAAAATGTATCCTGAGCAATGGTATTTATTCCAGCCGTATTGGGTATAAAATATGATAAAAGTTTGGATGGTAATTCCGGCATATAACGAGGCAAAACATCTTGAGAAATTGCTGTTGGAGTTAAAAAGCAAAGGTTTAAAGACGCTGGTTGTTGATGACGGTTCGAAAGACCAAACGTATAATGTTGCGGTAAAAACCAGTGACGTCGTAATTAAAAATGAAAAAAACCTTGGCAAGGGGATGTCCCTTAGACGCGCCATAAATTTCCTTCTGGAGAATGAAGAATTTGATTACATCATTACGATGGATGCTGACGGCCAGCATAGCGTTCTGGATCTGGACACGTTTATTAAAAACGCAGCTAGCGGCGAAAGTTTTGTCGTCGGTAACCGGATGGAAGAGCCGCGGGGAATGCCTTGGATTCGAGTTGTAACTAATAAGGCGATGTCCCGGCTTTTATCTAAAATTGCTAAACAGTCTATCCCCGATACACAATGCGGGATGCGCTTAATCTCAAAAGACGTTTTAGAGAAGATAAGTTTTGAGACGAATAACTTTGAATTTGAATCCGAAATATTAATTAAGGCCACAAGAGCGGGTTTTACTATAAAAAGTATCCCTATCCAAAGCATATATTTCCGCAATGTCAAAAGCAGGATTAACCCCTTTCTTGACACTTTACGCTTTGTAAGATTCATCATGTCTTTAGATGAAATAAAAAATGAAACTCATCATAGCGACACAAAATAAATCTAAATTACGGGAAATAAAACAAATTTTAAAAGGCGTGAAACTGCCGGTTGTTTCGCAAGATGATTTAGACAGGAAATTTTATCTCAAAGAAAATGGCAAGACGTTTTTTGAAAACGCGGTAAAAAAAACTTTGCCTATTTCCAAGGTTTATAAAGATGACCTGGTTGTCGGGGAAGATTCCGGCCTCGAGGTTCAATATTTGAGAGGCGCACCGGGTGTATATTCCAAGCGATATTCGGGAAAAAACTGGACCTACAAAAAGAATAATCAAAAAATTTTAAAAGAATTAGAGGGGATTAGTCAAAAGAATCGAAAAGCCAACTTTCATTGTTGTTTGGTAGTTTTTAGGTCCGGAAAGCTTATTAAGCGCATCGATGGCCGCTTAAATGGCTATATCAGTAAAGAATCAAAAGGTAAGCACGGCTTCGGCTACGACCCCATTTTTTACCTGCCAAAATATAAAAAAACCGCCGCTCAATTACCATCCAGCGCTAAAAACAAAATCAGCCACCGTGCGATTGCTTTTAGTAAATTAAAAGCCCATCTCTATAAAGTATCACGCAGCACTTAACATATACCATGCCATAATTTCTTAACGTGTTACGTGATACTTGTTACGTGTTACTTATAGCTGAAAAATATTGACTTTTTCCTCAAAAAACCTTATCATCTAACTATTATGTCACGAAGAAGTAGAAGAAAAAAATTATCCTGGCGCAGAAGGCGTAAAAAGAATAAGGGACGTAAGCCCTGCAGAGGATAAACACTAAACCCGAAATCCTAAACTCTAAATGGTTCGACTCGCCTAAAGGTTCGCTCACCATCCTGAGCGAACGAAGTGAGTCGAAGGACAAACTCGAAACTACAAATCCTAAACGTTTCGGGTTTGTGATTTTGAGTTTATGGTTTGTTTAGAGAGTAGCAGACCGCCCACCTCCGGGCTTTAGCCCGTGGAGATTCATTTTCGAGTTTAGTGTTTAGGGTTTAAAAGCATGAATATTATAGCCAGATTTAAAGAAGATATCGAGACGGTATTCAGAGAAGATCCTGCTGCAAGGAGCAAGCTGGAAGTGGTATTGTGCTATTCCGGGCTTCATGCTATTTGGGTTTATCGCTTTGCACATTTGCTTTGGATCAAAGGCTTTAAAATTGAAGCACGTATAATTTCCCAAATGGCAAGATTTTTTACCGGCATTGAAATCCATCCCGGCGCAACTATCGGAAGAAGATTTTTTATCGATCATGGCATGGGTGTGGTTATTGGCGAAACCGCTGAAATTGGCGACGATGTTCTGATGTACCAAGGAGTTGTTCTTGGCGGAGTATCGCTTGAAAAGCATAAGCGTCATCCGACAATTGGCAATGAGGTAGTTATTGGTTCAGGCGCAATACTTCTCGGCCCGATAAAAGTAGGTAATGAAGCAAGAGTAGGCGCAGGCTCGGTAGTTATTAGCGATGTACCGGATGGCGCAACGGTTGTGGGCGTGCCTGGCAGAGTGATGATTGAGCGCGAGCCAAAGCATGTAAGCGGTGTAGCTTTAGACCACAATAAACTTCCTGACCCGGTAATCGAAGTTTTACATCGTCTTGAGCAGAGGATAGAGGAATTGGAAAGACAGCATAAGAAGCTGCATAATCTTTAGCATACCTAATACGTAACAAGTATCACGTAACACGTTTTTGAAGACGTGTTACGTGCGGCGTGATACATGTGACAGAAAAAAGGAATAATATGAAAGTTCTCGTTACCGGCGCGGCTGGATTAATCGGTTCAAATGTTGTAAAAATACTGGAAGAAAGAGGTGATAAAGTTATCGCTTTGGACGATTTTTCCCACGGTAATTTTAAAAATATAAAGGATTGTAAATGCGAAGTAATTTGTGCCGATATTTTAAAGGAAAGTATTTATCAAAAATTGCCCAAAATAGACGGGGTTATCCACGAAGCAGCGATTACTGATACTACCTTAAAAGACGATAAGCTAATACTTATGGTTAATTTCGAGGGCTTTAAAAATGTTTTTAATTTTTGCGCTAAGAAAAAAATAAAACTGGTTTATATTTCCAGTGCCGGAGTCTATGGCGACGGGCCGAGCCCAATGAAAGAAAGCCAGAATCCAAAACCACTTAATGCTTATGCTTATTCAAAATATCTTTGTGATTGTTATGCCCAAAAATTAATGAGCAAGAAAGCTTTACCGCGTATCGTTGGCATACGTTATTTTAATGTTTATGGCCCCGGCGAATACCATAAAGGGTCTGCAGCAAGTATGATTTATCAACTTTACCTGCAGATGAAAGCCGACAGGAGGCCGCGGATTTTTAAATTCGGCGGACAGAAGAGAGATTTTATTTATGTTAAAGACGCCGCCCGCCTTACCGTAGAAGCGCTCACTTTAAAGAGGGACGTGATTGTTAATGTAGGTACTGGAAAAGCGCGTAGTTTCAATGATATAATTGCCGCCTTGAATAAAACTATGAAAACTAACTTAGAACCTGATTTTTTTGACAATCCATATGCTGCCGCTTATCAGGATTTTACGGAAGCAGATATTAATTTGCTTAAGAAAAATTTCGAACATCCACCCAAGTTCGGTCTTGAAGATGGTATTCATGATTACGTGAGTAATTATTTGAATAAATAATCAAGGCATGGAATCTTTAGATAAAATAAAAATATTAGTTATCGACGACGAAGAGGAGGCCAGGTTATTTTTGAAAAAAGCTCTTGAACGTCGGGGTTATTATGTGATGACCGCTTCAGATGGCGAAGAAGGGTTGGAAAAAATCAAAGAACATGAAATAGAAATAATTCTTTGCGACATCATCATGCCAAAACTTAACGGTATTGATTTCTTAAAAAAAGTGCGCCATTATAACTTAGCGGCGCAAGTAATTATGATGACCGGCAAAGCAAGCCTGAATAATTGCGTTGAAGCTTTAGAATACGGTGCCTGCGGTTATTTAATTAAACCAGTAGAGACAAAAGATGTTTTTGACCTTATTCTCACGGCGGAACGTAATATCGAAGAAGAGAAAGAAATATTAAAGAAAGTAATTGGAAAGTTAAGTATTGAACAAATTGATACTATTTTAAAGGAAGTTTCTAAAAGCGGGAAGGACGTAGATAAAAAAAGAAGTATAATTAAGAAAACACTGCAAAATCCAAAAGAGAAGGTGTGACGATGCGAAACAAATTGCTATTAATTTTATCTTTCTTGTTTGGATCCCTATACCTTTCTAATCCTGTTTTTTCCGAAATCATAGTTCTTAAATCCGGCCAAACTGTCCAGGGAAAAATTATTGAAGAAAAGGAAAAGTACGTAAAACTTGAATTAGGCGGTATCCCTTTAACTTATTATCGTGAAGATATCGAAAGAATTGATCCAGATCCAGTCAATAAGCCGGTGGAAATAAAAATTAAAGCTGTTACCATAAGTAAAGAAGAATTTCTAACAAAAATCGGAGTTTCGGGAGAAAAGATAATGACTATCAAGCAGAAAGCATTTGCAGACGCACAAAAAGTTAAGGGCGGAAAATCCAATCCTGAATATTCACATATCATTCATGAGGGGGTTGCAGATATTCGGGGTGAAATAAAAGAAATAAATAGATTGAGCGTTCCCAATAATTGCCAGAAGTTAAAAGAACTTTTTGTGGAAAATTACGACTCTCATGTTGAACAATTATTAGATGATATAAACGGTTCCTTGACTAAAGAAGAAAGAGAAAACCATGTAAAGAAGTGGGGTCAAACACAAGAAAAATACGCCAAAGAGCGAGACAGGGTGTCTCTTGAAAAAGAATGAAAATTGTTTGTATTTTATTAAAGAAAAATAAATTATCGCTCAAAAAAATAGTTAAGATAATATGTTAGGCGATATCAGAATTAAATTATTGCCGATTTTTTTATTAATATTTATTTTGTTTTTTTGGCACCCTGCTTTTTCTGAAACAATTATTTTAAAAAATGGCAATAGTGTTGAAGGAAAAATTGTCGAACAGACGGATAAATATATAAAAATAGATTACATGGGGACTATCTTAACTTATTGGAAAGATGACATAGAAAAAATAGACAATTCGGAAGATGTAAAGAAAAACAATAATCTAAAAGAAGAAATCCCCGTCATTGGGAACGCTCA
>JAJYOP010000034.1 GCA_021796115.1 bacterium
GCGACAGGATAATCTTTGCTATTTTTAATCACTTGAATAAACACTGGAAGGAGCACCCTTTTAGAAGATTCAATCAGTTAGAGGAAATGGGATCATGAGAACTTACACACTTTCGCTTGCGTTTCCGCCAGGTAAAAAAGATTGACAAATCCGATTATTGTGTTACCTTTTATAGAAAAGGTGTTACTATGAACCCTGTCCTTACAAAACAAATCATGTCTATCTGTAAAAACATGGAAAGGTTAGGGAGAAAAACGACGGTTTATTAAGCTCTTTTACCACGGTGGCGGAAAGGGGTGTCGCCCGCGCTTTAAGCGGGAGAAATAAAAATGGCCCACGGGTAAAGCCCGTGCGGGCTCCAGAAAAATGTTTAAAAAGGGAAGGGCGGGGTGAAAAAGATAAAAAGGTTTGGCGTATCACTTGAAGATGAACTTCTCGCCGGTTTGGATATTCTGGTAAAAAAGCACAAATTTCCTAATAGAAGCCAGGCAATAAGATTTTTGGTAAAAAACAACCTGGTTGAGGAAGCCTGGCAGGAAAACAAACTTGTTGCCGGGTGCATAATTTTAATTTATGACCATCACAAGCGGGACCTGGTAAATAAATTGCTGGATATACAGCATGATTTCAGCCATCTGATTTTGGCCAGCCAGCATGTTCACCTGGGCCATCACAATTGCCTTGAGACAATTTCTTTACGCGGCAACGCTTTTGAACTTAAAAAGATTTCCGACAAACTTATAGCCGTGAAAGGGATAAAACACGGAAAATTAGTTATGACCGGCATATAAAAAAGGAGGAGCAACATGTGTTACGCAGTTCCAGCTGCAGGCGCAGCAATCACCTCAATCGTATGGAGCAGGACTAAAAGCATAAAAGTATGGTGGCTGAATCTGATGTTTATCGGAGGAGCGTTGTTCGGCATCATTGACCATCTCTGGAACGGAGAACTTTTTATGGTATCCGGTGATATAGCCAAGGACCTTCTCCTGGGCGTTACGATATCGGCTTTCATCCTGCTTTTCTGGTTTGGAACGCTGGTATATTGCAAACATAACCCTGTCTTGGCTGGTCACGCAAAAAATTAATCCCTTTTGCTACGATGACGCAATACCTCAGCGTGGCGGAAAGGGGCCGTCGCCCGCGCTTTAAGCGTAAAGCCCGTGCGGGCTCCAGTCCGGCAATTATTTAACGAAACAGATATGGGCGGTAAATTTTTAGCAGAAAAAATACTTGCTTAAAAGTTTACCGTCCCGCCTTACCCTATCTTCTAGCAGCCGCTATCCAGTCATTTTGGTTACGGCGTGATTATGTCAAAAAAATCGAACCTTTTATTTTCCATTTTGACAGTGTCTATTTTTTCCCGACGGAAGTCAAGGTTGACGGAATAAGGACAAGATACAACCGCTATTTAAATTGCGATATGGCAACGGAATACTTTTTACGGATAATTTTAATTTTATCCTTGAGGCAAATGGTCTTTTTCAGGGTGATACGCGCAAAAATGGCAGCTATACCCCTAATTCAGACTTAAAACAGGTAATTATCTCGCCGGGCATCGGCTGGTTCTGTAAAAAATACAAACTCTCCCGGCTTATCAAAGAGTAATACTCGGCACGAATGTCGATGCCAACGATTCGGTTGTATTTACCCTCGCGTATAATTTTTAATATAAAAATACTTGACTGCCAAAGTTCACTATGTTAATATTCTACCTATGTTTGCCATAGTTGAGATTGACAAAAAACAATATTTCGTAGAAAAAGACAAGACTTACAAGGTGGAAAGGCTTTCCCAGAAAGAAGGCGAAATCACCCTGGATAAGGTATTGCTTGTTTCGACCGACGATAAATTAAGCCTCGGCACACCGTACATTTCCGGCGCTAAAATCAAAGCTGTTATCGCTGGCGAAGAAAAAGGCAATAAGGTTTTAAGTTACAAATACCGCAGGCGCAAAAAATCCCGCAAGGTTCGCGGCCACCGTCAAATCTATACTCTCCTAAAAATTTCTGATATCATAGAGAAATAACCAATAACCAAGATACAAATCCCAAACAAATTCCAATATCCAATATTCAATAATCAAACGGGGATATTAGGTTTTGTTTGGATATTGTTTGGTTATTGTTTCTTGTATCTTGGTTATTTCGACAAAGTAATTATATGATAATTGATGAGGTGAAAATCTATTTAAAGGCAGGTGACGGAGGAGAAGGTTCTTTTTCCTCAATGAAATATTCCAGCCGCAGGGTAATCGGCGGCGGCGGTGACGGAGGAAGAGGCGGAGACGTAATATTAAAGGTGAGCCCGCACCTTTCCGATCTTATCAAGTTTAACGATAAAAAAAGAATCATTGCCGAAGATGGCGAAAGAGGAAAAGAATATAATAAAAAAGGGAAAAACGGCCAGGCAGCAATAGTTTATCTGCCCAAAGGAACCGAAGTGGTTGATTTAGATGGGAATCTCATTATCGATTTGAACCAGGACAATCAGGAGTGTTTGATTTGCCGCGGCGGCAAAGGCGGCGTGGGAAATTTTAAAAAATTATACAGCCTGCCCGCCGAAAAAGGCGAAGAAAAAGAAATCATTCTTTATTATTGTATCCCTAATGACGTCGCCATCGCAGGTTTTGCCAATACCGGGAAAACCTCGCTGTTTAATGCGCTTACCGGCAAGTCTTACAAGGTAGCGGATTACCCATTTACCACCACAAGCTGCGTTTGGGTTCCGGTCGAATTTAAGGGTTTGCATTTTACCGTAATGGATACCCCGGCAATAAAAAAAGATTCACCCAATATTTATGCGCAGAACTGGTTTTTCAAGCATTTGTTCCGCAGCAAAATAATCCTGCTTTTAAGCGATAATTCTGAAAGCTGCAAAGAAGACTTTTTACGTCTCAAAAAGGAAATCGGCTCATTTGACAAGCTTCTCGTTAAGGGCAAAAAATTTTTTTACTTATTGAATAAAGTTGATAAAATAGATAAAACCAAAAGAAATTTAAAAGGTATAATGCCAGTATCGACAGTAGACGGTACCGGCGTAGAGGAATTAAAGAAAAAGATAATTAAAACACTAATCAATATGGCTAGCTAGAGAACGGTTTAACCATTCCCTAGAGGGTGCAGGCATGAAAAAAATCGTAGTAAAAATAGGCAGCAGCATAATCGCGCCTTCCGGAAGACTCGATACCAAGCTTATCTCAAATCTCATCAGCGATATCATTGATACAGAAAAGTTAGGTTACAAAATCATTCTGGTTTCTTCAGGCGCAATTGCCTGCGGGGCAAACAAACTTGGGCTAAAAAAACGGCCGCAGGACGCCCATTCGCTGATGGCTATTGCATCGCTGGGCCAGATTGTGCTCATGGATGCTTATGAGGAGGCTTTCAGCAAACACAATAAACTTTGCGCCCAGATTTTACTTACCTGGGACGATTTTGACAACCGCAAACGTTTCCTAAACGCCCGCGCGACACTGGATAAATTATTACACATGAATATAGTCCCGGTAATTAACGAAAACGACGCTATTTCCAGCGAAGAAATTAAGTTCGGCGATAACGACCGGCTTTCCGCTTTAGTCGGAGATCTTAGCCACGCCGAAAGAGTGATTATTCTTTCTGATGTCGGAGGGCTTATTGACGAAAAAGGGGAGGTTAAAACTTCGATAGAAAAAGTAGACTCGAATATCTACGGCCTGGTAAAAAATAAACCCGGTCAATTTACCAGCGGAGGGATGACGACGAAGCTAAAGGCTGCAGAAATCGCCGCAGCAAGCGGGGCAAATTTATATATTGCTTCCGGAAACGAAAAAGGAATAATTACAAGTATTGCCAGAGGCGAACAAAAAGGGACTTGCATAATGCCTGCGGCAAAAATCGAAAAAGCCCGTAAACGCTGGATTGCTTTAAGCAAGAAAATAAAAGGCAAAATCTGGATTGATGACGGTGCCAAAGAGGCCATCTTAAATAAAGGCAAAAGTCTTCTCTGTGTAGGAATTGTCAAGACCGAACATGAATTTAAGAAGGGGGATTCCGTAGAGGTTTTAGATATAAACGGCAACATCATCGGCTGTGGGCTTATTGCTTATTCTTCGCATGAGCTGGTTGATTGCCGCAGCAAAAAATTTGCCAAAGAAGCCATACACAGGGATAATTTCGTTAGAAAAGAATACAGATGAGTGCAAATATAAAGTTACAAATCACAAATTCTTCACCAGCGGCGAGGCCGCCTACATATAAAAAATCATCGGTGGCGGACAAGCACCACATAAATTCCAATGACCAAAATTCCAAATAGTTTTGAACATTGGAAAATTGGAACTTGGAATTTATTTGGAATTTGGTGCTTGGAGCTTGGAATTTTATAATATCTGTGAGAAATGTTATGAAAAAATACATCAAAGATTTAGTTAAAAAAGCGAAAGAAGCAAACTATAAGCTAGCTAAGCTTGAAAGCGAAAGGAAGAATGCCATACTTTATGAAATGGCTGATGCTCTTCTGGCAAACAAGGAATTTATCCTTAAAGAAAACGCCAAAGACGTTAAAAACGCTTTTAAAGCAAAGATGGCCGCAAGTTTTATTGACCGGCTTACGCTTAATGAGAAACGTTTAGATGAAATGAGTGCTTCGTTAAAAGAAATTGCTAAACTTGCCGATCCTGTCGGAAAAACCATAAGCGAGGCCGTCCGGCCAAACGGTTTAAATATAAAAAAAGTAAGGTCGCCTATCGGCGTAATTCTCGTTATTTACGAAGCAAGGCCCAACGTAACCAGCGATTGCATTGGTCTGCTTTTTAAATCGTCCAACGTCGCGATACTGCGCGGCGGCAAAGATTCGCTTAATTCCAATAAAGCTATCGGTAAAATCCTTAAAGAAGCGATTAAAAATAGCGGCCTAAATTTTACGCCGTTTTTTATTGTTGAAAACCCCAATCATAAAGCAGTTGATTTATTGCTTAAGGAAAACGAATATATCGACTTGGTTATTCCACGCGGCGGAGAAACTTTAATCCGGAAAGTTGTCAAGGCTTCGACGATTCCCGTAATAAAACATTATAAAGGAGTATGCCATATTTTTATCGATAGTAACGTTGACACCGCTAAGGCGCTTAAAATTTGCGTAAATGCCAAGGTGCAGCGGCCTTCGGTATGCAATGCTGTTGAAAAAATTCTGGTGCATAAAGATATTGCCAAATATTTCCTACCTCTTTTAAAAAATGAATTCGATAAATATAAGGTTAAAATAAAAGGTGATGCTAAAACCTGTAAAATTTTAAAAGGTGTTGTCCGTGCTAAAGAAGAGGATTGGTTTGCAGAGTATTTGGATTTGATTGTTACCGCTAAAGTGGTCGATGGAATCGAAGAGGCAATTTCTCACGTAAATTTTTATGGTTCACACCACACCGACAGCATTCTTACGAGAAATACAGAGAACGCAAAAAAATTTGTCAAAGAAGTTGATTCCGCCTGCTGCTTCGTCAATATTTCCACGCGTTTTAGCGACGGCTTCCAATTCGGTTTAGGCGCGGAAATTGGAATTTCTACGGATAAACTTCACGCCCGCGGCCCAATGGGTTTAGAAGAGCTTACTACCTATAAGTGGGTAGTAGTAGGGGATGGGCAGATTAGAGAATAAAGGAGTACCAGAGCACCAGTGCAAAATTCAAACTGGTCGACTGGTGACTGGTGTTCTGGTGCACAATGCATATGAAAATAGGAATTTTGGGTGGTACTTTCAATCCGCCGCATGTCGGGCATTTAATCCTTGCCCAGGAAGTGGCGCAAAAACTCAACCTGGATAAGGTTTTTTTTATCCCCACCAATATCCCTCCGCATAAAGAAAGTCATAATGTGAAATCAGACGACCGCTTAAATATGGTGAGGCTTGCGACAAAAGATGAAAGCTGTTTCGAGGTCCTTGATTTGGAAATCAAACGCGGAGGAGTTTCTTACACCATAGATACTGTCCGGGAATTAAAAGCAAAATTTCCCAAAGCGGAATTTTTTCTTATCGTGGGGTCAGATCTTGCCAATGATTTTCCGACCTGGAGATATTTTGAAAGTTTAAAAAAGGCCGTCCGGATAGTTGTGGCTAAAAGGCGCGCTTATCCTTTGGAAAAAAAGAACCGCTTTATCATTGTCGACATCGTACAGATGGGGATTTCGTCTTCTTACATAAGAGGGTTGATAAAAAAAGGATTTTCTGTAAAATATCTCGTTACAGATAACGTGGCAAAGTATATAGAACAACATAAATTATATAAATAATTACCCCAACTCGGCTAAATACGTCAAAATTTTCTTCGATAATTTTGACGACCTCGTCGGGGTTAATTCGCGCTATCATTTTTCCTTCGCCATGACTGACTTTCAGGCAGTCTAAGGCTTGGAAAAATGATGCGCTCATTAAAAGGAGTGCTATGATTAAATTCGGAACCGACGGCTGGCGGGCAGTAATTGCCAAAGATTTTACTTTTGAAAATGTTGCGATAGTCTCTCAAGGTATCGCTGACTATCTTTACAAGCAAGGAAAATCCGCAAAAAAAGTTATCATTGGTTATGATTGCCGTTTTCTTTCGGCGGAATTTGCAAAAACAGTCGCGCTGACGCTTGCCGCTAACAAAATAAAAGCTGTTTTATCTAATCGCGCAATTCCTACCCCGGCAGTAAGCCTCCATGCGCTTTTAGGAAAATACGACCTTGGCGTGATGATTACCGCATCGCACAACGGCGCGGAATTTAACGGCCTTAAAATTAAAACTAAAGACGGCGGAGCGGCAGATAAAAGTATTACCGATGCCGTGGAAAGACTTCTTTATAAAACAAAACCAAAATCAATCAGCGAAGAAGAAGCGAAGTCGAAAGGGCTTTTTGAAACCAAAGACTTAACCAATGTCTACGTTAATTTCTTAAAGAAATTCGTCGATTTAAAAAGCATTCGCAAATTAAAACTTAACGTCCTGGTTGATATTATGTATGGCGCCGGCGACAGTTTTATCGAACGCGTCTTAGGCAAATGCAACATAAAAATGCATTACCTGCATAACGAATTTAATCCTTCCTTCGGCGGATTCCATCCGGAGCCGATTGAGGAAAATTTGCAGGCGATGATGAAAGAAATGAAAACCGGCAAATACGATTTAGGCATAGTGCTTGACGGCGATGCCGACAGAATCGCCACCTTCGACAGTAAAGGAAATTATGTAAACGCCCAGGTCATCCTTCCGCTGCTTTCCATTCATATGATTAAAAACCGTAAAGAAACCGGTGGTATCGGTAAAACCGTTGTCGGAAGTAATATCATTGATGACGTAGCCATATCGCTTGACGCCGCCTGTTACGAAACGCCGGTAGGTTTTAAATATATTTCCAGTTTATTTAAACAAAAACTGATTTGTATCGGCGGAGAAGAAGCCGGAGGAATCGGCTTTAAAGGCTATATCCCGGAAAGAGATGGTTCCTGCGCCGCGCTGCTTCTCTTTGAAATGATGGCCCACAGCAAAAAGAGTTACGATAAGTTATTAACCGATTTATATAAAACTTACGGCAGATGGTATTATAGCCGCACTGCCATTTCCGTAAAAAACTTGAAAAGAGGGATAGAACATCTTAAATTGCCTAAAGAACTTTATGGTAAAAAAATAGAAAGAATAAATAAGCTCGACGGCATAAAATTAATCACTAAAGATAACTGGCTGATGTTTCGCCAGTCAGGTACCGAGCCGATTGTCCGTGTCTATGCCGAGAGTAAGAGCAAACAGGAAGCAGACAAGCTACTTGCTCTAGGCAAGAAAATGATTTATGCTTTATGAAATCTGCAAGACACTGTGCTTTCTGACTTTAAAGTTGTTCTGCAAAATCGAGGTAAAGGGCCGGGAACTTTTTCCTAAAAAAGGCCCTTTTATCTTGGCTTCAAATCATATAAGTAATCTCGATCCAGTTATCGTGGGCATGCTCTGCCCCCGGCAGCTTTATTATCTTGCCAAAGAAGAACTTTTCAAAAATAAACTTTTCGGCTGGCTCCTGACAAACATAAATGTCCTTCCCTTAAGAAGAGGTCACGGTGACCTCCGCGTTTTACGCACCGCCATAAAAATACTTAGCAAAAAACCCTTGGTAATTTTTCCGCAAGGCACCCGTAGCGAAAGTTACGATAATTTCAAATCCGGCGTAGGTTTTCTTTATAAAAAAACCAAAGCCCCGGTCTTTATCGCAAAGATTTACGGAAGCGATAAGGTCTTGCCTAAAGGCGCAAGCTGCCTTAAACCAGGTAAAATCAAGGTTATTTATGCAAAAATCGAGAATATAAACGATAGTGACAGTTATGAAGCAATAGCCGCGCGGATAATCGAGAAAATAAAATCACTTTAAACAAAACATATTTTGACAAATCTATTCAAGTGTAATATTATATTCAAAAGGAGTGAATTTTATTATGAAAAACAAAAATATCCACGTAAAAAACGGACTCACGCTTATAGAAATCATCGTCGTCATTACTATCATAACCATCCTGATTCTTTTAGCCGTCCCTAATGTAATAAGGTCGCGTATAGATTCAAATGAATTTGCTGCCATAGCGAATATGCGAACCTTATTTAACGCCGCGCAAATGTATTACACGGATAATAAGACATATCCCAGCGCGCTTACTGACATGCTTGCGTCAAGTTCCAGCCCCGGCTATATCGGTAAAAAACTTGCCGAAACCGGTGAAAAATCAGGATACATTTTTCCTACAACTCGCCCGACAGAAACAGCTTCTATATTAATGTCGACCCGGAAACCGTTGGCAAAACCGGTAATAGGCATTTCTATGTAGACGAATCAGGAGTATTAAGAGTAAATTCGGCCATCTAGGCAAACGAAAATGATACAGCTCTTCAATAGCATAATAAAAAGCAAAACCGACAGCTTTGTGGCTATTAACCTGGGCAATCATTACCTGAAAGGAGTCATCGTCAAAGACGGTAAGGCTTCCGATTTCTTTTTAGTCCCAAGGAAAAATATTTCCGAAGACCTTAAAGCTGTATGGCAAGAAAAAAAAATTTCTACCAACCGCGTAAAAATTTCTCTTAAAGACCATTCAACCCTTGTGCGATATTTTGCCTTCCCGAAACTCGATAGAAAAAAACTTAGGCAAACTTTATTTTATGAGTTAAACAAGCATATACCATTTTCTCCTGAAGAGGTATATTTCGATTTCTCTATTTTAGAAGAAGTATCGGCAAATGAATTGTTTTTGCTCCTTGCAGTAGCAAAGAAAGAGCTCATAAATAGTACTATAGATATTTTTGAAAAAGAAAAGAAACAAATCATCGATATCAGCCTGGATAGCGTATGCTTGATAAACGCTTTTTTGAACTTTTATAAAGAAGAAAAAAAAGTTAACACCGCAATTATAGATATAGGTTACAATTTTTCCACTCTTACAATCCTTCGCAAGGGTACCCCTTTTATAACCAGAGACTTGACTTTTGGGGCAAAAGATATTCTTGGCGCTTTGTCCAATATAAAAAGTGTTCCGGCAGACAATATCGATAGTTGGATAGCCAACGCTGCCAATCACAAAGATTTTTTAGAATTATCCCAAAGCAACATAGCAAGCCTTTCCAGAGAGGCGAAAAGCTCTTTTGATTATTTTGAAGTAAATAAAGGAGAACGCATAGAAAAACTTTTTCTCACCGGAGGCCTTGCTTCCATAACGGGCATAGGTCAGATATTCAGTGATTACCTGGAGACAGAGGCAATACTTTTGGATAATCTGCAAAATCTGGCCACGCTTGACACGGCTGCCTTCGGCCGGCTAAAGAATAACCTGGCGGTTGTCAGCGGATTGATGCTATAAATATGGATAAAATCTATATAAATTTAAGCCCCAAAAAAGAAAAGATGGAAAATGTTTTATTGCAGCAGGCATCATATTACATGCTTATAGGGGCTTCGTTTATTCTTTGCCTTATTGTTTTATGCACACTATTTTTGTTTGTGCGGATAGCTATCTTAAAACACTATGAATCAAGATGGGCTAAATGGAAAGAGCAATACAAAGTTTTATCTGCCTTGAAAAATGAAATCGCCTCATTGCAAAAGGAAAAGAATGAGTTTTCGAAAATCTTGACCCCGCAAAATAAGATGGCAAAGATATTTTCCGATATCTTCAGCTCGCTCCCGCAAAATATATGGTTTAATAGCTTGAATTTTAATAAAAAATCATTAGTCATAAATGGAGATGTCGTAAAGACAGGCACCGAAGATTACCTGGTATTGCTCGAAAATTTCATAGACAATCTCAAAACAAAACCATATTTCGTTTCACATTTCAAAGATATAAATATAAAAGATTCGCGGCGCGATAATTTTAACGGCGTAGAAGTATTGGAGTTTAAATTAGAATGTTCAAATTAGATCTAAAAAAGATAGATATAAAAAAATTAAATATAGACAGAAATACTATTTTAGTTACAACATTTGGAATAACACTGCTTCTAGAAATAATTATTTTGTTTTCCGTGGTTTTCGCCACTTCAGGCACGAACAAAGAAATTAATAAACTAAGAGGGAACCTCGCCCAAATCGAAAAAGAATGGCCCCGCCGGGATAATTTCTCCAAACAAAAAGAAAATCTCAAACAAGAAATAAGCGAAATGCATACAAAATTTATATTGCCCCAGACAGAATCGGTATTATATTCTTTCATTTCTTCAGAAAGCAAAGGATATAATGTGCAGGTGAAAGTTTTAAAACCGGGGGCCATGCAGGATTATTCAACTACAAAATTAGGCAAATTTAAATACCTACCGATAATCATCAGCGCAAAGGCTTCTTTCCACGGTTTAGCTAATTTTCTGGATTATTTACAAAATAGCAAATATTTTTTTGATATAACGGAGTTACGTATTACAGCTGGCTTGCCATATAACTCAATAGACATGGTAATATGCGGTTTAGTAAAAGAAAAATAATACTTTTAGCTATAACTATTTTTTCTCTGGTTTTTTTCTGTGCTTTGATGCCCAAAACGGATAAATACCGCTTCACCGATGACGACAGGGATCCGTTCGCCCCGCTTGTTACCAAAAGCGGACAAATTTTGGTAAAAAAAACCATTGGGCCGAAAGGTTTTATCGTAAAGGGTATAATATATTCCAAAACCGGCAGCGTTGCGATTATCGGAGATGAAGTATTTAAGGAAAATGATACAATAGGTGATTACAAGATAGTCAAAATAGGGAAGAAGAAAGTTATCTTAAAGAAAAATAAAGAGATACTTATTTTAAAATTGGAGGAAGAGAATGAAAAAATTCCTGTTAAAAAATAAGAAAACGCAAAATTATGTCAGCAAATTATTTACGGTTCAATTAACAAGATTTATCTGTTTTTCCTTATTGTTTTTATTCATTGCCTCCTTGTCTTTGGCTCAGGAGGAGTCAATACCTATGATTAGGTTTAAAGACGCGGACATCAAAGTGGTTCTGCAATCCATAGCTCAAAAGGCCGTTAAGGATGGGAAAAAGGTAAATATTGTAATCAGCCCGCAGGTTGAGGGGCTGGTTAGCGTAAATTTAGAGAATATAGATTGGCAGTCTGCGCTAAGGGCCGTGCTCGATGCTTATGGTTACAGTTACAAATGGATTGGCGATAACATAATCCTCGTTGCAACAGGAGACGAAATTAAAACAAAGGATATCCAGGAAAAAGAACGGCAAGAAGTCGAAGTTCCGACCATTAAAATATTCAAATTGAAATATCTTGACGCAAACGATGCAAAAAAAGCTATTCAATCATTGCTTTCTCCCGCAGGAAGGGTCTCTGTTTTAGAGGCAACGGGCCAGGCTGGATGGGAATTCGGCGACGATGTTACCAAGCGAAAAAGGGCCCAGGAAGGGCAGGTTTCCCGAACCAAAATTTTGGTTATCTCGGATATAACCAAAAACCTTGATGCGATAGAGAAACTGCTTAAAGAATTAGATGTAATGCCCAAGCAGGTTATGATAAGAGCAAAGATTATGGAAGTCGATAGGAATTTATTGCGGGATATAGGTTTCAGCTGGGGAACGGGCCCGGCCGGCGCCTCAAGCTCAACTTTTGCTTTTGACCAGCAAAATCTTAATTCTAAAGGCACAATGACGCTGGGCGGTCACGGGCTTTCCGACCAGACACCTTCAATTTTCACGCCGTTATCTTCAGGCATTAACGCAACCAATACCGGTCTTAAAGTGGATTTTCAGCATTTGACTGGCGCGCAATTTGAAGTAATTATGCATGCGCTTGAGGAGAATGTAAAGACAAATACTCTTTCGGCGCCAACTATACTTACGCTTAATAACCAAGAAGCCTCGATACTGGTCGGTACTAAATTTCCGATAATAACGACACAAGTAAGCGAACAAAGCTCACAAATTATCGGCGGTTCTTTGCAAAAATATCAGGATATAGGAATACAGCTTAATGTTGTGCCGCAAATTTGTGGAGATCACGATGATTTTATAAATATGATCATTCATCCCGTTGTTTCCAGCCAGAACGGAACGACTAAAATTCAGCAGGGAACCACTGTCCTTGCGGAATACCCGATAATATTAACCAGGGAAGCCCAGACCCAGGTAATGATAAAAGACGGCGAGACCATTGTTATGGGCGGGCTGCTTAAAGATGTAAGGTCTAAAGAAAGGCAGGGTATACCTGTTTTAAAAGATCTGCCGTTAATCGGCTGGGCCTTTGGACGGGATACCTATGATTTGGAAAAGATAGATTTACTTATATTTCTCACGGTGCATGTGTTAAAACCGGGAGAAATTGTTCCTCAAGAAGCAGTAAATTCGCAAGCTCTGATATCTAAATTCAAATAAAACAATGTATGAAAAATTTTACGGCCTAAGCACTTTCCCTTTTGCGATAACCAGCAATCCTCAATTTTTTTTTGAAAGCGATTCGCACAAAGAAGCTCTTTCCTGCCTTTTGTATGGCATCTCTTCAAAAATGGGGCTTATGCTGCTTACCGGCGAAGTAGGCACGGGTAAGACTACTTTATGCAAAGCCTTGCTCACAAGAGTAGAGCCTCAAGTTAAAACTTCCCTGATACTTAACCCGTATTTCAGCGAAGTGCAATTATTGCAAGCCGTGGTAGAGGATTTTGGTTTAAGGCTTGAGAAGAAAACGCGTTTGGATATTATAAAAACGCTGAATAATTTCCTGGTAGATATAAATTCCGGAGGCGGTAACGCCGTGTTAATCATTGACGAAGCCCAGAATTTAACCAGCCGCCAGTTGGAACAGATAAGGCTTCTTTCTAACCTCGAAACATCGCAGGAAAAGCTCCTGCAGATAATCCTTGTAGGCCAGCCGGAGCTTAAAGAAAAATTGAGCCAATTTAATTTAAGGCAAATCCGCCAGCGGATTTCTATAAAATACAATATTTGCCCGCTCCATGAAGAAGAAATAAAAAATTATGTGGAGTTCCGCTTAAAAAAAGCCGGGCAGATTGATATAGAAATCATGCCCGAAGGGTATAAAATGATTTATGAATTTTCAAAAGGCGTGCCGCGGCTTATCAATGTACTTTGCGAAAGAGCACTTGTCTGCGGTTTCGCGAAAGATAAAAAAGTTTTTGACGCAGAGATTTTTAAAGCCTGCATAGAGGAGCTCAAGTGAGCATAATTTACGAAGCTTTGCAAAAAGTGGAACGCACAAAGGATGAGAATGTTTTGCCGCCGCCGCAGCCTATAGGCAAGGCCGTTGCCGCAAGAAAAACCAAACCAAAAAATACGAGGATAGTATTTCTTTTATCATTTTTGATTTTGCTTATTATGGCAATATTCGTGGTGCCTAAATATTCTTCTAAATCATTCAACCAGGCAATTACCAAAAACCCGATAACAACTAATAAGCCTGAGATATCGGAGAAAAGTATTTTCCAAAATACACAAGTTACGCTTGCAAAGCCAAAAATGCCGCCGGAAGAAAAAATTCCTGCCGGCGTATATGTGCTTCAAGGGATAGTCTACGACAAAGAAATTCCCGAGGCGGTTATTAATGGCAAAAACTTAAAACTTTCCGACACGATAGACGGTTTTGAAGTAAAAGAAATAACCCCCAATTCAGTAAAGCTGATAAACCCCAAAGATAACAGCGAGCTTAATCTTTCCTTCTAAAATTTTTAAATATTCACCAACATACAAAATTAATGCTATAATTTCTACGGTTTATAATTTTGTTATACCTAAATAATATAAAGATATAAGCAGGCAGTAGATCGGCATATCAGATTATCAGGCGGCATATTCTGATATCCTGATATTCTGGTACACCGCCCGCTGATATTCCGATACCCCGATATACTATTATTCATTAGCCATGCAAGAAAAAGTTGATATCAAAAACTATTGCTTACAGGAACTAAAAGAGATTTTTTGCGCTAATAATTTCATCGAATACCAGGCGAGCCAGGTTTTTTCCTGGGTATACGCCAAGCGAGTAGAAGATTTTTATTCAATGACAAATATCTCCAAAGAAATGCGGCTGGCTTTTGCGGAAAAATTCTATTTTTCGAAATTTAAAATTGTAAAAAAAGAATTATCTAATGACAAAACAGAAAAATTTCTTTTTGAACTAAAAGATAAAGACCGTATAGAATCAGTTTTTATTCCGGAGGAAAGCAGAGCAACCCTTTGTGTTTCAAGCCAGGTTGGCTGCAAATTCAATTGTAAATTTTGCTTAAGCGGTAAACCGGGATTTAAAAGAAACCTTAAAATAAGCGAAATAGTAAACCAATATTTGGCAGTATCGTCTTCGGTCGCGCCTTCTAAAATAACCAACCTGGTTTTTATGGGAATAGGCGAGCCGTTAGATAATTTTTCTAACGTTACCAAAGCTATCGAAATATTTATGGCGCCATCCGGCATTGGTTTTGGTAAAAGAAAAATTTGCGTATCGACTTGCGGGCTGATTGAGGGTATAGAAAAATTGGCAAGATTAAAATTAGGCATAAAACTTTCGGTATCCCTCCATTCAGCCGATGAGGCAATACGCACAAAGCTTATGCCGGTGAATAAAAAATATCCTTTAAAAGAGTTAAGTAAAGCCGTAAAAGACTTCACGAAATACGAAAAGTACCCGATTACTTTCGAATACGCTTTAATTCATGGCATAAATACCGGCAAGGAAGACGCCCGTAAGTTAATTAAGTTCGTACATGGCATAAATTGTAAAATTAATTTAATACCTTGGAATAAATCTTCCCTGGAATTTAACCAGCCGGATTCCATGGAGACAGAATCTTTTTGCAGAGAACTTAAATCCGGAGGAGTATTCTTTACTTTACGCAAACCGCGTGGCCAGGACATTAATGCTGCCTGTGGCCAGCTAGCCGCTTCCTGGAGTTAAGTTTATGCGGTAAACCAGCTATCCGGGGCCAGGTAATCCGGTTATCCGGGTATCCCGATCTCCTGATCTCTTGATACCCGGATTACCGGATAAACTATTTATATATGATGAATAATAGTATATCGGG
>JAJYOP010000042.1 GCA_021796115.1 bacterium
AAGGGTGTACCTCCTTTTAATTAGCCGCTTCTAACGGCTATGTGGTTAATATGCATTACCCACAAAAAGGATACACCCTTTCTTATTTAGTTGCCAGAGAACTTACACACTTTATTATAAGTTAGCTACCTGGCCTCTGGAAAAGTCCATTTACACCGCTAAAGCGCAAAATGTAAAAACGAAGGAATTCTTTACATTTTTTCCTTTTGCGGCTTTGCGTGTCATAGTATTTTTTCATAACTCTCCCTACCATACCGCTTTGAAACGCTAAACACTAAACTCTGAACTCTTAACTCTGAACTTGTTCAGTGTTCGGAGTCCGGCATTTAGAGTTTAGGTTTGGGGGTTAGAATTTTTTTACAATGGTGGCGCCAGAATTCGATTATGGCGGGTGATACCGAAAGTATAATGATGACAAAAATTACGATGGAAAAATTTCTCTTAACCAGCGGGATATTACCAAAATAGTATCCTCCAAGGGTAAAGGCGCTAACCCATAAAAATGCGCCGGTAACGTTATAAATAAAGAAATACAAATAACTCATCTCGCCTATCCCGGCGACAAAAGGAGCGAAGGTGCGCACAAGGGGGATAAACCTTGCCAGGATTATGGTTTTTCCGCCGTGTTTTTCGTAAAATTTGTGCGTGCGGGTTAAATACTCTTTTTTAAAAATCCGGGAATTTTCCTTTTGGAAGAGTTTCTCTCCAAAAACTTTTCCTATCCAATAATTGACGCTGTCTCCGGCGATTGCCGCGAAAAGTAAAATAATAAAGAGCCAGAAAATATCGAAGCTGCCGATTGCGGCAAAAGCGCCTGTGGCAAAAAGCAATGAATCTCCCGGTAAAAATGGCGTAACTACCAGGCCGGTTTCGGCAAAAATAATGCCAAACAACAACAGATACGTCCAGCTTCCGCAAGCCTGGATGATGGCATTTAAATGCTTATCAATGTGGAAGAAAAATTCGATGATGCTTTTGATTAATTCCATTTTATACTTGTATGCCGAATGCTTTTCTAATAATTAACCCGATACAAAAGTTAATTGCCGCAATACTTAAACTTAAACCCGCCATTTCCATAAATCTTCTTTTAAAGTTCAGCCCTTTGGCAACCGAAACGTATAAAGTAAAGATAAAAATTACCAAAAGGGCGGTAAAAATTACCAGCGAAAGGCAGAAAAAAATATTCTTAAAAATAAAATAAGGAAGAACCAGAAACAAAACCGTTATAATATAGGTTATGCCGGTATAAATACTTGCCCGGATAGGGTTTTTTTCGGTTTCTTCATGCTTTGTTGAAAGATATTCCGAAGCTGCCATAGATAGAGATGCGGCGATACCGGTAATTAAGCCGATAATGGCGATAAGGTGCGCGTTTTGCAGGGCTAAAGTAAAGCCCACCAGGGCGCCGGTTAATTCAACTAACGCATCATTTAAGCCTAAAACTATCGAACTCACATATTTTAACCGCTCTTCGCTGATTAAACTAATCAGCTCGGATTCGTGTTTTTCTTCATCATCGATTATTTTTTTAATCTCCGGCGAAATCTCTTTTATCTTATCGTAACTGCCCTGGGCCGAGTCTTCGCCGCTTTCCATAAGTTTCAGCCCGAAGTTCAAGCCAAACAAACGGGAGATAAAAACATAAAAGTGAATTTTAAAGATATCCGGGGGAATTAATTTTCGGGTTATGTTTTTAAAAAAATCGTGGTGCTCTAATTCTTCGCCAGAGATTCTTTTCAAAATTTCGCTTTGCGTTTTATCTTTTACAAGCAAAGCAAGATTTCTGTAGATGATATGTTCGGTAAGTTCGTTTTTCTGCGCCTTTAATATTTTTTCTTTCAGGTTTTGGTCAAGCATTAGGAGGCTATTATAGCATAGATGGAGATTATTGTTAGTGATATTGGGGATGGGGGGCAGTATACCAAAATTATATAAATTCTCATTCAACGAAACTGACAAATTCTTTCGCTCAAGGTCGATTTCCTACCCAGCGGGTGGCTTGGCTGTTTTCGAGCAGCACGTAAGAAAACTTTTGCGGGCATGGTTCGCCGGCTTATGATAATAAGCCGGCGAGAGCAAAAGTTTTCGCCCGAGCGAAGCCCCGCCCGCTGGGGCGGGGCGAGCGTTGCTGTGAGAAAACAGTCAAGACAGGACCCGCCGGAAGAATAGTGCGCCCCTGCGAGAAACAGGACAAGACAGCCTGCCTGTCGTGTAATAGAATTCTAGTAATATGTTTGCATCCGTGTCTAAACTTAATAAGGTGAACCCATGGAAGACATGCCGGTGGGCAATGCCGGGGCCTCTAATTTTTGATACCCGGCAGGAATCTCAAATAAAGAATCGGGCTGCGGAGCCTTGACGAGATTTCTGTATTCAATAGTCCATGAGCCGTCTTCAGCCTGGGTTTTTACCGGCTCTATGGTCGCTTTATCGACCCATTGGAATACGCCTATCTTTTTTCCTAACATTTCAAATATTACATGGTATTTATCGGTTTCCTTGCCGTTAATTGTTTCACTACCGACAAGCCGCCTTTCTACTTCATTAGAGAGGTTGCCCCCGGCAGAAATTATGTGGCTGGTATCAAAAGGCTCTTCCAGGTATGCCTTTTGATTTGGCAAAACCATCCAGATTATATCTTTGTCCTGCCGGCTAATCATAATACTCTCTGGGGTTTCCAGCCTGACCTTATCTTTGGCGGCAAAAATCTTTCCATTATAGGTGCCAGCCTGGGTTGTTTCGGTAATGTCTGCGGAAAAATCCTGGGCAAAAACCGGGCTGACAAAATTCAAGATAAGGCCAATGGCAAAAAGTATTTTTGAAGCGGATTTCATAATCACCCTCCTCAATGAGACTTATTCCGATGACTCCTATATATTTCAAAAATTTCGTAGAAATTTTTGAAAAGTTCATCGGGATTTAGTCGAATTGATCCCGACGAGGTCGTCAAAATTATCGAAGAAAATTTTGACGTATTTAGCCGAGTCGGGATATTTATACTAATTAATCTTTGGCAGTTTAATTATCTTGTAAGAATAGAAAGTTACAATTGATGGTTTCTTCTTTGTATTGACTTTTTTCCATAATGAGGCTTGTTATTTTTCAGACAGCGCGTCTGAAAAATAACTTAGCCGAACTATCCCCGAACGACCGAAGGGAGCGAGCGGGATGAACACATCATTTTTGAAGCCTTTTAGGCTTACAAAAGATAGTGTGAAGTGAAGCTCCCCGGACTACCCTAAAGGATAGGCCTTCCTAATACCTTGTAAAGGAAGGGGCATAAAGCCCGGGGATTTCTGTCCCACAGGACGCCCCCCCCCCGGTGGGACTGCGAGGCGCGGGGCAATAAGACCGTTTCCAAGCCTAAAATGCCTAGGAAAAGTACCAACTCGTTTGAC
>JAJYOP010000010.1 GCA_021796115.1 bacterium
CCATTGAAGTAAATGACAGCATGGTCTTTACAAATAGAGGTGGAGACCCAACAACATGGACTGCCGGAACCTCCGGTGAGATGGCCTATTCAAGCGCTCAAAGTGGGTTTTACTATTATAACGGAGCTACTTGGTTGCCGCAGTCAGGGGGAGGCAGTAAATGTTATACTCTTTATAATACAAATCCAAGTACTTGTCCTACTTGCCCAAGCGGTTGGACAAATGAATTATGCCTTGGCGTTTGGGGTTCCTGCGAAGGACTTTACTATGGTGCTTTTTTCCCTCCCGGGGGAGCTGCTGGATGTCCTTACCAGTGTGGCAGTCAGTGTGTACATAATCAAGGCCAGGCTGCCCTTTGTTGTAAATAGTAAGATACCAAGGGGAGGACCGCAGTGAAAAAAATACTTATCGGATTAATTTACGTATTATCCGCCTTTTCTTTCTTATGCTATCCTTACGGGAAGTTACCTTCTGAAGAATCAGCTTCCAAGCAAAGTGAGATCAGCGAAGATAATCTCAAAGAAATTAAACAGGAAAATCCCCGCTTAGCCAATTTTGAAGAAAATCTTTTAGATATTCAGCAGGCTATTCAAGCAGTGATAGTTAAATATCAAAAAGAGTTGTTGTCAGAAGATGGAGCAAAAGAACAATTAAGGCCCCTTTTGAGAAAAAAGATAGAGATTGAAAATAATCCGGATTATTTACTTGAAAAGCAATTATATATGATGCTTAAAAAATAGCGTGCTGTTTCTTCCAAAAAATAAGAAGCATGTTTTATGCCATCAAAGCAAGATCACCAAGAGGCGTATATTTTTTATACTTCTAAAACCCTCTCACACTCTTTCAAGACGTTTCTGACTTTACCAAAACCACTGAGATAAATCCTGAACTTGCTGAAACCTATAATAACCGAGGAATTAATTATTTTTCTCAGAAAGATTTTGTTAAAACTTAGGAAGATGTGCATAAGGCTTGAGGCTTTAAGGATGAAACCAACGGGTAGCATATCCACATTGCCTTTTTGACCCTCTGTGATAATATATCGCAGAGAGTTTTTATTTATTTTTATAAGTTGATAAACCCGGAGATGGTAAATGCTCCAAAACGATGCCCCTTTAGCACTACGCCTGCGTCCCAAAACACTCGAAGAGTTTATCGGACAGAAACATATTCTTTCCGAGGGTAAACTTTTAAAAAGGGCAATTATTGCCAAAAGGCTACCTTCTTTGATTTTCCATGGCCCGGCCGGCTGCGGTAAAACCACGCTCGGTTTAATCATTGCCCAAAGCATCGATGCTGATTTTGTTTACCTCAACGCCTCTTACACTTCTTCGGTCGAAATCAGGAAAATTATCCTTAACGCAAAAAAGAAATTACAAAAGGAGCACAGGAAAACTATTTTGTTTATCGATGAAATCCACCGCTTCAATAAACTTCAGCAAGAATCCTTAGTTCCCGATACCGAAAGCGCCGACATAATTCTTATCGGCGCAACGATTTACAATCCGCATTATTACCTTATTCCATCGCTAGTTTCCCGCGCCATCCTTGCGGAATTTAAACCGTTGCTTAAAGAAGATATTATTTCTATTATTAAGCGTGCTTTAAGTGATAAAGAAAATGGTCTGGGCAACCTGAACATTGAATGCAGCCAAGAGGCCATTGAGCACATCGCAGTCTTATCGGCTGGCGATGCCCGCAAGGCGCTTAGCTCTCTTGAGATCGGTGTTTTTAGTACCAAACCGGATGCTTCCGGAAAAATAAATTTCGATTTAAACGCTGCGAAAGAAAGTATCCAGAAAAATATTTTTTATGATAAAAAGGACAATTATCATTACGATACGATTTCCGCATTTATAAAATCTGTCCGCGGGAGCAATGTCGATAGCGCACTCTACTGGCTGGCCAAAATGATTAAAGGCGGAGAAGACCCGCGTTTTATCGCCCGCCGGCTAGTTATTCTTGCCTCCGAAGATATCGGTAACGCCAATCCTTTTGCGCTAATCCTTGCAACGAGCGCTTTTAAGGCAGCGGAGTTTATCGGAAAACCGGAATCCGATTTGATTCTTGCCCAGGCGACAATTTATCTTGCCGCATCTCCCAAATCAAATTCCGCTTATCTGGCGATAGATAAAGCGAAAAAATATGTGGAAGAAGAAGAGACCAAAGAGGTCCCTAGCCATATAAAAACTCATTCCAAGGATTACAAATATCCTCACGATTTCGGCGGTTATGTGGAGCAGGAATACGGCGTAAAAGTTAAATATTATTTCCCTAAAGAAATAGGCGAAGAGAAAAAGCTGAAGGAATTTTTGGAAAACCTGCATAGAAATAAATAAAGGTTGCGTTTTAAATAACGATTAACGCTTGATGCAACCGATACGAGCAGCGTAACCGCAACCGTAAGACGCTAAACCAAATCTTCTTGTTTTTTAATCAATTTATGGTAAATTAGTCAGGAATAAATTAATAACCGCAACTAGTAACACATATCAGGTAAGGAATTATGACGTGTTACGTGTAACAAGTAGAACATGATTAAAGAAATCGCAATTCCAAAATTAAAAAATCCCATATTCATCGCTGCCTGGCCGGGCATGGGCGAGGTAGCCTACCGGAGCGTATTGTTTCTTCGCGAGGTCATGGGTTTTAAAATGTTTGCCAAGCTTGAGGCCGGAGGATTTTTTAAGCCCGCCGCAATTGTAGTAGAGAAAGGCATATTGGAATTACCTTCGATGCCCGCCGGGCTTTTTTATTATCTAAAAGGAAAAAAATTCCCGGACATAATTCTTTTCATGGGTGAAGCCCAGCCGCCGCTTGAGCACGCGGAACAATTATCCCAGGCAATAATTGATTTCGTAAAAAAATATAAAGCCAAATTTATCTTTACTTTTGCCGCCAAGCCGGAGGCGATTGACCATAAGGCAGAATCTTTAGTCAAAGTTGTTGCCTCGGATGAAGAAATACTAAAAGAGTTTGATAAAATGGGAGTCAAGACGCTTACCGAAGGCCAAATTAGCGGGCTGAATGGAATTATCCTTGGCGTGGCAAAAAAGAACGGCCTTAAAGGGGCGTGCTTGCTTGGAGAAATCCCTCTTTATACCGTTCAGATAGAAAACCCCAAGGCCAGCACCAGCATCTTAAAGGTTATTAATGAATACCTTGGGCTTAATCTGAATCTCGCGCCTTTATCAGAACGCGCCACATTTATCGAAAACGAAATAGATAAGCTCATAAGCTATCTTAAGGGAGAAACCCCGGAGCCGACCAAAACCCCCTTAAGCGAAGAGGATATCGAAAAACTAAAAAAAGATTTAGCTGCTTACACTAAACTTCCCCAATCCGCAAGAGAGAAGATAGAACAACTTTTCAAGGAAGCTCAAGGCGATGTCACTAAGGCCGCCAAACTTAAAGAAGAGCTGGACCATTGGAATGTCTACAAGGAATACGAAGACAAATTTCTTGATCTGTTCAGGAATAAAGACAAAAAGGATGAATCTCATTAGCGCAAATAGAAAATTCCAAATCCCAAATTCCAAGCACCAAATAAATTCCAATGACCAAATGTTCAATGTTCCAAACAGAGCCTGTTTTGGTCATTTGAACATTGGAATTTGGAACTTATTTGTAATTTGGTGCTTGGAGCTTGGAATTTAATACACGTAAAATATATGAACGACCGAATAACCCTAAAACACGGCGAAGGAACACGTGCAAGTTACGAACTTATCAAGGAAGTTTTTGTAAAAAAAGTTTCCAATCCTTTTCTTGACGAATTGGGCGATGCTGCAGCAATCGGGAATTTAATTTATAGCTGCGATTCTTTCATTGTAAATCCCATATTTTTCCCTTCCTCTGATATCGGAAAATTGTCAATATACGGCACGGTTAACGATATTTGCGTATCCGCCGGAATTCCAAAATATTTAAGCGTAGCCATTATCGTAGAAGAAGGGTTTTTTAAGAAAGATCTTGAAAGAATCGCTTCATCTATTAAAGAGGCAGCAAAAATTTCAAAAGTTAACATTGTTAGCGGCGATTTTAAAGTAGCCGATAAAGGCAAGGTAGATAAAATTTTTATCAGCACCTCCGGCATCGGCGAAAAAATACCCAACCGAAGCTCTTCGTTCAAAAATATAAAAAACGGCGATAAAATAATCGTAACCGGCTCGATAGGGGAACACGGGATAAGCGTCATGCTTAGCCGCAAAAAGATTTTTGATTTTAATATAAAAAGCGACTGCGCTAGCCTCGTAAATATTGTTACGCCTCTCTGGAAAACATTTAAAGAAATTCGTTTTATGCGCGATCCAACCAGAGGAGGCATCGCCAGCGTTTTAAATGAAATTTATTTAGGCGCCAATAAAGGCTTAAGGATTTTTGAAGAAAATATACCGGTAAGAAAAGACGTTAGAGCGACCTGCGAAATTCTGGGGATAGACCCGTATTATCTTGCCTCTGAAGGCCGGGCAATAATTATAACCAGCGCGGAATCCGCCAATAGAGTTCTTCGTGCTTTAAAAAAGAAATCAGCGCCGGCTTCTATAATCGGTGAAGTCGATGAAAAAATAAAAGGCGTTGTGCTTGATACCGTTTCCGGCGGGGAAAGGATTCTTGATTTTTCGCACTCATTTAACTTACCGAGAATATGTTAATGATAATTCGGCTACGCACCTTTTCGGCGCTCCTTCCAGTCGCTTGAAAAGGTACTGCCTCATTAGAATTAACCCCGCCGAACGCTGTAAAATTTTCGAAGAAAATTTTACAGCATTTTCTGTGAGGCGGGGTAATTAAATTACAATGGATAGAAAGATTCCCGAAGAAACCATCATAAGACTTTCCTATTATCTGAGGGCGCTTTTTTATTTTACGGAGGAAAATAAAAAAGTAGTATCAAGCCGTCAGCTGGCAGATTTTCTTAAAATAAGCCCCCACCAGTTGAGAAAAGATCTTTCCTATTTCGGCCAGTTCGGGAAAAAAGGCGTTGGATATTCCTGCCCAAAACTTATCGACAACATAAAAGAAATTCTGGGCCTAGAACGCGAATGGAGCGCTTGTGTGGTAGGTTTTGGAAACTTAGGCAGGGCGCTTTCTTTCTATAAAGGTTTTCGCGACCAGGGGATATGTATCAAAGCTGCTTTTGATGTTGATAAGAATAAGCAAAATAAAACTATAAAAGATATAACCGTCTATCCTTTGGAAAAAATAAAAAGCATCATAAAAAAACAAAACATAACCATAGCAATAATTACCGTGCCGAAAGAATCAGCAAAACAAATTGCCAAAATTCTTTATGAAAGCGGAATCAGAGCCATACTTAATTTTGCGCCGATAAAACTCGATGTTCCTGAAGAGGTTATTCTAAAAGACGTGGATTTTACCTGCCAGCTCACCTACCTTACTTATCGGCTGAAGCTTCTTGAGAAGGAAGATTAGATTTTATAGCGGATAAATGGTGCGCGAGGTGGGACTTGAACCCACACGGGTTACCCCATACGCCCCTCAAACGTAAGTGTCTGCCATTTCACCACTCGCGCTACAAAGTTTTCAGATTGTTCAAAAGCCATGTGCTTCTAAACGATTTATATTTTGCATGGTAGCTTTGGTGGCAACAGCAGAGAGAGAAAGTCTCGCCTTCGGCGAGACGCTGTTGACACCACTCGCGCTGCTAGCTTTTCAGTTTGTTAAAAAGCTGATTGCTTTTAAAAAGACTTTATTTAGTTTGTAACATAGGTGGCAACAATAGAGAGGGAAAGTTTTGCCTTCGGCAAAACATTGTTGACACCACTCGCTTCACGAGCTTCCAATTTTCCAAAATCTTTTCTGTAAATCCAGTAAGTTTATTTAGCTTTGGTGGCAACAGTAAGAAAGAAAAAAGTCTTGCCTTCAGCAAAACGCTGCTGGCACCACTCGTGTTATTAAAGAAAATAAATATATACCACAAATTTCTATCAATTTCTACAAATTTCTAACAATATCAATCAAAATTACTATTTAACTTAAGACGTTCGCTTATCGAAAATATATTTGCTTTCCGGGAATTTTTTGGCAAAGCCTTTGGCTTCGGCTCCGAGAGAGCTTATCTCTGCGGTATGGTGGAATTCTTTATGTAAGTTCGTGATTATGCCGATAGAAATAGTAACAAAACCAAATCTATGAATTTGGCCATCCCTGCCCTTGGTCTCTATGTAACCTTTGACTCTAGCTTTTTCGTCAAAAAATTTAGGAGAAACTTTGTCAAAATCACTGATTATCTTCTTTGCGATATCTTCCGCTTTATCCGGAGAAGTTATAATAAAAAAATCATCGCCTCCGATGTGACCGATAAAATCACGGGTAGTTCCTTTTTCCTGCAGAGAGTTAATTAAGATACGGGCAGTTTCCTTTATCATTTCATCGCCCTTCTCAAAACCATAATAGTCATTTACGGCTTTAAAGTTATCAAGGTCGATGTAAAGCGCGGCAAACTTTTCTTTGCTCTTTATCTTGTCTTCCAGTTCCCGGTTTAAAGAAACATTGCCGGGAAGCCTGGTCAAGGGATTTGCGTCAAGGTTAATATTTGAGCGCCGGATTAACATTCTTACCCGGGCGGCAAGTTCTTCCGGAGAGAACGGTTTTACCATATAATCATCGGCGCCAGACTCAAGGCCTTTAACTTTATCTTCGATTTCGCCTTTACCGGTAAGCATTAAAACAGGTAGATGTAAAAGCAGAGGGTCCTTCCTCAATACCTTGCAGATATCCGGGCCTTGCATATCCGGAAGTATGTAGTCTAAAACCAAAAGGTCCGGCACTTCGTTTTTTAATTTTTCAAGAGCCTCATTTCCTCTTGAGGCAGAGATTACAGTGTATTCATCCTCGAGAGTTGCTTTTAAGAGTTCCAAGATATCCGGGTCGTCATCCACGACCATTACTTTTAGTTTAAGCATGTCGCTTTGCTCCGCACAGCTACGCTACCTTAGATAAGCACATTAAGGTTCGGGGCGTCCCGCACCTTAAATAATTATATATAGGAAACGGGACAGATTAGCACAGATGCAAATCACAGATAAACACAGATGAGAAATTCCAAATCACAAATTCCAAGCACCAACCCTTCGACTCGTTTTCACTCGCTCAGGGTCGTCCTGAACCTGTCGAAGGACAAATTCCAAATAAGTTTCAAATTCCAACGTTCAAATGACCAAAACAGGTTTTGTTTAGGACATTGGAACATTGGAATTTATTTGTAATTTGGTGCTTGGTGCTTGGAATTTCATAGTATCTGTGAATATCTTGCGATTTCTTATCCGTGAACATCTGTGGAAAACTAACTATTAAATGTTTGTTTCCTTTGCCAATTGCAATGTAAAATAAAAAGTGCTGCCCTTGCCCAGTTCCGATTCGGCCCATATTTTTTCTTTATGCATCTCGATAATTCTTTTTACAAGAGAAAGGCCTAAACCGGTACCTTTTACTTCCGCATTTATATCGTTATCTACCCTGAAAAATTCCTGAAATACTTTTTCCAGATTTTCTTTTTCAATTCCATAACCGGTATCGGCTACGGAAATAATAACCTGATTGTTATTGACATTAGCGCTAATTTTTATGGTCCCGCCGCGAGGAGTAAATTTCACCGCATTTCCCAGCAAATTAATAAAAACACGTTCGATAAGATTTTTGTCCATATAAACCTGCAGTGTTTCCGGAGTATCAAAAATCAGTTTTATTCCTTTTGCCTGCATTTGCGGAGAAAGGAATTCGCCAACGTCGTGGATTGACTTTGCGATATCTGCCGGAGCAATCTTCACTTCGGTTTTTCCCGATTCGATTCGGGCAATGTCTAAAAGAGTATTAACCATATCAACGAGTTTATCCACGTTTTCATTGATAGTTTGAAGTCGTTTTTTAGCTTCCTCAGGAAGTTTGCCGAATTTTTCGGCAACCAGAAGCGAGGAGAATCCCTTTACAGAGGTAAGCGGAGTTCTTAATTCATGCGAAACGCCGGAAATGAAATCGGTTTTTGCCCTGCTGATAGTTTCTATTTCGCGAAGGCTCCTAACCAGTTCATTTGTTCTTTCTTTTACTTTTTTCTCAAGGTCATCTCTGGCATTGTAGAGCTCTTCAAAGAGTTGAATATTATCCAGGCACTGGCCAAGATACATGCAGATAATCGAAAAAATTTCTTTTTCCGCGCGCCTGACATCAATAGGAATAAGCATGTTTGCAAGAATAAATATTGCATAAACTTTTTCCCTTGCTTTTACCGGAGCAATAAGAAAATCTCTTGTCGAAAGCGCGGTAAATAACTCTTTAGTCCCTTCGGTATCTGCCGAAATAAGCGGCAAGCTTTGGACTAATAATTTTTTATGCAAGATAAAATCTTTTATATTCTCGATTTCATTACGCTCAAAACCTACATTTACTTTTTCTTCAAAATCGGTTGTGACAATGAGACCCTTTTTAAAACCAAGGTCATTTATAGTTTTCTCGTCTATCTGCAAGAATAATTTTTCTTTATCGAGAATATGCAACGAAGAAATGATTAAATTTTTAAGCAATGTGAGCTTGTTTAATTTGTCTTCTACTTCTTCCTGGTAGAGCTTAAGCTCCATGTCCCCCTGGATTATCATTTTCGCCTGGTAATCCAGCTCGCGGACAGTTTTACTTAAATGTTCCACAGTTTTTCTAAGAGCGGAGATGATTTGCAATTTATTAAAGAGATAAAAAGCAAGGACCAGTATCATTATAAAGAGAAATGCGGCCGCGCCTAAAATAGTATTCATTTGATACATAAGTTAATTTATACCTTTTATTTCCACAGGGTCATAAGTATATTTCCGGATTCAAGGTTAATTTCCCTGGTTTCCATTTCGGAAAAAAAAGAATAATCAGAGTAGATACCGATTATTTTAAATTTATCGCCCAAAAATTGTTTTATAATCCTGCTTTCTTCCTGGGCGTAATCTTTAAGTATTCTTTTTCTTACCATAGAGTTTACCATAAACACCAGTCCGTCTCCATGTTTCTTTATATTTTCAAGCTCGCTTTTCAACGATTCGGCAAAAGCCTGCGAATGAAAAAGTAGGATATGCCCCTTAACGTTTTCTTTCGTATTCCCTATACAGGCAAGCGAGCCGTCGTCAAGGCACTCGATAACGTTGATAAGATGTATTTTATTCCCCGAGTGAATACCGATAGGATAGAGAGAAAAGAGATGATTTTTCATGAAAATATCGAATTTTGTCCCAAGGTAATTTCGGTAAATATTTATTGCCGGTTTCCCATCTATCTCCATAATCATGCTTCTTGAATTTATGGTTTTGGTTATGGTAAAGGGCCTGCCCAGAGGGATGAAGCCGCCGATACTTAATGAGGATATTTCTATCCCGCTACCCATAATACTTATAAGCCCTTCAGATATGTTATTGTTGATTATCTGGTAGTTTTTTGCCGCGTATTTTTTTATAAAACCTGCACCGAAAACATTAAGCGATCTTCCCATGGCAAGTTCAAAACCCCTGAGATAATTTCTGTAATTATACTTCTGAGAGAGAAAAGACATGAAAAAGCTTTCTTCCCTCGAAAAATTTTTTAAAGACATCCGCAATGAAGATTCTATGCTTTGAGCCGCATCGTCTTTGATGGAAATTTCTTTAAAATCAACGCCTTCTTTGTTAATTGCAAAGGCAGTAATACCCTCTTCAATAACTCTTTCCTCATAGTTAAGAAACGGGCTCTGCAGACCGATAATATTTTGCGGCTTAAGGGTAAAATTTATAACATTGAGGATTTCCTGGGGGTGGTATTGCGGCGTAAAGAAGATAAATAAAGATTTTACTGTTTTTGGGAAAACAGATTTTATCTTTAAAGACACCTCTTTGGCGGCGTCCGCGGCGCTTTTTTCGCTTAAGGCTATGGCAAATTCTCCGTCCATTGTATTTACAATAAGACAGGCTGATACAATAGTCAATAGAAAAATAAGCAAAAAGTTTATCAATAAACGTTTTTGAAGAAAAGGCAGCAAAATAAATATAAAAAGATAATTTTATTTTAAAATTTATATTTCAGGACGGTAAAAAAACAAAACCCCACTTTTAGTAACCACATAGAAAAACACTATTTCATAACTATCAGCGTCATAATGAGTTATGACGAATATTTATTTTAACCTTGACTTTTTTTCATTCAAATGGTATATCTAAAGAACATTTGGAAACGCTTACAAAACTAAAACATCCTGCATTTTGAGATTTTCCTATCAAAATCTTGACAATTACGCTTGTCGTTTTTAAGCAAGCGGGGAGGAAAAATGAAGATAAAAACAATTTTCTTGCTAGGTTTATTTACCATATTGGCCATTAACGCTTTTGCCGCTATTGATATTACAAATCGCACCGCTAAGGTAAAAATTTTCATGCCTGACGGAAAACAGATAGTTGTCGATAAAGATAAACCTTTGCCGACCATTCCCGACGGAGCCACAATCACGATTATGGGCGGTTCCGCTACTATTGTTACCACTGGAAAGTCTACAGTTTCCGTAACCATAGGAAACTATGCCGTTAATGTAAAAGAAGATTCAAAGGTTAATTTGGTTTTGAATAAAGACAAAACCGTAGGCGCGACGATTATTCTTGGTCAGGCAGAAGTTCTTAGAAAAGCCGAAGCTTATCATGAACCAACGCCGCCGCCAAGAGAAATAGATATTTTGAAAGGTGAAGAGAAACAGATTATCAGCCCCACGACCTAACCAATGAGATATTTTTTGAGGCATAAAGCATGAAATTTTTAAAAAGCACGTTATTATTTCTGGCAATAAGCTTCTTTGCCATTTCTGCCCGCGCACAATTTTATAAACCTGAATTTATCTCGCAAGAATTTAAACCAGCAGGGATTGTTTTAGGCGATGATCTTAAGAAGGAAAATAATTTAAGGCTCGGCCCCGCAAACTTAAAAGCCGCTTTAACCGTTGAAGAGCAATACGACGACAATATCTTTCTTACCGTAGATGATAAAAAAACCGATTATATTAATGTGGTCAAGCCAAAGATTTTTCTGGACTTGCCCTTCGGCCTCGACGGTCGGCATAGTTTTCAGGCTCTTTATTACGCTGAATTGGCCTCTTTTGCCAATCATTCCGAACAGAATTACCAGAACCAATACGCAACCGAACTGCTTAACTTTAAACTTCCTTTCGGATACCTCGCCGGCAGGGATTATTTCGCTAAAACTTCCGATAGAGCAGGGACAGAATTTACCAGCCGAATAAAACGTATCGATAATCAGGCAGATACTTTCTTTGGTTTTGAAATCAATAAACTTGCCGAAGAGTTAAACTATACTAATTTTCTCAGGACTTTCCTCGATGACAGTTACAATCCGTATGATTATCGCGAAAATATTTATACCTCAACCACCTATTATCAGCTTTTCCCAAAAACAAAAGTTTTGCTGGAATATAATTATGGAGACATTCAATACCTAAAAGATAGTAGCCGCAACGGAGATTATAATCAGATAAGAGTCGGCGTAAAAGGCGATATCACAGGAAAAGTGATTGGTATCGCCAAATTCGGTTATCAAAGCAGAGGTTATAACACCGAGGGCCAGAAGGGATTTGACCATTTTGTTTCAGAAATAGGTTTGGTGAGTAATTTCAGCGAACGCACCAAATTAAAACTAACCTATTCTGATAGCGCGATTGAATCAATTTTTGAAAATAATAATTATTACGAGAATAGATCATTTCAGCTTAGATTAGACCAAGGTTTGTCGGATCGTTTCACGCTTGTTACGATATTGGGCGTTGACAGAAATCTTTATCCTGAAGTAAGTCCAACGGCATTCAAGAAACGCCGCGACACAATTCTTACCGGTAATATCGGCGTGGAATATCAAGCTAAAGATTGGGTCAAAGCCGGGTTGCATTATCAATATGCAGACGATATCTCTAACATACATACAAGCAAATACAAAGATAATCTTGTGATGTTAGACCTTACCTTCATGATTTAATCCCGCCAATCGGTTTGTTTTTATGAAAAGAGCAATGTTTAAATACATAATTTTGTTGCTAATTTTATCTGCGCCAATTCACGCTTTTGCCGACGGCAGGGATTACCGTATTGGGTCAGAAAATCTTCTTCAAATCGATGTCCATTACGGAAAAGACGGCGTAATCTCGCAGAAAGTACGCGTTTCATCCAAAGGTCTGATTACCTTTCCTTTAATCGGAGAAGTGGTTGCTAAAGATCTTACAGTTTCCGAGCTTGAGAAAAAACTTTATACGCTTCTGGAGAAAGATTATCTTGTCAATCCGCAGGTAAGCGTAGTTATCGAAGAGTACAGCACTGTTTCCGTAATCGGGCAGGTAACCAAGCCCGGTTCCTACCCTCTTAAAGGAAGGCTTAGTGTCTTAGAGGCTATTTCCCTGGCCGAAGGTTTTACTAAAATCGCCGCCCCCAACAGTGTTAAAGTAATCAGGACTAATCCCGACGGTTCAAAGACGGAAATATCGGTAAGAGTCGGCGATATCATGAAAGGCAAGAATGAAAAAGAAAACATCTATCTTCATGGCGGAGATGTGGTTGTGGTTCCGGAGAGTTTATTTTAACAATGAGTAACGAACATATTGAAGGAAAAAATATTCAGGAAGATAATATTTTAGAGATAAACCTGCAAGAGTTGCTTGCAAAAATTATAAAACACCACCGGCTGATTCTCAATTCTATTTTAGCCTGCCTCGCGCTCGCTCTTCTTTACTCTTTTATAATGCGGCCGGTATACAAATCTACTGCCCGTATTATGATTGAAGGCAGGGCCCCGAAAATCACTAAGGTAGATAATGCGGTCTTTACCGATTATGATGACCGCGCAAATTATTTTAATTCCCAGATTGAAGTCTTGAAGAGCCATGCCATAGCAAATTTAGCCTATGATGAGCTTGGAGGATACGAACCATGGGGGAAACTGCGCGGCAGGTTCGAATTTCGTAAGGAATTTACAAAAACAGAAAAGATAAATTCGCTTTTAAAAAACATAAGTATTAATCCAGTGCGCATGACTCAAATTATTGAGATTATCGCTCGGGATATTAACCCGCAAACGGCCGCAAAAATAGTCAACGCCTGGGTTGCTTCTTACATTGTATTTTCCTCGATGGATGAACTCATTCAGCGCCGGACCGAGCTTGAATCAGAAATCGAACAAAACTTAAAATATGTCAAAGAAAAACATCCTATAATTCAGGGATTGCGTTCAGAAATTGCCGTAATTGATGCGCAAATCAAAGGCGAGAAGCAGAAAAAATTCAATGCTAACGTAAAAGTCATTGATGATGGCCAGGTTCCGGAAAAACCATATCAACCCAGGATTTTATTAAATTTGATCATTGCGCTTTTTATCGGGGCTTTTGGAGGGGTTGGAATAGCTTTGCTCTTGGAGAATATGGACCAGAGCATCCAGCTCCAGGCCGATATTGAAAGTTTTCTACATCTGCCTTGCCTGGCAACGGTGCCGACTTACAAGAAAGAAGACGCAGATTTTTCTTACGCGCTCGCTTCAGCTAAAGACAGCACCTCGATGTTTGCCGAAAGATTTAGAAGCTTGCGTACCAGCATTATTTACAGCAACCCGGATTTAAGCAAAAAAGTCATTTTAATTACCAGCGCCGGGCCCTCAGAGGGGAAAACCACCGTAGCGGTTAACCTGGCAACCACTTTTGCTCAAGGCGATGAAAAGGTTATTCTACTTGATGCTGATTTACGTAAACCCGTACTCCATTCAAATTTCAATGCCTCAAGCGACAAGGGCCTTACCGACCTTTTGGCCCGCGAGAATATGGATTTTAAACCGTATATCAATAAAACCGGCATTAACAACCTTGACCTTATTTCCTGCGGGACTATCCCGATAAATCCGGCAGAACTTCTCGGTTCAAAAAAGATGGAACTGCTCCTTAAAGAACTTTCCAAAAATTACGATCGAATCATTCTTGATTCGCCACCGGTATTAGCGGCAACAGATGCGGTTATACTTTCCACCAAAGCTGACGCCGCAATCCTTGTGTTTAAAGCGGGTGTTACCCATAAGCAATCCGCCATAAGATCCGCAAAACTTATCCACTCTGTGCACGCAAAAATTTTGGGAGCGGTCTTAAATATGGCAGAAGCGCAAGACCATCAATATTACCAGTATTATAACTACCGTTTGCCGCAGGAGAAAACGGCCTAGCTTTAGTTTGTAAATGTTGATACAACTTACCGATGCATTGCTTATCTTATTATGTATCTTTCTACCCCTTGCCTTGGGCGCGGTGCATACCTGGTCAATCACGCTTTTCGCGCTGATTGCAGTTGTCTTATTTAACCTTTCAGCCTTCCAACCGGATTTCAGCTTTAAAAAACTTTTCCGTTTTCCGGTAACAGCTGTAAGCGCAGTTTTTCTCGGGTATTTAATCTTCCAGCTTATTCCACTCCCACCAGGCATTTTAAAAGCGCTCTCGCCCAGCACTTACAAATTCTATGTAGACTATTCACTCACTTATCCCTGGGTTAACTCTTGGCGCACAATAAGTGTATATCCCTGGCTTACCATATCAGAATTGATTAAACTTATCAGTTATGGTTTGATATTTCTGGCCATTATTTTTAGGGCAACCGCAAAAGCGGATTCAGAAAAAAACCAGGAAACATCTTTTAAGACAATGGATTATTTAGAGCTCGGCTGCCTGACGGGGATGCTGGCAATTCTTTTGCACAGCTTGGTTGATTTTAATCTGCACGTTACCGCTAACGCATTTTATTTTACGGTTCTTTTTGCTCTGGCTGTAGTAATGGGCAGTAAAAAGAAAGAAGAGATTGCTAAGAAATTTATTTTAAAAATAATAAACGCTATTATTTTAATCGGATTCATTATTGCTTTATTCGGCATAGTCCATAAATTAAGCGGCAGCGAAAAAATCTACTGGGTAATTAAAAAAGATGGCAGCCATTTCGGGCCGTATGTCAATTACGACCATTACGCCGGCTTTATGAGCATGTGCACCTCGCTTGCCATTGCTTCTTTCATGGCAAAAGTGCGCTTTTCTTCATTATTTCTGATTAAAGGATTACGAAACAAGCTCATGTGGTTTTCTTCAAAAGAAGCAAGCTTAACCATGCGCCATTTTTTTGCCGCAATTATAATGGCCGGCTCGATATTCTATTCTTCTTCCCGCGGCGGAATCCTGAGTTTTATCATAGCTATACTTTTATTTTTCTTTGTCATCATCATCCGGGCTAAAAAGAGCCGGAAGGGAAGATTAATATTTTTTTTCATATTAGCAGTTATTTTAAGCAGCATAATTATTTTCTGGATCGGGCCGGATGAAACTTTTGCTCGTTTCAGGCAATTAAATAAATTTGCCCGCTCTATCATACATGAATCTTCGGTATTAAGCGAAACCCGGCCAGGGATGTGGAAAGATACCATAAAAATAGTCAGAGACTTTCCTCTAACCGGCACAGGCTTTGGAACTTTTTCAAGTATTTTTCCAAAATATAGAACCCACCAGTGGAACGGAAAATTTTTGTTTTACACGCATTGCGATTATTTGCAGCTAATATCCGAAACCGGCATTATAGGATTTATTTTTATAATTGCATTTTTGATATATTTCGTGCGGTTATATGCTCAAACAGCACGTAGAATAAATTAGGACAAATGAATAATCAAGCTCCCTGCCTGCCGGTAGGCAGGCAAGATACAATAATTTCAAGAAGGATAGGCCTTCCTTATACCTTTAAAGGAAAGGCCCAACCAAAAAAGAATTAAATATATGAAAGTCAAAATCACAATCCTTATTTTAAGCATAATCTATTGCGCATATCTTTTAGTCATATGGGCAGCCGAGCATTACAAATCCATAACCCTGAACCCGCTAAATTCAGAATATTATTATGATAAAGATTTAATGGATAAAGCAATAGAGGTAGAGCCTTCCAAGGCTTTGTATCACATACTTTATGCTTTTGATTTGCTTAAACAGAATCAAAACTCTGATGACGCAACCCGCGCGCTTATCCTCACCCAACTTAAAAAAGCCGCAGAGCTAAGGCCCTATAGCAAGAAATACCGGAAAATTTACAAAACCTATGCGCCGTTTTTAACGATAAAAGAGTAAAAATAAAAAGCTATTTCAAGGCAAAAAAGACATTTTTCCACGTGCCTTGACGCAAGCCATATAAATATGTTATATATCCTTTAATTATCTATTCAGCCGGGTTAGTCAGCAAGAAATACCCGGTTTTTTATTCTGCAACTATATTGTAATAAAACACATTAAATTGTAATGAGACTGGCTATTTTTCAAACGGGAACTCTGAAAAATAGCCTAGCCCAGCAGGGCACCCTGCTGGGTAGTCGAATTATCCCAGGCAAAGCTTGGGACGACCGAAGAGAGCGAGTGGGGTAATGAAATCGAGGTAAAGATGGAAAGAAAATTATTGCTAACAAAAGAAGCCGCTAAGGTTTTACGGGTAAGCGAAGAATATTTACGCTCGCTTATCCGCCAGAAAAAAATCTCTGCCTACAAGGAGGGCCGACGCGGAGGGTATCGCATCACGGTAGAAGAGATAAATAAATACATAGAGGAAAGATATAAACAAAGTTAACTTTCGCAATATTAGATTGGGATACATTATGCATACCTAGATTGTTAAAAGCCCAATAAATTCACTACTGTCCCATTATAACTCGAACAATGTCAATTGGTTATGATTTTTGCTCTTTTGTTCGACAATGTCAGCTTCTAAAAGTGCTTGTAAAATCGATGTTTTCTCGAATATTGTAACACTGAAAATCTGTAAAATTGTGTAAAGTGACGGTTTGAGATTTAAGCGTTTTTTGATAATTGCGACTATAATATATACGGATACGGCTATCCAAATTTGTGTCTTTACGGCATTTTCGGAAGTGCCGAAAAACGTTTTGATGCGAAGGTGCTGCTTTATCCATCTGAAAAATAACTCTATCTGCCAGCGGCATCGGTAGAGTTCGGTTATGGTTAATGCGTCTAGAGTAAAGTTGTTGGTTAAAAATGCTAATCGTTTGCCGTCTTTGTCTAGGGAGCGGATAAACCGCAGTTTCTCGGGGCAGTCTCTTGCTGAATAGTACCCGGCAAGCGTAATCGTCTGATCGCAGCGCAGTCCTGTGATTTTTTCTACCGCTTTTGAATATAAACGGCGATATCTGAAATTTGATTTTGTGCGGGTAATAAAAAATGCTCTTTGTTGATGCAGGGTATAGAGACGTTTGAAATCGAGGTATCCCCTGTCCATTATATAAAAGGAACCGGCTTCTATTATGAGGTAATCCAGGATATTGATATCGTGTATTTTGCCGCAAGTTATATCGATAAATACAGGGATATTGCCATGCAGGTCTAAAAGAGTATGCAGCTTTACTGCTCCTTTGTTCTTTCGAAAATAGGCCCAGGGAAACAACCTTAGGCATAAATCTATTGTCGTTGAGTCTAATGCATAAGCAGTTTGTCTTAGCTCTACGCCGAAAGGTTCGTCCTGGTATAATAACCTGGCTTGATGAATTAAGACTTGTGCAAAGTCGGCATAGATACGCCAGTTGCGGTGATTGTTTGCATGTGATATCGTATTGCGGGATATCTGTCCTCGAAATCCCATATGATAGAGCTTGCTGTGCATAGAGCGAAGGCATGATTCGATATCGCGAAGACTCTCTCGATAGGTCAGTTGAGCAAATGCCATGCACAGGAATTGATCCATGCACGAAAAGCTTTTTACTTTGTAATCGCCTTTGTATCGTTTGACGCATTTGCGGAATTCGTATAGCGGCATGAATTCTACGATTTGCGAAAAAATAGTTTTTCCATAGTTCATATGACGCTCCTCCTTTGTCTGGAGCGCCACAATAACATGAAACGAAATTGAAATCGATAAAAATGTTTTTGGTTAATTGCATAATAAAATCAATAGTAATTAGCATTTTATACTAAAACGTTGGGACAGTGGTGCAATAAATTATATATTTAAATTTCCGTTATAACTACCTGATTGTTTTATAGTATATTCATAATTTCACTTTAATTAATATTTTGTATTGTGCTTAGGAGAAATTTTTTAAAAAGACAAAAGACTTTATGATAAGAAAAATTGTTTTTATAAAAATAGGGAATTTTTCAGGTATTAATAATATGCTCGTAAAGCAATTAAAGAAACATTTTCCGTCTTTTGAGATTAAAATATTAGATGTGCGGGAGTTATTTACATACAAAATTTATCTTATTATTAATTTATTCTTTATTATTAAGGAATACGGGTTAGAAATTCTTTTAGGCAAAAAAGATATTAGAAATTATTTTTGGAGGACAACTTATATTTTTAAAATAATCAAATTCAAAATTTTTAAAAACATTCCTGCTAATCAATATGCGTTTTCAATTCAGACGCAATCTTTATTTGACGCTAGCATAAAAGGATTACCGCATTTTGTATATACCGATCATACGCATCTAGAGAATCTTCATTATACATTTTTCGATAAGTCTAAATTATGTTCTAAAGCTTGGATTGAATTAGAAAGTACAATTTATAAAAATGCAGCAATAAATTTTACGATGAGCAATAATATTTCCAAATCACTTATAAAGCAATACTTTTGTCCTCCTGAAAAAATTGTTTGTATTTATGCAGGGAATAATACCAGTGTCGACAGGGTAGATAATGATTATATTAATAAAAATATTTTATTTGTAGGGATTGATTGGGAGAGAAAAGGAGGGCCAGATTTAGTTGAAGCTTTTAAAATAGTTTTGCGGTTTTGCCCAGACGCAAAGCTTACAATAGTTGGATGTTCTCCCAAAGTAAATATCAAAAATTGTGAAGTAGTCGGTAAAGTTGGCTTACAAGAAACAGCTAATTATTATCGTAAAGCATCTGTTTTTTGCCTTCCTACTAAAATAGAGCCTTTCGGTATTGTGTTTATAGAAGCGATGGCATTTAAGCTTCCGGTAATTGGTACTCGTATTGGTGCCATACCGGATTTTATTTTCGATAGAGAAAATGGCTACCTGATAGAACCCGGAGATATTAAACAATTAGCAACAGCATTGATTGATTTAATAAGCAATCCAGAAAAATGCCGTGATTTTGGAAAAAAAGGGGCAGAAATTATTAATAGTCGATATTCTTGGGATAAGGTAGGCATTGCGTTAAAGAAAAACATTGGACCCCTAATAAGTAAAGAATATTAATCAGGAAATAACATTATTTAGATGAAAAAATTAATAGAAATTTTTAAAAAAAATAAAATAATTTATCAATTTTTCATATACTTAAATTTAAAAAGATTCCAATTAATCGCATACTTTATCCCGGATAGTATCTATGTTAAATGGCAATATAGAATCATTTTAGGTAAAAAATTAAATTTAAAAAATCCAGTAACCTTTACCGAGAAAATACAATGGTTGAAACTTAATTGGAAAGATGAAGTGTTGACAGTTTGTGCAGATAAATATAAAGTACGCGACTATGTTAGGAACCGTATAGGAGAAGAAATATTGACTAAATTTTATGGTGTTTATGTTAAGGTTGAAGATATTATTTTAGATGATCTACCCGCATCATTTATTCTGAAGGTTACTCACGGCAGCGGACAGAATATTATTTGCAAAAATAAAAACGATATTGATTGGAATTATACATTCAAACTATTAAAAATTTTTATGGCTAATAACCATTATTATTGCGGAAGAGAATTTGCCTACAAAAATATTATTCCGCATATTATTTGTGAAGAATATCTTGGTAATGAAAATTCTGTCCCGGTGGATTATAAGTTTTTTTGCTTTAACGGTGAGCCTCGTTTTGTCCAGGTTGATTTTGGACGATTTACCAAACATGAAAGGAATTTTTATGACATGAATTGGAAACCATTGCCAGTTAGATGGAGTTGCCCCCATTTTGAAGGGTCAGTCAACAAGCCTCAATGTTTTGAAGAAATGTGCCAAGTGACAAGGAAATTATCTCAAGGTTTGATTTTTGTAAGGGTAGATCTTTATAGTGTCAATGGTAAAGTATATTTTGGCGAAATGACTTTTTATCCTACAAGCGGATATCCTAAGCTCGTTCCGTCTAATTATGATTACATATTCGGCTCATATTTACAGTTACCTGATCAAGTATAGATATAAAAGAATTAGTGATAACAGTATGCAATTACATATTCATAAATTTATGATAAATCAGTTAATATTTAGAGTTATTTATGCGATTAACTTTACTTTTTAAAAAGTTTTTTGCTAACAATCCTTTCTTAAGAAATATTCTAGTCTTAATGTCCGGCACCGTCATTGCTCAAGTGATAACTGTTATTGTTTCGCCAATCCTAACGCGTTTATTTAACCCCGCTGCTTTTGGAGTTTTTGGTATATATATGTCCATAGTTTCAATAGTAACGGCAATTGTTACTATGCGGTATGATCAAGCGTTGATGCTTCCAAATAATAACAAAAATGCCGCACATCTGTTTTGGGCCGCTATATTTTCTGTTATAGCGGTAAGTGCAATATCACTTATCTTGTGCCTTGCTTTTTTTAAGCAAATTATTTTACTTCTAAAGATAGAAGAAATAGGTATGTGGATTTTACTTTTTCCATTCTCTATCTTTCTTTCCGGACTTTATTTAACTTTAACCTCCTGGTTTGCGCGCCAAAAAAAGTTTAAAAAAGATTCTATTTCTCAAATGGTAAGGTCAACTGCAGCAAACAGCGCACAGGTATCTTCCGGAGTGTTTAACGCCGGGCCAGTTGGGCTAATCGCCGGTAATATTTTAGGGGATTTACTTTCTTCTTTTACATTGATATTCCAGATGAGACACGATGATAAACAAATCCTCAAGGAAGGGTTACATTATCATTCGATAAAACAGTTAGGGAAGCAGTACTCAGATTTTCCTATCTATAGCAGCACGCAAAATTTCTTAAATGCTATTTCCCAGAATATTCCGGTTTTACTTTTAGCTAAATTTTTTGGTCCCGTCATTGTTGGATATTATGCGTTGGGTGTGCGTGTTTTGCAATTACCCATGAATTTTATTTTAACATCGTTACGCCAAGTTTTATTTCAGAGAGCAAGCGAGATTCATAATGCCCAAGGAGATACTTATAATCTTTTTAAAAAAACTACCTTGGGACTTTTTGGAATTGCAGTTGTGCCAGCTTTAATTATCATTGCTTTTGGTCCATTTTTGTTCGGTCTGATTTTAGGGAAAAATTGGGCGACAGCAGGTGAATATGCCAGATGGCTAATTATATGGTTAGGTGTAGGTTTTATTAATCCACCGGCTATTCTTTTTGCCCAAATTTACAGGAAACAGAAATTTTTATTTTTTCAAGATTTAGCTCTACTTTTTTCTCGTGTCAGCACACTTATCATAGGCGGTTTATATTTCGACGCTTTAGGTAGTATTATTATGTATAGCATTATTGGGTTTGTTTTTAATTCTTTCATTATTTTGTATATGTGGTCTTTTATCCGTACCAGACAGTCAGAGAGGCAACTAAAATGAAAAGTTTATCTTTTTTAGAAAAAAGCATTTTATTCCTATTACTGGTTTCTTCCTTTATATTAAATGCGCTGCCAGGTTTTTCTAGATTATCAATTTGTTTAGCTGCACTGTTTTTATTTTTCATTTTTTTAAAAGAGCGCAAAGTTTTTTTAATCAAAAATTATCTTTTGCCTTTTATTTTTCTAGCATTCAATATGTTTTCTCTGCTTTGGGGAGGGAATGTTGATTATGTTATGCAGGTTTCTTCGGCAGTTATTATCGGATATGCGGTTTTTGTCGGATTGAGATATGATATGCCGACTAGTTTATTACTCTGGACTATGGCTCTTGCCGCGGCCGTTAATATAGTATTTTCTTATCAAAATATATTATACTTTCAAGGGACTGAAGCTGATAGAATTGCGGGCCTTTCGGGCAATGCCAACGGGTTGGCAATTCTTTTGTCGTTTATCGCATTCTTCCTCTATTTTTTAGCCAGGAAAAGAAATTTTTTGATAAAGTGCATTGTGTTTTTTCTGCTGTTTTTCGTACTCTTTTACACTGGCAGCCGTAAGGGGTTACTGCTTGTCGGGATGATTATGTTGTTTTTTGGGATGGATTATTTGATGTGGCAAAAAGCAAAAATGCGTTCACAAAGATTTATTATTGTTTTTTTAGTATTAATGTTATTTTTAGGTTTTTGTTTTAAAAAGTTTTACGAAACATCAAAAGACATTGTGGCCGTTCAAAGAGCAGAAGAATTGTTACGTGGAGAAGATTTGTGGTCAGCCCAGACAAGATATTTGATGATTGATGAAGGCATTAAACTTTGGTTGGCAAAGCCAGTTTTTGGCTGGGGAGGCGGAGGTTTTGCTAAAAACAGCGGATTTGGCACATATTCACATAATAATTATACAGAAATATTATCAAATTATGGAATCACAGGTTTCTGTTTATATTACTCTTTTTATGTTTATTTGTTTATGTTTGGATGGAAATTGCGAAGAGAATATCTGCCTAGAATTGGGCTTTTTGTTGTTCTTATGTTTTTTATTTTAGGGTGGGGTTTTGTTTCCCTGGCCGATAAAGCCTCCTGGATTTTTTTAGGAATATCAGCACATTGCATGTTTCCATATAAGAAGGAGCAACTGAAGTGAAAATAGCCTTATTCATAGCGGATTTTACTCTCGGCGGCGCAGAAAGAGTTTTTAGCGACCTTGCTAGGGGTTTTAGCGAGAGAGGCCATGATGTCGAGCTTGTCATAGGTAATACCGATAACGCAGTATATTTAGATTTAATTCCCGATAATGTCTGCGTGGTAAATCTAAAAGTTAAGCGGATGAGAAGGAGTCTCCCAGCACTTATCGGTTATCTTCACAAAAATAAGCCGGATATTGTGCTTGCAACCCGTGCCGATTCCTGTCCTTTTGTTGTTCTGGCAAAAATATTTTCCAAAGTAAAAACTGCAATAGTTTTAAGAGAGGCCAATACGCTTTCTTCCGACTTAAGCAAGTATCGCGGCGGCAAAAGATTATTATTAAGCCTTTTTATAAAAACTTTATATCCGCTGGCAGATATGATTGTAGGGGTGTCAGAGGGGGTTAAGGAGGATTTAAAAAAATTTTTGAAAATAAAAGGCGGTAAACTCTGTACAATTTACAGTCCTATTGTTACCGAAGAGTTATTCATCAATGCTTCCAAGCCATGCGACCATCCCTGGTTACAAAACAAAGATATACCAGTTATATTAAGTGTTGGAAGATTGGCTTTTCAAAAAAGATTTGATTTATTAATTAAAGCATTCGCTATTGTCAGGCAGCAGAGGAATGCGCGTTTATTAATATTGGGGGAAGGCGAGGAAAGGCTACAATTGGAATCTTTAGCCGCCGATTTAAAATTACGCGAGGATATTAATCTTGCCGGATTTGAACCCAATCCTTTTAAGTATATGTCGCGGGCAAATCTTTTTGTATTATCCTCGGATTGGGAGGGTTTACCCGGCGCTTTAGTCCAGGCTTTAGCCTGCGGATGTCCGGTTATAAGTACGGATTGTCCAAGTGGGCCGCGAGAAATATTAAAAAATGGAAGGCTTGGCAGACTTATCCCCATGGGCGATGTTAAAGCAATGGCGGCAGCAATTGAAGAAGCTCTTAACCAGAAACCTTTACGCGTAAAGAAAGAAGAACTTTGCGAATATGCCGCTGGCAAGTCCATCGACAATTATCTGCGTGTTTTTGAAGCCGTGAAAAAGAAATGACAAGTATATGCTGAATAGAAAAAAAATAAAATCGTTTGTTGGCCTCATTTCGAGAATGCTTGGTCTGTGTTTTTTTATTCGGGAAATAATTTTTAGGGACAAAAATATTATCATTTGCTATCACGATCCAGCCCCTGAAGTATTCAGAAAGCATTTAAGGTATCTGGTTAAAAGATACAACATTATTACCCTCGATTCTTTAGTAAATGCAATTGCGCAAAAAGAAGCATTGTTTTCGCCAAAAAGTCTAGTCATAACGCTTGATGACGGCTGGAAGGGCAATTATAAGCTATTAGAGGCTATAAAAGAATTTAACATTCCAGTGATAATTTTCTTAACTAGTGGCGTTGTTAATACCAATCGAAAATTCTGGTGGCAGGCAGGTTTTCTTGGATTTGAAAAGCTTAAACTATGCCAAAACCAAGAGCGGTTAGCTATGTTAAGAGAAAAAACTGGCTACGAACCAGAAAAAGAATATGCTACCCCTCAAGCGCTAAACCTCCAGGAAATAAATGAGATGGCTGACTATGTGAGTTTTCAATCTCACGGCTGTTTTCATCCGGTTTTAACGAAGTGCGATGACAATGAGTGCCTGGGAGAAATAAAAACATCGAAAGAATCGCTGGAAATGATTCTGAAAAAAGAAATAAACCATTTTGCTTATCCAAACGGTAATTATAGCAGGCGGGAAATAACTTATTTAAAACAAACCGGTTATAGGTCCGCTGTATCGTTAGACAGCGGATGGAACGATACAAACTCGGATCAATTTTGTTTAAAAAGAATTTGGATCTGCGATGACGCATCAATAAATGAGCTTGCCGGACGGCTCAATGGAATTTTCGGATGCTTAAGGAATTTTTACGAACGTTTTAAAGGATTACTTAAATGAGAATTATTATTGTTAATGAAACTTCCGATTTAGGCGGAGCAGAAAGCATGGCTACAGAGCTTGCCAATGCTATTTGCGCAATTCCCGAAAATCAGGTTGCTTTTGCTTCTGCACCGGGAGTGATGCAAAAGCGCCTGGAAGACAAGATCCAATTTTTTCCCATATCAAGGTATAACCACTGGAATATTTTTAAACTTTTTTTAGAATTTGCTTCGATTTTTAGAAAAAATCGGTTTGAAATAATGCATTCACAGGGAGCGACTGTCGCAATTATCGCTGGAATCGCGGCTAAAGTATTTTCCCCGAAAACAAAAATCGTTATTACACACCATTCATCCGCATTCAGCCGCGTTCCGTCTGGCATAGCTATTTTTTTATTTAAAGCAATAGGCGACACATTTATCTCTATCAGTAAAGCCAAGTATGATAGTTTTATGCGGGCTGGTTTTAACAGAAAAAAAGTGGCGCTTATCCCTAATTTTGTCAACAAAGAGCGCCTTTTTTATCAGGCCAGCGCGGAAAATGTAAAGAAGTTAAAGGATTTTTTAAAAGTTATGCCGGAAGAAAAGGTTATTGTCGGAATCGGAAGATTGCTTCCTGGAAAACGTTTCAACATATTTATCAAGAGTTTGATTGATTGCGCTAAGCAGGCACCCGAAATCAAAATATTTGGCATTATAGTGGGAGATGGACCGGAACGTGAATTACTGCAACGAATGATTGACCGTCAGAATCTTCCAAACCTCAGATTTAAGATGGAAGGTTTTCAGGATAATGTGGCCGCATATCTGAAAATTGCGGAAATATTTTTATTTACCACCGAACAAGAAGTTTTACCTATGTGTCTAATTGAAGCTACTTCTCTAGGGGTACCGGTTGTCTGTTCCGATATAGCTGGAAATAATGACATTATTGAAAACGCAGTTAATGGATTTTTAGTGGATAGAAACGAGGATAATTATTCCGATTATATATTGCGTATTTTACGAGACGAAAGCTTGGCAAAAAATTTTTCTGCCAATGGCATCGAAAAAGGTAAAAAATCATATGATAAGAATAAAATAGCGGCAGATATATTTAGCGTTTATAAATCTTTAATGAAACATTCACTTACTAATTAGCCGATATGGAGGACAAAAATATTTTTATTTCAATAATAATTCCATGCCGCAACGAAGAAAGGTTTATTGGGAAATGCCTCGAATCAATACTTGCACAGGATTATCCAAGAGAGCAATTAGAAATCATTATTGCCGATGGGATGAGCACGGATAAAACTAGGGAGATATTAAGTAACTATGCAGATAAATATAATTTCATCCAATGCTTTGATAATCCTAAAAAACTGGCTGCTGCAGCTTTGAATCTGATGATACCAAAAGCAAAAGGCGAAATTATTATCCGCATGGACGCGCATAATATATATTTTAAAGATTACGTTTCAAAAAGCATGCGCTATCTGTACGAATGCAAAGCCGATAATGTTGGAGGTATTTGGGTTACCTTACCTGGAGCAGAAACAATAACGGCAAAAGCTATCGCTTTGGCTCTTTCCAGCAATTTCGGGATAGGCAACGCTTTGTTCCGGACCGGCACAAAAAAACCAGTCTATACCGATACAGTACCGTTTGGGTGTTATAAAAGGGAAATTTTTGATAAAATAGGATTCTTCGATGAAGAGGCATGGAGAAACGAAGACGATGAATTTAATCTCCGTTTAATTAAGAACGGCGGAAAAATATTATTAGCACCAGATATTGTTTCTTATTATTATGCGCGTGAAACCTTTGGGAAACTTTGGAATATGTATTATCAATACGGATATTTCAAACCGCAGAGCGTAATGAAGCTAAAAGGAATATTCACATTGCGCCAACTCGTTCCAGCAATGCTAACTGCTTCGCTGATGATTTTATTTTTGGCAGGATTCTTTAATAAATATTTCTTCCTATTGTTTTTTGTCGAAGCCGTAATATATTTTTTTATTAATTTTGTTGTTTCTTTTTTTATCGCAATAAAAAATAAAAGTACATTACTGCCATTTTTAATGATTGCTTTTATGGCCGTGCATTTTAGCTACGGAATCGGATATTTAAAAGGAATTTCAGACTTTATAGTGCTGAAAAAGAAGATTAAAGACGTACCCATTACCCGATAAAGGAGAACTATGGTAAAAAATCATATTCCATTTCACCGCCCATATATAGGTAAAGAAGAAATTAAAACGGTAACCAGTGCAATTAAATCCGGTTGGATTACGATGGGTCCGAAGACCGCAGAGTTTGAGGAAAAATTCAAGGCTTACACAGGCGCAAAATATGCCATTGCCGTAAATTCATGCACCGCAGCTTTACATTTGGCGCTTGAGGCGATAGGTCTTAAAGAGGGCGACGAAGTTATCGTGCCGGTAATGACTTTTACGGCAACCGCGGAAGTTGTGTGTTATTTTAAGGCCAAGCCGGTTTTTGTCGATGTGGAAAAAGATACGTTGAATATTAATTGGGCAAAAATCGAAGAAAAAATTACTTCACGTACCAAGGCAATTATTACGGTTGATTACGGGGGGCAACCTGTGGATTATGATGAAATACGAAAAATAGCCAATAGACACAAATTGTTCATTATTGAAGATGCCGCGCATACCCTGCCTTCATGGTATAAAGGCAGAAAAGTCGGAACGCTGGCGGATATTACCTGTTTTAGTTTTTATGCTACCAAAACCCTGGCAACAGGCGAAGGCGGGATGATTGTAACCGATAACGCGCGTTTTGCCGAAAGGATGAAAGTCATGCGGCTCCATGGCATGAACCGGGACGCCTGGAAGAGATACGACAAGGGTGGCAGTTGGTATTATGAGGTTATAGCTGCAGGTTATAAATATAACACTACCGATATCAATTCAAGCCTGGGCATTGCACAGCTTAAGAAACTTGAGTTGATGTGGAGGAAACGTAAAACTATTGCTGAAATTTATAATTCCGCATTTAAGGAAATGTCGGAATTAATAACGCCGGTAATTAAAAAAGGTCGCGTAACCAGCTGGCATTTGTATGTTATTAAACTTAAAATAGATAAGCTTTCCATTGACAGAGCGGAGTTTATCGATGAACTTGCGAAACAGGGGGTTTCTGCAAGCGTACATTTTATACCGCTCTACCGGCACCCGTTTTACAGGAACAAATTTGGTTATAAACCTAACCAATTCCCGAACAGCGAATGGCTATACGAAAGGATAGTCTCTTTACCGATTTATCCGGGAATGAGTAATGCTCAAGTAAAACGCGTAATTAAAGCGATTAAAAAAATTATAAAGCAATACCGAGATGTATAAATTATTTGGCAAAAGATTGTTTGATTTATTTTTCTCACTAATCGGACTAATGGTTTGCCTGCCGCTATTTTTCATCATTGCCATCTTGATTAAACTCGATTCCCGTGGCCCGGTATTTTTTATACAAAAAAGGATGGGTAAAAACGGAAGTTCATTCTCTTTGCTTAAGTTTCGCACCATGTCCGCAGATATTAATGCAAGCACCTTGATGTTTGAGCCGGGGAATAAAAACAGAATTACAAGGATTGGCAAATTCCTCAGGCTCACTAAAATAGATGAATTACCGCAGCTGCTGAATGTTTTTTTAGGAAAGATGAGTTTTGTCGGCCCAAGGCCGGAGGTCCAGAAATATAAAGAATTTTACTCCGGAGAAAATTCATTAATCTTAACAATTCGCCCGGGAATTACCGATATGGCATCCATAAAATACAGGCACGAAGAAGAGATGCTCGCTGATAGTTATGACCCGGAAAAAATTTATACCGAAGTTATCTTGCCCGATAAGTTAAAAATAAATGAAGATTACATAAAGAATGGAATAAAATTGAGAAATGATTTTAAAATAATATTCGACACATTATTGAAGATAAAATGCGCAAAAAAGAATTGATTCAAAATTTATTACTGCATTACCGGAAAAGCCTTATTATAATCTTTCATTTCGCAATAATTATATTTTCCTATGTGGTAAGTTTCTCGTTACGTTTTGAATACAATATTCCTCAAACCGAGCTTCCGGCATTTTTCTTCGGTTTCCTTTCCGTAATTATAGTAAAACCTATCGTGTTCCAATTTTTTAGATTATACAGCGGCCTATGGGCATACGCTTCTATTGACGATTTATGGAAGATTATCAAAGCCAACTTGCTTTCTTTTATTATTTTGATTGCCGGCGTAGGATTTTTAGGAGGATATGGTTTTCCCAGATCAGTTTTTATGATTGATTTTGTTTTATGCGCAAGTTTAGTCGGCGGATTGAGGTTCGCCTCGCGATTGCTTAAAGAAAACTATTATCGCAACTACGATTTAGATGCTGAAAAAGTTCTTATCGTCGGAGCCGGCGCAACCGGCGTTATGCTCCTTCGCGAATACCGCAAGAATCCAAGCATGGGCAGGGTTGCAGGATTTATCGATGACGACCGGATGAAATTAAATGAAACCATACACGGGATAAAAATTTTAGGAAATCGTAAAAATATACCCAGGATTGTCGAAAGGCATGAGATAGACGAGATTGTTATTGCCATGCCGCAGGTTAAGGGCGACCAAATGCGTGATGTATTGTCTTACTGTGAAAGGACCAAAGCAAAAATCAAAATCGCTCCGCCACTGAACAAAATATTAAGCGGTAAACTGGTAATTAAGCCGCGGGAGGTACAACCGGAAGATTTGCTTGGCAGAGAAACCGTATCTATAGACATGAAAGATGTCAGTATTTATGTTAAGGATAAAATTGTATTGATTACCGGTGCCGGAGGCTCAATCGGCTCTGAAATCGCCCGCCAAATTGCGCAATTTTCTCCTAAAGAAGTTATTCTTTTTGACCATCATGAGAACTTTCTTTATTTTCTAAATATTGAATTCAAAGTAAAACATCCTAAAGTTAAAACACAAACTATCATCGGAGATGTCAGAGACGCAGGATTACTAAAGCAGCTCTTTTCAAAAAATAAACCTCAAGTAGTATTTCATGCGGCAGCGCACAAACATGTTCCATTGATGGAAGCAAACCCGGTTGCCGCGGCAAAAAATAATATTTTTGGCAGCCGCAACCTGATTTATGCGGCAAACCATTACGGCGTAGAAAGGTTTATACTTATATCTACCGATAAAGCGGTCAATCCCACAAGCATTATGGGGATGAGCAAACGTATTGCGGAAATAATTTTACAATCCAGGGCCAAGAATAGTAACACGAAATTCATGGCTGTACGTTTCGGCAATGTCCTTGGCTCATCAGGAAGCGTTGTGCCGCTCTTTAAAAAACAAATCGCCGAGGGCGGGCCAATAACCATTACTCATCCGGATGTCGAACGGTATTTCATGAGCGTAAAAGAAGCGGTTATGCTGGTGTTGCAGGCCGGAGCCATAGGCACTGGCGGTGAACTTTTTATTCTTGATATGGGAGAGCAGATTAAAATTATTGAAATAGCTAAAAATTTGATTTCATTATCCGGACTTACCCCCGGAAAGGATATAGAAATAAAAATTATCGGATTACGCCCAGGAGAGAAGCTTAGCGAAGAAATACTTTTAGATAGAGAAAGGGATAAAGTTACCAAGCACGAAAAAATTTACATCAGCCAGCCGCAGGAATTTGACAGTATAGCCCTGCGCAAAAAACTTAAAGAACTTAAAAATCTTGCTGATATAATGGATAATACCGGTGTGGTTAAAAAAATGAAGGAAATTATTGGATAGAGACAAATGCCCATGAATTAAAGGCGAATGACCACGAATAAGAGGAGGCAAAATGAAAAGTATATTTAAAAAGCATAATTTTATTTTAATGGTGCCGATAGCCATTATCTTGATTTCAGGATGCGCCAGGAAGCCTGACAAGAGCCAGGTGGTCGCTAAAGTAAATAACTATGAGGTAACTACCGATGATTTTAATGATGAAGTCGTAATGAGCATACCCGGCTCATCCAAAGAAGCTATTCTGGAAAATATTATCGATAAAGAGCTTCTTTTGGAAGAAGCCCAGAAGATGAACTTCGATAAAGATAAAAAATTCATGAAAGAAATAGAGAATTACTGGAAACAAGCCCTCATCAAAAGGATTATCGAGCAAAAAGGCAATGAATTTTTGGCGATGTCTAAAGTAAGCGATGAAGAGGTCAACGCGGAATATCGACTTATGGAAAAAGAAAGCGAAGGCAAAATAAAGCCTTACGACCAGATAGCCGGGCAAATCAGAAATAGCCTAAGAATGAAAAAGGCGCAGGCCCTGCTCGATTTCTGGATTAAAAGCTTGGAAAAGAAAGCTAAAATAAAAAAATATCAGAATGTGCTTAACGGTATGACATTAAAAGAAACAAGCATTCAAAACGGAGGCGCAGATGAATAATATACGTGAAAGAAGAAAAATCCGCATTGTGCGAATGGGGTTTCAGCGAAATTTCATTCTGAAATTTTGCGCGATAATGATTCTTTCCTCTTTAATCATTGCCGCGATTGTTTATGTTTTATCTGCCTCAAGCGTTACGACCGTATTTGAGAATTCACGGCTTACGATTAAGAGTACCGCTGATTTTATCCTCCCCCTTTTAATTATCAGCAGCTTGGTAGCAATAGTTATCGGCGGAATTATAACCATTATTCTTACTCTTTTTATCTCTCATCGTATCGCCGGGCCTTTGTATAGGCTTGAGCACGACATTAAAGAAGTTGGCAACGGCAATTTGAGTGTGGTAATCCATGTGCGCAAAAAAGATGAGCTTAAGGATTTGGTGGGATTTTTGAACCAGATGATTGATTCCATACGTAAAATTATCGTTGATACCAATAAAGAGCTATCCGGAATATCCGCAACCAATCTTTCCGGCGAAGCGCAGGAGAAGCTGGAGAAGGTGAAAAAACTTTTAAATAAATTTAAGTGCTAATTTCAACAGGTAAAAATGAAGATAATTAACCTAGCCATCATAGTATTTATCTTTTTAGGATGCGTTTCTGTTTTTCCGGCAGATTCAACGGATACGGAGCAAGAAGAAACAGCCGGTTGCCTCAGCCATGGAGACGGCAGGATTACTATTATATACCCGCAGGATATTAATCTTAAAAAACTGGAAGCGCGGCTGCGTTCCAGGTATTTTTCGGTTTCGGCTGCGGAAAAAGATTTATTTACTAACGCCAAATACAGCATTGAAGACAGAATTCTTGCGCGACTTGAAGCTATATTGTTGAGGGTAGAGCAGATGCTTGCCATGTATCCCGACCATATGGAGATAAAATTACGGATTTTCAGGACCCGCCAGGAATTAAGCGAAGAATATTCCAGGCAGTTCGGCGTAAGCGAAAATTACAAATCATTCTATATCCACCCGCTTGGAACGATTTATTCTTCAATGCAGGATATAACCGATTCCGTGATTTCTCATGAAATGGCTCACGCAGTTATAGATAATTACTTCAGGGTAATGCCTCCGGACAAAACTGCCGAGCTTTTAGCGACGTATGTTGATAGCCATCTGGAGAGAGAATAATAAAAATTAGAATTATTATCAAAAACCAGCCCAAGGAGGGAAAATGCGTAACACAAAATTGTTATTTATCGCCCTTATTATATTATTGGCAATAAGCTGCGCTCCAAAAGAAGAAGTAGCCATCTCTATCGACGGCATAAAAATAACCAAGGCGGAATTCGAAAGAGATTTTCAAAAGTTTAATTTTTCAAAGCCAGACACGAAAGAAGCCCGCAAAGAATTTATCGATAATATCGTCAACAGGAAGCTTATCTTGAAAGAAGCGGAAGAGGCGAATCTGGACAAAGACCCGGCATTCCTGGACGATGTCCAGGATTTTTGGGAGCAATCGCTCCTGAAATTAGCGGTTGATAAAAAAGCCAAACAATTGTTCATGAGTATAAAGATAAACGATAAAGAAATAAATGATTTTTATAACGCAAACAAAGATAAATACGGCGATAAACCGCTTTCCGATGTTTATGGCGAAATACGCCTTATTCTTTTTAAGAAAAAACAGCAGGACGCCGTAAATGCCTGGCTTGATTCTTTAAAAAAGAAAGCAAATGTTAAAATAAATTACAAACTTTTAGGTTTAGAATAACTTCCGTGCCAAGAAGGAGGGCTAGAATATGTCCAACCAAAGAAAAAATTATTTTATCGACAAAAGCTTCCAAAGCAAATTCATATTAAAATTTTGTATCATTGTTGTTATTGCCTCTTTGTTGATAGGAGGTTTGCTGCTTTTTTTAGCGAGAAATTCTACGACAGTCGCCATTGAGAATACAAGAGTGACCGTAAAAACAACCGCTGATTTCATCTTCCCTTTCATAGCTCAGACCTTGATTGTAGTTACTCTTTTTTGCGCCATTTCAGTGGCTTTGCTTACTCTTTTTGTCTCGCACAGGATCGCCGGGCCTTTGTACAGGTTAAGAAAAGAAATCGAAAAACTTTCCGAAGGAGATCTTACGGCAAATTTTCAGATAAGGACTACCGACCAGCTAAAAAATCTCTCTGTGTCTTTGACGCACCTGTCATACTACCTGAAAGATAAAATCGCTTTACTAAAAAGAGAAGTTAATGCTTTAAATAAAGGTATTGAAAAATTACCTGTAGAAACCAAGAGAGCCATTGAAGCCGAATTAAAAAATATCGAATCAATACTCAATAATTTCAAAGGCGTATGAGCGCTAAAATTAAAATTGCGTTTTTAAGCTTAGCCTTTTTTCTATTTTTTAATTCTTTCTGCCCTGCCGACACGGTTGAAACAAAATATTTCACTATTCTTTTCTGCCCTGACTGCAGCCTGGCAGAATTTGCCAAAAACATAAGTACCGGAAATTCCGTCAGATTCGAAACTTATAACGAATCGAAATCAGATATCACGTCAGTCATTAAAAGCGACACAGATGCTTTATATCTTGAAGTGGAGGATGTTTTAGATATGTACCTCGATAGTTACCATGGCAGAATAAAGGTTCATCCCGATAATGTTAGCGTCAGCAAAACCGCCTATGGCAATACACAGACAATCGAACCGGCCATACCTTCTATTTACATGCCATCGCAAAATACCATTCATATTTCATTAAAAGACATAGACCCCGGAATATTATCCCATGAGATGGCATATGCGCTTATTTCAAATTATTTTGTGCTTGCTCCGCCAGCCAAGGTCCAGGAAATTCTTGCCGGTTATGTTGAATACTCGGTGAGAAAAAGAATAGGAAGTTTGCCAAGAAACCAATAGAAAATCTTGAAATTTCATTGTCCATTCGCTTTGTAAACGTTTTCTTGACTTTTGCCCCCTGATATGTTATATCTTTAGTAAATTTTGCAATAATGGTATTTAGTAAAGGATTTGGCCTCATAGATATTATTTTCCTAATCCTTTGTATAATAATAACTTACGAAGCAGCAGCCAGGGGAATTTTTTTAGAAATTTTAAAGCTAATCGGGCTATTCTTTAGCCTTATTTTTTCCTTTCAATTTTACCCTTTCCTGTTTACTGCACTAACGGCAAAATTACCGTTATTTGCGAAAGACTATTCGAAATTTTTAGCTTTTGGTTTCTTATTTTTTTCAACTTTCTTGCTGTCTGACTTATTAAGCAGGCTGGTTAACTCTCTTTTTAAACGGGAAATAATTCCTTCTTGGGAGAAATTAATCGCCATTCTTATCGGCTTTGTGCGAATTGCATTTCTGTCAAGCGTAATTGTTTTTCTTCTCTATCTTCTGCCGATAAATAATGATTTTTTCCGAAAAGGCATTTCCAAAGAACTTTTTAAAAACATTGCGCCAAAAATATATCTGGTTTCAGCAAAGTCCTATAAAAAAATCCAGCCGAATTTTAAATTAAACATGGAGGTGGAGAAATTATATGAAGTTAAAAGCCATATATCAGGAAGTAATAAAAAGAGGAATTGAAGCGGATATCCGCAGTAAAAAAGAAATTGACTGTTATCTTAAAGAGCAAAAAGAAAGCTACGATAGGCTCGATAAAAATAAAAAAGAATTTTTCGATGTAGATTCGTTATCTAACCCTTTCGCTGATACACGCATACTTAACGGCTCTCCGGAAGATGAGATAAAAAACGTCATCGTCGGCGTAGATATAAATGAAGCTGAGCTTTTGCTTGTAAATACGCTTAGAGAAAAAGGCACAAAGATAGATTTAGCCATTTCCCACCATCCTCAAGGCCGCGCTTATGCAAACTTCTATGAAGTAATGGATTTACAAATTGCCACCTTTAGCAGCGAAGGCGTGTCTTTGAGCGTTTCAGAAAATCTTCTTAAAGAAAGAAAATCCGAAATCGAACGAAGGGTCCATGCGGCAAATCACCAAAAGGTAGTTGATATGGCAAAATGGCTGAAAGTCGACCTTTTATGCATGCATACTCCCTGCGACAACCTTGCTTACCAATATATAAAGAAATTAATGGATAAAGAAAAGCCTAAAGACATTGGAGCAATCGTCGAAATTCTGGAAGGGGTTGCCGAATATAAAGAATCAGCAAAAAACAATAATCCCGTAGCCATAACCATAGGAAATAAAAATTCCCGCACCAAGCGCATGCACATTGATTTTACCGGCGGCACCGAAGGCCCGGTAAATATTTACGATAAACTCGCCGCAACCGGAATCGATACGATAATTGCCATGCATCAATCCGAAGAACATTTCAAAAAATGCCGAGAGTGCAATATAAATGTAGTTATCGCACCGCATATTGCTTCCGATAATTTAGGCGTAAATATTATGCTTGATCATTTGGAGAGCAAAGAAAAGTTCGAAATATACGAACTGGGTGGATTTAGAAGGTTCTCACATAAAACGCACAAATAATACAGGTACTATGAAATTCCAAATAACAAGCACCAAATTCCAAATAAATTCCAATGACCAAAGTTCCAATGTCCTAAACAAAACCTGTTTTGGTCATTTGAACATTGGAATTTGGAACTTATTTGGTACTTGGAATTTGTGATTTGGAATTTTTCATCTGTGTTTATCTGTGATTCTCATCTGTGCCCATCTGTGTAACAAAATATGATACCTCAATCTTTCATCGACGAAATACAAACCAGGACCGACATTGTTGAAATAATCTCCAGCTACATCCCCTTAAAGCGCGCCGGCAGAAATTTCAAGACTAATTGCCCTTTTCATGGAGAAAAGACCCCTTCTTTTATGGTCAGCCAGCAGAAGCAAATCTTTCATTGCTTCGGCTGTAATGAGGGAGGAGGAGTAATCCAGTTTCTGATGCTGTATGAAAAAATGACCTTTGTTGAGGCCGTGGAAACTCTTGCCAGGCGTCTCGGCCTTGCCATGCCGCAGCAAAACCAGGATAAAGACAGGATAAAAACAGTGCTCTACGACTGCCTTAACGAGGCATCGATATTTTTTTATCGTAACCTCACCGAAGATAAAAATGCTCAAGGCGCGCAAATTTATTTACAAAAAAGAGGCATCGGCATGGAAATAATAAAACAATTCCGTTTAGGCTATTCTTTGGGAAGAAACACTCTTATAGAATACATGCGGAATAAAAATTTCACATTGCAGACTCTTGAGAAAGCGTCGCTGGCTATCTCCGGCGGCCAGGGTTACCGGGATTTATTCCGTGAACGCGTGATGTTTCCGATATTCGACATCCGTTCGCGGGTTATTGGTTTTGGCGCAAGGACCATAAGTGTTGCGGATAATATTCCTAAATACATAAACTCGCTTGAAAGCCAGGTTTATTCTAAACGCGAACATCTCTATGGCCTTAATTTTTCAAAAGATGAAATTGCCAAACTCGATGAAGCTATCGTTGTGGAGGGTTATCTTGATATGATTATACCTTTCATTCACGGGATTAAAAACATCGTTGCTTCTTCGGGGACAGCCTTGACAGTTGAACAAATCAGGCTGCTTCGCCGCTATACGAATAATATAACTTTGGTTTTTGATTCCGATAAAGCGGGACAAATGGCAACCCTTCGGGCCCTTGATCTTTTGCTTGAGAACGATTTAAAGGTTAGAGTCCTGCGTATCCCCCAGGGCTACGACCCGGATTCGCTCGTAAGAAGCAAAGGCAAAGATTTCATGCTTAATTTGCTTAAAGAAAAGAAAGATTTTTTTGAATTCAAAATTGATGTTTTAAAAAAGATGTATGACATCGAAAGCATCGACGGAAAAACCAAAGTTGCCCAGGAAATATTTGCCACTCTCAGTAAGCTAAACAGCGAAATAGAAAAATATGAATACATAAAAAAACTGTCTTCTTATTTAAAGATTAAAGAGGAAATCCTTATTGCCGAATTTAAGAAGAATTTTTCGAAAAAAGAGCAGAGAGAACAAAACGCAATACAAAATAAAACAAATGAGTCCTTTTCTATCGCGGAAAAAATTCTTTTAAAATTCATGCTTTCTAATAAAAAAGCTTTTTCCCTTATACGAAAGAATTTAAATGATGAAGATTTTACTTTTCCGCTTGCAAAAAAGACTGTATCTTATTTTTTTAGGAATTATAATAGTGAAGGCGTTGATTTGTCTTCGCCGAAGATTATTGCCGCAATCGACGATAAAGAAATCAGCGGTTTTGTCTCAAAGATTTTAATGGACGATGACATACCGCTTGAGACGGAAGTTTTTAAGAGCAGCATTATTAAGCTGCGGCAGCTTCGCGGCAGGAACATCAAGGCCAGGTTAAAAAAAGATATGGAAGACGCAGAGGCAAGCGGTGACAAAGAAAGGCTCAAAGTTTTAATAGATAAATTCAGCAAAATGAACCCAGCCCTTCCAAATGAAGAATGAAAATATAAAAAGAAGAGCCGGGTGAATAGCGAGGTAAAAGATGCATAAGAAAAAAGTTTTAGAAAGAACTATCGAGCAATTGGTCGAATTAGGTAAGAAGAAAGGTTATCTTACCTATGACGAAATAAACCACTTTCTTTCGGAAGAGGTAGTCAGCGCGGAAGAAATGGATGTTGTTTTCGAGCATCTGGATAATCAGAATATAAGCGTTCTTGAATCAGCGGAAGTTGAAGAGTGGGAGAGAGAAAAAGAAAAGAAAGAAACTCATGTCGTCTCAAGCCCGGTCGATGACCCGGTTAAAATGTACCTTAAGCAAATGGGTCAAATTCCACTTCTCTCGCGCGAGGAAGAAGTCCGGCTTGCCAAAGAGATAGAAAGCAGGGAAGAGGTGCTGCGCGACGAAATTTTTGCAACAGCCATCGCCAAAGATGCCTTTCTTGATATCTCGCAAAAGCTTTTTGTAGATGAACTTAATGCAGATGACTTCGTTAAAGGCGAAATTAAAAATAAAGACCGGGAAATCAAAAAAATTAAAAAGCAATACAGCAAACTGATAAGAGTAAAGAATATCGATGTCCAGAAAAGGATCTTAGAGGGTTTTAACTTTACGATAGTAATTATCGAACAGATAATTTTAAATATTCAGTCTATTTACCGGGAAATAGAAAGAACAAACAGAAAACTTACCACGGTTCATGGTCGCGGCGCCAGTGAAGAGAAACATCACCTTACCCGCGAAAAAAGAGCACTGATAAGAAAAATAGGTTTTGCCGAAGAAGAGATAAAAGGTAAATTAAGACATATTCTTGAAAAGCAAAGGCTTTATAATGAAGCTAAAAAGACGCTGGTTGAGGCAAATTTAAGGCTTGTTGTCAGTATCGCAAAGAAATACGTAAACCGGGGGCTCTCTTTCCTTGATTTGATTCAGGAGGGCAACATCGGTTTGATTAAAGCGGTTGAGAAATTTGAATACGAGCGCGGTTATAAATTTTCCACCTATGCCACCTGGTGGATACGCCAGGCAATCACGCGCGCCATAGCTGACCAGGCACGGACTATAAGAATCCCCGTGCATATGACGGAGACCATAAATAAGATAATTCGCATCTCGCGCTTATTTATCCAGGAAAAAGGAAGAGAGCCGACATCGGATGAGCTTTCAAAAGAATTGCGACTGCCGATTTCAAAAATAAAAGATATCGTCAAGGTTTCGCAGCAGCCAATTTCAATTCATACCCCGATAGGCGATGACGGCGATACCTATTTTGGCGATTTTATCGAAGATAAAAAAGCAGTGTCTCCGGCAAATGCTACAGTTTATTCCATGCTCAAGGAAGAGCTGCAACAGGCAATGGAGAGCCTTACCGAAAGAGAAAAGAAAATTTTGATATTAAGATTTGGCATCGAAGACGGCACGCCGAAAACTCTCGAAGAAGTGGGTACGATTTTTAAGGTTACGCGTGAACGCATTCGTCAAATCGAAGCCAAAGCTTTAAAAAAACTCAAACACCCCAGCCGTTCCCGCCGGCTTCAGGCGTTCCTGGAATTGACTATTTTCCGCGGCAAATATCACCCCGCTTAATGACGCAGATAAACGCGCAAAAACACAGATGGTCGCAGATTATTCATCTCGAGAGTCCGCGTTACATCCGCGATAATCTGCGTTAAATGCATTTACAATGCTTTCCTTTTCAATTATAATTACTTTCTATGGACGACTATAAAATTCTCTTAAGTGAAAAGGAAATTCCGCAGAGCTGGTATAATTTAGTGCCGGATTTGCCTTTCCGGCTTCCGCCTCCGATTAACCCTGTAACCGGTAAACCCCTGCAAGCAGATGAATTGCGGACCATTTTTCCCAAAAGCCTGGTTGAACAGGAAATGAGCGAGGAAAGATGGATAGAAATCCCTTTTGAAGTAAGAGATATTTTAAGATTATGGAGGCCAACGCCTTTGCGGCGCGCGCGCCGTCTCGAAAAATATTTAAAAACAAAGGCGCGAATTTATTATAAAGACGAGAGTGTTTCTCCTACCGGAAGCCATAAACTGAACACGGCTATCGCTCAGGCCTATTACAATAAAAAAGAGGGCATCAAACGCCTGGCTACCGAAACTGGCGCCGGTCAATGGGGCGCAGCTTTAAGCTTTGCCTGCAATGTTTTTTCGCTTAAGTGCCGCGTATACATGGTTAAGGTTAGTTATCATCAGAAGCCTTTCCGGAAATCTTTGATGCGTATCTGGGGCGCGGAAATAATTGCTTCACCGTCAAAACTTACCGCAAGCGGCAGAAAAATACTTAAAGAAGATCCAAATTGTCACGGCAGCCTGGGTATTGCGATTTCTGAAGCGGTTGAAGAAGCAGCGAAAGATAAAACTACAAATTATGCTTTAGGCAGCGTCTTAAACCACGTGCTCCTACATCAGACCGTTATCGGCCTTGAAGCTAAAAAACAGTTAAAACTTTTAGATGAGGAACCGGATTTTTTAATCGCCTGCGTCGGCGGCGGAAGCAATTTTGGCGGCCTGATTCTTCCTTTTGTAAAAGATAAATTTAAAAATCCCGGCTTAAGAATAATTGCCGTTGAGCCATTTGCCTGCCCAAGTTTAACCAAAGGTAAATATGAATACGATTTTGGCGATACTGCCTCGCTGACCCCGCTAATAAAAATGTTTACCCTCGGGCATAGGTATATTCCTCCGGCGATACACGCAGGAGGATTAAGATATCATGGCTGCTCGCCGCTGGTCAGCGCCCTGCAGGATAAAGATATCATTGAGGCAGTAGCTTACAACCAGATTGAAGTTTTTAAGGCCGCGGAAATTTTTGCAAAGGCAGAGGGCATCGTTCCTGCTCCGGAAACCGCTCATGCCGTAAAGGCGGTAATAGAAGTGGCGAAAAGAGCCAAAAAATCGCAATGCATTTTATTTAATTTCAGCGGGCACGGCTTTCTCGATCTTGCCTCATACGATAAATTTTTAAACGGAGAACTTGTAAATCACGCCCATCCCATAAAAGAGATAAAAGCCGCCTTAAAACATTTACCAAAACTTTAAGGACAATTCGACTAGGCCTTTTTGCCGGGACAAAAAAGTAAGTCTCATTGGAATTACCCCCCGAGCGACCGAAGGGAGCAAGTGGGTGGGTAGGGAAAAATAGAGACAGGAAAATTAGAGAGATTGATATGGTAGATAAAAAAACCGTAGAATATGTCGCAAATCTTGCAAGAATAGAGATATCCTTGAGCGAAGCCGAGTATCTTGGCATTCAACTTTCGAAAATTTTAGACTATATTGACAAACTTAAAGAACTTGATGTCGACAATGTCGTTCCGATGCGCGGCATGAATATGCAGAATAATATTTTCCGCAACGACGAAGTAAAAGAATGCAAAGTCGAGGAGGATATCCTGAAAAATTCTCCGCAGAGAGAAGGCAATTATTTTAAAATACCAAAAGTAATTGAATAACGAGCGAAATGGATAATCTAATAAATCTTTCCGGCAGAGAAATTGCCGAAAATATCAAAAACGGGGAGCTGAACGACAAAGAGGTATATTCTTTTTTTAAACAACGCATAAAGAATAGTTCTAGGCTAAATGCTTTCGTGGAAATTTACGATGAACCAATTATGGGGGAGGGAGTCTCCTTTTTAAAAGGCGTTCCCATTGCCATCAAAGACAATATCTGCATAAAAGGGAAAAAAATTACCTGCGCTTCGAAAATCCTTGCAACGCATACGGCAGTCTATGACGCAACAGTAATAACCCGTTTGAAAAATGCCGGTTTGCAAATCATCGGTACTGCCAACATGGATGAATTTGCTTTTGGCTCATCAACGGAAAATTCCTGTTACGGCCCGGTGAAAAACCCCTGGGATATAGAAAGAGTTCCCGGCGGCTCAAGCGGCGGTTCTGCCGCAGCAGTCGCTGCAAGGCTTGTTCCTTTTGCCCTTGGTTCTGACACCGGAGGCTCAATCCGTCAGCCGGCGGCTTTTTGCGGCGTGGTCGGTTTTAAGCCGACTTACGGAAGAGTTTCCCGTTATGGCCTGGTCGCCTTTGGCTCAAGCCTTGACCAGATTGGCCCGATTACCACAAATTTTACTGACTGCGCCTATCTTTTAAATATCCTTTGCGGTTTTGACGAATTTGATTCCACATCAGCGCCGCTGGCTTCGGAGGATTTTACGCAAAACCTTAAAGAAGATATTAAGGGCCTGAAAATCGGTATCCCGCCGGAATATTTCGGCAAAGGCCTTGCGCCGGAAGTTAAAGCCGCGCTGACAGAAATGATGGAACTTTTTAAGAAAAACGGCGCAGAGTTTATTGATATTAATTTACCGCACACTGAATACGCAGTTGCTACCTATTATATAATTGGTTCTTCAGAAGCAAGCTCCAATTTACAAAGATTTGACGGCATAAAGTATGGCTTGAGAGAGCCGGCAGCTAACCTTAAAGATGTTTATGTAAAAACCAGAGGTAAAGGTTTTGGCGAAGAAGCCAAACGAAGAATATTTCTTGGCACTTACAGCCTTTCCAGCGGCTACTATGATGCTTATTATGTCCGCGCGCTTAAAGTCCGCAACTTGATTAAAAAAGATTTTGATGAAGCATTTAAGAAGGTTGATATGATTTTAACTCCGACATCGCCAACCGCTGCGTTTAAGTTCGGAGAAAAAACCACTGACCCGTTAAGCATGTATTTGTCTGATATCTATACAATATCCGTAAACCTGGCGGGCTTGCCGGCAGTTTCCTTTCCTTGCGGATTTACGAAAAATAATTTGCCCATCGGCGCGCAATTAATCGGTAAAGATTTTTCCGAAAACAGTCTCATTAAGGCTGGTTTTAGTTATCAATGCTGGACGGATTTTCATAAGCGAATACCTGATTTGAAATAAGGTTACGCAGGTTACGAAAGTTACAGTTTAATCACGAGCTTTTAAATGTAACCTTCGTAACCTAGCAAAAGAAAACTATGCAAGAATTTGATACAGTAATAGGGCTAGAGGTTCATGTTCAATTAAATACCGAGTCGAAGATTTTCTGCTCATGTTCCACCAGATTCGACAACCCGGCGAATTCCAACATTTGCCCGGTTTGCTGTGGCTATCCAGGGGTGCTTCCGGTTTTTAACAAAAAAGCGCTGGAGCTTGCCATAAGAGTAGCGCTTGCCTTGGGTTGTAAGATAAATAAGCAAATATACTTTGAACGTAAAAATTATTTCTATCCTGATTTGCCGAAAAACTATCAGATTTCTCAATATAAAATGCCGCTTGGTGAAAAAGGCAGCTTGAAATTGCCTTCGGGGGAAACCATCGGCATCACCAGAGTCCATCTTGAAGAAGATGCCGGAAAACTAATTCACAAAGAAAATTATTCACTGGTTGATTTAAACCGTACCGGAACACCCCTTTTAGAAATAGTTTCCGAGCCGGACATGGTTAGCCCCGAAGAAGCTTTTGATTATCTTACTTACCTTAAACTTACGCTCCAGTATATAAATGCTTCGGAGTGTAACATGGAACGAGGTTCTTTGCGTTGCGACGCAAATATTTCTCTTAAAGAAAAAGGCGCAGCTAAATTGGGCACGAAAGTTGAATTAAAAAACATGAATACCTTTCGCGGCGTAAGAGACGCGCTTTCTCATGAAGAGAAGAGGCAGGCAAAAGTTTTGGTTTCGGGAGAAAAAATTTTCCAGGAAACAAGATTATGGGATGCCAAGCACCAAATTACAGAAGTGATGCGCACCAAAGAAGAAGCCCATGATTACCGCTATTTCCCCGAGCCGGATCTCCTGGATTTTGTGGTTACGGATTCCGCGGTTAATAATGAAAAAAAATATATCGGCGAATTACCGCTGGATAAGCGCGAAAGGTTTTTGAAAGAATACAAATTGCCTGTAACCGAAACAGATGTTATTATATCTGAAAGGTTCCTTTCGTCTTTCTTTGAAGAGGCATGCAAGGAATTTAACGAACCGAAAAAAATATGCAATTTGCTGCTGGGCCCGTTTTTAGAGCAGGTCAATACTTTTGAAGAAAAATTTAAGGCGGTGAAAATATCCGCCGTAAATTTTGCCAAAATTGCGCGATATTTTTCTGAAGGTAAAATTAATAATTTAGGTGTGAAAAAAGTTCTTTCTCTCTGTATTGTTACGAATTCCAACGTTGATGAGATAATTGCTAAAGAAGGCCTTCTTCAGGTGTCTGGCAAAGAGGAACTGGATAAATTTGCTAAAGAAGCAATTGCCGAAAACCCGAAAGTAGTAAAAGAATATCTTGGAGGAAAAGTGCAGGCAATTATGTTTCTTGTCGGCACAGTAATGAAGAAAACCAAAGGAAAAGCCAATCCCAGAGTGGTTAAAGAGTTGTTAGAGAAAGCGCTTAAGAAATAATAATTTTTAGTTGCGTAACCGTAAAACGCAACCATAAAAATGGGAGGAAATAAATGAAGAAAAAAATTTTAATTGCCGCAATTATCATATTTTTATGCGCAGGTATTTATTCTTACCATCACAACTTTTTGGTTGCCAAAGAACGCGAAGACAATTTCTATAAAGAGTTGGACATATTCGCGCAGGCTCTTGCGGTTATTGAAGAGAAATATGTGCAAAAAAAGCCGCCGCAAGATTTAATTTATGGCGCGCTTGACGGCCTTCTCTCATCGCTTGATTCTTACAGCGAATTCATGTCTCCCGATGAATACAAAGATCTTCTGGTTGAGACCGAAGGAAAATTCGGCGGCCTCGGCATAGAAATTACCATAAAAGATACTTTGCTTACCGTTGTCTCGCCGATAGAAGACACGCCGGCCTGGAATGCCGGATTAAAACCCGGAGATATCATAGTCAAAATAGACGGGAAGATTACACGAGGAATAACCATAACCGAGGCAGTTAAAAAATTACGCGGCGAACCCGGAACAAAAGTAACACTTACCGTACTTCGTGATAAAGATAAGAAAATAGAAGACGTCACTATCGAACGCGCAATAATAAAAATAAAAGACATCAAAAGAGCAACGATGCTCGAAGACGGCATAGGTTATATAAGGATAACCGAGTTCAGGGAAAATACCGCAAAGGAATTGGATAAAGGCCTGGAAGAATTGAAGAAATCCGGATTAAAAGGGTTAATTATAGATGTGAGAAATAATCCCGGCGGCCTTCTTGATACGGCGATAGAAGTTGCAAGCAGATTCCTTGAGAATGATAAGGTTATTGTTTCAACCAAAGGGAGAACAGAAAAAGAGGTGGTTTATAAATCACTACCCGTAAAAGAAAAATATACAAATATACCTATCGTAGTCCTGATAAATAAAGGCAGCGCCTCGGCAAGCGAAATTCTTGCTTCAGCGCTTAGGGATAATAAAAAAGCTATTCTGTTGGGCGAAACATCGTTTGGCAAAGGCTCGGTCCAGACAATTATCCCTCTTTCCGACAATTCAGCCTTAAGGCTTACGACAGCCCTGTATTACACACCTTCGGGTTTAAGCATCCATGAAAAAGGAATTACCCCCGACATTACAATTACCACCGAAAAGAATCCTCAAGAAAATAAAGAGGATGTTTTCGAGAATTTAGAAAAAAAGAGCGAATTCGATTATAAAAAAGATTATTATATAGTAAGGGCAGTTGATTTATTGAAAGGAATATTAGTTTTAAAAGATAACAGAAACCAGTAACCAGAAACCAGATGATAAAAAATATTATTCCTGGTTTCTGTATTCTGGTTTCAGGTTTCTACTAATATGTACACTCTCGGAATAGAAACTTCCTGCGACGAAACCTCCTGCGCAGTGTTAAAGGATTACAAAGTTCTTTCAAACGTTACCCTGTCTTCGCTTAGAGAACATGCAAAATACGGGGGAATAGTTCCTGAAATTGCCACACGCGCACACCTTAAAAATATCGACAAAGTTTTTTTAGAAGCTTTAAAGAAAGCAAAAGTTTCTCTAAAGAATATAAATTTAATCGCCGCAACCTATAAGCCCGGCCTTATGGGCTCGCTGGTTGTGGGGGTTAATTTTGCAAAAGCTTTGGCACTCGCGTTAAATAAACCATTTTTGGGCATTAACCATCTTCATGCGCACATTTTTGCGCCATTTTTAAACCAGCGCGAAAAAATTGAATTCCCCTTGCTCGGATTTGTCGTATCAGGCGGTCATACAGAAATCTATCAGATAAGCGATTTTGACAAAATCAAGCTTTTGGGCCAAACCGATGACGATGCTTGCGGAGAAGTTTTCGATAAAGTAGCTAAAGCTTACGGCTTAGGTTACCCGGGCGGCCCGGCGATAGATAAGCTTTTTGAAGAGAAATACAAAGATGCTTTCAAATTTAAATGCGGAAGAAAAGGTTTTAATTTGAGTTTTAGCGGTATAAAAACTGCTCTGGTATATAAGAAGCTCGAGCTTCTTAAAAAAAGCCGGTTAACCAGGCTTACCAAAATAGAACTGGTTTCATCATTCCAGTATTCTGTGGTCGAAACCCTCATTCAGGCGATACTTGCCGCGCAGAAGCAATATAAAATTAAAAACGTCGCTTGCGGAGGCGGAGTTGTCGCTAATAGTTACCTTAGAAGAAGGCTTAAGGCGAGCGAAAGCAAAAATTTAAGATTTTTAATACCTCAAATCGAGTATACTGCAGATAATGCAGCAATTGTTGCAGGATTAGGGTTTTACTTGTATAATAAAAAGGGCCTGAAAAGCGAGATTGCCCTCGAAGCGGAGGCAAGCTGAATGTTAAGTAATTGGGATATTATTATAAGGCTCGTAGTTTGTGTTCTTTGCGGAAGCGTCATCGGTTTGGAAAGAGAGAAAAAAGGCCGCAGCGCAGGCCTTCGTACGCATATTTTGGTTTGTCTGGGCTCGGGCCTGATCATGCTTATCTCACTTTATATATTCGATATTTATAGCGGCAAATCGCCGCTTGATCCGGCGCGTATTGCCGCAGGAGTAGTTACCGGCATAGGGTTTTTAGGCGCAGGCACAATTATTACCAATCGCTCCGGCGCAAAAGGTCTGACCACCGCAGCAAGCATTTGGGTAAGTTCTGCAATAGGCCTTGCGGTTGGCTGCGGTTTTAGATC
>JAJYOP010000011.1 GCA_021796115.1 bacterium
AGCTTCTTCCATGGTAGTAAGCAATTGCTGAAATGGCATTGGGTCCATTCAAATAGCCCAGGTCGAGACCCTCCCAACCTGTATACCAGGGATAATTTGCACCAAACAAAAAAATTCTTTGATGATTATATGTCCATACTGGCACTTTCGATGTCTTTGCCATTTCAGAATAAGCAAGACAGAGAGTAAGAAATAAGGTCAATGTAATAAAAATACCGATCTTTGTCGAGAGTTTTAAGTTAATCATTTTCGTTCCCTTTCTCGAAACTATTAATAAATATAATCCTTTGCAACAAGTATATAATGGAGTGATGAGAAAACAAATTTTGGTCAAGTCTTATTTTGTCCTGTAAAATCTCTCTGTCATATCGCTCTGGCTAAAAAGTCGTCCCTAACCGCTAACTATTTTAAATTACTGCAAAGACAGTTTTTCATGCACATACATTATGATATCTTTAAATTCAGGATTTGTTATATCTACTGGATAGATCTCAAGATATTCTGCACCTGCAGTAATTCCTTTATCAATAGCTTTTTGTAATATAATATGCGGATTATCACTTTTACCATGATTCATACGATATGTGCGGTCGCCAGTAACAAACCATGCCATCTGATAGGCCGTGGTAACTCCCTGCTTTGCCAAAGCTACTACTGATTTTTTAATCCAGAACGCAGATAAACTATCATTCATTACAATGAAGCGATTTCCATAAGTTTGCAGACCCTGATGAATAAAGTCATTGGTAATCTGCCAATCCTTCTTACGATGAGGGATTAAAATTCCGTTGTCATCTATGGGCGGAAAAGATTCAACTATCTGAATAGCTAAAGATTGATTGGTAAAGGCCTGAGCAAAGGTATCTGTGATTGCCCGCCATGCTTTTTCAACCTTTAATCGTGTATAACCGGCCTTTTGCCAGTTAGCCACATCATTATTACTCATGCAAACGAAATTGCCTTTTATGTCGGTAAGCGCTTCATTGATAGAAGATGGAAGATAAGTTTCTTCTGTACTGCAATTCACTCCCGTCATCTTTATAAGAACTATATTAGGATTGGAAGCATAATGTTCTCCCAAGGCACGTATAAATTGCAGCCATTTATCGAGATAAACGTTATCCCAGGGAATGGGAATCCTGATGTCCGTACCTACAGGTTGACCCCAATATTTTTTATCCCATTTAAACCAGAAGGCTTTTGCACCGGCAGTATATACCCAATCAGGGGTCCAAATACCCGGGGTAACCTGCAATGAAACTTTTTTCCCATTAGCCACAGCATCGAAAACTTCCTTATCCAAATCTGCCCAATTATAAATTCCTTCTCGCGGCTCTACCTGGTTCCATTTTGATCTCAAAGCAATACCGTCAACATAAGGGTTATGCAAAACTTCATTAGATGCCGGTTGTATCCCTCTAAGCCAGTATACGCCATTGACGGAGAGGGTTTTTGCTTGAACATCCTGCGTTAAAATATTATTTAACAGCAGCTGAAAGATAGAAAGTAATAACGAGGATAAAACTATTATTTTAATCTTTTTCATTTTATTCCTTTTTGAGCTTACCTTACGTATAACATAGCAAGCTGTAAAATCAACGTCCTACGAGGACCTGTCCAACCACCAATGGCTTCTTCGCAATCTTATCCCTCTCCAGCAGCACCTTATCCCAGAGGTTATCAAGCTCCTGCATAATGTTGATCGACATCCTTACCCCATACCATCTCTTCGACGAGTCGATGAGGGTAGCATAGAATAGGGTAAGGCATGACTTTTCTGTAGGGAATCTTGGTATAACCTTAGTCCGTCTTTTACCTTCACCGAAGAGTCTCTCGATGAGATTAGAAGATGATATCTTCTTCCTGTGAGACTTCGGGAATTTAAGACAGGTTATTACCTCTGGAAGAGCCTTCTCAAGGCATTCCATAGCAGATCCCAACTAAACCAACAATAAGAAAGATTGCCTTTGCCATCCATCTTATCATTTTAACCTTATCTTTACTCATTTTATCCTCCAATTTCTACAAGATGCGAAGATGGACATCAGTGTCGATCTTTTAAGAAGCGACAATGCTTGCATGATATTGCTTATTCCATTTTTATCAACGCTTGCATGATCTTCTCCATGGTCCCCCTATAAAGTGGCCATCGGCCAGCCGAATGTTTGGATAAAAATTTTATTTCTCATGCTCATATCTTATAATATTACTTTCCATAGATTAAATTTTGCTTATCTACGAATAATAGCATAAAACGTAGATAAGACTTGACCGTCAGTTATCCGGAATTTCCGGATAGCCAAAAAGCAATGTGCAGAAAATGCATATTGCTTTTTATCCAACTCATTGAATCTCTGGCCAGACTAAATCATAGTGGACACTGCGACCTTTACCGGACAATTGACACAAGACTTTTTTATCAAGCATATCCGCAATTTTACGAAAGACAGTGGCACGACTAATTACGGGTAGTCCGAGATAGACCCTTTCTCAAAAACTTCCCGATACCCTTGACGCGCCTTTTTTGGTTCCGTAAAGTAAGACGAGAAGTCTGTCCCTATGAGTTTATCTCGGGATACGCCTGTAGCATTTATGGTTGCTTCATTAACATCGGTAATCTTACCGTCTTTTGAAATTGTGACAAGCGGATCAAAACTTGCCTCAAGAAGGCTTCTGGCGTATTGAGTAGTCTCCTTAACCGTTGTCTCGCTCGCCTTAAGCTGTTGGTTGGCGGCTTTCAGTTGTTGTTCGCTCGCTCGAAGTTGCTGGTTTGCGGCCTCTAACTGTTGTTCATGTGCCTTTAATTTTTCTATTTTTTTAGCATTCTGCCTTACCTTACACAATAATTTTTCGGCGCTTTCACCTTCAGTATAGCATATATTGCCCTTAGCGATATTAAAGATAAGGGATCTCCTCTCTATCCCACCAAGCGCTGTAGTCCTAATTTTTATTTTTTTCTCTCTCAAATAGTTAATAACCGAATCTATATTATTTTTACAAATTGTATCGTCCTTTTCTTTAAGGACATTTGCGGCGCCGACCAGACATACTTCGATATTCTTGCGCTTTACTCCTTGGCCGGCCATTAAAGATAGTAATTCGTCTATGGCATCTATTGCATATTTAGTATTTCTAGGGCCATACGGAGACTGCCCGGGAACCATAATATGCGCCAGAACGCCGACTTTTCTCGCTAAACTATACCCTGCAATGACGACACAAGAGCCTATCGTGCTGGACCTTAATATTACACTGCCTTTGCCGATTTTTGTCTCTCCGGTGTCTACATCTATAATTTCATTCTCTGGATAAGCGTGCTTCATGATTTCTTTTAAATTTGCCTGATGTTAGGCAGTTTATGATTCTTGCATTTTCCGTTATTCACATTGTTTTTTATTATAGCATATAAAAAAAGATTACCTTAACAATCCAAGACGGTCTTACCCGAGCCAGGAGCAGCAATTCTATGAAGATTCTTATCCTTAAGCTGCGCCTCTGGCTCAGAAAGGCTCTTGTTTGATATACCCTCCAAGCCTTTTTAAACTCTGGAGCTCGCACGGCTAAAGCCCATAGATAATTAACCTTTATCGTACCACACTTAAGCGAAGATGGAGTCCGAGTAGTGTCCTTGCGGCAGGTAACATTTTGCCCATCTGATAGTTATAGGTCTTCATGAAAACTTTTTTTATCTATTTTCATTTAGGCCGGGTTTCAACGGCGGATTGGACAAAAAATTGTAATATAGCGTCAGTATAAATTACAACGATTCTTTGGCAAGATAACCTTTATCTTTGTTTTTAAAGTCTTTAAAGTTTCTGGCTTTATATATACTGAACAATCTGCGATTTTGCGCGCGGTCCGGCCAAACCCTAAACGTTTGAATATAATTTTGTTGCAATCATCGTTTAGAATTGCTTCTACTTCAACTTCCATTGAACCACCCGGATGCCCAAACACGAAAGAGGCAGCAATCTTATTATTCAACATTTCATACACAACTGTGCCCGGGACATTGGCGGCTGCTGCAAAACAACACGAGCCTGTCCCCATGAAAGTTGGGAGTATATCAAAAGGGCAAACTATTTTTCCAATCAGCGCACATTCATTGGATTTTATCACTACACCGCTAGAAGATAGGTAATCTTGCGCAGGGCTAACCATACACACCGGGGGCAGGAGAAGCTGTTTCCCGTCCTGCCAACGTTCAACTAGCCCAGCCAGTTTCGCGCTCTTACCACGAATTTCTGCACAGCGCTCAAAAAGCTGTTTGTTTGCATTCAATTCTGATATTGGTTCAGTGCCTTTATAACCGACTGCAGCTGAATTGATATATACAAGCATATTTGCCACATCACAAATTGTTACATCTATTTTTGAACCATCTTCCATTGTGATTGCGTCTTTCACCCTCCCGGTAGGAAATAGCTTTCCACTCTCCGCGCCGCTTGTATCGCGAAAATCTAAAAAAATCTTTGCCCCACTCCCGGGAATTCCTGCTATTTTATAATCCCCCATCATAACCGCACGGCTATTTTTTACCATTAATTGGGCATAAAACATTTTACTGGTATTGGTATTCCAAATCCGTATTGTTTGTTCTCCGTCAGGTAAGGTAATCATTCCTCTGTCCAGGGCAAACAAAGGGACTCCCGAAGAAATATTGCCGCAATTTGCATTGTAATCTACAGAATCACTTTCTGGCTCTACTTGAACGAAGGTATAGTCAACATCGGCGCCGGCGCGTTTTGAAGGGCGTACAATTGCTATTTTTGATGTTACAATTTGCGCGCCTCCCAAACCATCGATTTCCAGCGGATCGGGTTTGCCTTCTGCTGCCGAGAGAAATTCTGCTTGTCCCTCTTCCAGAGTTGGAATTTCATCTGCGTGAAAATATAAACCGCGGCTGGTCCCGCCACGAATGATTGTTGCTGGATAAATTAATTGCTCATGGTTTATATCGTATTTCATTTTTACCTCCCTCCGCCATAAGTTCAGCTTACATTCGGTTGTCCTTGTGCTTTTTTACTAACTTTCTACTCTATAACTGAAGCCCGCACGGCTAAAGCCCGTGCAATTCTGGCAAAAGGGATTAATTAACCTCTAACGTACCAATCCTTGAACAAGTGCAAAATCCGAGTGTCTGCCCCCAAGCAAAGTCGCGGGTAACAACTTCCCCATCGACCAGCCGAAAGTTTGAAGAAATAGTTTTTTTACCCCACTCACTTCGCACCTTCACTTCGTTCAGTACTTCTTTCGGTCGTTCGGAAATAATTTAACTAGGGAATTTTTCATAAATGAAAAATCCCAAGTTTCATTATTCGACTAAGTCTTTTTGTTTTGCAAAAAGACAAGTCTCATTATTTTTCCGCGACAATCAGCATTTCAAAATCTTCCGGAGTTAATTTATCTTTCCTTGAAAACGCTCCAAGTTTTGCTCCAAAAATTTCTATTTTTTTAAACCCAAGCGAATTTAGCAGCCAAGTTATTTCGCTGGGAATATAATAACGTTCATCGCACTTTAATTCTTTTTTATTACCCGAATCGTCTTCGAACGTATGAACGGTGCGGTCGCGAAATGTCATTAAATCAAAGGTGTTGATTTTGTAAACCTTGTTACCTTCTTTGCTGGATGATTCGCAGAAATTCTTGACAGAATGGTAGAGCGGAAATAGCCCATTTAACGTCGTGGATATAAACTTCCCGTTGTTTTTCAACGCTCGCGTTGCATTTTTAAGTATCGTAAAATTCATTTCATCGGTTTCCATCAGGGGGAATCCGCCTTCGCAAAGCATGAGTGCCGCATTAAATTCATTCCTAAAGGGAAGTTTACGGACATCAAGCCGCTTGAAGTCGGTTTTCAGATTAAGCTGTCTTGCTTTTTCTTTTGCCGCGGCAAGCTGGGATTTGGATAGATCAATACCCGTAACTTTATATCCACGCTTCGAGAGCTCTATTGAATGCCTGCCTGGACCACACCCGATATCAATTATTTTTAAATTTTTGTTGAAATTTAATTCCTCTTCAATGAAATCGCATTCGCCAGACGTTCCCTGAACATAACATTCTTTATCATATTTCTTCGCATAATTCTCAAATAATGACTCATACCATTGTTTCACTTTATTGCACCTATTAGAAATTGCGTGACAGTGTCGGCAAATAATTTTGGGTTTTCGATATGGATGCAGTGTGCCGTACCGTCTAATAGTTGTAAAACGCTTCCGGGTATATTTTCAGCCAAGATTCTGGCTTCTTCCGGAGTTATAAGTATATCATTTTCTCCCTCGATAATTAAAGTTTTTGCTTTTATTAAGTTTACTCTATCGCGCGTATCGAAAGAAGCAATTGCTTCAATCTGGCTTTTAAATCCCTCTGCTTTTTGAAGATAAGGATATTTCATTGAATTTTTAATAAACGTTTCGACGAACGAACTATCAGCTATAAACTGTGGGGAAAATAACCAATCAGTCCATCGCTTAAACCAGCTTTCCGAATACCCTTCTCTTTTAAGCTGGTTATAGATATCTTCAAAAAGGAGATTGTTTCTTTTAGAAGATGCCGGCGCTGTGCTTTCTAAGATAAGTTTATCAACACGGCCGGGATAATTTATGGCCAATTCCTGAGCAATATAGCCGCCCATGGAGTGACCAAGGATATGCGCTTTTTCGATTTTTAAAAAATCAAGCAGCATTATCGTGTCTTCCGACATGATGTTAACACTGCACTCTCCAGGCGTAACATCGCTGCGGCCACAATTGCGATTGTCAAAAATAACAGTTTTAAAATGTGGCGAAAATTCCTTAACCACACCCAGCCAGCTTGCACTGTCAGAACCCAGTCCGCCAATCAATAAAAGCGGGATGCCTTCTCCATAAATCTCATAGTAAAACGAAATACCATTAAATTTAGCTATTGGCATAGTTTTAACCACAAGATAATGTGACTTTCTTAATCTTTAAGTAATTTATGCGACTTTTTATTCGCCGTATATCAAAGCAACTATCAACCCTTTAACAGGTAATTCAACTAAACCAAGAATGGTCCAATAAATAATTACCCCTGTAGCAACCGGCATAAAAGTGTAGGCTGCAAACATCCCGGGTAATATGCCGACTGCCCATACACATAATCCGAAAATCAAACCTTTGACTGTTTTATTTTTCCCGGGAATGCCCTTATGGGGCAAAACATAAACCAACACAAAAACTAAGGTAAGTAGAAAACTGCCGATTTGGAACCCTAACCCCGGCGCGCCAGTTGACGGTTTTCAAATATTTGTTGGTTCAAGCTTATAAAGCCAGTTGAAAAGCCAGCCACAGGTAAGCGTGGCAACGATAACGTTAAATAACCAGGCCGCGACCGCAGCAATAAGGATTCTTATCATCTTCATGCTGCACCTTCTTAATAAGTTGCGTTCTAATTAGGCACAATAAAAACGTTGAAAGTATTGTGATATTATAGCAGAAAGGATAAATTTAGTAATGGCCTTTTATAGGATTAGCTTACGCTTTCTGCGCTGTAGCGGGCGATAAGGCCGCTTTTTAAAGCATTGCGGTAAATCATCGTAAAAAGCCGGTAGGCCAGAAAGATAAAAACAAGCGTAAGAATTGCAGCAAGAAAAAGCGATAAGCCTGAAACCGGTTCGCCTCGAATAGCTGCTCTTAATCCTTCAAAGATATAGGAAGGAGGCAAAATTTTCGCAATCGCCTGCATCCAGCCGGGCAAAGTCGAAACCGGATATAAAACTCCGGCAAAGGGCGAGATAATCGCCGGGATTGGCCAGATAAACCACTCTGAAGCAGGACCTAACCGAAGTACAATTGCGCTCCCGAAAATACCAAGGGATATTCCGAATAAAAAAAGCACGAGAAGGAAAGGCACAATCAGCAAGCCGTACGCGAAAAATGATAAATGAAAAAACGTGGCGGCAATCACAAACATAATAATAAGCCCCACTAAACTGGTCAGTATGCTGGTTAAGATGAGGCCGGAAACATATTCGGAAATTAAAAGCGGTGTGGCAAAGATATTCAAAAAATTACGTGACCAGACATCTTCAAAAAAAGCAATGGTTACGCCCTGCATGATACGGCCGAAAAAATCCCACAAAAGTACTGCGCCTAAAAGCGCCGGCACAAAATTAAAATCTACCCGCGTTACGTTATTTAAGTATTTAGTCAGGAAACCCCAGAGAATCATATCCACGCCAATCCAGGCAAAAAGCGGAAAGACGCGGGAGAAGCTTCCGCGAATAAGATAAATTTGGCGGAGCACAATTGTAAAAATTCTCTGAAAACACATAATTAATTTTCTCTCAGTGTCAACGGTTCGCGCGCAACCGTAATAAAAAGTTCTTCCAGTGTTTTTTTGCCATATTCTTGAGGCAAAGTTTTGGGATTACCTTCAAGCAGAATTTTTCCGTGCGAAAGAAAAAGCACACGGCCACAAATCTCTTCCACTTCATACATATTATGCGATGTCCAGAGCACCCCTCCTTCGCCCTTTGCCACAAATTCTTTGATTTTCAAGCGCACTTCGCTAGCCGTAGCCGGGTCAAGCGAAGCTGTCGGCTCATCCAAGAGCAAAAGATGCGGACTGTTTAGTATTGACTTAGCCAAACTTACGCGTGTTTGCTCACCCGAAGAAAGTAAACCGCATTTAGTGTTACGGAATTTTGCCAAGTCAAAATAGATTAATAATTCTTCTATTCTTTTGGAAAGATTTTTCACCGAATAAAGACGGCCAAAAATCATTAAGTTCTGAAGCACGGTTAAATTACCGGGCAAAGGTGTGTAACTGGCAGAAAAATTGGTGCGGCTGACTGCCTGCGAACGGCGGGAAAAAATATCCAGACCGTCGATAGTTATGCCTCCGGAGTCTGGCTCAAGAACGCCGAGAATCATATTTATGGTAGTCGTCTTCCCTGCTCCATTTGGGCCGAGCAGGCCGACTATCTCATTCTTCGCTACGTTAAACGAAATATTGTCTACAGCAATAATATCGCCGTAAGTTTTTCTTAATTCAATGACAGAAAGTATCGGCATTTTAGATTTTATTTTAGGCAATCAAAATTATTTAATTGCGCCGTAAAGAGCAAAATTATAGTATTTTAAGACGATATCAATATTCTTGAAACCAACCTGGTGCATTATGGCGATTTCATCTTTAAAAACCACCGGCCTGTCCTCTCTTTCGTGGCGCTTAATCATATCATTTGTTTTATGCACCGCAAGGCCATTGGCTTTCATAAAGGTTTTCCACTTATCCATGTACATTTTTTGCAGATGGCTGTTTGCTGAAACAAATATATCGATATTAAAAAAACTTCCGCCTTTAATGAGCGAATTATAAATTTTATGGTAAAGCTTGGGCTTTTCTTTGCCTTCTACATGATGCAGAACCATCGAAGCAACAATTGCGTCATATTTTTTCGCGTAATCGAAATTACGCACATCGCCCAGCCAGAATTTTACATTCGAATTTGCGCCCAACTTGACTTTGGCCATTTTCAGCATATTCTCCGCCATGTCAATGCAGGTAATTTGGGCATTAGGATAAGCCTTGATAATTTTCCGACTCAAATTGCCTGTGCCGCAACCAAGGTCAATAATTTTAAGCTTTTCATTTTTAGTAAACGGCAAAGCGTTAGCCAATCCTTGCGTCATTTCTTCATAATGCGGCATAACTTTAAAAAAGAATTTATCAAATACTGCGGCTTCTTTTTCAAAGTGCTCTTTGATTTTTAAAAAACGCTCTTTCGAGACATCCATTTTTGTAAATCTCCTTTTATAAACTTCTTTTATAACGGCTAAGCGTTGCCGGGTGCGGCCTGATGCAGCTTAACGTTCTTTAAGGATTCTATCACGTTTATGGCTTCTTTTTTAGTTAATTTATCAAGGCTTAATTTATGGTAATATTTGTGTAAAAAATTATTCAAATGTGCATCTTCCCAGCCAAGCTTACGAGTAAGGAACTCGATGTAAAGTTTCTGTTTTATCGTCAACCCGAACGGATTGATTTGGTAATATTTACTGCGGACAAAATAGCGCATTAATTGCCGGAATTTTTCTTCGTTAAGGTCTTTCGCGCTTTCTACGCCGACAGATTTCTGCAAAATATTTCTATACTCATCATCGCTAAGTTTAAGCTCTTTTTTAATAATGTGTATCAGCGCCAGTTTTTTCTTATCGATAGTTTTAGCCATGGTCATACCTTCATCTGCCAGCAATTATGGACATTGCGGTTGCGATAATCTTCGGGGATGGTTTTGGGAGTTAATTTGATGATTTCTTTTACGGGAAGGTTGTCGAAACGAGGCTCGAAACGCTGATGGTTGGTGGAAAAAAATAAATCCGAGCCTGGCTCCATAATTTTTATGGTATCACGAATTAATTCCGGATGGTCGAGGTTGATATCAAAAGATACGCCAGCCCGTTGGTCATTATAAAAAGACGGCGGGTCAAGGAAAACAAGGTTAAAACGTTTGCCTGACGCATAAGCATACTCCAGATATTTTTTTACATCTGATTGGATAAACAGGTGTTCAGGCCCCATGAGGCCATTGAGCAATAAATTATCCTTAGCCCATTTGATATAACTTTGCGAACGGTCAATAGTGGTAGTTGCACGCGCGCCGCCAAAGCTCGCCGCGCAGGTGAATGTGCCGGTATAAGCAAATAAATTTAAGAAAATTTTGCTTCTGGCAAGCTTTGCGATAATTGCGCGAGTATTACGGTGGTCGGAAAATAATCCGGTATCAAGAAAATCGCTTAAATTTACCAAAAATTTTAAATTGCGTTCCCGGACTTGAATCCGCTCTCCACGGGAATCTATTTTTTTATAGCGTAAGCCTTCGGCAATATTTGTGTGGCGCCGGCGGATGTGGATTTTTTCTTCTGGAACATTTAAAGCTGCCCCGGCTGCGGCAGCCATTTGCGGCAGATATTGCGGGCCGGTTTGCCTTCGCTCGTATTCCGCAACTACCAGATGCCCCGCATACCAGTCAACAACTATACGGATATCCGGGCTATCCCAATCATAAAGCCTAAAAACTTCGATATTTTCCCGCTTAAAACGCCGGTAGAGGTGCCGGAACTTTTTATGCAGGCTATTAGCAAGCGTTTCGGCGTGAATTTTTGCTTTTTCCAGGGTAATCAGACCTTTGAGCTGAAATTTATTCGCATCCATTGATTAATTTTTCTTTCTCTTTTCGGGTTAGCCTTTTAATCTTTAATTCTTCCAGAAAGGCTTTCTTAAAATATTTATATTTCTTATACCAAACCAGTTTAGCAGGCAGTCTTGTCTTTGTATACTTTGCGCCTTTGCCGGCATTGTGCAGTTTGACTCTTCTTTTTATCTTTGGCGTGTAACCCGTATAATAGGTATTATCGCTGCATCGCAGAATATAAACGTAGTGTTTTCCGTAGCGTTTCACCTTCATGATTATCGAGACGCATTGAAGTTTATTAACTGCCTCGGCCTTTTAAAATACTTAAAATAGCTTGCAGCCCTTTCAAATCTTCGCTGTTAGCTAAAACCAAAAACACATCGCCTTCCTCTATTAGCGTGGAACCGTTGGGAACGATGAATTTTTCGCCACGCGAGATAAGGACAACAAGCGCTTTTAGCGGGATTCCGATTGTGGCGATAGTTTTGCCGACAACAGCTGAATTATACGGCACAATGATATCAATCAAAGAGGCATCGATATCTCCGGTCTGTTCGAATTCAATAGGATACCGCTTTTTTTCATCAAGAGGGGCGTTAACTTTAAGCAATTTTGAAACAAACGGAATAGATGTGCCCTGGACAATCACTGATGCCAAAACAACAAAAAATACAACATTAAACATCATGTGCGCTTGCGGTATTTGCGCAAGTAATGGAAACGTTGCAAGAACTATGGGGACAGCGCCACGTAAGCCAACCCAAGAAACCATTGCTTTCTCGGCGAAACTGAATTTAAAAGGAAATAAACACAAGAATACGCCAATGGGCCGCGCTAAAAAAATAAGGATAGCAGAGATAAGTAGGCCGCTTAAAAGCGCTGATGCTACTTGCGAAGGGAAAATAAGTAAGCCCAAAGTCAAAAACATTATAACTTGCGCTAGCCACGCCAGCCCTTCATGAAAACGGATGAGCGAACGCTTGTGCGCAAAATCGTTTTTATTCATGAGGAGACCGAGAATATACACCGCTAAAAATCCATTGCCTTTAAGAAAAGTAGTAAGAGCATAAGTCAAGAAGATTACGGAAATCGTTAAAACCGAATACAACCCTTCATATTCAAGTTTAATCCGGTTAATGATATCGATACTTAATCTTGCCATAAAATAACCCATAACAAGGCCTACGCCCATATTCAAAATAAATAAGGGTAGTACATTAAAAATAGAAGCGCCTGGCCTTTTCAAAATCGCCATGAAAGTAATGGTTAAAAAAACCGCCATGGGGTCGTTGCTTCCGGATTCAAACTCTAGAAGGGGCTTCAAATTTCCCTTGAGGGATATTTTTCTTGACCGAAGAATGCTAAATACTGCGGCAACATCGGTAGATGAGACAATTGCGCCAAGAAGCAGGCCTTCGAATAAAGAAAATTTAAAAATAAATACCGCAAAAATACCGACAACTATTGTCGTGATGAGCACGCCGAGAGTTGACAAGACTATACCGGGGCCAAAAAGTGGCCTAACTGTTTTCCAAGAGGTATCCAGGCCTCCTGAATAAATAATCAAAATAAGCGCAATAATACCAATTGACTCTGCCAATTTATAATTGGCAGAATACATCTGGCCGATAACGCCTTGCGAGCCGGCAAAGATACCGATAATGAGAAAAACCAACAATGCCGGTACGGCAAATTTGCCGGAGACCTTGCTCGCCAAAACACTGATAAGCGCTAAAGCTGCGGCCCAGAGTAAAATAATTTCAATCGGTATTATCATTGCACGCCATTTATTATGGTTCTGTTTTGGAGCCCGTACGGCCAAAGCCTGTGGGTCATTTTTAATGTAAAATTAAAAGTTAAGCGCAGTGTCCACGACGATACTTATGGTTATCATAATGAGGATTGATTTGATTAAATCTTTTTTACCTACATTGGGATTGCCAATTAAATAGATTCTTTTAATTATTCGAGCTCAATTATAATTTTTGCGGCAACGCTATGACCCAGCGCCAGGATGCTCCTTCCGGCTTTAATTACAACCGGCCCGCGTAAATCTATATGGCTAAGTTTGGTAGTCTCTTTGCCTTTGAATACGCTCATATCATCAATCTGTCCGCCAAATTTGTTCCACCCAAAATTTCTGCGACCTTGCCTTTGCGGTTTGATTTCATTTTTGTCAAAGATGTTTTCTTTATAATGTTTCTTTATTTTGACTGACTATGCCTATATTTGATTACCCTGACCTTTTCTAAAGTTATCAGACCCTCATTTACCACTTCGTCAAGAAATGGCAATAGCGTATTCAATTTTTCTTCCGTATCTACTATTTCGATTACTACGGGTAAATCTTCGGACAAACGCAATAATTTCGCTGTATGCATGCGGCTATCTGCGCCAAATCCCATAAGACCACGCGTTACCGTGGCTCCTGCGAGATTTAACGCTCGCGCCTTTAAGACTATTTGTTCATATAACGCCTTACCCTCATAAACATCATTCTCGCCGATAAAAATACGTAGCAGCATTCCTTCTTCCGGTAATTTCATGATTTATGCCTCCCTATTTTAATAGTTTAAGTAAAAATTTAGCTAACATATAACCTATAAAAACAAACAATATTCCGAATATAGTTGATATAAGTACATTGAGCAAAGCTATATTTTTCTCACCATCGCGAATAAGATTAAAATTCTCTAAAGCAAAAGTGGAAAAAGTGGTAAAGCCACCAAGAATGCCGATGAAGATGAACATACGAATATTAGAAGAGGTGGCAGTCTGTTCAAACAACGCCCAAAGAAAACCAATGGCTAACGAACCTGACAAATTAACTACAAGGGTGCTTATCGGAAAAATACCGTAAGAAAATTTATAATCCAATCCTGAAACTATATATCTCAATATGCTTCCAATTGCCCCGCCGATACCGATTAAAATGATTTTCATAAATTATTTTTCGTTTCCCTCGATATATTTGAAGTGATAAGTTGACTTTAATAATTTTTCAAACAATTTTTCGTCGCGTATGACAATGGGCGATGTATCAACTAGTTTCAGAAGCCCCTCCCAGATACCAAACCAGCCAAGCGGCATAAAGATAATACTTAAAATTTGAATGGACAGTTCCGGTAAAAATTTAAAGTAGGTTACCAAGGTTAAAAAACTTAAAGAGCAGATACCGATTATAAAAAATATCAGCCCGCGCACCCGGATAATACTGACAATTTTCTTTTTTTGTAAAAATTTATGGCGAAAATATTTTTTCAGGCGGCTGGTAACTATTTTTTCCGATTCTTCATCTTTCAATGAACTGGGGGCGTAAATTGTTATAATCAATTCTCCCGACTGCGTTTCTTTATAGCGTTTTTTTAATTCATCAACAAAGTCTCCGGAAACAATACGTTCACCGAGCGGGCGTGGGTCGAAATCGGAAAAAATATCGTCCCAGGTGTCGATAACTATACCGATTTCTCTTAAATCTTGTACCCTTTGCTCTATTCTTTTTTTAGAATCGTCCATCGCTCCAGTTTATATAACGCTTTTAACTTGCGGGCATTTACGTAATGAAACATAAATAGCATTGCGTTCTTCTTCGGTAGCAACGTTAGTTTTTAGTGCCAAGGAAATATATTTTCCGGCTTTGCTGACATTGGAAAAAGATAAGCTGTGTTCTTTTTCGCCAAGAATTGTAATTACCGCTTTACGTATTGCTTCTTCGCTTGTACCGATAATCCGGTAATCCCATTCGCATGGGTATTCTATTTTTGGAGTTTTATGCATGATGCAAAAGTTTGATAATATATTATAATAGTACAACAGAAAGGATGGAATTGGTAGGGTTTTTTACAGTAAAAGTTCCCCGTGTAAAATATCATACTTACTAATAATAAAAACGAGATTTTAGGTTTATTTATTGTATCGCAAAGCTTGCCGTAACCACCGCCTGCACCTTTTTCTCAAAAGAAGACGTATCATTCTGACCATACCAGGAAATATTATAGGAATTGGCCGGCGTAATCTGGAAAACCCCCATCTTTGCCGAACGCATAAGCCCGATTTTATTACCGGTTGCTTTAGCCATAGTAATGGCGCGTTGTTTAGCGTTTTCCGTTGCCATAGAAAGCATTTCCACTTTCAATTCGCCAAGCTTGGTATAGAAATATTGCGGCGCCTGCGAGATAAGCGCGATATCCTGATTGATTAACTCTGTAGCTTGGCGGGCAAGCGCATCCACTTTTGTTACATCATAAGACTTTATTTCGATATTCTGCGTTAAAAGATAATCTTCGATATCATTAGTAGGATTACCTTTTTCGTTTTTCTTGTAAATAATTTCTGTATTAACTTGGGAAACAACTATTTCATCATCCTTTATTCCTTTTGCCTTAAAATAAGCAATGACCGTTCTTAGATCTTTCTGTAATTGCTCGTAAGAATCTTTTAGTTGTGCGGCGCGGATAGAAAAAGACGAGTTCCATACGATATAATCGGAATTTATTTTCTTCTCTGCCGAACCGGTAACCTCAATAACTTCATGGGAAAATTTTTTAATCTGCAATAACCCTTTTGAAAGTATTACCGTTGAAACTATTGTCGCAAAAGCTATACAAACGCCGAGAATAATCACCTGTGTACTTCTTAAAACCTTTAGGCTTTCCACAATACACCCCCGCTTAGTGGAGCCCCAACGGACTTTAATCCGTGGGGGCTCCCTCCTGAGCAGAAATCCCAAAAAACCATTCATCTCGCGAGCCAAAGCCTGGGGATTTCTGCGAAGGATTACCCGCATGTCTATAAAATATACTTACCCTATTTTCAAAAATCCTAGAAAGTGATATATGGCAAAGCCCTGCTTAAAGTTTTAGCAACTCTGCCTAGATCGCTAAGCGCCCGCACACGATAGCCTGCCTCCCTCAAGCTAATTATACGGTTTACCATAACCAAGCCCAACCCGGGAACCCGCAAAAGTTTAAATTTATCGGCTCTATTTATATTAACTGGGAAGAATTCCGGATGCATTTTTGCCCAGAGTTCTTTCGGGTCAATAGTAAGTGATAAATTCCCGGTTTGTTCAAGAGGAATCTCTTCAGCAGAGAAGCCATATTTACGCATAAGCCAGTCTGCTTGATAAAGCCGGTGCTCTCGATTTAGCAAATCATTATTTGTTTGCGTTGAATTTTCTCCGTAAAGATCAAGCGCGCCTGAACCGCGCTGGTAGGCGCTAAAGTAAATGCGATTTAATTTCAATTCTTTGTAAAGCTGCCAGCTCGAATTGATAATTTCCTTATCGGTTTCTCTTGCGGCTCCAATCACAAATTGTGTTGTCTGGTGCCGGCCATAATATGGCGCGCCCCGTCTTGTAAGTTTGCTTATCAAGCGTATCGGCTGCATAATATCGTTTGTATAATTTTTTGTCGTCGAAAGTTCTTTAAAATTTTTTTCACCGGCAGTTTCAATGTTTAAGGAAACAGCTGTTGCCAGAGAAAGACTCTTGCTGATAGCTTGTTCTGATGAACCAGGAATTATTTTTAAATGAATGTAGCCTTTAAAATTTGACCTTCTTAAAATCGCCGCAACCGCATTAATCCGCTCCATAGTAAAATCAGGATTTTTAGTTACGCCGCTTGACAAGAAAAGTCCGTTGACAATGCCTTGGCGATAATAAGAAAGAAAGACTCGGCTGGTTTCCTCTGCTGTAAGACTCACACGAAGAGGATCTCTCTCGACGCGTAAAGGACAGTACTTACAATTATTGGTGCATTCGTTGGAAAGTAATGTTTTAAAGAGAAAAGTAGTGCGGCCGTTCTGCATGGTAACCGGATAAATCCATTTATTATCTTTGGAGCGGCGACGATGCCCATCCTTTCCGGTGGCACAGGCACAGGCAAGATCGTATTGGGAAGCTTTTGACAATATCGATAGTTTTTCTTCCGTCTCAAGATTTTTTTTAATGAAAGTCATGGACGCAGTCCTTCATACCCCACTCGCTCGCTCGGGGGTAATTCTAATGAGACAGCAACTTTTCAAGCCTAGGCTGCCCGAAGGGCAGACATGGCGCAGAAAAGTTGCGTAGTCGAATTATCATTAAATACAAAAACCTTCGTCAAAGCATTATGCTTTAACGAAGGTTTTACTTTATTTCCAGCCACCTTAATTTTTTTATCTTGGCTGGTTCTCCGAAGCCCACCAGAGCTCTTACGCTCCTAATAAAGGGCGGAGGAGAAACGTCCGGGATTTAGTCCTTCTAACGCGGGACGCTTACCTAATTGATTTTAATATATCCCTGACTGAATATTTTGTCAACTGGTTTTCGTTAGTGTTTTCTTTCTTAATTCTTCAAGGCAAAATATGATAACCATAAAAACTAAAAGTATCCCCCAATCCTGCCATCCAAGGCCGATGGTTTGGAATATTTTTTGGAAAAATGGAGTGTAAATAATTATTGAGGCAAGCACAAGCTCAAAAACTATTCCCCACAGAATAAGCCTATTGTTAAAAAATCCGACTTTAAATGCCGAAAGCTTCTCACTGCGGCAGGCAAAGATATTTGGAATTTGCATTGCCACAATACCAGCAAAAACTATCGTCATAGCTTTTAGATGCAGTGGGTTGGCAAATACCGTATCACTGGATTCAAGCTGCATTCCAGGCTTCCAGCCGCCGCGAAAAAGCACGAAATAAAATGCACCTAACACTGCCGCAGCATTCAAAAGGCCGAGGATTAAATAGCCGCGCATAAGCACAATTTTATCGACTACACCTTTTTTTCTCGGGCGCGGTGGAAGCTCCATAATCCCGGGTTCGGGTTTCTCAACGCCTAAAGCCAGCGCCGGAAGGGTCTCCGTTCCTAAATCAATAGCTAAAATTTGCATAACCGTAATCGGTACGGGAAGTTTAAAAATAACATAAAAAATATATGGAACGGCTTCAGGAACAAGGTGAGCAAAAATATAAGTAATAAATTTTTTGATATTTTCAAATACTGCCCGGCCTTCTTCTATCGCCGCAACGATACTTGCAAAATTATCATCAATCAATACCATTTCCGCTGATTCTTTGGCAACATCAGTACCGCGCAAGCCCATAGCGACCCCGATATCAGCACGCTTTAGGGCCGGCGCATCGTTAACGCCATCACCGGTAACCGCAACGATATTACCGAGTTTTTTAAAGATATTCACTACTCTTAATTTGTGCTCGGGATTTGCTCTGGCAAAAATTACTTCTTTATTCACAATTTTTTCTTTTAGCTGGTCGTCAGTTAAATTTGAAAAATCCGGGCCAGTGATTACTTCGGGGTCTCTGCTAGAAACAATACCGACTTGCCTTGCAATGGATAAGGCAGTTATTTGATAATCCCCAGTTATCATAACCACCCTTATTCCGGCTTTCTTACAGACAGAAACCGCATCGCGAACCTCTGGTCTGGGCGGATCATACATGGCAGTTGCGCCGATAAAAACTAAATCTTTCTCTACATCCTGCGCAGACATTGCAGTTAAATCAACATTTTCTAGATCGCGAAAGGCAATTCCAAGAATTCTTAAACCTTCATTTGCAAATTCATCTATTCGCGCATTGATCTCTGCTTTTTCCCCTGCGCTAAGCGCGATTATTTTATCGCCAAGTATAATCTTAGTAGAAAGGTCAAGCATCTCCTTGGGCGATCCTTTCACGAACACACGCAATTTTCCGTCGGGAAGTTTATTTACAGAACTCATTCTTTTGCGAATTGACTCAAAAGGGAAACGCTTCGCCAGAGGAAAATTAGTATATATTTCTTCATAATTTACATTTCCTTTCTGGGCAAGGGTGAGCAGGGCCGCTTCTGTCGGGTCACCGATAATACTCCAATATTTTTGCTCAAAACTAGGAGGAATAAGTTTTGCTGTATTACAAATGATTCCGGCAATAAACAAAAGATTAAGATTATCATTCTTAAATGTTTCTACCGGCAATGATTTATTATTAAAATTAAACTCGCCCTTAGGCTCATAACCGGAACCTGTAACTTCAATTACTTTGTCGTTAAGCCAAATCTTTCTAACGCTCATTTCATTGGTTGTAAGTGTGCCGGTTTTATCGGTGCAGATTACATTTGTACAGCCAAGAGTTTCAACCGAAGAAAGTTTTTTAATTAAAGCATTTCTTTTTGCCATACGCTGAACCGCCATGGCAAGCGCAAGGGTTAAGGTTGGCATAAGACCCTGGGGAACATTAGCCAAAATTATTCCTATCGCAAACATTGCGCAGGATAGGAATGTCATCTTTGTAAATGACAATCCTACAAAAAAGAAAACAAAACCCATAACAACAGATATGGCCGCGATAAGCTTGCTTAGCCGGTTTACTTCAATTTGCAACGGGCTTAAGTCCTCTTTAACAGTTTGCGCAAGATAAGCAATTTTACCTATTTCCGTGCTCATGCCGGTTGCGATAACGACGGCTTTGCCCATACCTGAGGCAACAGAAGTTCCGGCAAAAACTAAGTTCGGTATTTCAAGCCACAATAGATCCTTTCCGTCATGAACTTCTTCTGGCATTTTATGAGAAAGTTTCGATTCGCCGGAGAATGCACTATTATTTACACGCAGTTCGCTGGCCTCAATGAGCCTTGCGTCAGCGGGAATATTATCTCCCTCCTCTATTATGATAACGTCTCCGGGTACAACCTCGCTTGTCGGAATTTTTGTTTCAATGCCTTCTCTTATAAGCCGTGCGTAAGAAGGTATCATCTTTTTAAGCGCATTGATTGCTTTTTCCGCCTTAAATTCCTGCCAAAAGCTAAATATTGCATTAACAAAAATTACGACTATACATGCCCAGCCGGCTTCCGGCATATTTGCCCAAAACGAAAGCGCGCTTCCAACCCACATCAACACAGCTAAAAGATTAGTGAAATGATAACCGAAACGAATGATAAACGGCGCTTTTTTGATTGCTTTTAGTTTATTAAAACCGTAAACTTCGAGCCTCTTTTGGGCTGATATTTTGCTTATACCCTTATCACTGCTTGCAAGTTCAAGATAAATATCTTCTTTACTTAATGCGATAAAGCCTTTCTTAATCAGCATGCCCCTTTCAAAGATATGATAAAGATCTTCGTTGTCTTTTGCATGTTTAAGCTGTTCGATGAATATTCTGTTGGTAATGACATTGCTTATCTTGGAAAGGATCTTTAAATGCAATTCACTTTCAGTAAGCGGAGTTAAAAAAAGTATAACCACGTAAATCGGTTTTCCGTCAACCGAAGAAAAGCTTACCCCGGTTTTAGCAATTCCGATAAAAATAACTGCTTCTTTTAAGTCGTGAATTCTGGCATGAGGGATGGCAATACCTGCCCCGATACCGGTTGTTCCAAGTTTTTCTCTTTTGAGCAAGCTCTCTAAGATTGTTTTTTTGTCTTTTATCTTCTTGCTCTTATAAAGATACTCAACGATTTCAGCGATGATACCTTCTGCGCTGTGGGATTTTAAATTGATACTTACTAAATCTTTTTGTATTAGTTCGGAAATATTCATAGTTGTGACCTAATTGCTATATCCACTTCGTCCTTTTGTTTCGCGCTTTGAGCGAGTGTTTCATTACCCTTTCGCTTCGTCCCAAGCTAAACCTTGGGACAATTCGACTAAGTTTTTGCTTCGCAAAAACAAGTCTCATTGCTCAGGGGTAATTCGCACTATCATTTTTCCTGCGCGCTTCGCGCTTGAAAAAATGATGTGCTCATTAAAAAACCAGAGAATGTTTTTCTCTGGTACATTCTCACAAAGCTTACGAGGTTAGCTGCCGGGCTTGGATCGAGTAACCCTAGTTCCGATTAATCGGAACATTCGCCCCTTGGCCTTACGGCCATTTGGTTCCCCCGCTTTTCCCCTAATTTCGAGAAAAATTAAGCGATATTTCCTACCGAAGCGCCTTAAGAACGGCGCGTTCCGGTTATTATTTACTAAAGATTACAAGTAAAAGCGCGGCCTCTTTGGTAACCTGTCTTTTACCCTCAAGCCAGTACAGGCAAAACCCGTGGGTCTTTTTTATTTTGCCCGCTTAAAGCGCGGGGACGCCCCCTTACGCCACCAGTCCACGGGCCAAACCGCGGAATTCTGGCAAACGGGATTAAGCATCTTTATGCTTAAAACTTAATCCGCCGTGTTTCGAATAAATAATCGCGCCGAAAATTATGAGCACGGCACAGACAATCGAAATAATTACTCCGATATCTGTCCTCTTGTAATGGATAATAATCGGTGCGGCAAGAAGCGAAACCAAATTGATAACTTTAATCATCGGGTTTAAAGCCGGGCCGGCTGTATCTTTCAAAGGATCACCAACTGTGTCACCGACAACTGAGGCTTTGTGGCACTCTGAACCTTTGCCGCCATACAATCCATCTTCAATCGTTTTTTTGGCATTGTCCCAGGCTCCGCCGGCGGTTGCCATAAATACTGCAAGCAATTGTCCCGCAAGAATAACACCGGCTAAAAACCCGCCTAAAGCTTCGACGCTCAAGCTCATTCCGATTAAAATCGGGCTTAAAACCGCAATCAACGCAAGGCCGATAAGCTCTTTCTGTGCGGAAACCGTGCAAATATCCACGGCTTTTTTGTAATCCGGCTTTACTTTTCCTTCCATCAAACCAGGAATATGAAATTGCCGACGCACCTCTTCGACGATTAAGGATGCGGCGCGGGCAACGGAATTAATTGTCAGCGCGGAAAATAAGCAAGGTATTGCGCCACCGATGAGAAGACCGATAAAAACTATCGGCTCGGAAACTCTGATACCTGTGGCAAAGAGCCTTAAATTTTCGAGAACACCCATCTGGCCCTGAACCTTGGTCACGTCAGTTAAGAATGAACCGAAAAGCGAAACCGCAGCAATTACCGCAGAGCCAATGGCAACTCCTTTTGTGATCGCTTTGGTAGTATTCCCCACGGCATCGAGATCCGCCATAATCTGGCGCGCTTTCGCGTCTAAATGCGCCATTTCGCCAATACCGTTTGCGTTATCGGCAATTGGCCCGAAAGAATCCATGGCTACGTTATTACCGGTTAGGGTAAGCATACCTATACCGGTCATGGCCACGCCATAAAGCGCATAAATAACCGGCTGGCCCCAATAAATCATCACCGCGGCAAAAATCGTCAAAGCGATAACGATAAATTGCCAGGCGCTTGATTCAAGGCCAATGGAAAGGCCGCGTAAAATCAAAGTTGCCGAACCGGTCTTGGATGAAGCAGCAATTTCTTTTACCGGAGCATGCTTTGTATGCGTAAAATATTTCGTAATTTCATCGATAACAATGGCGAGTACAATACCTACTGCAACCGAAAAAAACGCTCTCCACTCATTCATATAGAAATGCGCAAGTAGCATAAAGGCAACGATAGAAATTCCAGCAGAAGCATAGAATCCTTTGTTGATGCTTGAGAAGGCATCTTGCTGCTCGTTACCTTTTTTGCCGCGAACCAGATAAGTACCGACAATCGAAGAAAGAACTCCGATGCCGCGGACAAGCAACGGAAAGATAATCCATTTTAACTGATGGGTAAGCCCGACGAGGGCAAGGCCGAGGATTAAACCGGAAACAATTGTAACTTCATAGGACTCAAAAATATCCGCAGCCATACCTGCGCAATCGCCGACGTTATCGCCGACAAGATCAGCAATGACGGCGGCGTTTCTTGGGTCATCTTCCGGAATGTTTTTCTCTACTTTGCCGACTAAATCTGCGCCGACATCAGCGGCTTTGGTGTAAATTCCTCCGCCGACACGCATGAAAAGCGCAAGCAATGTTCCGCCAAAACCAAATCCTAACAATACGTCAGGAGAAGCAATACCAAAAATTATAAAAATCGTGGTCCCGCCTAAAAGGCCGAGGCCGTCAGTAAGCATCCCGGTAATTGTTCCTGATCTGTAAGCTATTTTTAGTGCTTCGGAAAAATTGGTTCTTGCCGCACTTGCCACGCGAACGTTCCCCTCAACCGCCATACGCATACCGAATTGCCCAACCATAAGCGAAAACGATGCGCCGGCGACAAAGGCAAGGGCGCGGCCAAGGCCAACTACGAGACGAACCATGTCCGGAGTAAGCGTGCTAAAACGTTGCATCGCTTCCTCTGACGGCGGTATAACATAAACGGAAAAAAACAATACGCCAGTTAAAACAAAAATTAGCGGCAATATGGTTTTTAATTGCCGTCCTAAATAAGCATCCGCACCGGTGCGGATGGCATTCCAGACTTCCTGCATTTGGGCAGTCCCTTTATCTTTGCGCATAACCTGCGCTCGCAACATAAGAGCATATCCTAATCCCAGGAACGCAACAATCAAAACTGCCCAGATTGCATAAAATTCAAATAAAGAAGCGTGTAAACTGAACATTTGGCCCTCTCTCCTTTTTTTTCTACTTCTTCGCAGCAACGGCTACGTTAATATTTTTTATGCCCATACCGTTTAAAACATCGAGCACGCGGGCAAGATATTTAAACTCCACACTCTCGTCAGCATGCACAAGAATATTTAGATTGTTATCCTCGGCATAAATTTTTCCGATATCATCCGTAAGCTCATCAATAGTCATTGCTTCTTTTTCCAAATAAATTATGCCGTCTTTATTTACGGTGATATTTGCCGAGGCTGCTTTCCTTACAGGCTTACCGCTTGAAGCCGGGGCAAGGTTTACTTTAAGGCTTGATTGGACAATCAGCGGCGTGGTTATCATAAATATTATCAGAAGAACAAGGATAACGTCGGTAAAAGGTGTTATGTTGATTTCCGCAATTAGACTCTGTTTCCGGCTCCTTAAATTCATTTACGCCTCAAGGTCAATAAATCCATAGTCTCGGAAGCGCACAGTTCCATATCTTTTATGAAAGCATCTATTCTTTTAATAAAAAAGTTATAAGCCACAACTGCCGGAACAGCGACGCACAAACCTGCTGCCGTGCAGGCTAATGCTTCTGATATACCTCTAATAACAACATTTATTCCACCGGCGCTTGTCGTGGAGACATCATGGAAAACTCTGATTATCCCGAGAACTGTCCCAAAAAGCCCGATATAAACCGCTATACTTCCAATAGTTCCGACAATCGCCGTAAAATTTTCTAAAGTGGTTGTTTCGACGACAATTTCGCGTTCCATATTATTGGATATTTCTTTTTCGTTGTGGCCGGCAAAGGTCAAACCTGCATGAACTACGCTTGAAAATGGCGTGTCATGAAGCTTGCAAATTTCCAAAGCCTGTTTTGCCCCGCCTTTTTCGAATTCTTTTTTTATCATATCCATAAAATCTTTTCGCTTGATCCTCGACCGGCTATGATAATACAAGCATCTTTGCACAATAATTGCAATAGAAATAACCGAACAAGCCAAAAGCACAAGCATTGTAAAACCGCCGGATTTAATCAGTTGCAATACAGACATTCAATTCTCCTTATAGGTTACGAAGGTTACGGATGCCTGCCGATAGGCAGACAAATTACAGGAAGTTACGAAAGTTACAGAAAAAAATATTTTTATCACAAAAATGCTGTTTGTCAATCAAATTATACTTTTAACACCGCAAAATCGTAAACGCAAAGAATTTTTTGCGATTTACGGCCCTTTTGCGATTTTGCGGTGTAAGTTATTTTTTCAACCTGTCGATATCCCTTGTATATAGGTAAGAAATACCGAGGAATAAAATACCGACAATGATAAAAGTTATAATCTTGTAAATTACCGAAAGCATCGACAAATCAATGAAAATTACTCTTATTACAGTAAGGGCAAAAATTCCAAGCCCGGCCCATCGGAAAATTTTATCTTGGATTAAAAATCCTGCAGCAAACATTATTACGCCAGCAATACCTAAGCCAAGCGAAATCCAGGAGTGCTCGACATACCTATAAATAGTAATCACGCCGATTAGCGTGGCCACCCAGAAGACAACTACGGAAATAGCCTTTATCCCGTCGCTCTTCGATTCATTCTCTGCCCTCTCCCGGTAAAGAAAATATATCGCATATACCGCAATTAGCTCTAAAATACTGACCATCCAATTCATCGTTTTGCCGGGAAAATCATATTGATAGATAAAACAGAACCTGAAAAATAAAATCGCAAGAAGAATAGATGCGTAGGCACGCAGGTATTTATCCCAAAGCAATAAGCCTAAATAAAAAATAACTAAAGTTTCCATAGTTAGCGCTAACGTCACCCATTCTAAATTAACCACTCTCCAAAGAAAGACAGTTAAATAAAGGATTGAGAGCCCGGAAAATATATGGCGAGACCCGCTCTCTTGAGCAGTAATTGCTTTTCCTTCTTTAAAGAATTTTAGAAGGTAAAAACAGGCAGACATCGAAAGAAATGCCGCAAATGAAAGTATATCCGCCCATTCCCAAGCAAAATTAAAAACATAAATGTGTCCGGCCCTGAAGAAATCTATAAAAACCAATTTAAAAAATAAAGATAAAGTAAGGCCTAGCGAAAAATAACGTACCGGACGGCATTCAAAAATCAACCCTAATGCCACTAAAAATGGGATCTCGAATAGCCAAAACAGGCTGGTATAGAAAGGTATTAATTTAAGCGGCACCGAAAGCGTTAGAAAAGAAAGCGCGGTAATGATATCGCTGATAAATAATTTATTTTGCTTTGTCCTTTCCGTAAGATAGGAAAGTGCGAGATATAATGCTCCGAAACTAAAGACAAACAAAAACTTGTAATCCGGATAGAAGCTTGAAAAACGCGGATAAACCATGAAGAAAAACAAAAAGGCATTAAAAAAATTGGCAACGGATAGTTTATTGTGTTCCGATTCCGGTTTATTTTTTATCAGATGGATTCCGCAACTAAAAAGTAACCAGTAAGTAGTTAGGAATGCGGAGCTTACCAGAAAATACCATTCTGGAAAACCAATGTAGCCAAATATTGTTTTTCCTGGCGCATGTGAAAAATAAATATGTTTGGTTATCCAGAAGAAATGCGTCAAATAGGTAAGAACTATTCCGGCAATAATAAATTTAGTCCATTGCATTTTATAAACCAAGACCAGAGCAATAATTGCCAGAAACGCACAGCTTATAAAAGTAAAATAGCTTATGTTCCCTAATGTAGCAGTAAAATAACCCACAAATAGTGCTATAGCAGAGAGCGCTTCGTGACGGTACTTAAGCGAGTGGATAAGCATCCCCACAGAAACAATGACTAAAAGCATTAAATCTATGAAATGATTGTCGATGATTTTTGAAGTTTGAAAATGGTACATGGCATAAGTCGTAAAGTAAATAATTGCCCAGGCTCCGCCTAAAATAATCCTGCCGTAATTCGTAAACTTCTCTTTCTTTTCCAGTTTGGTTCCGAAAAAAAACAATCCCCCACCGACAACATAACCAGACAAAATCCGCATTACTGCCCCAAAATACCTGAATGTATAAGTAATCAGAAAAGCGATACCGAGAGAAAATAAAATAATGCCGATTTTATTAAGCCAGTATTTGCCGATATTCGCCTCAACATCGTCTTTGTTTTTAAGAGCTTCCTTTTTTACGCTTTTGAGCGGCGTTTCAATAGGCGATTCTTTTTTTGAAGCAGTAAGAGGTGATTCTTCTTTTGCACCTGATTCATTAATCTTTAATTCTAAAACACGTAAACGTTCACCTAATAAGTTAAGTTGGGTTCTAATGGCCTCAAGTTCTTTTCTAAATAACGGAAATGCTTCTTGGGCGGGAATATTTTCTTTTATCTCTTTTGGCAGGAGAACAACTAAAAGGAGTGCCAATGGCCCAATCGCAAGACTTAATAAGACCCAGAGAATAACGTTTTTATTTTTATATGCTGCGACTATTCCGGTCGCGACACAAATTACGCTCCAGAAAGAAAAAAATAGGCTGGAAAGAATGAATAACATTTTTTACCTCCTCCTAAATCGTCTATCGGTTGCGGCTGCGTGACTCGTCTCGTTTTTCGTCAAAACATCATACGCATAACGCAACCGATTTACGCAACCAGAACTGTTTAAATTATTATAGCAGAAAGGGTTGAATTGGTAAGGCTTTTAAAAAGAGTTTTATACTTTAATCTTACAGGAAGTGGTACTGTATATTCTCGACAACCACGAACGTTTACTGGCGACAAATCTGTAAAATAATTCGGAAAAAAGTCTGAATAAAAACATTTTTTTGTAAAATTTTAATAAAAAACCGTGTTTACCAGAAAGCGAAAATAATTTGAATACGGCGTGCGCTGCGGAAAAATGCGCACCATCAGGCATAATTAGTTGTACTGCATTTTCGCATTGTTTTTTGGTAAACTGCGGAAAATCATCAAGCGCTTCTTGGTATGGTTTATAGATAATCTTCTCTCCAGTAATTATGTGCCATTTTCTCACCCAATGTTGACAGAATCCACAATCCTCATCATATAACAGAACAGGCTTATCCATATTATTTAAGTTTAAACATTAATCCTCTAAACTTATAAATACCCATAGTAACTTGCCGTATAAATAAAGTATTAGATAACAATATTTTTCCTATTGTAATTTTCTGCTTTCTCTTGACAATTTTCTACAAAATTGGCTTGGTTGGTTATCGGCCACTGAAACTTAGCAAAAAAAGCAGGGCAATAATAATGCGGTAAATGGCGAAAGGAATAAAGTTATGGTTTTTTATGAAATATAGCAGGAATTTGATTGCTAAGAGAGCGATAATAAAGGAAACGATAAATCCGACCGCTAGATAAATAAATTGTCCAGTATTGAATGTAGCTGCGCTTTTTGCTAAATCAAGGACTGTTGCTGCAAGCATTGTTGGCACAGCTAAAAGAAAAGAAAACTCAACAATGGTTTTTCGTTTTAAACCTAAACCTAAACCACCAATAATTGTTGCAGCGGACCGCGAAACACCTGGGATTACCGCAAGTGATTGAAAACAACCGATTAAAATTGCTTTGGGATAAGAAATCGCCTCTATCTCCTCTGTTTCTGTCCCTTTCGGCTTGTAGAGAAGCTCAAAAATTACAATAACAATACCGCCGATGAATAAAGACCAGATAACTACTGAACTATTCCCCAGTAAAAACTTTTTTATCACCTGGTAAAGGCAGAGCCCGATGATACCTGTGGGGATAAAGGCGGCAATGATTTTTTTCAAGACGGTAAATTTTACGAAAAATGATTTCCAATACAAAACTACGACCGAAAGTATTGCTCCAAGTTGTATGACAATTTCAAAACTTTTCAAAAATTCACTGGCCGGAGTTTTTAAGAGCTGGGCCGTAAGTATTAAATGCCCGGTAGAAGATATCGGAAGAAATTCCGTGATGCCCTCAACGATGCCAAAAATAATTGCCGTAATTAAATTCATAAGAAATAATTATACTATAAATTTTAGATTTCGCGAGTAAAATGTGCGGATAAGAAATAGAAATACAGTTAGGTTGGATAAACAATATATTTTTATGTATTCCAACCGTATTTCTACTGTCTATCAATCGTGTTAAAATTCCAATTTCATTCCTCCATTTACCGAAAGTCCTGGCGTGGGATAATCTTTGACGATTTGATATTCTTTATTGAGCAAGTTATCCAAGGAAAAGAAAACGCTGTAATTTTTATTGAAGCGTTTAGTAACGTTGAAATTCAGTAGAAAATATGGCTTTACTTTCGTATCATTAGTAGCATCGTTAAAACGCATGCCGGTCCATTGACCGATTAATTCAAAATCGAAACCATAAAACTTTTTATATTTTAGAGAAAAATCGGCTTTATTTTCCGGTTGGTAAATCAAATATTTATTTGTTTCCCTATTGCGTGCACTGAGAAAGGTATAATTTGTACCTATTTCAAAATTATCAGAGAGGTTAAATTTATTTATCGACTCAATACCATTTATCGTAGCTTTCCCGATATTTTGCGGCTGCCAAACATTGTTTACGTCGGGCTCCCAATTTATAAGATTGGAAAAATCATTGCGGTAGTAAGAAATTCCTGTCGTAAAATATTTGTTTATTTTATTATCAAAACCAAGCTCATAGTTAATGCCTTTTTCCGGTTTTAAGTTAGGGTTGCCCTTGTCCCAACCCTCATCCGGCCAATATAAATCATTAAAAGTAGGCGCGCGAAACGACCGTGCGACTTGAGCATGCATTTTAAAATCCTGCCAAAATTTATAAACAAAGTTTACGCTGGGATTAAATTCTGCACCAAAATTAGAATAATCGTCTACTCTTGCCGACAGCGATAATCTGGCTTTATCGTTGAAATTAAACCGGTTTTCAAGATAACCGGCGTTAACATCATATTTATGTTTTGCACTCGAAGTGCTATCGTTAGAGTTTCGTACGTAATTATAACCGGAAATAAACTCATAAAAGTCGGACAATTCTTTATTGAAGCACAAATCATAACCTTCTACTTTTGTGGTATGAATGGATTTACTAAATGCGGTTTCAAACATGGAATCTGCGGAATTAGACATAAATTCAAGGCGATCGTAATTATTATAAATCTTGGCGTTAAACCCTGTCTTTTCGTCAAGCTTCCAACCCCAGTTTAAATTTATATAGTCTTTCCTTTCGACCTGTATATCATCGAGGTCTGGAGAAGTTATCGGCCCAGGGGCGCCGGCTCTGCTTGTATAAAAACCGAAATTGGTGCCGATAATATTATTGTCGTTTAATTTATATTCGAATTTGCTGTTAAAATCTTTGGAATTGAAAGCGGAGTTAGCGCGAAACCCTTTGCTTGATTTATACCCGCCGCTCACTAGATACCCAAAGTTACCGATTCTCGCACCTTGAGAGAGCGTTTCGATAAAGGTTTTAAAACTGCCGAAGCTACTTGAAGCTTCGGTCTTTTGCCCTTCTTTTGGTGGCTCTTTGGTAATTATATTTATGGTACCACCCATTGCCTGCGAGCCATAAAGACTCGAAGCAGCTCCCGGAACTACTTCGATTCGTTCAATATTGTCCAAGGGTATAGTACTTAAATCGACTTCACCGTCACGCGGGCTGTTTAAAGGCATGCCGTCCATTAATACTAAAACCTGGGCAGCTGTTGCTCCACGCATACGGATATTTTCCAAAGAACCTAAACCACCGTAACTATTAATATTGGTTGACGGCAGCCCAGAGAGCACCCCTGAAACGTCTTTTGCACCGGAGCTTTGAATATCATCGGAAGTTATAACCTCAACCTTTCTGTCAGTTCCTTCGATTCCCTCTTCAATTCTTGAAGGCGTCACAACCAACTGACCTAAATCAACGGATTCTTTAGCGTAGCAGAAATTCAAAGATAGCAGAAGCACAATCCAGGAAAGACTTGTTATCTTTTTCATTTTTCCTCCTTTCTCGAGAGTACTTTCCAAAAGCAGGCGATCGACCGGACTCGTTTTAGCGCATAGCGCTTAGCGGATAGTTTTTCCTATACGCTAAACGCTATGTGCTATACGCTAAAACATTACCGTTGCGGAACAGTGCCTGGAATCCCACCAGGACTTCCTTCGCCTGTCCGGATTTTCTCAATAACCCTGTATTTTTTAATATCAAGGAACCAATGCTTCCAAAAACCTTCTTTAAAAATTGGTTCACTTTCCAATATTTCTATTCTATTTTTAAATATCGGCCCATCGACTACGAAACTATGGAATTCTCCGTTTTCTCCACAAGGACAAATTTTTCTACTTTCCAGTTCCTGCACGAGATCCTCATCGATAATTCTTCCCACAAAATCTTTGCCGCCAATATCATCTTTTGCGCTGACGATGATTGATTTAAAACCGGAATTAATAAATTCTCTAACCAGGCTAGACGGTGAATTATTCCAAAGCGGCTCAATTGGCGTAATCGTTAAATCATGACAGACGCGTTCAACCCAACTAAATTGATCCAACAAATATATATCGCCAAAAACCATTTTATTTATACCTTCTTTTTTCAGCTCATTCACTGCTTCCTTGAATTCTTCTTCATACTTTTTCATATCTGGGGTAACGCCTTTTTGCACCAGCGGTATGCCGATAGATTCTGCTTGCAAACTTATAAGACTTGACTCGATACCATGGAAACAACAACGTTTATGTTCGCGGGACATAAAATTTAACAAGTATTTTATCCGTATTCCATCTTTCAATGCCCGAAATACAGCCAGACAACTGTCTTTGCCACCGCTCCAAGAAGAAATTGCTACATTATCCATAATAATTCCGTCCTTTCGAAGATACACAGAGCAAAGAGAATTAAAACTTCCATTAGCTCATTCGCTGCACCAAGAGTATCTCCGGTAATGCCACCAATTTTTCTCGCAACCAACTTTGCGAACAAATAGGCGGCTAGTGCCGTAAAAATAATAATTAGAAAGCCAATCAGCTTAAAAAGCATAACTGCGCAAAACAAAGAAAAAAGCGATGCCATCATAAATATTCTTCGATTAATCCCCTGGCTGAAAATTTTACCCTTGCCATTGTCGCGGGCATAAGGAAATAAGAAAATTAAAAATACCAAAGCCCAACGGCTCAATACACACATTAAAATAAGTGCGCCAATTTTATGAAGCGATGGAAGCGAAGAAAGAAAAGAAATCTTTAGTAAAATGACGCAAACAATACTTAAGACTCCCATTACACCACAATGGGGGTCGCGCATTATCTCAAGCATTTCTTCTTTGGATTTAGCGCTTGATATGGCATCAAAGGTATCGGAAAGTCCATCTAGATGCATTCCTCCGGTTAAAATAATCAAAGCAACAACCAGAATAGCGTTAAGGGTAATTCCGCCGAATCCCAAAGATGAAAGCAAATAATTTATAAAAATTAAAAATAAAGCCAGTAAAAGCCCGATGACCGGAAAAAATATCATTGCCCGGGCAAAACTGGCTTCCGTAAAGTTCTTAATTTTAACCGGAATAATGGTTAGGAATTGTAAAGCCAATAAAAAACTAGTCATACTACACCTTAATTTAATAACCAATAACCAAAATACAAGATACAAACAAATTCCAAATAAGTTCCAAATTCCAATGTTCAAATGACTAAAACGGGTTTTGTTTAGGAAATTGGATTTTGGTCATTGGAATTTATTTGGAATTTGGGATTTGGAATTTGGTCATTGTTTGGTTATTGTATCTTGGAACTTGGTTATTTATTAGTTTTCTCCGCCACCTTGGCGCTTTTAAAAGTCGCCATTTGGGTCAATATTTTTATCGAAGCTTCGCAGAGATTTATCCCCAGGGCAGCACCGGTCCCTTCGCCCAATCTTAAATTCAAATCTAAAATGGGGATAAGACCGATATGTTCAAGAATAATCTTGTGCCCTTTTTCTACAGAAACATGACTAGCAATCATGTAATCTTTTACTTTTGGAGTAAGTTCATAAGCAACCAATGCTGCTGTGGTACTGATAAAGCCATCGATAACTACCGGAACCCTTCTTGCGGCGGCAGCAATGATTATTCCGCAAAGCCCACCAATTTCAAAACCGCCAACTTTCGATAAAACATCGATGGCGCTGGAGGCATCCGGTTGATTAATTTTTAATGACTTCTCGATGATTTTGATTTTCTTTTCTAGGCTCAAATCAGTCACCCCAGTGCCTCTTCCAGTAAGCTTGCTTACTGGTTTCTTGGTAAAAACTGCTGCGATCGCTGCCGATGAAGTAGTATTTCCTATACCCATTTCGCCGATTCCGATAATATCTATGCCTTTTGCGTATTCCTTTTCAAAAATATCTATCCCTGCTTCAATAGATTTAATGGCTTCAGCTTTTGTCATTGCCGGACCTTTGGCGAAATTCTTTGTTCCGTAATTTATTTTTTTATTAACTAAGCTTTTATGTGGTTTTAAGTCGCTGGCAACGCCTAAATCAGCGACAACGACGCGCGCGCCGACATGCTTAGCTAAAACATTTATCCCTGCGCCATCGTTTAAAAAATTATAAACCATTTGCGCCGTCACCTCCTTCGGAAATGCACTTACCCCCTCTTCGGTAACGCCATGGTCAGCAGCAAAAGTAAAAATAACTTTGTTCGTTATTGCAGGATTTTCTTTTCCGGTTATACCCACAATATTTTTTGCTAAATCCTCAAGTTTACCTAAACTTCCTTGGGGCTTGGTAAGATTATCAAGTCGTTCTTGGGCTTTTTCCATCAGTTTGTAATCTAGACCTTTAATTTCAGCAATAATTTTTTCGATTTTTTTCATTTTATCCTCCAGGGCAGTCCGGAAATCATAAAAAATACATTATCTGCCCTTTGTGCTACTAATTGGTTTACTTTTCCTGCGATATCACGGAAATCCCTGCCAAGCTTTGTGTGAGGAACAATGCCTAATCCTACTTCATTGGAAATGATTATCGATTTTGCTTTGGTTTTTTTGAGTAAACCCAAAATGCTTTCCATTTTTTTACAGATTTCTGGCTCTTTGTATTTCTTTAAAAGCAAATTCGAAACAAAAAGCGTCAGGCAATCGATGATAATTATATCGAATTTGCCCATTATCTTTTTAAGTACTGCCTCGATATCGCAAGGCGCTTCAAAAGCTTGAAAGTTCTGCGGCCGGTGCTTTTTATGCAGCGCAATCCTCTCCTTCATTTCTTTATCCAGCGCTTCTGCGGTAGCAATGAAGGCGATTTTCTTTTTGTTCGATTTTTTTGCCAGCGTAATTGCGAAAGCGCTTTTACCACTGCGCGCACCACCTAAAATAAAAATTATTTCATTCATTGTTTAAATATGAGTCGTCATTCAATAACAAAACCTTCCCCGCACCTTTGCTAAATTCAAGAATAGTTACTCCTCCCGATTTGGGAGTCAAATCCCAAATATTTTCTATTTTTAAAACCTCGCCAAGAATTACCCGTATCGGACCGGAATGCGTCACTATCATACAAACATTATGCTTTTTTGCATGGACTATCTTACGAAATGCGCGCAAAACCCTTTTCTTTAAATCATTAAAACTTTCGCCATTGGGAGCTTTAGTTTCAAAACAATTATTAAGCCAGCGGTTATAGATATCCGGATATTTTTTCATGATTTCCGAGTAATTCATCCCTTCGAAGATTCCGAAATTCATCTCTTTTAAATCCGGCACTGCCTCTACATCGGTACTTCCAAAAGAAATCCTGGCAAAATCAAGCGCCCGCTTTAAGTTGCTTGAAAAAGCTTTTTCGATACCTAATGATTTTAATTTCCTACCAAGAAGCTTAGCCTGCCGCAGCCCATACTCATTTAGGCAAGTATCAGCAAATCCGCTATATCTTTGTTCTAAATTATCATTGGTTTGGCCGTGCCGAATAAGAATTAATTTTTTCGGCATTGTTTACCTCTTGATATTAGAAGTACATGCGGCTTATCGGTTACAGGGTTTTTATTGACCACAACAACCGTCTTGTATAAACTTTCGATATTTTGATAAGTTAGCACTTCCTCTGGACTACCTTCCTTAAAAATTTCTCCGCTGGAAACCAGGATTATTTTTTTGCAATATTCGCTGGCCAGATTTAAATCGTGCAAAACTACAACAACCGTAAGATTATTTTTGCAATTTAAATCCACAAGTAAATCAAGCATTTGAATCTGGTGCCCAATATCAAGATGCGAAGTCGGTTCATCAAGAAATAAAAGCGCTGGTTCCTGGGCAAACGCCTTTGCCATAATCACGCGCTGGCACTCCCCGGCACTAAGCGTATCAATCTTTCTATTTTTTAAGTGTAAGGTATCCGTAAGCCGTAAGGCTTCTTCGACAATGGAAAAATCTTTTTTCGTTTCCGGAGCTGTTCTTGAAAGATGAGGGATTCTACCCATGAGCACTATCTCATAAACGGTGAAAGAAAAATTAATCAGAGTTATCTGCGGAATGAAAGCGATTTTTTTTGCCACGGCTTTTGCGTTCATCTTAAAAATATCTTTTCCTAAAAGTTCCGTGTTTCCTTTAGAAGGCATAAGCGCCCGGCTCATTAGCCGTAACAAGGTGGATTTTCCTCCGCCATTAGGACCAAGAATTCCCAGAAAATCTCCTTCTGCGATTTTAAGCGAAACACCTTTGATTACCGGCTCTTTGGTATAACCACCATAAATATTTTGTGTTTCTAAAATAATACCCATTAATCCGCCTCGCTTTTCCTTAACAAAATAATAAATACCGGCGTACCAATGATTGCTGTCACTACACCGATAGGGACTTCCGACGGCAAAAATAAAGTTCGCGAGATGATATCGCAGGAAACCATAAAAACTGCAGCCACCAGACAAGAAACCGGGATGAGAATTTTATGATTCGGCCCGACGATTAAACGCCCCATATGCGGAATGATTAAACCAACGAAACCAATTATTCCGCAAACAGAAATGATTGCCGCAGTAATTAAGGCAACTAAAAAAAGAAGTATTTTTTTAAACCATTCTACATTTATACCTAAATGTAAAGCCTCTTCTTCGCCTAAACTTATGGCATTTAATTCTCTCGAGAATAGACTTGCCGTAAACATTCCTAAAATCACAATTGCACTCATCACAAAAAGAAGCTTATAGTCAAACACCTCAAGGCTTCCCCAGAGCCACCAGGTTATTCCGTGCATTGCCTCTTTGTTGGAAGTAGAAAGCAAAAAGACGATTATTGCCGAAAAGGCTATAGAAACAATCACACCAGAAAGAATTAAAGATTCGATACCAAGCCTACCGGATTTTCTACTTAAGCTATACACGATAAAAGTACTTAAAACTGCGCCAAAAAATGCCGACACAGGAATGTAAAGAGTTGAAACACCAAGAACAACAGCACCTACTGCAGCAAGGCCAGCGCCACTTGAAGTCCCTAAAAGATAGGGCTCGGCAAGCGGATTTCTTAGGATGGCTTGAAGAATTATTCCGGATACGGCTAAACCGCATGCAGAAATTATCGCTAAAATTACCCGGGCAAGACGCAAGTGTAAAATTTGTTGGTTTTCTGCGGAAAATAACTCCGATAGATGCAAATTAACCGGCCCTTTAATAACAGCAATGATTGCAACAAAAATCAAAACTACACTTAAAAATAATATCTTTGCCTTTGGCAAACTACTCATAAAGTTTTTTGTAAATTTCTTTTAACCCCTCGGTTATCCGTGGCCCAGGACGAAGCAAAATATCCGGATTAATATCGCTATAGAGGCGGTTATTTTTTACTGCAGAAATTTCACTCCAACCTGCACGGGTCTTCAGATTATTAACAGAATTAGCTTCGTTCATATAAGCCAAAATAATGCAATCGGGGTCGCGTTTTATTACCAACTCAGGGCTAAAAACACCGTATGCGGATTTTAGATCATAAGCGATATTATTTGCGCCGGCAATTTCAAGAAGCTCGCCGATAAATGACCTTGGGCCGGCAGTGGTTAAAGGGTTGGGCCAGATTTCGATAAAAACTTTTTGCCGCTTCTCTTTTGGTATCCTGGAAACGAGCACTTTTATTTCTTCGATACTTTTTTTCATATCACTGACGAGCGCTGCGGCTTGTTTTTCTCTCTTGGTAAGCTTCCCTATTTCGGTAATCGAGGCCAATAAAGAATTAATATTTGATGGATCGCTGATAATTACCTTAAGTTTTAATTTTTTTAAATTTTCCGCCAAAGATGCCTGTTCTAATCCGGTGCAGAATATAATGTCAGGCTTTAAGGACAATATTTTTTCGATGTTTGGCTGACTGAATGTCCCGACTTTTTCTTTGGTAAGCGCTTGGGGGGGATAATTACAGAACTCACTCACTCCTACTATTTCCTTATCTAACCCTAAAGCAAACAATATCTCGGTCGTTGATGGTGCGAGTGAAATAATTCGCAAATTTTCGGCAGATAAAACACATTGATTGAGGCCGAAAATAAGAATAGCGATTAAAAATAGTTTCTTCATATCCATAAACAAAAAACCCTTGGCACTTACTTACTGAAAAAAGTAAATACCAAGGGCTGCACCCTAATTCAAACTTAACCCTTCCGCGAGGAATTTTGTACAGGCAGGTCTTCTGGCTCTCGGCTCATCCTATTCATCACGCCTTCCCGTCATTTATGTGACAGTGGCTTTGTGTGATTTTCGTCCCCGATTACAGCGGCGGGACCGCATCCGACTCTTATGGCTTTGGTTTTCGAACCAAACCATGGCTTAATAGCTACGGATTTCCCTTGGCCCATACAACCGAACTTTAAAGAACGAAACGATTATATACTCGGATAAGATATTTTGTCAATACAATTTAAAATTAATTATCCTACTTTTTTACCGAAGGCAATTGCTTTTTGGTGAGCTTTGTTATTGGCCTTAATTGCACCGGAAACACCGGCATTAGGTATTAGCAGCGATTCAAATTTCATTCCGGTATATTCAGCAGTTAAAACAAAGGGCTTCTCTAGTGCATCTAGTCCAACATCTTCAAAAGCACTTGCTATAACGATGAAAGTCTTTCCTTTTAATGGCGTCTGCATTGAGCCGGCATCATTATCCCATTTATAGAGCGAAAACATCCGGTCAAAAACAATTTTGAGCTGGGCGCTTGGCCCGAAAAAATAAAGCGGCGTAGCCATCACGATAACATCTACCTCGAGCATTTTCTTAAGAACTTTGGTTACGTCATCTTTGATAACGCATTCATATTCCTTATTTTTCTGGCACATCCGGCAGGAAGTGCAACCGTTGACTTTACATTTTAAAGATGCTGCAGAAATAATTTCTATGCGCGCGCCATTTACGACCGCACCCTGTTTAAACCATTCAATAAGCAAAGAGGTATTGCCGTCTTTTTTTGGGCTTCCTGAAATTACCAAGATGTTTTTTGACATAGGCAATGCTATTTTTTTATAAGCACTAAAAGCATCTTAAAACGTCTTTCTGCAGAAAGCGAATGCGGCTTATGCGCCGGCAGGATAATCATTTTTCCACTTTGGACTATGTGTGGCGTTTTACCGATAAATATTTTTGCTTGGCCATCGATTACATAAACCAAAGCATCAAAAGGAGCGGTATGCTCGCTTAAGCTTTGGCCTTTGTCAAAAGAAAAAAGCGTGACAGTCCCTGTTTCTTTTTTAATAAGTTCTCTACTCACAATCGCGCCTTTTTCGTAACCTACTGCTTTACTCAAAAAAAATACCTGTTTAATCTTTTGCTTTTGGGGTTGGTTCATGGTTTTAAATATTTTTGTCTTCCTGTACCTCCACTATTTTTCTATATTTTTCGTGGATAAGATTCCTATCGAACTCAAAAAATTTATTTAGCATTTCATCTTTTTCGGTACTGGAAAAATATCTCATGCAAGGCAGGAAAAAATGCTGGTCTTCTTTTTTGATATGTTTCGGATAAAGTTCTAAAAGTACGGCCATCGGATTAAGAATTTCGTTCAACAAACTTTTATTGCCATTAACATATGATTTTTGGGCAAGAGACATTTTCTTTACATTTTCCCTGCTTATCGCATGCTCTTTTATTAGTTCATCCATAATTTTTTTATGCTCTGGTAAAAGTTCTTTTTTAGCTAATTCGCAGAAAAGGATATCTTCCTCTTTTCCGTGGTGGCACTTATCGGCATATTCTTTCATAAAATCAGCCGCAAAGCCGATAAAATCACTGCTGATGCTTTGCTTCTTTTTTGCGGCGTCAAATTCTTTCTGCATTAAACTTATGACCCGTTCAATAAGCCTGTGCTCAATCATTAACGGTGCTATAGGCAGTATATTTTTTTTCATTTTAGCACCTTAAATATTATCCAACTCATCCGGATGCGACAAGAAATATTCATGCATTTTAACCAAAATATCATCCATGCCAAGCTTAGGCGACTTGCCGATTATTCTTTTTAGTTTGCTGATATCCGGCACGCGTTTACGAATATCCTGAAACTGGCTGCCATAATAGCTGCTGTATGGTTCAAAAACTATCTTTGAAGAACTTTTGGTTATTTCTTTTATTTTCAAAGCCAGATTTTTTATGCTGATCTCGTTATTGCTGCCAAGATTAACAATTTCACCATTCGCTTTTTCCGAAGTCGCAAACTCCATCAATATCTCAACAACATCATCAATATAGGTAAAACAGCGAACCTGTTCTCCGTCTCCATAAATAGTAATAGGTGTGCCCTTAAAAGCACTTTTAAAAAATCGTGGCATTACCATACCATACATACCCACCTGTCCAGGGCCGACAACATTAAATAGTCGCACTACGACAACCGGTAAACCCCGTTGTTTGTGATAATCTATCGCCAAGAATTCATCAAGAAGTTTTGAGCAGGCATAACTCCAGCGGTTAATATTCGGCGGACCCATTATCAGGTCATTATCTTCCGAAAATGGGACGACCGTAGATTTGCCGTACACTTCCGATGTTGACGTAAGTACAACCTTCATTCCTTTAGCTGAAGCATATTTTAATACCAGTCCTGTACCAAACGTATCATAAATTACCGTATCTAAAGGATTATCCACAACATTTTTCACCCCTACGGTTGCGGCAAGGTGATAGATCAAATCGCATTGTTCTATGTATTTACTCAAAATAGCTTCATCGGTAACCGAGCCTCTGATTAATTGAAAGTTTTTGTTGCCTTCCAGTGATTCGACATTCTCCTTTCTGCCAGTTGAAAAATCATCAAGCACAAAAACATTATAACCCTTAGCAATCAAGCTTTTGGAAAGATGCGAACCGATAAAACCGGCACCTCCTGTAATTAATATATTCTTGAGAGCGGGCTTACAGATTTGGCAGGTAGATCTTTTTGCTAAGGCGTTTATCCTTCTTATAAATTCCTCTTCCTCATATGGCTTAACAATATAATCATCTGCTCCTAAATCGAATGCTTTTATCTTTTCTTCCTGGGAGAATCCGGCCGAAAGCATAATAACAGGCAAAGATACAGTTTGACTGTTCTGTCGGAGCTTTTGTAGGACTTCATAACCAGTCATTTCAGGCATATAAATGTCGAGGACAACAACATGGGGAATGTTTCTGGAAATTGCTTCGAGCGCCGCTTTGCCACTGGAAACAGATTCGACATTGAAACCGGCAGATTTTAGCCGCATAGAAATAACTTTCAAAACATCCGGTTCATCATCGACAACTAATACAATCGGGTTTTCCATAATTCCTCTAGTTTTTTATGTCGGTTTACGTTTTTTTCTAACGTATTGATCATAGATTTTAACATGGCGGGCATAATGATAAGTCCCGCGTAATTTAGCTATGGAAATAATAATCCTGTAGCTGAAGAATTCAATTGAATCTAGAAGAATGAGGTATAAAAGATAACGCAGACTAAAAACTTTTTGGCCGCGTATAAAAGTGAATAAGCATATCAATGAAATGACGAATTGAGATAAGCCCATTAAAATCAGATATAAAAAAAATACTCTCAAATCGAGCAGGCCGGAGAGCCACCCAAAAAGCACAAAAACAATACTAGTCACCTCAAAAAAAACCCCAAATACTTCGTAAATAATAAAATAAGGCAACACCAGAAATGCGAAACTGCCATATTTTGGATTACAAAACATATATTTATATTTGGCAGCTACTTCTATCATAACGCGCTGCCACCTGTCGCGCTGGAGAATAAGCGATGGCAAAGTGGATGGTCCTTCCGTCCAGCCTATATAATAAGGTACCATTAAAATTTTGTAGTTCTTGTCTTTATTATTTGATATATAATCGTGCGCTCGAAAAGTTAGTTCGACATCTTCGCAAGAAAAATCACTCGAATAACCTCCGAGTTCATATAAAATATCATTGCGCCATATACCAAAACCTCCAGCAACATTAGGCATGGCATTAAACCTACTCCAGGCAATGCGGTTGCCGATAAAAGAGCGTATATACTCAAGGTTCTGATAGGCGATTAGCGGGTCATAAGAAAAGTTTCTTTTCACAATTATACCGTCTTTAATCGAAAAACCATTAACTAAGCCAAATGAACTGGCAATACCGATTATATGATCCGGATCCCTATGCACATGAGCCATAACTTTCAAAAAAGCATCTCTTTCTAAAACCGTATCCGCATCAAGTACGCATACAAACCTATATTGAGCAAGATTTAAACCGGCGTTAACTGCTCCTGCTTTTTTATCTCCGGATTCTTTACGTAAGACTGTTACGTTTGGGTATTTCTCGCTTTTTAAGACTTCTTTTATTTTAAGGCTGGGGTAGTGCTTTGAATGAATACTGTCTATGTGCCGCAGCTTTAACATTTCGTTAAGTATTTGTGGGGTCTCGTCGGTGGAACCGTCATCGACGACAATGATCTCGAACGATGGATAATTTAAGTTAATCAACGAAAGGAGCGAATCTTTTATCCATTCTTCTTCATTACGCGCCGGAAGTATTATGCTTACAGGTATTGCTAAATTTGAGAAATATATTAGCGGATAACTTTCGATTTTTTCTTCATACGCACGCTTCTTATTCTCAAGAATACCGAAAAAAGCTAAAAATAAATAAAAAACAATAAGGAGTAAAAAATATGCGAAAAATATCAGGAAGGCCACGTAAGTTATTTGTGAAAACAACGCCTTATGCATTTGTCAATTCAGTTTTGATGTAATATTTCGTAGATCTTTTTTTGCGCCTCGGCATTAAATCCGTATAAATCCGGCTCAAGCCCTTTTGCATTCATGGCCATCATTGTTTTTAGCACAGAAATGGCCATTCCGCTTTCCTTTTTTCCGTCTAATAAATCTTCATAAAGTTTTTTGATACAGCCGGAAAGCTCAATGATTTCCATTGCTATTTTTTTTGTCAATTCGTCTTTTCCGCTTAAAAATTTTTCAAGATAAGGAAGTGATGTTTCAATATTCTTTGCCAATATTTTTTTAAGACGTTCAATAACAATCCAAGAATTATCTTTGATTAGTTCTATTACTAAAGGAACGCAGGCTACATCGAGAATTCCGTCCAAAGACTCCAATACCTGTTCTCTTACAAACCAATTTTCATCTTTAAGGGATTTTTTTAAGACGTCAACGTTGGATTTACCCCCTAAGTAACCAAGACATTTACACGCCGATGCTCTAACCGCTGGATATTCATCGGAAAGTAAACCTTTAATTTTATCGATGCAAGAAGAATCACCCAAGCCGGCGATGATTTGCGGTACCAAGAATCTCACTGAATAATCTTTGTCATCAGCCAGCTTAATTACATCACGGGAAATTTCCTTGGGAAACTGTTCCAGAAGCGATGCTGTTTTGTAGCGAAAACCCGGTTTTCTTTTTAAAAATTGAAGTAAGGCTTTAGCGGAGTCGCTATTTCTAATTTGAGCTAGCGCCACAGCAGCAAAATAAGAAATATCTTCATCTTTACTAGCAAGACCATTTTTTAGTATTGCAAAAGCTCCATCTACTTTAGCATACCCCAAAAAAAGCATGGCTTCGATACGGCGCCATTTACTCAGAGATCTAGCCGCAGTTGATAACGCTTTTTTAATCCCTTTTTCGGTAATACAAAGTTTTTTAAAAACCTCCTGTTCTGCCTCGTTAAAGAAGACCCCTTCTTTCACGCGGTTAGTAGCAACATCGAGAAATGTTGGCAGGGAACAGTAGTTTGAAGAAAGTATATCGTTTTTAGATAACTCTTTTTCGGTAAGTACTATACGGTAAACATTTTTTTTTATTTTTTGAAGTCTTTTTAGGCGGTGATTATCGAGATAAATTCTGGATATGTCATAAAAAAAAATGGCGGCGATGAGAAGAATTGCTAGTACCGCTAAGGCAATATCAACTTTGAATATGGTATCAGTAAAATAATTACCCATAGATTATTTAAAATTCCAGCGATAAAGAACAATCGAAGCTACGTTTAATGAATTTTGGGTTTTCCATTGAGTAGGAATAGCCCAAACCAAGATTTAGTCCGCGGAATAATTGGATATTAAACATGGTAAAACCAATATAGCCATACTCTTTTTCCGGCGAAAGGCCGTAAATATCATACAGCCACTGTCCGATTGAGGTGCCAAGCGACCATCTTAGGCGATTATTTAGAGCAAAACTTCCCTTCAGTGTTCCGAATTGACCTGTCCCGCGACTTTCGATATGAGTTGCGCCATAATTGGCACTGATATAATTATCTCCGAAATAATATATCAAGCCGGGATAGCCAAGGTAATTATCATTATAGCTATAATTACGGTAGTTATAGCCTATTTGCCAGAAAAGATTTTTATAAAGCTTATGACTTATCTCTAATATATTCTGAAACTTATATATAAAATCAACATCCCAACCAGCTCCAACTTCTTCATGGATATAATAATTATTTAAATTAAAATATGCTCCGAGACTATTCGTATAGTCTTTTTCGTGAAACCTTCTAAGTTGCGAAAATGAAGTATACACATTTATTTTGTCAAATTTATATCCAAGCCAGCCATCGATTTCTTGCCAATCGCCGGTTCTGTGCCCCTGAACAGTATTGCCTAAGTCGTAGAATGAACCAAAATACCATTTTTTTTCGCGAGGCACAACCTCCTCAACTACACTTGGCACTGGCGATTCTTTAGTAAGGCGTTCTGATTGTATCTGGTCTGGGTAAGAATATTTTAAAGGAAAAAATAAGGCTAAGAACAAAAAAGTGGTAAATACTGAAACTCGGTGCCAATATTTTAGAAAAATCATTTTTTGCTTTCGTCAGAAACTGATAGGATAGCTCTGATGTTATCAACTTCCTTTTGTAAATTGCTTGTTTTCAAAATAAAACCGGAAGCGTTGAATTTATTTGCGAAATTGTAACGCTCCTCATTGGAAAATGCTGTCATTATAAAAATGGGAAGACTTTTATTTTCCTCGCGCACTTTTTTAAGAATATCTAAACCGTCAATCTTGGGCATAAGTATATCGAGCAAAAGTGCATCCGGTCTTTCGGTTTTTATTTTTTTTAATACCTCTTCTCCATCAAAAGCTGTAACTACATCGTAACCGTTTACTTCAAGTCTTAATTTTATAACTTTAAGAAAGTCAATTTCATCGTCTACGACAAGAATTTTCTTCTTAGACATATGCTTACTCTCCTGATAAAAATTATAGTCTCTTTTTTAAGGAAGTATGTAAAAATATTTAATTTGTTGTAACTAAAACGCCAACTTCAGGGTTAAAGGTGCAGGGTTCAGAGAAAAAACAATCAAAACTGTACCCCACACTTTGCCCCCTTGAGAGTGGAGCCCATGGACTAAGTCCGATGCTTCCTCCCGAGCAGAAATCCTAATATACATTCATCCCACGGGCTATCCCGGAATGACCCCTCCTAACACCTTTTAAGGAAAGCCCTAAAGCTCGGGGATTTCTGTCCCGCAGGACGCCCCCCGGTGGGGCTACGAGGGATTAATCTTATAAGAAGTAATTCTTAATTCTATTGAGTATCTTTGTCGAAACCTCTTTATCGCCTTTCATGCCAACACGAATTTCTATCTGCGAAGATTTCTCTGTGATTTTCTTCACATCTATCCAGATAATTCTGCCATCGGTATATTTACTTTTGATTTGCGCAACATCTTCTTTAACCGTGGTTTTAGTAACTTCAAGCCGCATATCCTTCAAGGCAGAGGTTACAGATGTTACAACTTTCTTTAACGGAGCATTCACTTCTTCGCTTACCTTTCCTCCTAGCCAAAGAGCCGTGCCTGTTCCGCCTGCTGCTCCGGCAACTACAGCAACACAGCCGCTTAAATTTAATAACAAGACTGCTGTCAAAAGCAAATTAACTAATCTTTTGTGCATAAAACCTCCTTTTTTAATAAATCTACTTACCTTAACTTTTCCTCTATCTGATAAAGTATACCGTTTGCAATTTCCGGTTTCGGAAAAAAGAATTTTCGCGCAGAAATTCTGATTCTTGATTTATTATTTTGTATTTCACTAATATCCGCGGAAACATCTGCGCCTTCAATATTAGCTGAAATAAATCCAGAAGCTTTATTGGCTTTTTTAATAGTACCTGATTTAGTTAAAATTTTTAATACTTCGTCATATACTCTGTTGGAAGAATAATTAAACTCCCCTTCAGCACTATCTTTGCCTAAGAAAGTAGTGGCGGCAACAATCGGAATAACGCCGACGCCGGTCAACAAGGAAAGTCCGTAAAGTTTAGCGCCTCTGATACCAGCTGATTTCATAGATTCGGATAATATCAGCATAATCAATTGCTCCATGCTGGTTATATTTCTATAAGATTTTCTAATATTTAAATCATACACCTGTACCGAAGGTCCACCTTCTACACTATAATCTTTTTCCACAATCCTGCCGATGTTTAAATTTAAGACATCTATGCGCATACTTTCAGCTTTTTTCCCAGTAGTTGCTTCTTTCTCCTTCGCCGGTTTTAATGCATCGACATTGAGTTCCTTTTCTTTATTTCTTATAAGCTGCAATTCCTTTAAATCGATGGTTAACTCTTTCAAATGCAACTCATTTTTGAATAATGCCGCTACATCGAGTGATACCTTCATATAAGGTAAATCTGCCAGGATACCCTTTGGAAAACCTTGGGGATTATACATTTTAAAATTATTTATCTTTACGGTTTGGGTTAAAAAGCTTAAGGAAAATTTTCCGATACGAACATCAGCCCCGGTTACTTTTTTTATCCCGGCGGCAAGAAAATCTTTTATTACCACATCCCTTACGGCTGCTAAGATAAATAAGGCAGCAAAGATGATTATAATCAGTATAATTATTTTTTTCATTTTTACGCCTCCTTTATTACCATCTTATAACTAAAAGAAATATTGCACATTGTCTTATTCTTCTTTTCATTGACTTTTTTCGTTAACCAGAACATAGGCAGCATAAACCCCTATCTTAAATAAACCGATTCTCCTTTGTTGGGTATACTTACTTTTAAGCGTAATTTTTTCTTAAGATTGTCTCTTAATATTTCGGCCTGGTCAATTTCTCCATGAACTAAAAAAATCTGTTTTAAATTACCGCGACATTTGCTGGCATATTCAACTAAGCCATCGCAATCCGCATGGGAACTGAAAGCATTAATTACAACAACTTCCGCCCTTAAATCATAAGGCCTTCCAAAAATACGGACCGTTTTGTTTTTTTCTACGATACGCCTACCCAAAGTATCTTTAGCCATAAATCCGACAACAACAATTGTGTTGTTAGGATTTTCAATATTGTTTTTTAAGTGGTGCTGTATTCTTCCGTTTTCACACATTCCAGAGGCGGATAAAATTATTACTGGCTTATCGATATCGTGAAGTTTTTTAGAATCCTCAACCTTACTTATATATTCAATGTTATCGTGGCTGAAAGGATCTTTGTGGTCCAAAAAAGATTTTTTTAGTTCATGGAGAAATTGACCAGG
>JAJYOP010000012.1 GCA_021796115.1 bacterium
CGATATTTGAATATATAGAGATCTTTTATAATCGTAAAAGACTTCACTCAACCCTAGGGTACGTAAGCCCTGAAGAGTTCGAGAGAAGAATAACCGATTAGGTGTCTATTTTATCGGGGCAAGTCCACAGCTACCATAATTATTTAAAAATAGTAGTTCTCTAAATTCATTACCCCGCACCTTTGCTTTATTGTTTTAGAATAGGTACAAAGGTGTGGGGTAATCCCCTACGGGGATAATTCGACTAAGCGTTTGCTTCGCAAAAAACAAGTCTCATTACCTCGTGGGTGGGATCTTGTTTCCGTCTTGACCGCAGCATTGCCAAGCGATAAGATGTTAACGTTCATCGGCGTGGCAGGGATAATACAATTAGCATTAATTCCGTGGATACAATACTAATTGCCATGCTTATCTATTACTCACGCTTCTCAAAAATGTTGCGCTACACTTTGATGGTTGCGCAGAAGTTAATAAGAGTGATTTTATGAATAAAAAGTTAATTATAAGCATGTTAATACTTTTCCTATTTATGCCGTCGATTTTTGCGGAGACAATTATTCTCAAATCAGGTAAAACCATTGATGGTAAAATAGTTGAGAGAACAAGAAAAAGCGTAAAAGTAGATATAGATGGCATTCCGATAACTTACTATTTTGATGATATCGAAAGCATCGATGGTAAAAAAACAGATAGTTCTGCATTGCCAGAAAGCATTGTTGCGCAGATTAGTGAAAAATCTTCACCACCTTTTACAGAAAGTTTCGTTAATAAAAAATGGGGATATTCTTTTAAATATCCTGCCACTTGGGAAAAAATTCCTAATGGAGAACGGCAAAAGGGTATGGCAATGGGTTTGAGGCTAAAAGAATTTCCCGAATTAACTATCGAACTACAAAGAGGAGAATTCCCTGACGATGCCATAGAGGGGAAAGAAAATCTGCGTCAGCTAGTAGATACGATGTTACGCCCCACAAATGATAAAATAAAGCAGGAAGCCATCGAACCAATAACGCTTTCCGGAGAGCCCGGTTATCACGTTGTAAATACTTTTAAAAAGGCTGTAATTGCAACCGGCGGCAATCAGGATAACGGTATGCCTACTATGCTTGTAACCTACATCATGGATTCTTATTTTGTATCTCCGGTTTTTTCATCAAATGAAAAAGATAAAAGATTTTTTCACATCCAGATGCGTTATGAACTTTATCAGAGGCCCGATGACTATGTTAATGGTGTTAAATTTAATGATGAGCTTACGAATAGTTTATTGGAAAGAAATAAAATAATTGAAAAATATCTTCCACAAGCAAAAGAGATCATTAACTCATTTCAATTCTTCGCACCGGCAAATTCAGACCCCGATTCTAATTAATACAAATTCAGTGGACGCAATGCTTAACTGCCCTGCTTATCTGCCACTCCCGTCCCGCTAAACCAAATCCCACCCGATAGAGGAGGGACGGATATAATTATCATGATATCTAAATTGAATATATATGTATAAGTATTAGTATAAGCAAAGTTAGAAAGTTAAACTTGACATACTTTACTACTATATGATATACTTTTCATGGAGGTAAAGACCATGACAGTAACGCGTCTTAAAACAAAGAATCAAATTACTATTCCACAAAGCCTGGTTAAACGTTTGAATCTTAAGAAGGGGGAGCTTTTTGCGATTGACATTGAAAGTAATTACTTAAAGCTTGTTCCGGTTGAAATAACGCCTAAATACAGTGCAAAAGATTTAAAGAAAATCGATCGTATCGTTAAGAAAGAAAAAGACAAAGCCAAATCCGTGAAATCCGGTAAAGAATTCGAAGATTACATTTCCAAGATTTAGGAATGAAAATTATAAAAATTCTGCCGTCTTTTGAGCGCTCGCTTAAAAAACTTTCCTTCCGCGATAAAACTAACCTTAAGGAAACGCTAGGACAATTTAACGATTTTTTAGTTTCCGGCATATTGCCGCCTGGCTTAGGTTTTAAGAAGATAAATCACGATAAATATGAAATCAGGGTTGATATTCGTATAAGAATCATTGTGAAGATCGAAAAGGAATATGTTTATCTTGTTCTTGCCGGCAGCCACGATGATGTAAGACGTTATCTGCGTGATTCTCGTTGAAAAAAATGCCGATTTATGTTAACCAACGTTTACTTGATTAACCGATGTTAACCATGGTTATGCTGGTTAACCAAATAGTTGAGTTTTGGTTGCGGCTTGACCGTTGCATTTGCCGGCGGTAAAATATCTACGTTTTATGAAATATAAAATAATCTTTATTGTCTTATTGTGTTTAGGGGGATTTGGTTGCTCGAGTGTCAAAACATTAGTTATGGGTCCAGGCTATGAGGATTATCAGAAAAAAAATGCAGAAATCGAAGAAGAATATAAAAATGGAGAGATAACCAAGACCCAATATTTAGATTTGAAACATAAAAACCTGCAGGCCTATCAAGAAACCTGGCCACAAGGAGTGGACATAAAGAAGTAAAATTAAATACTCCAAGTTCCACAACCACTGGAAAATTAGCCAATATGCCACAATGTTTTACCCCACCTTGACATTCATATTATTCTATGTTGACTTATATTTATACGATTAACCGTAGTTAACCACATATACTTAGATTAACCAAAATAGCGAAAAGCGCAATTACATAAACGATTTAACGGAAAATAGAGGGATTAACCTATGAAAAAAAGGGACTATATTACATTACCTGAATTGGCAAAGATTTTGGGGATAACGCGCATTGCGGTTTATAAGAGAGTTAAGAAGGGACAGTTGCCGGCAGAAAAAATTGGCAAGCTCTATGTTATTCCAAAAAAATATATCGATACGATTCTCGGCGAAGCCTTAAGCGATAGCGATAAAAAAGAAATTGATACTGCAGTTAGAAAAACTGTCCGTGATTATGGCGAGGTGCTTAAATTATTAGGTAAAGAGTGATGAAGAGTATTACCGTAAAAGAAGCAGAGTATACGGCATTTCGGCTGGAAAAAGAAATGCTGGCTTCCAATGAGCCAACCCCTGATTTTTCTACGCGTTTTGCAAACATTCTTGAGAATTGCCTGGCTATACCTTTTCAGAGCTTCTCCGGAAAGTCTTTATATCCTTCTTTTCTTGCGAAGGCAAGCATACTGTTTTACCTTATGATTAAGAATCATCCTTTCCAAAACGAAAACAAGCGTATCGCAATGACTACTTTATTTATCTTCCTTCATAAAAATAATAAATGGCTTAAAGTCAATGTCCAAGAATTATATAATTTTATCGCTTGGGTAGCTTCCAGTCCACGGTACGCCAAAGATGAAACCGTAAAAGCAATTAAAAAATTCTTACAAGCTTATATTATAGATATAAAAAAAGGAGGAATCTAATGAAGAGCAAATATGCAAAGCTTATGGCAATCATGTTACTCATAATTTTTTTAACTTTTGGTTCAGCGGAAAGCTATGCCTGTACAGGCGTTATGATCAAAACCAAGGACAATAATTATATTATCGGCCGCACAATGGAGTTTGCCGAAGATTATATAGCGCATATTTTGATCTTTGTGCCACGGAATTATAAATATACCGGTCACACTCCCTCGGGAAGGCTAGGTATGGCTTGGCAATCGAAATATGCTTATGTTGGCTTCAGTCCGTCTACAACTATGCCTCTGGTTGATGATGGATTAAACGAGACCGGACTTTATTGCGGCGGGTTTTTTCACATCGGATATGCGGGATACGAAAATATTACCGCAAAAGATTACCCTCCCACAATATCCTGCCTTGATGTAGCTTCCTGGATCTTGAGTAACTTTTCAAGCGTTGCCCAGGTTCGCCGGGAGTTGCCGAAAATTCGCGTTTGTGCGGTTAAAGACCCGGATATGGGTTATGTTCCACCGCTGCAATATTTTGTCGCTGACAAAAATGGCGACGCGATAATTATAGAATATCTGAATGGTAAACTCGTTATTTCTGACAACAAGGCCAATGTTATTACTAACTCTCCCACTTATGGCTGGCACACCGAAAATTTAAGAAACTTTATTGCCTTAAAGCCGGAGAATAGCCTGCCGGTTACAATTAACGGAAATGAATTTGCCGACTTTAGCCAGGGCTCAGGAGCTATAGGTCTTCCCGGAGATTTTTCTTCACCGTCAAGATTTGTGCGCGCGGCATTTCTCGCTAATACTGCTTATGGAGGGGACAACATCGATGAAGGGATAGGAGCGATTTTCCATATCATGAATCATTTTGATATCCCTAAAGGTTCGGTAAGAGGTATGATGGGTAGCAAGGCAATGAATGATACTACTCAATGGACCAGTGCCTCGGATCTTACCAACTCGAGATATTTTTATCATACTTATAACGATCGGCGCGTACACATGATTGACCTAAAAAAACTCGATCTGAACTCAAAAGATGTTAAGTCGATAAAAAATATACAAGCAAAAGGCACGGTCAAGGATGTTTCAGGAGATTTAAAATAAAAACCAGGATCTCATTGCATAGGCGTAATCGGTTGTAGTTTGAGCGCTGCATATTTGGCAGTAGAATATTCCAACGTTTCGTAGGGCGATAGGAAAATGCACAACTTGAACTTTGTATCAAAGCGTTGCCATCCAACGCTTTTCATTTCAAAGGAAGATTGGTATGAGAAAGACTATCTACTTTTTGGGAGTTTGTTTTGCTATGTTGATGAATTTTCTGGTAATGGCACAAATCAAAGATGACCCATTTGATAAAAAGCCTTTCGAAGCTCGGCCGAATTGCAGTAAAGAATACAGATTTAAATACGATGTAGTGATTAATTCAGTAGAGGAGTTTATTGCTTTTTTGAAAACGCATCAATCAAAGGGAAGCATTGTTGAGTTTAGCCCCACGGAGCATTTTTAGTACCGCTTTATACTTCAGGATTCTCTAAGGAAAAAACCGTTCTAAACGCTTCGTATCGATTATGCGCTTTCCGCTATTTTCCTACGTTCCTTTCCTTGCTTGAAAATAATGTGTTATTGTTCCAAGATCCGTAAAAACTGAAATTTAAAAACAGAAATTTTTTCTTGCGTATTGTGCTAATTATTGTATAATCAATTGACTAATCAATTGTGTAAATGATTAGGACACAAAGATAGTGTCAGGTTAATTAAGACGCAAAGACAAGCGTCCATTGCGGCAAAGACTTGCCGTAGTGGGCGCTTTTTTATTTTAATGCACAATTTAGCAACAGTAATGAATACAATTTATTCACAATAACAAGGGAGGTAGTTTATGTTAAATATGGTTGATACCTTATTTGTGCTATTTTCGGCAGTACTAGTAATGTTGATGACCCCGGGTCTGGCGTTCTTTTATGGCGGAATGGTCAGAAGGAAAAATATTTTAAGCGTACTTATGCAGTGTATGGTAACGCTTTGTCTTATCAGCCTGCAATGGATGCTTGTGGGCTATAGCCTTTCTTTCGCTCCAGCAAAAGGTTTCTGGGGAGGCTTTGGCTGGTTTGGGTTAAATGGAGTAGGCTTTTCGTCTTGCAATGATTATTCATCAACCATACCGAATCAGGTTTTTATGTTTTTCCAGATGATGTTTGCGGTAATTACGCCGGCGCTTATCATCGGAGCCTTTGCCGAGCGTATGAAATTTTCCGCCTATTTGATTTTTGCGCTTCTCTGGTCAACTTTTGTCTATGACCCGATTTGTCATTGGGTATGGGGCGCAGGAGGATGGTTAAGACAACTTGGTGTGCTTGATTTTGCCGGAGGTATTGTCGTGCATACTACTGCCGGTATCGCAGCTCTAGCCACGACTTTAATTATCGGCAGACGTAAAGGCATAAATCACATACCTTCGCCGCATAACCTGCCTTTAGTGGTTATTGGCACAGGTTTACTTTGGTTTGGCTGGTTCGGGTTTAACGGAGGAAGCGCTTTAGCGGTAAATGGCGTAGCGGCGAATGCATTTGTCACTACCAATGCCGCAGCTGCAGCCGCAGGTTTAAGCTGGGCGCTTTTAGAGTGGATTCGTAACGGAAGGCCAACTGTATTTGGAATCGTTACCGGTTCTATCGCAGGCCTTGCTACAGTTACCCCGGCTTCAGGATTTGTCAGTGTAGGCTCGGCAGTCATCATCGGCCTCTTGGCGAGTGTCGGCTGCTTTATTGCCATTGCCATAATTAAGCCAAAGTTCGGTTACGATGATTCCTTGGATGCTTTTGGCGTACACGGAATCGGTGGCATGATCGGCACGCTTCTTACCGGCTTATTTGCTTCAAAAGTAATTAACGCTGCAGGGGCCGACGGCTTGTTTTTAGGCAATCCTAAACAATTCCTGATTCAATTATTTGCCGTAGCCGTTGTTGCGCTGTATACTTTTAGCGTGACATTTCTGATTTATAAGCTGGTTGACGTTTTCTTCGGCATACGCGTAAAAGAAAAAGACGAAATTGTTGGCCTTGACCTTACGCAGCATAGAGAAAGCGCTTATACTATATTAGAATAAAATAAATTTTTCTACAGATGGCTACAGATAAGAAATCGCAGATTATCACAGATTTTGTATACCGTTATTCAGTTACGCTAAGTGCAACCGACAGACGAATGTTTTTGCCTGTGCTAATCTGTGGTAAACAAAGGAGGTTTCATGAAATTAATTATTGCGATTATACAACCACACAGATTGGAAAAAGTTAAAGAGGAGCTCTACAAAGCCGAAGTCAATCTTATCACCGTCAACGAAGTTCTTGGCCATGGCCGCCAAATGGGAGTTACTGAATATTACCGAGGCGTCAAAGAAACCGGAAACTTATTAAGGAAAACACGCTTAGAAATCGCTGTAAATGATAATTATTTAGAAGCGACCATCAAAGCCATCATTAAAGGCGCGAAATCCGGAGAAACCGGCGATGGCAAAATCTTTGTCATGGATTTACAAGATTGCATACGCATAAGGACAGAAGAACGCGGTAAGGCGGCGATTGGCTGATTAACGCTAAAAAGACAAATATTTATTTTAAACATTTTTTTCATCCCTCCAGATGGAGTATGCTTCTATCTTGACCGCGAGATTTTCCCGCAGTAAAATACTCACAAATTGGCACGCTAACTGCATAAACAATGAGGCAATAATGAGATTGAGAGAAAAATTATTCGGTGAATTACGGACATTCTGGGGAAATGTCCTGTACATAACCGTATTTTTCAGTATTTTTAACGATTACCGCAGGTTAATCCTGGCGCATTATAATATTAATTATGAATTTTATGGTATTAGTTTTATCAAGGCATTGGTGTTGGGTAAGATTATTCTCATCGCCGAACATTTACATTTAGGAGAAGGGTTAGAAAAGAGGCCTTTAATTTACCCAACTCTCTACAAAACGGCTCTTTTTACTTTAAGCGTAGCCATCTTGAGTATCATTGAAGCGATAATCCGTGCTTTACTTAAAAATAAAGGCATAATTGACGTGCCCGATGTTTTTATAAAGTGTTTTACTTATGAATGGATAGCAGAAATGTTGACAGTCTTTATCCTTTTTATTCCTTTTTTTGGAATTAAAGAATTGGCAAAGGTATTAGGGAAAGGAAAAATCAAAGAGCTTTTTTTTCATAAACGAATTGACATCGGTTCAGGCCTCCCGGATAATGAGTCGCATTGAGAAAATGTTAGCGGCATAAAAATCAGAATATAATTTAGCCTCATCTTTAGAAGTCTTTATAATACAACAATGAGAAGAATTATAGCTGCAGCAATTTGTGTTATTTATCTTTTCTCTTCGTTACCGCTCTCTATACATGCCGCAGAATCTGCCAGTAAAAAGCGTGTTTTAATTATAAATTCTTACCATAAGGGTTTTAAGTGGAGCGACGATATCTGTGATGCGATTGTGGATTATTTCAATAAACATTTGCCCGGCAGGGTTGAGATAAAGCTTGTTTATATGGATACAAAACGCAACAACTCGGAAGAATTCGGAAAAAATGCCGGCGTTAAAATAAAAAAACTTATAGATTTATGGAAACCAGATGTGGTTATCGGTTCCGACGATAGTGTTGCCAAATACGTTATCGCCCCTTACTTTTTAAATAGCGATATTCCTTTCGTCTTTTGCGGATTAAATGGTGACCCGAAAGATTACGGGTTTCCAGCATCAAATGTTACAGGGCTTCGGGAAAGCGATTTGGTTGAGCCGCTATACAATGACCTTAAAAAGTTTGCAAGGGGCAAAAGATTAGGCTATTTGACTGCAGACAAGGAAACGCAAAGAATTATGGCAGAGGTCAATGAAAAGCAAATCGGCCAGAAGTTTGACAAGGTTTACTTTGCAAAAAATTTCGAAGAGTGGAAGAAGTATTTTTTAATAATTCAAAATGAAGTTGACATATTATTGATGCAAGATGTTTACACGGTTAATGATTGGGATGCAGAAGCCGCGCAGAAATTTGTCCGGGAGAATATAAGAATTCCCAATGGAGCAACGTCTGATGTTATGTCGCCTTATGTTTTGATTTGTATCTATAAATCCTCAAAAGAACACGGTCTCTGGGCCGCCGAAGCGGCGTTAAAGATTCTTAACGGCGCAAAGCCGAAAGATATTCCTATTGCCACAAATAAAAAAGGATATTTGGTATTAAATTTAGTGCTTGCCGATAAGCTAGATATCGTCTTTTCACCAACGATGCTGCGCGCCGCAAAATTAATTATTACCGATAAAATTGAAAAGAAAAAGTAAATTTGTGGTACTAAAGTGGAAGGGTGAAATAAAAACTTGAGCCTTTGCCGTATTCCGATTCAACCCAGATTTTTCCGCCATGTTTTTCAACAATTTCTTTGCTGATTACAAGGCCAAGCCCCGTTCCATCTATGGTTTTGTATTTATCTTCCTGCAGCCGCATAAACGCCGAAAAAAGTTTTGCGATATTATCTTCCTTGATGCCTATGCCGGTATCGGATACTTCGACGCAAACACTATCGGCAGTTTTTTTGGTAATAATTTTTACTTCGCCTTTCTCGGTAAATTTAACGGCATTGCTGATTAAATTACTGATTACCTGGGCGATGCCATCCCTATCCATATTTATCTGCGGTAGATTATTTTCAAGTTCAATGGTGATTTTGAGGCACTTTCTTTCCGCAATAGAGCGCATTGCGATATAAACTTCGTTTACGATTTCGTTAATATCGTTTTGTGTTTTTTTAAGCTGCATTTTCCCGGATTCTAACTTTTGAAAATCCAAAATGCCATTGATTAAGCGAACTAAGCGGTCAACATTGTTTCGGCTTATATTAAGAAAATCTCTCTGCTCATTGTTAATTGTTCCTGCCAATTCATCTAAAATAATATTGATCCCTGTTTTTATCGCAGCAAGGGGAGTTCTAAGTTCGTGAGAAACCATCGACGTGAACTTTGATTTAATTTCCATCGCCTCCTTTAATTTTTCTTCGATTTGCTTTCGTTTGGTGATATCTGTTGCCGTGCAGATTACGCATAATGTATTATTATCCCTATCATTCATCACTGTTGCTTTAAAAAGAACGGGGATTATTTTTAAGTCTTTGGAGAGATAGTTTATTTCGTAATTTATCATTTTGGCGTCTTTGATTAAATTTTTAAGGTCCATTTCTTCTAAAGCCGCCGCCTCGGAAGATAATATGCTTTCAATGGGTTTGCCGATAAGCTCATCTTCACGGTAGCCTAAAAGTAGAGAAGTAGCTTTATTTACATTATTAATCGTCAAGTCAGGATTGAGTATAATTAAAGATTCCGCCATGCTTCGAATAATATTGTCGACATATTCTTTGGAGACGGTTTTTTTGCGCAAGTCTTCAGCCATTGCATTGAAAGAATCAGCTAACTGACCAATTTCATCCTGCGAAGATATATTAATACGTGTTTGGAAGTTTCCCGCGGCAATTTCCCGTGTGCCTTTATTGAGTTTAGATAAATTGCGGGTGATTAACCTGGACAGGGAATACGATGCGAGAAAGCCCATAAATACGATAGAAGTTTCAATAAACAGAAACATATTCGATAGAGAATCAGTAATCGCTTTTTGCTGATTCGTAATTATTTCCAATCGTTTCAGCCTTTGTTGCTGCAAAATTGCTTCCATTTTTCCAAAATTTTCAAATAAGTTATTTACGGCAATAATTTGAAGGTTAATTTTATATGCCGACTCATTTTTATCTATATAATTAACTAAAGTTTCGATGGAATTATTTAAGGTTAGCACAAGCCCGGAAATTTCTTTTAACTGCCCCGTATTTTCTTTTTGCCTTACTTCGTTAACGAATTCATTCGTCTGTTTCAATAAAGCAATGAGTTCTTCGCGGGAATCTTCGCTTTTTATGGTGAGATAAAGATCGGTTTTGGTTTCAAGCTGCTTAGTCTTTTCCAGGTAGCCTTGCAAAATATTTATTTCCTGGCTTAAAGGCAACACCATAGACGATAAGATATTTATTTTCGAAAGAGATGGGAAGCTGATAAGCAAAAAGGAAGCCGAGAGAATGATAAGGACGAAAAAGCCTGCAAAAATTTTTTGTCCAATCGGAAACTTTAGCATATTTTTTTCTTTATATATAATACCATGCTTCAAGAATTTTTAAATAGCATAAATTCATTTGCGACTCAACATTATCTGTGTTAAAATAACTCCATAAAAAAGATCTTGGAGGGAGCTAAAGAGATGAAAACTTTATACTTTTATTTTAAGATCATTTATCTTTATTTAACGAGACGATTTGTTCCGCATTCTGTAATCCGGGATGACTACGATGACATATCCAAAAGCTATGATGAATGTTTTGCCCAGTACACTGCGCCGCTTTTAAAAGATTTAACCAAAAAGCTTGGAATCAATTCGCAATCGCATGCTCTCGATTTGGGTTGCGGTACAGGAGCAATTCTTGACGAACTATCTCAGCATATTGGCGAACAAGGAAGAATCGTTGGTGTTGATGCCTCTAAAGGAATGCTTGACAAGGCAAGAGCAAGGCTAAAGAATAGAAAAAACATAGAGTTTATTCAAGGCGATATATCTGAGGTTTTAAAGGCCACGGAGCCCGGCAGTTTTGATTTCGTTACTTGCGGCTGGGTCTTAAGTTACTCCAATCCACCAAAACTTCTTAGATTAGCCAGCAAAGTATTAAAAAAGAAAGGCAAAATCGGAATCATCGAAGGTAAACGGAATACGCTTTTACCTTTGCGCAATTCAGCTATAAAGGTTATGAAACGGTATCCTCAACACGCACGCTATCTGGTTGATGCGTCTTTTCGTTTGCCGAAAGGCAAAGACCATCTTACAAAACTTTTTCGTAAAGCCGGATTAAAACCACTTGAATTATGGGAAGGGCAAATGGTTTTTCATTTTAAGAATGCAAAAGAAGCTTTTGATTGGGCAGATTATACCGGCCCAAGCGCTGGTTTTCGAAAGGCGATGAAACCTTCCAAGAAAGAAGAATGTGATCGGGCATTTATAAAAATTTTGGATGAAGACTATAAAACTGACAATGGTATTTACATTACCCTTGCATACGTCTGCGGGATAGCAGAAAAAATATAGATAATTTTAAGTCGGACGGAAAATAAAATATAAAACCCCTTGCAGCACCAAAGCTGCAAGGGGTTTTCATTTATAAATCAAATTTTTAATTTTGAAATAATAGATAAGAAAAGAGAGGCAAGAGAGTAGAAGAAGGAACGGCTTTTTCTTCTACTCTCTTGTTCGTTAACGTATGATCGTCTTTTTAATGATTAATATCTTTTATCTCTAAACCCACCTGAATTTCTTCCGCCGCCGAAATTATTTCCGCGTGGTTCCATTTTGCGGGCTTTATTTACGGTCATTTTTCTGCCGTTTAATTCCTGCTCATTCAAAGCATCAATTGCTTGTTGAGCTAATTCTTCTGTTTCGAACTCGGCAAAGCCAAAACCTTTTGACCTTCCGGAGAATTTGTCGGTAATAATCTTAACTTCTTTAACTGTTAACCCTTTTCCTTCGATAAACCCTTTCAGGTCGCTTTCGGTGACACCGAATTCCAGGTTACCGATATATAATTTTTTCTGTTCTTCCATTTTCGTTTCTCCTTTAAACTTTAAAGAATCTTTAGTTAACGTTTGACTTAAACCTCTCTATTTTGACAGGTTCCGCATAAAAGCCGTCTGCGGCTAAATCTGTCAATTCTTTCTCTTTTTCAATGAACATAACGCTTTTAGTGTAGAAAAAAGTATACCATAAATTTTTTTTTTGGCAAGGAAAATTATAGAGGGTATTTTTGCCATTAGAAGCCTTATTTTTCGGCCATATCAGTAAAATGCTTTACAATATTACCGATTTGATATAGTATAATTATTACTATGGGAGGAAAAAAATGAAATACGAAGGCATAGAAAGAAGAAGTTTTAAACGTGTGAAAGTAAGTCTTGTTGTGGTGTATCATGAGGATAGCTCGTTGGACGCCCATATTAAAACCGATAATAAGGAACATCAAGCCGCAATTATAGATATCAGCGAAGAGGGGATGGCTGTTTTATCGGAAATAAAAATTCCTTCGAGGACAACATTGTCGGTGCGGTTTAGCTTGGCAGACAATAAGAAAGAAGGGGCGGATTTTTACGGTACAGAAGACATAAAAGGAAAGGTTGTCTACTCCAACCCTTTGTCGAAATACCATTTTCGTACCGGTGTTCAGTTCTGCGACCTTAGCAACAGTGACCGGCAGCAAATAAGAAGTTTTGTCGACATTGTGGACAAGAAATTTTCCAATGGAGAGCGAGAGATCTAACTGTTAAGGATGAGGAAAGGATATACAGAATAATATTTTTAGCGGCCACATTTTTCATTTTTTCGCTAAGCACGCCGCTTCTCGCTAATGACCCTGTTTTCGGCGGTTCCAATACTGCGGATATCCCTGAAGCCCCGAATCTAATTTACCCGATAGATCCGGAGGTTACTATAACCGGCGATTCCTTAGAGTTTAAGTGGCAGCATGCCGATATTGACATAGATCACTATGAGTTCATGGTATATAAAGGCGGCGGCTCCACGGGTGAGGTGATTTCTAAAATGGATTTGCCTTTTGACAAGTCGTCGGTAGAGATCCCTTCCTCATCATTTGAAAATGGCAAAGTTTATACCTGGACCATTCGGCAGGTAGGTAATAACGGTTTGCAAAGTGATTATAGTTTTAATACGTTTAAGGTTAAGAAGTAATCATCCGTGAAAATTCAAAATAAATTTTTGCTGGCGATATTTTTAATTTCGTTATGCGTTTCTCCGCTTTTCGCACGAGAATTTTCTTTCGGCCCGGGGCGTTTCTTAAATCGGCCTTGCGAACCGCACTTAGTTTGTCCTATTTATGATATCGCTATCATTACCGGAAACACACTTGAATTCAAGTGGTGGCATGCACGTATCGGCATAGACCGTTATGAATTTAATTTATATAAAGGCAGCCAAATGTACAGCGATAATCTGATACTTCATAAAATTTTGCCGTTTACCCAATCATCCTTGGAAGTTGATGCAAATAAATTCGAAAACGGCCAGGTTTATACCTGGAGTTTACTTCAGGCATCAGACAGCGGCTTGAAAAGCGAGAGAAGCTTCATTACCTTTAAAGTTATTAAAAAATAACACGAATCATCCAGGTTGGCCGTCCATGGCCGGCTAATTTTTTACCACATATATTTTTCTGCCAATCTGAATCAAAAACTATTGCATCGCTCTGGTTTTGGCATAAAATATTTATATAAAATAATCGTTTATTAAATGGACAAAAAAATATTTTTGCTGTGCCTTTTATCCTTTTTATTTTCTTCAATCTGTTTTTCGCAAGAACAGGCCGATTATCCTAAATATATTCTATACCTTCCGCAGAATGTTGAAGCAACACATAAGTACCCATTGGTAGCGGCTCTGTCACCATCCGCTGACGCTCAATCTATGATTAATACATGGAAGCCTGTCGCCGATAAATATAAGTGGATAATTTTGGCCTCTAAAGAATTTAAAAATGGTGCAAACATAATTCAAAGTTTGGTCAGCCTTGACGATACGATTCAACAGGTTTGTAAAGATTTTCCTATTGATAAGTCAAAAATTATCGTTACCGGTTTTTCGGGCGGAGGAATGGGAGCGCACGGTTTTTCCTATGAGTACCCTTCCATAGTTTCCGTAATAATTATAAATACCGGCATAATACACGAATATTACCTTAGCAAACAATCAACCTATCCCCACAATAAAATAGCAGTATTTTTAGCAAGTCCCACGGATTTTCGTTATAAAGAGATGCAGCATGACAGAGATTTGCTGAAGCGTTTTGACTGGACGGTTAAATGGATAGAGTTTCAGGGTGGGCATATGCTGGCCCCTCAAGAAACATATCTTGAAGCTGCGAAATGGATTATTGAGGAGTGGCAGATTTTAGAAAAGAGTAAAGATGTTAACGCTGCGCTCGAAGAAAAAAGCGATACTACTTTTAGGCTCGATGGGATTATTTTTAATCCTCAAGGGAAAAGTTCCGTGATTATTAATGGCGAAATACTTCAAGAAGGCGAACGTCTTAAGGGGCTATTTGTTACAAAAATAAATAAAGACAGCGTAGAGGTGATGATTAACGGCGACATTAAAACTTTAAAATTGGATTAATAATCCAAGTAAAATGGTTGAGCGCATTAAAACAATATTTTGTTTCCCATGCCTCAAGAGTTTTGGTCTTGCGATAGTTAAGAACGCTACCAACGTAAAAGTGGCTTTAGCGCCGGGGAGAACTTCTTAAATATTCGGAGGTGAGAAATGAATAAATTTTTATTAAGATGGGCAGTAAATTCCGTAAGTATACTTATAGTTGCGCATATAGTAAGAGGAATTGAAATAAGCAGCCCGTGGATAGTGGTGATTGTTGCTTTTGTACTTGGAATTATCAACGCTTTCCTGAAGCCGCTTATCGTCCTGATAACTTTACCAATAAACATTCTTACTTTAGGAGTTTTTACTTTATTTATAAACGGATTTCTCTTTTTTCTAGTTTCGAAAATTGTTAAGGGTTTTACGATAACCGGATTCTGGCCGGCATTCTTTGGCGCTTTGCTTTTTAGCATCATAAGTTTCCTTTTGAGTTTGCTAAAAGAGGATTAATCCTTCGCAAGACGCCCCAGGCATAACGCTTCCTTATAAAGGCATACAGGAAGGGCCATATCATCTTGGATGGTCCGAGGGATGAATGTAATTGTGGATTTTTGTTTGAAAAGAGAAAGTCCCTAAAGATCGGAAAGGCTTCACTTAAAGTTGCTTATGCAAAAACAAAAAATTTTGATTTTGATAGGTAAAGATGTTAAAAGCCTTATTGAATGGTTATGTAATTTTGTTAAAATACTTTCAATAGTGGGGAGGCACTTATGAAATTGATTATTCTGGCTTTTTTTCTGTTTTTTATCGGCGCAATTATTATCTATAACCGGCTTATCAGGTATCGTTTCTTAGTTAAGGAAGCTTGGAGCGACATTGATGTCCAGCTAAAAAAGCGCCATGATTTAATTCCAAGCCTGGTAGAAGCCGTCAAGGGCTACGCCAAATACGAACAGGGCCTTCTTGAAAAGGTAACTGCCTTAAGAAGTGAAGCTTTAAATTCCAAGGATGACAAGAATAATTCTCAAATTGAAAATAGCATTTCGCAGGCTCTAAAAAGTATTTTTGCCATTGCCGAAAATTACCCTGATTTAAAAGCCAATCAAAGTTTTATCGACCTGCAAAAAAATATATCCAGTATCGAAGATAGCCTGCAACTTGCGCGCAGGTATTACAACGGCACGGTACGCGATTACAATATCAGCATCCAGACATTGCCTAACAGTATAATTGCAAACATTTTCCACTTTGAGCCGGCGCAATTTTTCGAAATAGAATACGCGACAGAGAGGAAATCCCCGGATATAGACCTTAAAAGCTAAAAATATGTATTTTAAAAAAAATATTTTTTTATTTCTTTTCTATTTTTCTTTTGTTTTTTCTGCTTACGGACAAACCCCGCATGGTGAACGTATCCTTTCTTACGACAGCCAAATAGTCGTCAACGATGATTCAACGATGACCGTCACGGAAAATATAAAAGTTACCGTCGAAGGGGAACAGATTAGGCACGGAATATACCGCGATTTCCCTACGCGCTACAAAGATATTTACGGCAACGATTATGTCGTTGATTTTACCGTAATCAAAATTTTATGTAATGGAGTAAATGAAAATTATCGTACAGTTCCTTTAAGCAACGGCGAAAGGATTTATATTGGCAATAAAAATGTTTACCTTACGCCCGGAGAATATACTTACACGATTAGTTATAAAACCGACAGGCAACTTGGTTTTTTTAAAAATTTTGATGAGTTATATTGGAATATTACCGGTAATGGCTGGTCGTTTCCGATAGACAAAATCCAGGCAACTGTTGCCTTACCGCAAGATGCCGGCTACCGGATAATTGAAGCTTCCGCTTATATCGGTTATCAGGGTTCTAAGGGAAGAGATGTAACGGCTTCAAAAGATTCCCTCGGCAGGATTATTTTTACAACAAGCCGTCCGCTTAAAGCCGGCGAAGGTTTGACTATCGTGCTGGAATGGCCCAAAGGCTATGTTAAAGCACCTACCTTGGAAACTAAAGCTAAATATTTATTCCGTGACAACTCAGGCGGCATCCTGGCTGCATTCGGTCTTTTAATATTAACCGGTTACTACTTGATTGTTTGGGCTCGCGTGGGCAAAGATCCTGCCAAAGGCACAATCATACCTTTATATGAACCGCCAAACAATCTGACTCCCGCAGAGATGCGTTATATCATGAAGATAGATTTTGACGATAAACTCGTTGCCGCGACTATCATAAATATGGCAGTCAAAGGTTATGTTACTATAAAAGAAGATGCAGGCGCTTATGAATTGGAAAGAAAAGAAAAAGCTGACAATACCCTTCTAAAAGAAGAAATAGGATTTTCCAAGCAACTTTTCGGCACGGATTTAAATATCGAGTTGAAAAACACAAATTGCGATATAATCAATGGCGCAAAACGTTATTTGCGTAAGTTTTTAGAAAAGAGCTGCGAAAAAATTTATTTTATTACAAATAAAAAATATTTCATTACGGGGTCAATAATATCGCTAGTACTTATGTTTGTAAGCGCAGCTTTTCAAAATATCAATTCAGGGCACTCTGAAAAATTACCGATGATTTTATTCATGTGTGTCTGGCTTTCAATTTGGACAACCGGTATTACAGCCTTATTGTATAATGTTGCCTCTCTTTGGCGCGCGTCACTTAAAAGTATCAAGAAGTTGTCCGGAGCAATTTTACTGTCATTTTTCTGTGTGCCATTCGTAATTGGCGAACTTTTCGGATTAAGTATACTTTTGTATGCAACTTCATTTTTGATTATCTGCGTAGTATTAGCAGTTATTTTCGTAAACATTCTTTTTTACCGCTTGTTAAAAGCGCCTACTTTGCTGGGCAGGAAGATAATGGATAAAATCGAAGGTTTTAGAATGTATCTTTCTGTCGCAGAAAAAGACAGGCTTAATGTTCTTAATCCAGAACAAAAAACACCTGAACTTTTTGAAAAATATTTGCCTTATGCTTTTGCTTTGGACGTGGAGCAGAGATGGGCGGAAAAATTTTCTGATATATTGAATAAAGCCGGTACTTCCGGTGAAAGCTATCATCCAATATGGTATTCTGGTTCGATCATCGGAACATTCAGCGCAACAAGTTTTGCTTCTGGTTTAAGCGCAGGATTTGCAACAGCAGTCTCATCTTCCTCGGTTTCACCTGGCTCAAGTTCCGGAGGAGGGGGCGGCGGTTCGAGCGGCGGCGGAGGTGGAGGTGGTGGCGGAGGAGGGTGGTAATGGATGAGCCATTAGTTAATAAAAAATTTGTGCAATGGACATATGGTTTAGATACAAAGCAGGCACGTATTTCCATCTTTAAACATATCCGTGATATTCCCTATGCAATCATTCCTAAATTACGCAATCCTGCGGTTGGCCCTGCGGGAATGCTTGAATTGAACCGAGGTTCCTGCCAGCCAAAACATTTTCTTCTGGTTATGCTTTTTAACAAATTAAATCTGCCGACAAGATATGTTACTTATCCTTTTAAATGGAATGAGCAGCCCATGAAGTACCCGGATGATTTAAAAAAAATGACCGAAAATTTGCCTTTAGCTTATCATCTTACCTCTAAGGCGCATATCGGAGGCAGGTGGGTTTTAGTAGACGCTACGCATGATCTTCTATTGGAGTCGGCAGGTTTCCCCGTTAATAAAGATTGGGATGGTGAAAGTGACACGCTAAATGCCGTTACACCCAAAGAAGAAATTATCCACAATACTTTAGAGGAACGCTTAAGTTATGAATCAGCGCAGCGGGCATATTACAGCGAAGAGGAAAAGAAAAATTATGCTGACTTTGTAGATAAATTAAATTTGTGGCTTAAAGAAATACGTAAACAATAAATTATGGCATTTTTAAATTTTTTTAAGAGGTTTTTCAAAAAAAAGAAAAAACGCGGTAAAAAAATATTTAGAAAACGCAGCAAGGCAATTTCGAAAAAACGTATAAGTAAGCCAAAGAAAAAAGCGAAACAAAAATTATCGCGCAGGCTGGTCAAAAAAAAGCTGAAAAAGAAAAAAATAATCCGTCCAAAGAAAAAACAAAAAAAATATTTTAAGAAAACCCGCACGAAAAAGGCCAAGCACATTAAACCGTCTTTTATGGCGCCAAAGGAAAAGGAAATAGGAATTATTACCCATTATTTCGATAAGATTTCCGTAGGAATTATTAAAGTAAAAAGCCCGGTTTCTGTCGGAGAGCATATCCGCATAAAAGGCAATCACGGCGAATTTATCCAAATTATCAGTTCCATGCAGTATAACCACAAAGATATTACTCTTGCCGAACGAGGCTTTGAAATAGGTATTAAGGTCAACCGGCAAGTCTACGAAAACGATTTGGTCTACAAAATTATATAATCAGAAAAAATAAAAGTTAAATGAAAAAAATAATTGAAACAAAAGCAGTCATCTTTGATATGGACGGTGTTATCGTTGATTCCATGCCGTATCACTTTCTTGCCTGGTATGAAGCTTTACGGCCTTACGGTGTGCGTATTAATTGTTTCGATGTTTTTGCAAAAGAAGGGGAGCGTTGGGATAAGTCTTTGCGTGATTTCTTTAATAAGGCCGGGGTGAAACCTACCAAGAAATTATTTGCCGAGGTTTTTAGATTACGGGAAAAAATATTTAGAAAATATTTCAAACGTTTTATTTTTGAGGGTAGCGAAGAGATATTGCATTATCTTAAAACTAAATGCTGCAAAATCGCGCTTGTTACCGGAACGCCTGATTATGAAATAAAAAGAATCCTTCCGGCTAAGATATATAAATGTTTTAATGTTATTGTGGCAGGCAATGAAGTAAAACAGGGCAAACCGCATCCCGAGCCCTATCTAAAAGCATCAAAGTTGCTTAAAATTGAACCCCGGTTATGCGTAGTTATTGAAAATGCGCCCTACGGGATAGAATCAGCCAAACGCGCGGGCATGCATTGCGTGGCAATTTCCACAAGCCTTTCTGAAGAGTTTCTTGGCCGGGCCGACATAATTATAAAAGATATCCGTGAGATAAAAAGAATAATAAAATAACCCCTTTAAAATCCTATATTTCTCAACATTTTTAAAAAAAATGTAAACGTTTCCTTGAAAATTTTTTGAAAATATGGTATTTCTTAAACAAGAAAAACTGGACTTGTGTATTTAGCCACGGGTCCAGTTTTATGTTTATGGGGTATTCAAGCACTTATAATTCTCAAGGAACAAAAACATTTATGCAGGACCGTAGAAAATATCCCCGCGTAGACATATCGTTTCCGGTAGAATGCGATATATTACCGCGAGGAGGTTATTTTTATACCGTAAGTAAAGATTTAAGCTTAGGCGGGCTGAAGATAATCAGCAACAAATTTCTTCCCAGAAACGATGCCTTCAAGATAACCATTAATCTTATAGAAAAAGTCGTAAGCCTAAAGGCAAGAGTGGCTTGGTGTAATGAAACCAGGGCGTCCGATACCTATTATGCCGGTTTAGAATTTATTGGCGAAAACAGAGCCAGCCAAAATGAAATCCTGCGCTTTTTGAATAGAGTAAACATGTAATCCTTCCTTAAAGAGTTTTTTAAAATCTATACAAATCAAGTTTACTGGACATTCCCCAGAATTTAAAGCTATTTTTGCATAACTTTTTGTAAAACAAGCGATAACGAAAATGAAAATCTATAATTCCTCAGGCACGGATGCAACCATCTTCTGAATCCGTAATTAAGTTTTCAAAAATGAGGTAACTCCAGCAAGTTTACAATTGACACATTTTGGGGATAGGGTATTATATTGTTTTCGTTGAAGATGTAAATTTAGGTTACGAATTTACATAGGTTGCGGGAGGTTACGAAGGTTACACTAAAAATCAAGTGATTTAAACGCAACCTTCGTAACCTAACATAGGGAGGAACTAATGTTTAGAGAAAAAATTAAAGTATTCGATTGCACAATAAGGGATGGAGGTTTAATTAACAGCCACAATTTTGACGACAGGTTTGTCCGGGAAGTATATAAGGCACTTTCCATTGCCGGCGTGGATTATATGGAGATTGGCTACAAGAATTCGAAGAAACTTTTTTCTCCCAAAGAATTCGGGAAGTGGAAATTCTGCGACGACAGGGATATAGAAAAAATAATCGAAGGTATAGAATCCAGAACAAAAATTTCGATAATGGTAGATGTAGACAGGGTTGATGTTGAGGATGTTAAGCCGAAAAAAGAAAGCCCAGTAGATATGATACGGGTTGCTTCTTACGTTAAAGATATCGACAAGGCAATATTTCTGGTAAATAATTTTGCCGATAAAGGTTATGAGACTACAGTAAATATCATGGCTATATCGCGGGCGCTAGATAATGAGATCACCGAAGCCCTGAATCAGCTTGAGTCAGAATGCAAAGCAAACGTTATTTACATAGTCGATAGTTTCGGCGCACTTTATCAGGAGAGCACCGAATTTCTGGTTAAAAAGTTTAAAAGTATTTTGAAAACAAAGGAAATAGGCATACATGCGCACAATAATCAGCAGCTTGCATTTTCAAATACCATTGAAGCAATCATCCATAACACCAATTTTGTCGATGGGACTGTCTATGGTTTAGGACGGGCGGCTGGTAATTGTCCTCTTGAGCTGCTTATCGGATTTTTGAAAAATCCAAAGTTCGATATTCGGCCAATTCTCGACCTTATCTCCAAAGAGTTTATTCCCTTGCGCGAAAAAATGGAGTGGGGGTATATTATTCCATATGCGATTACCGGTATATTAGATGAACACCCCAAAGCAGCAATGGCACTACGAAATAGCGAGAAAAAAGAGAATTATCGGGAATTTTACGAAAGTTTAGTTGGCGACGATCTTGACTAGAGATGAATGTCGATAAATTCCGCAAACAACCTATATTAGGAATTCTGCGTGATATAACCGAGGATGAAATCCCTCCGCTGGTAGACGTTTTTAAATCAACCGGGCTTCATACCGTTGAAATTGCGATGAATACAGAGGATGCCGACGCGCTTATAAGACAGGCAGTAAAATTAGCAAAAGGTAGCGTAATGATTGGCGCTGGGACAGTAATTAGCATGAAAATCCTAAAAACTGCGCTCAAAGCCGGTGCGACTTTCATCGTTATGCCGGTGCTGGTAAAAGATGTCGTTAAATATTGCGTTCGACATAAAATTGCCGTATTTGCCGGAGCGCTTAGCCCGCAGGAAATTTACCAGGCGTGGCAGGATGGTGCAACTATGGTTAAAGTTTTCCCTGCGGGATTTTTCGGGCCAAAATATTTTCGCGAAATAAAAGGCCCATTCAGAGAGATAGAACTTCTTGCCTGCGGGGGCGTCACGCCGGAAAATATGGCGGAATACTTTTTAAACGGTGCGAGCGCAATTGCTTTTGGCGCAAGTGTTTTTAGAAGAGATTGGCTCAAGAAAAAAGATTTTCCAAAGATAGAAGAATCAATAAAAAAGTTTTTGGGCAAATAACGTTTTATAAATACTTATTTATCTATTTTCTATTGTTATCTTTTAGATTCCATAATGCAAATTAAACCCTATCCGGAATTCCAGCCATTGGAAAAAGAGTATAAGCCGATATTCGATGATTTATTTTTGAGATTCCCGCCGCAAATTTCAGAATTTACCTTCACAAATTTATACAGTTGGCGTAAAATTTATAATTTATCGCTGGCAAAACTAGGCGATTTTATTATTTTGCGTTCCGGGAAAGATAATCAAAAAAGATATTTTATGCCACTTGGCGAAGGTAGTATAAAAACAGTAATTGCGCAAATTCTTAAAGAGATTAATGCAATCTTCATCCGGATTCCCGAACGTGTTGCCGGGCTTTTTTCAACCAGCAATGATTTCAAAGTTGAGCCTGACCGCGATAACTTCGATTATTTATTTAAAACAGAGGAGCTAATAGCATTAAAAGGTAGAAAATACGATGGCAAAAGAAATCTAATCAATAAATTTAAATCAATGTACAAATACGAATACCAAAAGCTTGACCATTCCAATATCAAAGAGTGTCTTGATTTCGAAGAGCGATGGTGCACGGTAAAAAACTGTGACAGTATAGAGGGTCTTAACAATGAACGGCAAGCAATTCAAGAGATGATGGATAATTGCTCCGATTTTGGTTTGATTGCTGGCGCAATCAAGGTAGATGGCAAAACCTGCGCTTTGGCAATTTCCGAAAAATTAAACAAGAATACGCTAGTTTTTCATATTTTAAAAGCTGACCCTGGCATGCCTGGTTTATATCAAACGATTACGAATGAATTTTTAAAACATGAAGCCGGAGATTTTGAATACGTGAATTTTGAGCAGGATTTGGGCGTGTCTGGGCTGCGCAAGGCAAAGCTTTCTTATAATCCAGTCGAGCTTATAAAAAAATTTACGCTATCGCCCGTAGTATAATACCGAAATATGGAAACGCAAAATAATAACAAAAATAATATAAAATCTGTTATCCGCGAAAGCTGGGCGATGGGCTGGCCGATGACCCTGATAATGTTTTTCACGTTTCTAATCGGCATGACCGATGTCTATGTCGCCGGCAGGTTTGGAAAAGAAGTCCAAGCTGCCTATGGCCTGGCATTCCAGTTATATTTTATATTTATTATAATCGGAATTGCCCTTAGCGTGGGCTCAGTTTCCGTTATCTCAAGGCTTTTTACTTCAGAGAATAAAGATGAATTTGTTTTGGCGGTTAACTCTTCTTTAATTACGGCTGGTGTAACCGGATTTTTTTTTACCGTCTTAGGCATTATTTTTTCTCCGCATATAATCAATGCTTTGAATATCCCGCCAACTATCAAAGGTTATGCTAGTGTTTTTCTAACAATCTATTCATTGGGGTTTGTTTTTGATTATATCTTGATGAATACCAACGGCATTTTACGTGCTTGCGAGATGATTAAGCGCTCATTAATAAGCATGTCTATCGTTTGTGTTGTAAATATTATCCTTGATTTTACTCTTGCCTTGCACACGCCGCTTGGTTTTAGAGGCATTGCTATTGCGACAGTCGTCAGTCTTTGTATCGGAATGATTTTTAATATCGCGTATATGCGGAAAGTTTGCAAGTTAGCCTTAAAGTGTACATTTTCAATAGTTAAAAAAATTATCGAAATAAGCTGGCCTTCCGGAGTGCTGCAAGTAGTTTGGCAGCTTGGAGTGATGGCGATTTTTCTGATAATAAACGTCCTGCCAAAATATAATATTGAAGTTATGGCAGCTTTCACCAATGGGCTTCGGATTGAATCCGCAATTTTTCTACCGGCTTTTGCTTTTAATATGGCTAACGCAGTTTTGGTCGGTAATCTTTTAGGAAAAAAGAAGGACGAAGAAGCAGTGCATATAGGAGCAATAACTGCGTTTTTGGGTGTAGGAGTAATTTTTCTCATGGTAATCGTGGTATTTTTAAATGTAAAGCATATAGCGGGATTTTTATCCAACAACACAATGGTTATCGAAGAGAGCATTAAATATATCTATATAAGTTTAATCGCCGAACCAATCATGGCTTGGAGCCTTATTTTGGGGGGAGGATTAAACGGTGCCGGAGACACTAAGAGCGTTATGTTTATCGTTGCTCTTACGTTATGGCTTATACGGATACCGCTTGCTTTTATTCTCGGTATATCTTTCGGCTTTGGCGCAATAGGTATCTGGTGGGCGATGAATATTTCCATAGTTTTCCAGGCGTTATTTATGTCTATCCGCTATTTTAGAAAAAAATGGCTTGTGTCTGCCGAGGAGGTTATAAAAGTTTAGGCAAAAACAAACATTATTTTGTTCCTATTTACAAGATATGCTATAATATAATTCCATGGATCGACTAACAGTGTATTCACTGTTTTTTTTCGGTTTTGGCGTCTGGGCCTTTTTTTGGGGATTCAAACGCTTACGCCGCAAAAGATTAATTGAAAACACGCCTACCTCTACAATACGCGGCCTTGCTCTTGGTTTAGTCGAACTTATCGGAAAACCGAAGAAAGAAAAGTTACTTAAAAGCCCGCTTACCAAAACCGATTGTGTTTTGTACCATTATACAGTAGAGCGTTATGAACAAAGAGGAAAATCCAGCCAATGGGTTTTAGTCACGCAGGGTGACAGTTTTTATTGCCCTTTCTGGATTGATGACGGAACCGGCCAAATACTTGTTTTTCCCAAAGATGCAGAGTTGATAATGCCTATTGATTATGAATTCGTAAACGGAATATTTACTGCTATACCGTCCAATCTGATTGAATTCATGCAAAATAACGGTATTTCTTATCAAGGCTTTTTAGGCAAATATAAAATGCGTTTCCGGGAATGGTATATCACAGAATATGACAATGTTTATGTGCTTGGTACGGCAAATAAACCAGGCGATTTTAGGAGCAACCACCAGGAAAACCTACTTAAACGTCTAAATGAGTTAAAAAATGATCCAAATTTTATGAAAGAGATAGATCAGGACAAAGATGGCAATATCAGCCAGCAGGAATGGGGTGCGGCAGTGACGAAAGTAGAAGAAGAGGTTTTGCAAAAAGAACTTGAAGAAAATAGAAAAAATGACACAACTGATGTTATAATATCAAAGGTGAGCAAAGATAAAACATTTATAATATCAGATCAGAGCCAGAAAGATTTGCAACATAAACTGGGTATGCAGGCTACACTGGGAGTTTTTGGCGGAGGCATTTTAGCGCTGGCTATGATTTATATTTTCCTTATTAGTTTAAGAATTTTTTAAAAGAGGAGGTGTCATGGCTCTTGGGGCAGTGCTTTTTGGGTTTCTTTTATTTTTAATCATCGGAGTTATTCTTTATTTTGTTGCCGTATATAACGGATTGATTTTACTTTCGCGCAATATCGATAAAGCTTGGGCAAATATCGATGTACTGCTAAAGCAACGTTATGATGAGTTACCAAAGCTTATAAAAGTTTGCGAAGGTTACATGAAGTATGAACGTGAGACTTTAGAAAAAATCACCGCAGCAAGAACCTCCTGCCTTAATGCAAAAACAGTGGGCGAAGCCTCTGCCGCGGAAGGTGAACTTGTTAAAGGGCTGAAAACTCTTTTTGCCGTTGCGGAAAATTACCCTGATTTAAAAGCTAACCAGAATTTTATGCAGCTAGAGCAGCGTATCAGTTATCTTGAAAGCCAGATTGCCGATAGACGTGAGTTCTACAATGATTCGGTAAATAATTATAATATAAAGATTAATCAGATACCGGATATGTTTGTGGCGCAAATGATTCAAATGAAACAGAGGGAGTTGTTTAAGGCACAGGAAGAAGAAAGAAAAAATGTTAATATAGATTTTAATTTTCCGAAATGAATAATTTAGAGATTTGTTGATACTTGAATAGCGCGAAGTACCTTTATGGCACCAATATTCCGGCATAAAGACTAAAATAATAAAACGGGATTAAACATGAGGCTTCGTTTATCCTTATTTTTATTTATTTTCTCTATTTCTGTTACGCCGGCATATTCACAACTTGTAAATTATGAAGAAATTGTAGAAAAAAGCAACCGGATTATGAAAAGCATCTATAGCGAACTCTGGCGAATAAGAAATAACTATGATGAACTTAAAGGCTTTGGCCCTGAAAATTACAGCACTACTCCTGAACTACCCATTCAATATCAAAATATAAAAAGCATACGCATAAGGAGTACTACTGATAATGATCGCGCTACTGTGTTTCGAAGCGAACACTTCAGGGGCGAGAAAGACATACTTTACATTTGCTTTAGTGACAAAAATAAAGCTTTTGGGACGCTTACGATACCTTTTTGCGGGGTTTATATAAAAGAATTAGGGCTGTATATTCTTGCTTATATTAATGTCGATGACAAATATTTTGAACGTGATATAAAAAATATTTTAATAAGAAACGCTGTTGTAGTTGAACAAACTTCTTATTAGGGATGATTAACAAATTTAAATATATTTTTGTCCAGGCGCTATTCGTTCCGATAATTTTATCGTCGTTGAATCAAGATGAAGCATATTGCCAGTCGATAAAACAAACAATGGATAAAGTTGTGAACGATATAATAACGAAAAAGAAAATCCCTGGCGCAATAGTGGGGGTTTGGTCGCCTTCCGTAGGTGTATGGGTAAAATCGTTTGGAAAATCGGATATCGGAAACGGACGCGAGATGCGCTGGGATAAAAAAATGCGTATCGGTAGTGTAAGCGAGACGTTTCTTGTAACCCTGCTGCTGGAACTTGCTGATGAGCGAAAAATAAATTTAGACGATAAAATAAATAAATACCTGCCATTTGTGCAGAACGGAAACAATATTACGGTAAGGCAACTTGCAAATAATACCAGCGGGATTTTTAACTATATGGACGACGATAATTTTAAAGCCGAAATTAAAAAGAATCCTTTTCGTGAATGGCAGCCCAGAGAACTAATCAATATTGCTTTTTCTCACGCACCTTATTTTAGTCCTGGCAGGGGGTGGCATCCGTCAGAAACAAATTTTATCTTACTGGGCATGATTATAGAAAAAGTGACCTCAGAGCCGCTTCAGGATACTCTTAAAACCAAAGTCCTTGATAAAATAGGCTTTCTTAATACGGCTTTTGCCACCGGTCCTTTCATAAGCGGCGATTATTCAAGAGGCTATCTTGGAGAAAAAAATAATAGTGTGCCGGAAGATATTACCTTTCTCGATCCCTCGATAATGTGGGCAGCGGGCGCGTTTATTTCTGATCTTTCCGATCTTTCGCTTTGGGCAAAGTCGCTTGCTGGTGGAAGTTTATTGACGGATAAATCAAAAGCAGCAAGGTTTTCTTGGGTAGAAACCGGCCAGCCTGGCGTAGAGTCAGGTTTGGGGGTTTTGAAAGTCGGCGATTATATAGGTTATAACGGAGGAATACCCGGCTATAGCTGCGCGATGTTTTACCTGCCTTCACGCGATACAACAATCATAGTTTTATTAAATAAATTTCCCGATGATGATGCTGCAAATTTAATTTTCAAAGCTCTCGCGAAAACAATCCTTCCCGAATCAGTTACCTGGTAAAAATTAAACTCTAAACTCGAAACCCTAAACTCTAAACAAATCCAAAACTCTAATGTTTCAAACTCTAAACGTTTAAAATTTTTTCTGTTTATAGTTTGTTTAAGATTTTCCGCCAGAGGCGGGTACGCCCACATATAAAAAATATCGGTGGCGAAAGAGTTTAGTGTTTAGAGTTTACTTTGCCGTTTAGTTCCAATATAGAGCGGATATTCGTAAAGTCTGCAATCAATGTCACCGTTGTAAAAAATAATTTTTCTTTTCGGTTTTAATCCGATCTTTTTAAAAAGGGAAATGCTAGCGGAAAAAATATAACCAGTGTATCCTGCACATTTCTGTTTAAAAAAATCTCCTATTCCGCCATATAATTTTTCTAATTCCGAAATTTCTCCCATGCGTATCCCATAAGCCGGATTAAGAACGATAACTCCAGCGTTCGGCGGCACCGGTGTTTGCGAATAATCACACGTAACGAATTCGATATATTTTTCCACTCCGGCTAAAGCGGCATTCTTGCGGCTTGCTTCTATGGCTTTTTCATTTATATCTGTCGCGATTATTTTTCCATTGATTTTGTCATTTTCTTTTTGCTTTGCTTCCGATTTCATTTTCTGCCAGATTTTTGCATCAAAAAGCTTTAGGTGCATAAAACCAAAATTTTTCCGCGCAATCGACGGCGCACGATTTAAAGCCATTAGAGCAGCCTCAATAGCAAGCGTTCCGCTTCCGCACATCGGATTGATAAAATTTGTTTTTAAATCCCAGTTGGTCGCCATGATAATTGCTGCGGCAAGGGCTTCCTGCAGTGGCGCCAAAAGAGGAATCCTGCGGTAACTTCTGCGGGAAAGTGTTTCTCCGGAAGTATCGATATATATCGCGCCATACTTTCCTTTCCAATATAAATAAAGTACCGTTTTTGTCCGGTCGGAACCGGAATCAGGCCTCCTGCCGGAGACTTCCAATAACCTGTCGACAATGGCATCTTTACATTTAAGATTCGCGTAACGGGAATCACGGATTGTGGGGCTTGTGACGTTTGAGGTTATGCTGATATAGCCGTCGTTTGCGATAAAATTTTCCCAGGGTACGGAATAAATATTTTTGTACAATTCTTCAGGATTTTCCGAATTAAATTCCTTTACCAGAAGATAAATGTGGTGCGCAGTACGTAAGTGCAGATTGAGAAACATAATATCGGGAAATGTCGCAACGAGTTTCACACCCGTTCCTGCCGGTGAAAAGTCTTTAAAACCCAATGATAAAATTTCTTTTTCAAGATAAGAGACAAGGGTAGGCGCAGTGGTAAGGAAAATGGAGTAATTAAGCATAATAATTTATTATAATATACTATCTGACTATTTGCTATTTTTTTTGTTTTTTTAAAAAGTTTTAGTATATAATATTAATATTTTTCTTATTTTTGCCGGCAAACCTTTATTCACATGACTATAGCTTCGCCGATAAAATACTCAAACTTTTAAAATACCATAAGCGGGAAAAAGCGTATTTTAAAATACTTGACAAGTTGATAATTATATGGTATATATTTAACTAGTTAACCAATATACTAACTCCCTTCTCTAACATGGGAGAATGATATGTTTGTCGGAGGTTAAATATGACCACATATAATTTTTCCCGCATTTCCCTGCCGAACGACTCCATCGTCTATAATATAGGTAGATTATATGTTCTTCTGGATTCTTACCTTTATAAAGAAGCCTATAAAGAATTTAATCTTAATCCTGCCAAATTCAACCTTTTGATGGTCGTTAAGCATATTGGTAAAGATAATGGCCTGTCGCAGCGAGAAATAAGTAACAGCCTTTATGTATCTGCAGCTAATATCACTAAACTAATTGATACAGCAGAGAGGGAAGGATTGGTGGCGCGTGGCGCATCAGGCCAGGATCGCCGTATTAATCTTATAAAAATAACCGAAAAAGGCTCAAAGCTTCTTGACGAGGTTTGGCCGAAACACGTTTCTGCAATCAATAACATTTTCGAAAAAATATCCATGAAAGACAGGCAAAAGCTTAATCGATTGCTGGATTTATTCAAAAAAAATATGGAGGCCCGTTAATACTATGAGTAATTTTTTGAAACTTTTTAAAAACAGGAATTTCTCATTTCTCTGGCTTGGCCAACTTGTTTCAGGCCTTGGTGACAGGTTTACGCAGATGGCACTTTTAACTATCGCCATGATTCTTTATGCTGATACCGGAGAAAAAATGGCATGGATTACATTTTACAGCCTTTTGCCATTTCTTATTTTCGGTCAGGCTTTCGGTATTCTTGGCGATAAATTGAGCAGAAAAAAAATAATGATTATTGCCGATATATTAAGAGCGTTATTGGTTATGTCGATACCATTCGTAGATAAGCTTAACCACTCGATGGGTTATATTTATTTTATTATATTTTGTGTCGGGACGCTTTCGGCATTATTTGCTCCGGCAAAAATGGCGGCTATTCCAAATTTAGTGGAAAAAGAAAACATAGTTAGTGTAAATTCTCTGGTTGCTTCAAGCGGCATGATTGCTACTTTATTTGGCACTTTAATTTCTGGATATCTAATAAAATTTTTCGGGCCCAATCCAATGTTTTTTATAAATGCCTTTACGTTTTTTATATCGGCAATCATGATTGCCAACATTGTTATTCCGCAAAATGAACAAAAAAACGGGAATCATTCTGTATCGGTAACGGGTATCGTAAAAGGTATAAAAGACGGTTTTAACTTTATTAACCGGCATCAATTAATTTTGCGAATTGTCCAATTGAACGCAATTTTTTCTCTGCTCTCCGCATTCTTTTACATTAATATTCTCAATTATTCTACAACCCAGCTTAAATTATTCTCACAAGGTTACGGTTTATTGCTTTCATCTCTCGGTCTGGGGCTTTGCCTTGGGGCAATTCTGCTTGGCCGCCGCCTCGGAAAATTAAACTATAATAATCTATTATTTATGGGGTTTGGCATAATTTCTTTCGCCAGCGTTTTAATGATGTTCAGGCCGGATTTTAAATTTTCCGTTCTCATATTGATTCTTGCGGGAGCAGGCGCCTCGTTGGTTATGATTACGCTTGACTCATTATTACAGCGTGCGACTCCGGATAGCTTGCGCGCCAATGTTTTTGGCGCAAGAGGCATAGCCACTAATTTTGTTTTTCTTTTGAGCTTGATAATTGTCGGCAAAATCCTTTCCAAATTCAGTTATTTTCCTGTGTTTGTTTTTATCTGGTTTATCAGCTTTATTGCCACGATAATTATTTATATTTCCGAAGGGCAAGTTGGCTATCGGATATTCAGAGGATCTTTGCGGTTTATCTTAAAAATGTTTTTTGATTTTAAAGTAAACGGTCTGGAGAACATTCCTCACAGCGGAAAAGTAATTTTAGCCGGAAACCATACCAGCCTGATGGATGGAGTGGTTGTCGCTGCGGCATATCCGCGAAAGGTTTATTTTATGGCTACGGAAAGTGTTTTCAAGGAAGGTTTCATCGGTGTAATCGTCCGGCACTTTGGTTTTATCCCGGTTAAAAAAGAAAGTTCCAATAAGGAAGCGATAAGAGAAGCAATCAGGATTTTAGAAAACCAGGACACTCTTGGTATATTTCCTGAAGGTACAATCTCGGCCACCGGCGAGCTTACTGAATTAAAAAGCGGTGTTGCATTAATTGCGCAAAAGACCAGCGCGCCGATTATCCCTTTTGCCATTGAAGGCGCCTACCAAGCCTGGCCCCTTGCAAAAAAGTATCCGAAGAGGCATCCGGTTGAAATAAGATTTGCTAAACCTCTAGATGTAAAAGGATATGAACATAGCGAAGAGCTAATTGCCGAAGTTACGGAGGACATAAAGCAAACAAAGAAAAATATAGAAGAGGATGGCTTGCTTAACGTAGACCCAAACGTTATCGTGCGGCACATTATTAATTTTGAATGAGGCAGTAAACATGCAATCAGTAGGGACTTTGCTTACTAAAGATAATTGCAGCATCGAATATTATCATTACGAGGCCAAACACGATAAGATAATTATCATTGCGCATGGATTTTATAACAGTAAAGATGCCGTGCTTTTAGAGAAATTGGCGGAATCTTTATTAGATGAATATGACGTCTTTATGTTTGATTTTAGAGGCCACGGCAAAAGCGGCGGCCGGTTTACCTGGATGAGCAAAGAAGAAGAGGATTTAATTTCCGTTCTTAACTATCTTGACGGTAAATATAAAAGAATCGGTTTCATCGCTTTTTCGATGGGCGGCAGTGTCGGTATAAACGTATTGGCGCACGATAGAAGAGTCAACTCATTTGTTTGTGTGAGCGCCCCTTGTGATTTCAAAAAAATTGACTACCATTTCTGGCTGCTTAGCGTAAAAGACGATCTTATGTATACTCTTTTTACTAAAGAAGGAAGGAAGGGTAAAGGCGTTAAGCCCGGGCCTTTCTGGCTTAAAAAGAATAAGCCTATAGATAAAGTAGGAGAAATAAAAATCCCCATACTTTATATTCATGGCGATAAAGACTGGGTGATTAGGCCGTGGCATTCAAAGTTGCTTTATGAAAAGACCAAATCTTCCAAAAAAATTGTAATGATTAAAAACGGGCCGCACGGAGAATATCTGATAAAGAACAATAAAGAAAAATTTATTTTCGAAACTAAAAATTGGTTTCGCGAAACATTAAAGGAGGCAAACTAATGAAAGGTTTTCTTATGACTGTAACCCAGCTTGTTTTTTCTCTTTGCATGTATGCTCTTGGCGTGTTATTTTTCGGGTTCTCACTTGCACCAGGAGTTTTTACTTTCTTAAAGGCGTTTGAAGCGACAGCCGCATTAAACCTTCTGCCGCGCTGCGTAATTTTAGGGGTTACACTTGCGCTTGGTTACTTTATGTTCGGATTTACATTGATTATACTTGCTGGTTTAGCCAGAACTTTACTTATGATCAGGCTTCGCGAAGGAACGCATAAAATATTTTCTTTCGAAGCCACCAAATGGGCTTTTGCCAATGCTTTGTACCTTCTTATCAACTTTACCTTCATCGACTTTATTCTGCTTACGCCTTTTGTAAATTTACTGCAGAGGCTTTTGGGGGTGAAACTTGGCAAGAATGTACAGATAAATTCAAAATTTATCTTTGACGCCACACTTTTAGAAATTGGAGATAACACAGTTATTGGTGGAGGCGCGATTATTATCGGCCATGTAGTTGAAAGAGGGCTGTTGAAGTTGAAAAAAGTAAAAATAGGAAAAAATGTAACTATAGGTTCACACGCAACGATTATGCCGGGGTGTGAAATTGGGGATAACGCTATTATCGGCGCCGGGGCCGTGCTTCTTAAAAATACGAAAGTAGAACCGCATTCTGTCTGGTATGGTATACCGGCAGAAAATATAAGGCATAAGCACGAAGTTTCTGAAGAAAAAAACTAATTTATGAAAAAACATGTAAATTTAGATAATGTTGGGATTCTGGATTTACTTTATATTCTGACCAAGAAATATAACCAGAAAGCTGCGCTTCAGATTAAAGATAAAGATACTTTTCGCAAAATAACTTACGATGATTTACGCGAACGCTCCGTAGGCGTTTCCATGTTTCTTATTGATAAGCAGATTCAAAAAGGCGCAAGAGTTGCTATCCTTACCCATAATCGCCCGGAATGGGCAATTGCTTTTTTTGGCACAATTTCTGCCGCCTGCATTACCGTTCCCATTGATACAAAACTTTCCTTAAAAGAAATCACTTTCATCCTTAATGATTCCGGAACCGAGGTGCTTTTTGTTTCTATCGATTTTCTGAAAATGATTTATCCTATCCGCAGCGAATTTAAAAATCTAAAAGTTATTGTTTGTTTTGAAAAGCCGGAACAAAACGATGTGTTTTATTTAGATGATTTAAAAAAAGAAGCACAAAAACAGGAGAACCGTCCAAAAGACGTTGGCTCCGAAAATACAGTAGTTATTGTCTATACTTCCGGCACAACCGGCGTGGCAAAAGGGGTAGAGCTTAGTTATAAAAATATTCTTTTTGAGGCAATGTCGCTCTATTCGCTGATAAAGTTTGATATGGATGATTCATTCATTTCAATTTTACCCCTAAATCACATGCTTGAAATAACCGGCGGACTAATTGCGCCGCTTTATGCCGGAGCAACCGTAACTTATTGCGAGACTTTAAAACCAAATCAGATTATTTCATTAATGCATGAAGTTAAAGCTACTGGCATGATCTGCGTTCCACTGATTTTAAAGATGTTTTATTCCGGAATTATTAAGGAGGTTGAAAAACAACCAAAATACAAGCAGAAGATATTCTATTTTTTATTCAATCTTTCACATTTTTTTCTTAAACTAAACATCAACATTGGGCGTATTTTATTTTCCGGGATATATAAAAAATTCGGCAAGAACTTTAAATGTTTTGTTTCTGGCGGTGCGCCTTTAGATGTGCAGCTTGAGAAAAATTTTAATGCTTTGGGGTTTATAGTTTTGCAAGGTTATGGCCTTACCGAGACCGCGCCGGTTGTCTGCGTTAATACTTATCGTGCGCGCCGCTATGGTTCAGTGGGCAGGCCGCTTAAAGGAGTAAAAATTAGTATTGTTAAAGCAAGCCCAAAAACAAAAGATGGAGAAATTATTGTTTCCGGGCCAAATGTCATGAAGGGTTATTATAATAATTTAGAAAAAACTTTGGAAGTGTTAAAAAACGGCTGGTTCTATACGGGAGATATCGGATATTTGCGGAATGGTTTTCTATTTATTTCCGGAAGGCTTAAAAACTTAATCGTTCTTGGCGGCGGTAAGAAAGTCTTTCCTGAAGAAATTGAACAAGTTATGAGCGAAAGCCCCTACATAAAAGAAATTTGCGTTTTAGGCAAAAAAGCCAAGGAAGGCTTAAAGGCAGGGACGGAGGAGGTTTGTGCCGTTATTGTTCCGAATTTAGACAGATTTAACACTAAGGAACGGGCCGATAAAAACGCAATAGATGAAAAAATTTTGGCAGAATTAAACCGGCTAAGTACAAATCTTGCAGAGTACAAACGTATATCTGATTATATGTTGTATTTTGACGAATTACCGAAGACCTCAACGCGTAAATTGAAAAGGGGCTCGATTAAGGAATTAATTGAAAAATGAAATCATTAATATCATACTTCAGTGATTCCGGCGCTCTTTATTATGCTATTTTTAATATTCTTGCTTATTTTGCAGCTGGATTTATTTTCTATCTGGAAAGCCGGACAGGGAAACGTCATAAACCTAATCGGTATTTTGGGGATGCTTATCGGCATCGGCATAGCGCAGTTTTTTGTTGCCAAAAACATTCTTCTATCTGCGCCAATTTCTACGAATTCCGTTCCTAACTATTTGAGCATGGCAATAAGCCCATTTTTGTTCCTATTATTGCTATGGTTTTTTGGAGTGACTTTGCTTATGCTTTTTAAGCAGAAGCATTACCATTATTGATCCCGCCCACTTTTGCCGAAACTTAAGTTCTTGATTCTTCTCTAACTTGACAATGCACGATTAAACGGTAGAATAAGCAAAAGATATGAGGTTAAAGCATATTTGCATTTTTGTAAGCTTCTTTTTTTGCTTTTTATCTGTAGCTTTGCAAAATGCATCTTCCCAATCGCCGCTTCCATATTATGAAAGAGACCATCGGGTGGAAATTTCTTATTCCGTAAAAAAACAATCTCTTACCCAGGATTATGAACTGATTATAACTAACAACGGCGATTTGATACTTTTACAGAATAACGATTATTCTAAACAGCCAAAAGTTTTAAACGGAAAATTATCCAGTGCCGAGCTTGAAGGTTTGAAAGACTTTATAGTACGTGCAAATATTTTTAATTTTGATAATGAATACTTAATCGACGAAGATTTTATTAAATTAGGCTCTGAAAGGCTGAAAATAACTATAGACGGCAGAACAAAAGACATCTTAATTTGCTCATCAACTGTCCCGCCGGAACTTGAGGCGATAATAAATGCCATAAAAAAATATAAAGCGCATTTATTATCCAACGCCGCGGAGAAATAATGATAAAAATACTGCTGGTTGAAGATGAAAAAGAAACCGCAGATTGCGTAGCGAAATTATTAAACCGTAAAGGTTTTGAAGTAGACGTCAAGTACGATTTAGCCAGCGCGATAGCCGCAGATTTATCATCTTACCAAGTCATACTGCTTGATATCCTGCTAAGGAGCGAAAAAAGTTTTCCTTTACTCAAAAAAATTAAAAAAGAGTATCCCAATATCCCGGTGCTGATAGTAAGTGCTTACGATGACGATGAAAACATCAAAGAAGCCAAACGGCTTAAAGCAGATGGAGTTATGACAAAACCCATAGTTATTGAGCAGCTGGAAAGTTTTATTCTTTCGAAACTCAAATCTTCCGGTAAAGAGAGCATTTAAAGATGCACCGCCTATTTTCTTTCCTGATGTCAAATACGCTGGCTTTTCATCATCAAAAATATAATCTTTAAGGGGTTTTTATACGCTTTTGGTACCGGAGTTCTAATAGAAATAGTGCAGTATTTTGTACCATACCGTAGCTTTGAAGTGCTTGACATTTTTTCAAATGCGTTAGGCGCTGTGCTTAGAGCCATTGTACGTATTAACTTATGAACAGTCTAAATAATTTAGTCCAGATGCTTGACTCTGTTTCTTCGCGTTATGCTAAGAAAACCGCTATTGTTTTTGGCGCGAAAAAGATTACTTATGAAGAGCTATGGAAAAATTCAAATAAGTTAGCATCTTCTTTGTGCAATTTGGGGGTGAAAGAATTTGACAAGGTTGCACTTTGGCTTCCCAATTGTCCAGAATTTGTCTATGCTTTTTTCGCGATTTTAAAGATACGCGCAGTCGCAGTCCCCATAAATACAATGTTTAAACGGGAAGAAGCTAAGTTTATTATGGAAGACTGCCGTGCTACAGCTTTGATTTGTTCGATAGATAAAGTTAAGGAAGCAGAAAATATACTTTCCCGTTTAGAAGCGTTAAAATATGTTATTTCCTTGCCGGCATCAAAAGAGAATTCGGCAGTTTTGGATTTTTATGCTTTAATCAATAAAACGGACGAGCCACCATACCGGGCAGAAATCAGCGAAGAGGATTTGGCAGAGATTGTTTATACTTCCGGCACTACCGGAAAACCAAAAGGCGCATGCCTCACCCATAAAAATCTTCTTTCTAACGTTAAAGATTGCAGCCAAATTATCCGAGTTACCCATAAAGATTGTTTTATCTGCATTCTTCCTTTGTTCCATTCTTTTGCTTCGACAGTGTGTATGCTTTTACCTATTTATAAAGGCGGAAAAATCGTAATTATGCGTGCGGTAAGGCCGTTTAAACGGGTGATTCGTGCAATTTTTAAAAACCGAATTACGGTTTTTACCGGAGTTCCGTCGGTCTTTAATATTTTAAGCGAAGCAAAGTTTCCGCGGTTGGCATTATTTTTAAATAGCCTTTTAAACCCGGTACGTTTATGCATATCCGGAGCGGCTGCCCTTCCTTTTGACGTCTGGTATAAGTTCGAAAAAAGATTTAAACGTAAGCTCCTTCAGGGCTATGGTTTAACTGAGGCCTCGCCGGTAGTCTCTCTTAACCCGCTTTATAAAGAGAGGAAACCAGAATCTGCCGGAGTGCTGCTGCCTTCAATGCAGGCAAAAATTATTGATAAAAATGGTAATGGATTAGCCATTGGTGAAATTGGAGAGCTGTTAGTTAAGGGGCCAAACGTAATGAAAGGCTATTTTAATTTGCCGCTTGATACTCACAAAACTTTAAAAGATGGCTGGCTTTATACAGGAGATTTGGCAAAACTGGACAAGCAAGGTTTTATTTATATTATGGGGCGGATAAAAGAAATGATAAATGTCCGCGGACTAAATGTATATCCGGCAGAAATCGAAGACGTGCTTTATAAGCATCCAAAAGTTAAAGAGGCGGCAGTGGTCGGAGTTTTGCATCGGCATCGCGGCGAAGCGCCGGTTGCCTTTGTTGTCAAAAAAGAGGAGATACTCGAGAGAGAATTAATACATTATTTACGTGATGCTCTTGCCTCATATAAAATACCTTTGCGTGTGTTTTTTAAGGATAGTTTGCCGAAAAATGCCACCGGAAAAATATTAAAAATTGAGCTACAAAAAGAGGTGGAAAATATTTTTAAATGAACGAACCGTTTAAGATAATTTTTGAAGACGAACATATAATTGTTTTAGAGAAAATTGCAAAAATTTTGATTTTGCCTTCGCCAAAAAAAGAAAAATATACACTCACCTCATTGCTTGAAGAAAAATTAAAAATCCCGGTGTATCCTTGCCATCGCCTGGATAGAGAAACCAGCGGCCTGATTATCTATGCCAAAACCGAAGGAATTCAGGAAAAAATCATGGATCAATTCCGCGATGGCAGAATTAAAAAAGCTTATCTGGCTTTTGCAAGGGGCCATTTGAAAAGTAAAAAGGGAGTGCTTGCGGGTTATATCCTCGATAAAGAAGGTAAAAAGTTTGGCGAAAAGCCCAAAAAAGCCAAAACTTTATACCGGGTTATTCGAGAGTTTAAAAATTATAGCCTTATTGACCTTATCCCGCTTACCGGCAGAACCAATCAATTGCGTATTCAGTTAGCAAATATCGGCAATCCAATTTTGGGCGAAAGAAAATATGCATTTGGCAAGGATTTTCGGGTAAATTCGAGGCGTTTAGCCCTCCATGCATATTTCTTGAGTTTTATGCACCCCGTAAATAATAAAAAACTTACCTTTAGGCTAGATTTACCTCAAGATTTAAAGGCTTTTTTATCATAAATTTACTGTAACTTTTTTCGCCTTCAAACGTTAAATACTATGCAGGAAGATATGAGAAAAGATAAGGAAATTATGATGGAGTATAAATCCGGCGATATTAATGCGCTTGAAGAGATTTTCCAAAGATATAAAAGGCCTATGCTTAACTACGCCTTCAAATTACTAAATAATTACGCCGATGCCGAAGATGTGGTTGGCGAGGTTTTCTACGTACTTACCGCACAAAAAGATGCTTACCAGCCGCAAGCTAAATTTTCCACCTGGCTTTATACGATTGCCCATAATCTTTGCATAGATAGGATCCGTAAAAATAAAAAAATCTTTCCTCTGTGGTTTAAGAAGAATAAAACCGATAAGGATTATGAAGAATTGGATATTCCGGATACGAAATTCTTGCCAAATACTCCGGCTGAAGAAAAAGATACCTCTTTTTTTGTGAAACGTTCCCTCGAAAAATTGCCTTTAGAACAGAAAGAAGCCATAGTTTTACGTGAATATCACGGTTTAAATTATGAAGACATCGGTAAGGTTTTGAATTGTTCGCTGGAAAAAGTAAAAATCCTTATTTTTCGGGCAAGAGAAAGATTAAGAAAAGAACTGTTACCTCTTATGGAGGAATTAAAATGATGTTTATCCATGCGAAAATTAAAAAACTAATTTCCGCTTATTTAGATGGCGAGCTTAAGGAAAAAGATAAACTATTGGTTGAGAACCATCTAAAAGAATGCGCAGAATGCAAAAAATATTACCAGGAACTAGAGAGAGTTTCCTTTGCTCTTATACAGGATAAAGGCGAAGACGTCTCGCCGGACCTGGAGCAGAGGATAAGAAATAATTTCCTGGGTGATAAATATAAGAGGGAGGCTAAAATGAAAAACAAAAAACTGATCATTGGTATCAGTTCCGGGGCTTTGGCTATCCTTCTGATGTTTATTTTCGTGGGGAGTATGCAAGGCTATCTTCGAAAAAATGTTCCGAGAGGTTTGCAATTCAACTCTGAACAAACCGGTGGACAATATTCTCCTGGTTTGACCACACAGTCACAGCTTGGCTACAGCGATAATCGAGAAAGTGTTTCGTTTTCGCGGGCTATTCCCCAGACAATTAATGGAGGAAGGATAGGATACACTGATGAAAAGTCTCCTTGGATAACAGCATATACTGAAAGTGCTGCAGATTATTCAACTGGAGGATATCCCGCAAGTAAAACAATCAAAATAGTGTCTGGCAATGTTAAGACAATTGTTGATGATCAGATAATTACGTCCCAAAACGAGGGGCCGATTGTGATTGTCGAGCCGTATTTACCGGCAACTGGCCAGGAAGAAAAAATAATCCGCAGCGCCGACGCAACCATTGAAGTGAAAGATGTAGCAAAGGCTTATGATGAGGTTGTAAAGATAAGCACCAGTAAAAAAGGCTATTTAGCTATGGCAAATTTTAATCAGATAACAGGCGGTAAAATTGTGGCGCAGCTTGTGCTTCGCGTGCCGAAGAGCAAATTTGAAGAAACCGTTGATGAATTGCGTAAGCTTGGCGAAGTAAAACGGTTTGACCTCGAAGGCGTAGATGTTTCGCGGCAATACAACGCGCTTGTGTCGGAATTAAATACGATAAAGGTCGTTTACGACAAAATCGAACAGAAACTCAAAGAGAAGAAAACCGACATTACAGGCGCAATGCGCTTGGAATCCGAGTTGACACCTTACGCAAAGAGTATAGAGGCAATACGCAATCAGCTTAATCAATATGATAACTTGATTTCGCTGTCGACGATCAAAGTAAACTTAGAAGCAACTTCCTGGAAGTTGCTTTTCCAGGAAAATCTTAAAGACGTTCAGCGCAGATTAGCGCAAATTTTATCCGGCATCGTAAAAGGTTTAATTAATCTTTTGCCTCTTCTTTTAACATTGGTTTGTTTTACGGTTGTTGTGGCCTGGATAATCTCAATTATTAAAAACGCACTGAACAAAAAATCCGATAAGTAAACTTTTTGGCGGGGAGACAAAAATCCCCGCCAAACTCTTTTCTAAAAACTCCTCTTTCTTGCACGGCATTTTCTTCTTTAGCACTTTATGCTATAATTAGTAAACTTATAAAAAATTATCAACAAAAACATAACCATATATGGATAGAGCATCAATTTGTCTGGCACTTTTTATTTGCGCCTATATTCTATTTATCATCCTGCCCAAAAAAAGAACCCTTGTTGCAATTTCAGCAAGCATTTTACTTATCCTGGTTAAAATTATTACTCCGCAAGAAGCTTTTTTTGCAATTAACTGGAACGTCATGGGGATTTTTGTCGGCACCCTCGCAATTGCCGACATTTTTATGGAAAGCCGTGTTCCCGCATATCTTGCCGAACTTATTGTCTATCGAGCCAAAAATACTGCCTGGGCGATTCTTTGGATTTGTCTTTTGACCGGTTTTATTTCTGCCTTTGTCGAAAATGTAGCTACAGTTTTGATTGTCGCTCCAATCGCATTATCTTTATCCAAAAAAATAAAGCTAAATCCTGTAAATATGATGATTGCAATTGCTGTTTCAAGCAATTTGCAGGGAGCGGCAACTTTAATCGGAGATCCGCCGAGTATGCTTTTAGCCGGTTATTCAAAGATGAACTTTGGAGATTTCTTTTTTTATAAGGGCAGACCGAGTGTATTTTTTGCTGTCGAGATTGGCGCGATAGTTTCATTTTTTGTATTATATTTTATCTTCAGGAAACATAAAGAAAAACAAACGTTTGTTTCGGTAGAAAAAATAAAATCATGGATACCCGCCATTCTTTTAGCGGCAATGATTATTTTGCTGGCGTTTTCTTCTTTTTTTGACCCCGGTTTTACCGGCCTTGCCGGCGCAATTTGTATGACCAGCGGAATTATTTCCGTAATCTGGAATAAATTAGTAAACAAAAAACCTATTTTTACCAGGATAAAAAATTTGGATTGGGAAACAACGTTTTTCCTTGTTGGCGTGTTTATTCTTGTTGGCAGCATTACGCTTACCGGATGGATTGAGACAATTTCGGCATTTCTTTCCAGCTTGGTCGGAAATAATATTTTTGCCGGCTACACTTTACTGGTATTTGTTTCAGTCCTGGTTTCAGCTTTTGTCGATAATGTTCCACTTCTGGCAACCATGCTTCCGGTGGCAATTGCCATGGCTGACAAATTAAACGTAAATCCTTCGCTTTTTCTTTTCGGCTTATTAATCGGCGCAAGTTTAGGCGGAAATATTACCCCCATCGGAGCTTCAGCAAACATTGTCGCCTGTGGTTTGCTTAAAAAACAAGGCCACCCGGTGAAATTCGGCGAATTTATGAAAATTGGTTTGCCTTTTACTTTGACCGCAGTTACAGCTGCCTGCTTTTTTGTCTGGTTTGTTTGGAATAGATAGTCTACTTCTATTTACAATGATAACTTTTTTGGTATAATTTTTTAAAACAATTTTTACAACAAAATATGCGTCAAAAATGGACCTCTAAAATCGGTATCATTATGGCAGTCGCCGGTTCTGCCATAGGACTTGGCAATTTCCTGCGCTTTCCTTCACAGGCAGCGCAAAACGGAGGTGGCGCGTTTATGATACCGTATTTTATAGCACTTTTTCTTTTAGGCATACCGCTAATGTGGATTGAATGGGCAATCGGCAGATACGGCGGACTGTTTGGCCACGGCACAGCGCCTTTAATTTTTAACCGCCTCTGGCAACACCGTGCTTCGAAATATTTCGGAGCAATCGGTGTATTCGGCCCGCTGATGATTTTTATCTACTATGTTTATATCGAAAGCTGGCTGTTGGGCTACTCTTTTTACTCTCTTAAGGGAACTTTTCAGGCCTTAAAGACCAAAGAGCAGGTAATTGGATTCCTGCAAAGCTATCAGGGCATGGGCAGCAATAATATTTTTATCTACGCATATTTATTTTTTCTCATTACTTTTATTGCCAATTTTTTTATTATTTATAAAGGCGTCAAAGGCGGCATTGAAAAATTATGCAATATCGCGCTTCCAATTCTTTTTTTCTTTGCTATTGTTATTTTGATAAGAGTCTTTACTCTTAAAACTCCGGTTACCGAACACCCTGGCTGGAATGTTTTAAACGGTTTCGGTTTTATGTGGAACCCGGATTTTAGCGCGCTGAAGAATGCGAAAGTCTGGCTTGCCGCAAGTGGCCAGATCCTTTTTACCTTAAGCGTGGGTATCGGCGTAATTATTACTTATGCCAGTTATCTTTCAAAAGGCGATGACATAGTTCTTTCGGGCCTTACGGCATCGTCATTAAATGAATTTGCTGAAGTTATTTTAGGCGGCTCAATTGTTATACCGCTTGCCTTTGCATTTTTTGGCGGCCTTGGTGCACAAGAAGTGGCAAAGAGCGGAAGCTTTAATATTGGTTTTGTTTCCATGCCGCTGATTTTTTCTAAGATTGGCTACGGCATGATTTTTTCTTTCATGTGGTTCTTTCTATTATTTCTTGCCGGCATTACCTCAAGTATATCTCTCCTTGAGCCAACAGTTGCTTTCTTGAGCGATGACTTGGGTATTTCACGTAAGAGAGCAGTTTCGATTATCGCTATTTTTTCTTTCATAATTTGCCAGTTCCCAATATTTTTTCTTTCGCGAGGCGTGGTTGATGAAATCGATTTTTGGGCCGGTTCATTTTTCCTTGTTGTTTTTGCTCTGGCTGAATGTATTTTATTTGTCTGGATTTTTGGCATTGATAAAGCCTGGGATGAAATCCATCATGGTGCAGAATTAAATATACCGAAATTTTATAAGTTCATCATAAAATATATTACGCCGTTATTTTTAATTTTTATACTCAGCTTCTGGTTTTTTCAACAGGCAGTGCCGTGTTTTTTTCTGAAAGGTGTTCCAAAAGAGAACGTTCCTTATATTTTAACCACGCGCATCGGTTTTGTAACAATATTTATATTAATAGCATTTTTAGTGCGCAAAGCGTACAGGGCTAAATTGAAAGGGCAGAAGAGGTAACACGTAACAGGTATCACGCTAAGGTGTTGTTTATTACCCGTCACCTGATACGTGTAATGAATGGGTAGCTAAATATGACTTTAGCAGGCTGGATATTTCTGGTTATTTCATGGGGGGCAATAATAGCATTAGTAATTTTTTGCATCTGGAGGGTTTTTAAAGAGCCCTATAAGGATTTATAAGATGAAAGAAAAATCAAAATTTAAATTTTTATTTATCCTGTTGCCGGTAATTATTTTTTCCTGTTTCTCTTTTAACATGTTGTATGCCTGGGCTTCATCCTATTTTGACGCATACCATTCTTTCCAGAAACTTGATGGCAAAGTTTCTTCGCTGGCAAAAAATTTTAAAGGCGAATATTCATTCATTATAAAAGATATCCAGAAACCTTTTCTGGAAATTTCCTGTGGTGAAAACCGGCCATATCCGGCGGCAAGCTTGATAAAACTGCCGGTTGCCGCAGTAGCGTTCAAAGCCGTATCTGAAGGCAAAGTTTCTCTTGATGATAAATTCGTGATTAACGCCAGGGATATTACCGGTGGTTCAGGCATCATAAAAACAATGCCGACGCCGGTCTCGTTAACTTTTAAGGAAATTGTCGAAATAATGATTTCCGACAGCGACAATACCGCCGCAAATAAAATTATTGATATTTTAGGCTATGATTATATAAACAATGGTTTTAAAGCGCTTGGGTTAAAACAGACAATTTTAGAGCGTAGAATGATGGATTTTTCAAAACGTAAAAAAGGCGTTGAAAATTATACCAGTGCTTCGGATATAGTTTATCTGCTTGAAAAAATATACAAAGGTCAGCTTATCGATGCGGAATCTTCCAGGAGCTTGCTTTCTTTTTTAAGCAAACAAAGAATAAAGGACCGCATACCAAGATACCTTCCCAAAGACGTTAAGGTGGCGCATAAAACAGGTTTGGAAAGGGGGGTGGTTCATGATGCCGGTATCATTTTTTCCGAAAAAGGCGATTGCGTTGTTTGTGTCCTTACCAAAAAAGTAAAAAATTACAGTAGCGCAAAAAAGTTTATCGCAAAGCTATCATTAATTGCGTATAATGACTTATATCAATGATTGAGCGGAGGATATGATGAATTTTGAATTAATGTTTAAAATAACAACTGCTTTTTTGGTTTTAGCGGCTTTTTATGTAGTTGGTATTTTTTTTAAACGAGCAGGATATAAATTATTAGCGAAATGGGCAAAGAAAACTAGGTGGCATGCTGACGATGCTTTTTTACCGGCGCTTCGCACGCACTTGTTTTTCTGGTTTATTTTACTTGGCATATATTTTGCTTCTTTTATAATATTTCGCCAAAACGTTCCTCAAAACATAACCAAAGGCTTGATTACTCTTTTTATTTTTTCTTTTACCATCCTTTTTTCGAGAACAATTTCCTCGATTATAAAAATATATTCCGAGCAGGCAAAGACTACTGTTGGCATGAGCGAATTTACTCAGGGCATAGCTCGTTCCATAATTCTCTTGCTCGGTTCTTTAATGATTCTTAACAATCTCGGTATTTCTATAACCCCGCTTCTTACAACCTTGGGTATAGGCGGCCTTGCTGTAGCCCTTGCGCTTCAAGATACTCTTTCCAATTTTTTTGCCGGGCTGCATATAATTGCTGCCAAGCAAATAAGAATTGGGGATTTTATTAAGCTTGATAACGGCGTAGAAGGCTATGTTGCAGACATTAATTGGCGGACGACTAAAATAAGAATGCTTTCGGATAACGTAGTTTTTGTCCCTAACCTGAAATTATCACAATCGGTAATAACTAATTATTATTTCCCGCAGAAAGAACTGAATATTACCATTGATTTGAGTATCCATTATAACAGCAATCTTGAGGAAGTTGAGCGAATAACTATTGAAGCGGCAAAAGAAACAATGCAGGATGAATCAGGCTCACAAATTAACTTTACACCGGCAGTTTCATTTAATGGTTTCGGCGATTCAGCTATTAATCTCACGGTAGTATTGCGCGCAAAAGAATATAATCAGCAATATAATTTGAAGCATAAATTTATTAAATTGCTGCACAAAAAGTATAAAGAAAATGGCATTATCATGCCTTTCCCCATAAGAGCTATAAATCTTACGCAGGAACACGCCGATAAATATCTGAATAAATAACCATAATCTACAAGTTGGGTAAAATTTATGTTTATTTTGAGTAATTTTTTGATAGCTCTGGCAAATGTCCTTAACCTGATATTAACCATTCTTTACTGGCTTATTCTGGCAAGGGCATTAATCAGCTGGGTAAATCCTGACCCGCGTAATTCGATAGTAATATTTCTTGATAAAACAACCGAGCCTATACTTTATCCAATAAGGAAGATACTGCCTTTCAGCTTAAAATTCGGCCTTGATATTTCACCGATAATTGCTTTCTTGATAATTTTCTTCCTCAAACAATTCCTCATTACGACACTCATGGATTTGGCTGTAAAATTACGGTAAAATCTTTGTTTTCCGCCAGGATAATCATGCTTGCTTTTATTCCTATTACCGCTAAAATAACAAAGAATAACGCTAAACCGTAAAGCCGTAAAAACGCAAAGGATTTCTTTTGCGGTCTGTCCTTGCGGGGGGGGGGGCGGGCTTTTTAGTATTTTGTGGTTTTA
>JAJYOP010000035.1 GCA_021796115.1 bacterium
AATGCAATGATTTTGAAAAATTCTTTGACCCGGCTGAAAAAGGTCTTGGGCGAACATCCGTATAACTACATTATCCATACATCCCCGGTTAATACGGACGCACACGTATCGTATCACTGGCATATAGAGATAATGCCGAAGTTGTCACGGGTTGCGGGTTTTGAATGGGGAAGCGGATTCTATGTTGTTGCTACTCCGCCTGAAACAGCCGCAAAGTTATTACGGGAAACGAAATAAATACAAAAAAGAGCACCAAGCCACCAAAATACCAGTGTACCAGTAGAGAAAAAATCTAACTGGTCGACTGGTAACTGGTGTTCTGGTGCACCAATTAAAGATGGAGGGTTAACATGGCAGTGAAAGTTGGTATTAATGGTTTTGGCAGAATTGGCAGGATGGTTGGCCGGGCGATTTTGGAAAGAAATTCCAAAGAAATAGAGCTTGTCGCAGTAAATGATATTACCGACGCAAAAAGCCTGACACATCTTTTGAAATACGATTCCGTACATGGCCGTTTTCCCGGAGGAAACGTCAAACCCGGCGCAGATTCGATTATCGTAAACGGCAAAGAAATTAAAGTTCTTTGCAAAAAAGATCCCGGAGAATTGCCGTGGAAAGACCTGGGAGTGCAAATCGTCGTTGAATCAACCGGACTTTTCACAATTAAAAATGACGGCGTAAATAAAAAAGGAAAAGAAGTAAAGGGTGCAGTCAATCACATAACCCGCGGTGGCGCAAAGAAGGTTATCATTTCCGCGCCGGCCGAAGGCGAAGACCTGACCATCGTTATGGGCGTAAATGACGATAAATATGACCCGAAAAAACACAACGTAGTTTCAAATGCATCCTGCACGACAAACTGTTTAGGCCCGGTTGCGAAAGTTCTGAATGATACCTGGGGCATTGAAAAAGGCTTAATGACAACCGTGCATGCTTATACCAATGACCAGCGCGTCCAAGACCTTCCGCATCCAGACATGCGTAGGGCTCGTGCGGCAGCAGTATCAATGATTCCTACCTCAACCGGTGCGGCAAAAGCTATCGGCCTGGTTATTCCGGAATTAAAAGGAAAGCTTGATGGTTTTGCCATGCGCGTTCCGGTAGTCAATGTTTCAGTGGTTGACCTTACCTGCTTGCTTAAAAAAGAAGCGACAGCTGAAGCGATAAATAACGCGCTTAAAGAAACAGCTCAAGGAAAAATGAAAGGCATCCTTGATTATACCGATGAAGATGTAGTTTCGGTAGATTTTAACCACACTTCAGTTTCTTCAACGGTTGATTCCAAGATGACCAAAGTTATCGGCGGCAATTTCGCAAAAGTTATCTCCTGGTACGATAATGAATGGGGTTATTCTTCGAGAGTGGTTGATTTGATTGAATTCATGATTAAAAAGGGGTTGTAGGGATGTAGTTTGTAGTTAGTAGTATGTTGCAATAAAAAGTTCACAGGTTTAATTAACCAACTACCAACTACAAACAACAAACTACTTTAAAGAGGTAGGCCATGGCTAAATTAACTGTAAAAGATTTGGATTTTAAAGGAAAAAAGGTAATCATGCGCGTTGATTTTAACGTGCCGCTCGATAAAAAGACCGGCGAGATTACCGATGATACGCGTATTAAAGAAGCTCTGCCAACGATAAAATATGTGCTTGGAAAAGGAGCTTCCAAGCTAATTCTTATGAGCCATTTAGGCCGTCCAGATGGTAAAGTTGTCGAGGGACTTCGCATGACTCCCGTGGCAAAAAAATTATCGCAATTACTTGGTGAAGGCGTAGAAAAGCTCGATGATTGCGTCGGCGAGGCCGTTAAAGACAAAATTGCCCGGAGCAAGGATAGAGTCATTCTTCTTGAAAACCTAAGGTTTCATGCCGAAGAAGAAGCCGGCGATGAGAAATTTGCCAAGGAACTCGCTTCTTTAGCGGACGTTTATGTCAATGATGCTTTTGGAACCGCACACCGCAGCCACGCATCAACGACAATTATCGCCAAATTCCTTCCTTCATGTCTTGGATTTTTAATGGAAAAAGAAGTACATTACCTTTCTTCCGCGCTTGCCCCGAAAAAACCTTACGTAGTTATTCTCGGCGGCGCGAAAGTTTCCGACAAAATCGATGTGATTGAAAGCTTAATGAAGCACGCCGATAAATTTTTAATCGGCGGAGCCATGGCCTACACATTCTTAAAGGCCCAGGGAATCGATGTCGGCGCAAGCAGAGTCGAAACTGACAAGCTTGACGTGGCAAAGAAAATCTTGGATGATGCCGCAAAAAAGAAAATAAAAATAATTCTTCCTGTAGACCATGTTACTGTGGATAATATCGAAAATCCCGCGTCAAAGAAAATTACAAGCGGAGTAACCATCGCTCAAGGATTATTTGGCGTTGATGTCGGCCCCAAAACTATCGAGCTTTTTAAGAACGAATTAAAAGGCGCAAAAACAGTTTTATGGAACGGCCCGCTTGGCATATTTGAGAAAGATGAATATGCGGATGGGACAAAAGAGATCGCCATAGCTTTAAGTAAATTGAAAAATGCGACAGTAATCGTCGGCGGCGGAGATTCTGCCTCTGCGGCAAAGAAATTCAAAGTCGCGGACAAATTATCGCACGTTTCAACCGGTGGAGGAGCTTCGCTTGAATTTTTAGAAGGCAAGCCTCTTCCCGGAATCGCTATTATTAAAGATAAAAAATAATGAACGCAGATTCTCGCAAATCTAACGCAGATGGTCGCAGATGAAATTATCTGCGTGAATCTGCGTTGATTGCGCGTGTATCTGCGTTAAAAAAAGGAAGGATTAATTAAATGCGCAAACCACTAATTGCCGGCAACTGGAAAATGTACAAAACCAGCGATCAGGCTGTTAAGCTAGCCTCAGGCATTAAAGGTTCTCTAAAAAGTTTCGAAACTGCTGACGTTGTGCTTTGCCCGGCGTTTACCGTCTTGAATGCAGTTTATAACGTAATCAGCGACTCAAGTTTACAATTAGGCGCGCAGGATTTATTCTGGGAAAAAGAAGGTGCTTTTACCGGAGAAGTTTCGCCCATAATGCTTAAAGACTGCGGCTGCGAGTATGTTATCATCGGACACTCGGAAAGGCGTAAATATTTTCATGAAACCGATGAAACTATCAATAAAAAAATAAAAGCCGCGTTAGATGTCGGCTTAAAACCGATAGTTTGTGTGGGTGAAACCTTAGAAGAACGCGAAGCTGGCAAAACTATTGAAGTCATAAAACATCAGTTGACTGGTTGTTTCGCAGGGTTTAATATAGAAGATATGCTCAATGTGACAATCGCCTATGAGCCTGTTTGGGCGATAGGTACCGGTAAGAACGCCACAGCCCTCCAGGCCGAAGAGGCGCATAGATTTATACGCACCTTTATTGTAGAAAAATTTTCACAAGGCGTTGCAAATACCATCAGGATACTTTATGGCGGAAGCGTTAAGCCGGCCAATATAAAAGAGCTGCTGAACGAAAAAGACGTTGACGGCGCCTTGGTTGGAGGGGCTTCCCTGGAAGTTTCTTCTTTTGTGGATATTGTAAAAAACTCTATATAATATGCTGTATAATTTAGTATTAGTTTTGCATGTTTTGGTCGTAATAAGTTTAATCGCCGTAATTCTGGTTCAACGCGGAAGGTCCGGCGGTTTGGTTGAGGCATTAGGCGGAGTTGAGTCTATTTTTGGAACCAAGACCAGTTCTTTTTTTGTAAAAATAACCGTAATGCTGTCAATTATGTTTTTTGTGACTTCTATTTCGCTTGCGTATCTTTCAAAAGAACGCGGAAAATCTTTGCTGGATAGATATAAAGAAACACCGGTAAAACAAATGCCGGTTCCCGTAACAAATCAACCTGCGCAAAACTCTTCTGTGTCGCCCGTCAGTAAACAACTGCCGGAAGTGCCGCAGAGATAGGCTAAAAAAGTGAATTTTCTTGACACCTTTCCCCATTTATGCTAAATTAAAAAAAATGCGTTATCTTCTTGTTTTTCTGCCTTTTTTCTTTTTCCCCATAAATCATTTAACCGCGCAAGATATGAGCGATGATCTTGGCACATATCAAAGCGCGCCAAAAGGGATGGTTACAACCCGGACAGGCGGGCCAGTTATTACCCGCAGTTTCGATATAACGAAAAACAAAGAAACCTATACCACAAATAACGCCACTGCTTCGCAGCAAAAAAAATCTAAAAAACAAAAACTTTCTACTTCACAAGCTAAAACAGAAAATATAAAGGACGAGAGCGGGATAAAAGAAATATTTAAGCAAGATGCCGCATCATATCGTCAAGAAGGGCATAAATTACAAGCGGCAGGAGACTTGTCTAGCGCGCTTAGTTATTATCAAAAAGCTCTGCAACTTGACCCGTACAATCTCGAAACAGTAAATGATATAGGAATAATTTACGAAGGTTTAGGCGATAGCACAACTGCAGTAGCGATGTATAAAAAAGCATTGGAAATGGACCCTAAATATCTTCCAGCCTATGCTAACCTTGCATTTTTATATGAGTCAAAAGGCGATACAGAAAATGCAACTTATTATTGGCGTAAAAGGTATGAATTGGGCACGCCCGGAGATTATTGGCGGGAAACCGCGAAAAAACACCTTATGGAACTTGGCACCTATCCCGAAGTGCAAAGGGAAATGATCGATAAAGAGGTTGCCAAACTTTCCCGCGATTTTTCTGAAAAAAAAATGCAGAGGCAGGAACAGGCCATAGAAGACGCAAAGAGGCATTTTAATTCAGGGGTGCGCCTCTATGCAAAAAAAGATTATCTAGCCGCGTTAAAAGAATTTGAAACGGCCCTTACTTTAAATCCTCAAGATAGTGAACTTAAGGTAAAAATAATGAACTTTTACAAGAAAACGCAAAAAGCCTATGTGCGAGATGAGTCTTTAGCAGAGACACAAGAAGCCTTAAAAGACATAAAGAATGATGATTACTCATCAGCTGCAAGGAAGCTTAGAGACGCTCTTTCTACGGTTTTTCGTGTTTCACAGGAAAAATAATATATTCCAGCCAATACCTCATAATTAATAATTATTGAAAACAAATCACGGTTATTTTAATGACTAATCCTCTAAAAATTAAGGTTACGTTAATCGGTTGCGGTTACGCAACTCGTCACGGTTGCGTCAAACATATGACGTCTAACGATAGACGAAACGAGTCGCGCAACCGATAGACGTATGACGATTTACCATGCCTGAAGAAACAATATTTCTTGTTGACGGCACTTCTATTTGTTACCGTTCTTTCTTTGCTATACGGCTTTCCAACTCTAAAGGATTTCCCACTGGCGCAGTATACGGTTTTTATCAGACGCTTAAAAAATTGATCAACAAATATAATCCTGTTTATATAGGAATATGTTTTGATGTAGGGCGTAAAACATTCCGTCACGAAAAATTTACGGAATATAAAATCCAGCGCCCGCCTCTGCCGGATGGCTTAAAAACCCAGATTCCGCTCATAAAAAAACTTATAGGTTTCTTAGGCGTAGCTCTTATCGAAAAAGAGGCCTTTGAGGCAGACGATGTTATTGCAACAATCACCAGGAAAGCCATAAAAGAAAATAAAAAAGTTATTATCGTGAGCTCCGATAAGGATATGTATCAACTCCTGGAAAATACATCAGTAGCAGTTTATGATGATACTCACGACAGAATAATCGACAAAACCAACTTCAAGGATGAATTCGGTTTTAATCCGGATTTAATTATCGATTATCTTGCTCTAGCCGGCGATAGCGTAGATAACGTTCCTGGCGCAAAAGGCATAGGAAAAGTCGGCGCGACAAAGCTTGTCGCAGAATTCGGCACAATCGAGAATATGTTTAAATCAATAGATAAAATTTCTCAAAAAACAAAAGACATCCTGGTTAAAGAGAAGGAAAATATTGTTTTGAGCAAAGAGCTCGTCACGCTCGGTGATTATGAACTTAATTTGAGCTGGGATGATTTTAAGATAAAAGGCCGCAACGATTCAGAGATTCATAGATTGTTTCAAGAACTCGAATTTAAAAGCTTGCTTAAGGATTTTTCCGGTCCACCGCTTAATTTAAAAGTTGATATAAAAGAAGAATTTCCGAAAAATTTTCTTAAAGGCCGCGAGTCCGGAGAATTAATTTTATACCTGGAAGGAAAAAACGCTTACTTGTCAGCAGAAGATGAAAATACCGTTTATAAGGTACCGGCCGAAGAGACAAAAGGCGTTCTTGATTCATCAAGCGTAAAAAAAATATCTTATGATTTTAAATCCCAATTGTCTTTAAGCAACATAAAAGGATCATGGTTTGACGTAAAAATTGCGGCATACCTCCTTGATTCGTCTCTGGCCGATTATACGCTCGAGACCCTTGTATCGCATCATCTTGGCGAATATACGGCGGAAATTCCATCCGAAACAAAGCCATATTTTATTTCCCGGCTTTATAAAATATTTTATCCTAAATTAAAAAAATACGGCATGGAAGAATTATTTTTTAATGTTGAGATGCCGCTTATGCGTATTCTCTTTTGCATGCAGAATTGGGGAGTAAAAATTGACCTTGAGGCGCTTAACGCGCTTTCCAAAGAAGTTGAAAAGAAGTTAGAAACTCTAAAAAAAGAAATTTTTGTCCTTGCGGGAAAAGAATTTAATCTTAATTCGCCAAAACAATTAGCCGCAGTGCTTTTTACGGAGCTTAAAATACCTCCGGTCAAAAAAACTAAGACTGGATATTCCACAAACGAAGATGTGTTGGTAAAGTTATCTTCGAAATATTCGATAGCGAAAATTATTCTGGAATTCCGTGAGCTAAATAAGCTAACAAATACTTACATTGCCCCGCTTATCGAAATAGCAAGGGAAAGAGGAGGCAGGCTGCACGCAGAATTTAACCAAACCGAAACCGCAACCGGCCGGCTTTCCAGTTCTTCGCCGAATTTGCAAAGTATCCCGGTAAAAGGCGTTTTTTCTACGCAGTTAAGAAAGAGCTTTATTCCTTCTTTTGAAAAGGGGCTTATCCTTTGCGGGGATTACTCTCAAGTGGAACTACGCATTCTTGCGCATTTTTCCAGGGACGAAAACTTAAAAAGCGCTTTCAGCGAAGGCAGAGACATCCACCGCTATACCGCAGCGTTATTGTTCGGCATAAAAGAGGGAAAAGTAGACGATTATCAAAGAAGCCTGGCTAAGAAGATTAATTTTGGAATAATTTATGGAATGAGCGCCTACGGGCTTTCCAAAGAATTAAATATCGGCATCCAGGAAGCAGAGATTTTTATAAACGATTATTTTAAGCGTTATCCAAAGGTACAATCTTGGATACAGGGAGTTTATGCGACAGTTGAAAAAGAAGGTTATGTTTCAACTATTCTTGGCCGGCGCAGATACCTGCCTGATTTTAAAAGTTCAAACCCGCAAGCTTCGGAATTTGCCATGCGGCAGGCAGTAAATACTCCGATTCAAGGTTCCTGCGCTGATTTAATCAAATTGGCCATGGTGCGCATTAACGAAGAATTAGAAAAAAATAAACTTGAAACTAAATTGATAATGCAAATCCATGATGAGCTTGTTTTTGACGTGCCGAAAAATGAATTTGAAGCAATCAAGAAAATAGTTAAACATAATATGGAAGAGAGTATAAAATTAAATGTCCCTCTCGAGGTCAATCTCGAAGCCGGCCCGAATTGGGGCGAGACGAAAGAGGTATGAGATAATATTTTGTCACACGTATCACGTGAGACGGTTAAAACGTGTTACGTGTTACCTGATACGTGATACATCAATAAGGAGGTTTTTATGCGAATAGCAATTTGTTCTTCGGAGGTTTTTCCTTACGCTAAAACCGGCGGCCTGGCTGATGTAACCGGAGCGCTGCCTTTGGCTTTGGCAAAAAAAGACTGCGAAGTGAAAGTTTTTATGCCACTTTATAAAAACATCAAGCCGCAAAAAATGTTCGATGGTTACGGCCTTTCCAAAGAAGGAAAAGTCGAATTTTATTTTATTAAAAATGATAATTATTTCATGCGCGATGCTTTATACGGTACACCGCAGGGAGACTATCCGGATAACCTGGAAAGATTTTCTTTTTACAGCAAACAGGTCTTAGAACTTTTGAAACGCCTCAAGTTTAAACCGGACATTTGCCACTGTAACGACTGGCAGGCATCGCTGATTAATATTTATCTTAAGACAATGTATAAAAACGATGAATTTTTCGGCAAAACTGCCACCGTATTAACAGTGCACAATCTTGCTTACCAGGGATTGTTCGAAAAAGATAAATATCCGGTGATAGGGATATCCTGGGATTATTTCAATATGCACTACCTTGAATTTTACGGAAAAATCAATCTTTTAAAAGGCGGATTGGTATTCTCCGATATCATAAATACCGTAAGCCCTACCTATGCAAAACAGATACAAACTCCGGATTATGGCTGCGGGCTTGACGGGGTTTTGCGGGAAAAGAGAGACAGGCTTATGGGTATACTTAATGCCATTGATTACGATGTATGGAATCCGCAGACAGATAAGTTGATTTATGAGAACTACTCTCCTAAAGCTCTTTCCGGTAAAGCTGCAAATAAAAAAATGTTTCAGAAAGAGCTCGGCCTAAAAGTTGACGAAAAGACAATGATGCTTGGTATGGTTTCCCGGCTTGCGGAACAGAAAGGCATTGATATACTTTCTAACTCCCTGGATTATATTTTAAAGAAATATCAGGTTGTGATTCTTGGCCTTGGCGATGAGAAATATCACAAAATTCTTAAAGCCAAAGCGGAAAAATTCAAAAAATCATTTTCTTTGAATCTTACTTTCAATGAAAAAATTGCGCACAACATATATGCAGCTTGCGATGGGTTTTTAATGCCTTCAAGGTTTGAACCATGCGGGCTTTCGCAGATGATAAGCTACAAATACGGGACCACGCCAATAGTTACTAATACCGGCGGCCTTGCCGACACAGTAGTTGATGTGCATGTTGGCGGCGGCGGCTATGTGCTGGCAGATTATTCAAGCGAGAGCCTGATACAGGCGGTCGACACCTGTGCTGCGGTGTTCAAAAATGATAAAAAACAAACGCTGCTTATGAAAAAAATTATGCAGTTTAATTTCTCGTGGGAAGAAACCGCGAAGCACTATATCGATATGTACAAGAGAGCACAAACTGTAAAATGAATTATAGAAACCAGCAACCAGAAACCAGATTATAGAAAAAACCATTTCTGGTTTCTGTTCTCTGGTTTCTGTGCTCTAACCGAGCAAAGCGAGGTTGTGATGCCTGTATTCGGCCTGACCGGCGATTTGGCAAGCGGCAAAAGCACAGCCCTTAAATTTTTTAAAAAAAAGGGGGCAGTGATATTTGATGCTGACAAATTGGTTCATGAGTATTACGAAAAAAGAAAGAGCAAAGTTTATGAAAAAATCGCCTCGGTTTTTCCGGAAACGTTTCGAAGAAAAACTATCGACAGGAAGATTCTTGGCAAAATCGTTTTTTCAAACCGGAAGAAACTAAAGATACTTGAAAAAATAGTCCATAAAGAGGTAATCGCGGATTTGAAAAAATGGATAAAAACAGCAAAAAAGTCAAAAAAGATTTGCGTAGCGGAAGTGCAGCTGCTTTTTGAGAAAAGATTAGAGAAATTATTTGATGGGACAATTTTAATCTATACACCCCGAAGTATTCTTATCAAAAGGATAAAAAATAATCTAGGGCTTTCAAGGCGAAACGCCATGGCCAGACTTAAGCTTTATAAGCCCGTTACAAAAAAAATAAAAGGCGCGGATTTTATTATCAACAATAATTCTAATACTAAAGCATTGAAGAACGAAATCAATGCTCTATGGGATAAATTAACCCAGCCCTTCCAAAATAAAGTATGTTTATCTGTAAAACATAGAAAGGCTGCGGCAAAAATCTTATTAGAAAAATATTTTAAAAAAAGGCTGGGTTAAAATGGCAAAACAAACAATAAAAGAGAAAACGGAGGTTAATATGGAAGGTAATTCAATTGATATTGCGGTATTGAAGGATATGAAAATTTCAGCTTTAAACAAGATGGCCAAGGAGCTGGACATTAACGGCCTCTCCGGCTTAAAGAAGCAGGATCTTATTTTTAAGATACTGCAGGCCAAAGCGGAGAAAGAAGGCCTGATGTTTGGAAATGGGGTTTTGGAAGTTCTCCCTGAAGGTTTTGGCTTTCTTCGCTCAACAAACTATAACTATCTTCCTTCGCCGGATGATATTTATGTTTCCCCTTCCCAGATAAGGAAATTTTCCTTAAAAACCGGCGATACAGTAAGCGGGCAAATCCGGCCGCCAAAAGATAACGAAAAATATTTTGCGCTTTTAAAGGTTGAAGCAGTGAATTTTGAAGATCCGGAAGCTTCACGTAACCGCGTGCTTTTCGATAACCTTACGCCGGTATATCCGAGAGAGCGATTCATTTTAGAAAATACCCCGGAAGAGCTTTCGACGCGTATACTTGATTTGCTCTGCCCGATAGGCAAGGGCCAGCGCGGCCTGATTGTTGCCCCTCCCTATAGCGGAAAAACCGTGCTTCTGCAGAAAGTTGCCAATGCGATAATGAAAAATTATCCGGAAGTAATACTGATGGTTCTCTTAATCGATGAGCGGCCGGAAGAAGTAACGGAAATGAAGGCCATAGTAAAAGGCGAGGTTATCTCATCGACATTTGACGAACCGGCCCAACGCCACGTTCAAGTTGCGGAAATGGCGCTTGAAAAAGCAAAAAGGCTTATCGAACACAAAAAAGACGTGGTTATTCTTTTAGACAGTATTACACGTTTAGCCCGGGCTTATAACCTGGTTGAGCCGCATTCAGGAAGGATTCTTTCCGGCGGCATTGATTCAGGCGCGCTGCACAAACCAAAGAGATTTTTTGGCGCGGCGCGTGCGCTTGAGGAAGGCGGTTCGTTAACGATTATGGCAACCGCCCTGGTTGATACCGGCTCAAGGATGGATGATGTAATTTTTGAAGAGTTTAAAGGAACCGGCAACATGGAAATATCCCTGGACAGAAACATCTTCCAACGCAGAATCTACCCATCCATAGATATCAAGCGTTCAAATACCCGCAGGGAAGAGTTGCTTATTCATCCGGATGAACTCCAAAGAATCTGGATGTTAAGAAAGGCTTTAAATGAGCTAAGTTCAGTAGAGGCATTGGAGCTACTTATCGAAAAACTGGCAAAAACCAAAAATAACGTAGAATTTCTGCTCACTTTAAACAAAGGTTGAAGCGCCAACAGGATTTTTAAGTCAAAATCCGCGAAATTTCTAGAGAAACCTGACAAAATCCGTCCTTGCAAAATTCATTGAAATTTAGCGTTTTGATAATATAATAAGTAGAAATTTTTACGAGATTTCCGAAAATCATTTTACACCGCAAAAGCGCCAGGATTTCTTTGCGACTTTGCTCACTTCTGCGGTTTAGCGGTGTAAGCAATAGTTTTCAGTCAGTTAAAAATACGGAGGTGTTTTAAAATGAAAGATAAGGGGCATCCAAAATATGAAATGGCGACAATCATCTGCGCCTGTGGCAATGTGCTTCATACGCGTTCAACCAGGAAAACTTTAAACATTGATATCTGCTCAAAGTGCCATCCTTTCTTTACCGGAAAGCAAAAGTTTGTTGACTCCGAAGGTAGAGTCGATAAATTTATTAAGAAATACGCGAAGAAGGCTAAGCAGTAAACGGCGCTCGTGCCTTCAAAATGCCTAATTCCTAATGACAAATGATTAATTAATACCTAGGGCTCAAATGTCTAATTAGTTTAGGCATTAAAACATTAAAAAATTAATTCGTCATTCGGATTTCGTCATCAGCCATTTAAAAAACATGATTAACCTAGATAAACTAAAAAAGGAACACGAAAAGATATCTGCTGAACTTTCTTCGCCCGATGCCATAAAGGACATGGAACGCTATCAGCAGCTTGCCAGGCGTTTCGCGTTCTTGGAAAAAATTCTTAATCTCGATAAGTTAAGAACCGGATACATCGAAGAAAAAGGCCACCTCAAAAAGGTAGTTTCCAACCCCAAAGAAGAGGAAGAGTTTAAGAAAATTGCTAAAGAAGAGCTTGCGCAGCTTGAAGAAAAAATTCAATCTACAGAGGAAGAGATAGAAAATAAGCTCTTTGAGAGCGAAGAACCGCAAAGAGATGTGATTATCGAAATCAGAGCCGCCGCCGGAGGAGAAGAATCGGCTTTGTTTGCAGCAGCTTTGCTTAAAATGTATCAAAAATATATCGAAAAAAGCGGCTGGAAATTTGAAATGCTTGATTCAAGTCCCACAGAGCTCGGCGGTTATAAAGAAGTAATTTTCTCCGCATCCGGAGAAGGCACCTACAGCCATCTTAAATTTGAAAGCGGAGTTCACCGGGTCCAGCGCGTTCCGGATACCGAGGCAAGCGGCAGAATTCATACCTCAACCGTAACCGTTGCAGTAATGGCTGAACCCAAAGAAATTGAAATAAATTTACGCCCGGAAGATTTAGAAATCATAACTTGCCGCGCATCCGGCGCCGGCGGCCAGCATGTAAACAAAACCGAATCAGCAGTGCGCATTACACATTTACCTACCGGAATTGTTGCGACTTGTCAAGACGAGCGTTCCCAGGGTAAAAATAAAGAAAAAGCCATGCGTGTCTTAAAAGCGCGAATTTTAGAAAAAATGGAAAGTGAACAATCAGCCAAGGTAACCAATGCCCGCCGGGTCCAGATAGGTACCGGTGAACGCAGCGAAAAAATACGTACTTATAATTTTCCGGAAAGGCGGCTTACTGACCACAGGATTAACTTTACCATTTATCAACTGGATAAAATTCTTGAAGGCGAATTGGATGAGATAGTTAACAATCTCATTAAGGCCGAAAGGAAAAAATTATACGAAATGAAGGGGCTTATTTGAAACACGAATGTTCACGAATCAAAGACGAATTACCACGAATAAATTCGTGGATATTTGTATAAAAATAGTTTTTAAATATGTTACTGAAAGAGTGGATTAACGAAAATAAAACAAATTTTAGCCATAGCGATTTACAATTCCTCCTTAAGGAATTGTTCGGCAAAGAAAATATATTTACCAAAGATTTAATTCTGGATAACCGTAGAGCCTGTCTCCTTGATCGGACAAAAAAATTATATGCGAAAGGCATGCCTATTGGTTATCTTCTAAGAAAGGAAGAATTTTTCGGTTTGGAACTTATGGTTAATCCATCCGTTCTTATCCCGCGTCCGGATACCGAGGTAATAACCGAGAAAGCGATAGAAGTAATAAAAAAGAATAATTTAAAAAATATTTTAGATTTATGCTGCGGATCGGCAAATATTGCTGTAAGCATAAAAAAATCCTTTCCGCAAAGAATAAATATGACGGCTTCTGATATCAACCAGAAAGCTTTAAATGTTGCGCGTAGCAATATAAAGGCGCACAAGGTTAATATAAAATTAACGAAAAGCAACCTTTTCGCAGCTTTTAAAGGAGAAAAATTTGACTTGATAGTTTCAAATCCACCCTATCTTAAGAATTCCGATAACGCAGCCGC
>JAJYOP010000036.1 GCA_021796115.1 bacterium
AGATTTTTGGCAAAAAATTAGGCATGACTCAAATTTTCGACAAAGAAGGAACGCTTTTAGGCGTTACTCTCATCGAGGTTGAGCCGGTGTGCGTGCTTGAGGAAATTACCTATCCGACAAAAAAGAGAGCAAAGGTGGGATGTTTTAAGTGGCCGGAAAACCGTTTAAATCACGTTAAAAAACCGCTCCTTGGGTATTTTAAGAAGCTGGGAGTAAGTCCTTATAAATTTATTAGGGAAGTTGCTTTCGATGGTTCAGCTTTTCCTGCCGCTTCAGAAGCAGTAAAACCTGCCGAAGAAGTTAAACCCCCGGAAGAAGCTAAATCTGCTGATGCAGCTAAACCGGCAGAGGCAGTAAAATCAGCTGAAGGAGCCGAGGCAGTTAAGCCGGAACAGAAAGATTCAAAAGAAGTTGAAAACGCATCAGCATTAAATAGAGAAGTCGGCGTTGAATTATTTGCTGAAGGCGAAATCGTTAATGTCCACGGCACAACCAAAGGACGAGGGTTTGCCGGTGGTATTAAACGTCATGGTTGGCACGGCGGCCCGAGCGCACATGGTTCAATGACGCATAGACGTATTGGTTCCAATGGCTCAAACACTGATCCTGGTAGGGTAGTCAGGGGCCATCGCATGCCAGGGCATATGGGCGTAGATTACAGGGTAGTTAAAAATCTTAAAGTCGTAAAAATCGATAAAGAAAAAAACCTTCTTTTTATTGAAGGTTCAATACCCGGGGCAAGAGGCTCGGTAGTTTCCGTAGCAAAGGTCTAAAATCGTCAATCGGTTGCGGTTACGATACTCGTATCGGTTGCGTTATAGGTATGACGTTTAACGATAGACGACACGAGTCGCGCAACCGCAACCGAAAGTCGTTAACCATAAGGACAAATGAACATAAATATTATAAACACACAAGGGAAAGAAGTAGGAAAGATGGAACTGGACGAATCCGTCTTTGACGGCAAAGTCTCAAACGACCTGATGCATCAGGCAGTCGTAACCTATCTTTCTAACCAGAGGCACGGCCTGGCTAACACGAAAACTCGCGGCGAAGTTTCTGGTGGCGGCAGGAAACCATGGCGTCAGAAAGGAACCGGACGTGCACGCGCGGGTTCAACACGCTCGCCTCTGTGGCGTCACGGCGGAATTACCTTCGGCCCAAAACCACATTCTTTCCGCAAAGATTTTCCCCGAACCATGAAAGTAATGGCTTTAAAGAGCGCGCTAAATTCTAAAATGAACGATAAAGAAATTGTTGTCCTGGATGATTTAAAAATCACTTCCAACAAGACCAGAAATTTTTTAGAAATCATAAAAAAATTGAAAATCGATGATTTGCGGACAAGATTTATCGTCCAGGACGTCGATGAAAATTTAAAACTTTCTTCCCGTAACATCCTTAACGTCGATACGGGTATTGTAAAGAACCTGAATACTTACGATGTGCTTGATTGCAAAAAATTGATTTTTACAAAGAGCGCATTAGAGGAAATTCAGGATAAAATAAAAAAATGGCTGAAGTAAATACGTATTTGTCAATTTTAAAATCAGCGCTGATTACGGAAAAGGCGGCTAAAGATGCCGAAAAAAACCGTAAATATATTTTTATCGTCGCGAAAGACGCTAATTCTATCGAAATTAAAAAAGCCGTGGAAAAAGTATACAAGGTCAAAGTTTCCAAGGTAAATACACTAGTCGTTAAAGGAAAAATGAAACGAGTGAGATGGAATCAGCCCGGTAAAACCAGCGATTATAAAAAAGCAATAGTCACTCTTAAAGAAGGTTTTGAAATCAAATTAACGTAAGAATATTATGGGTATTAAAACTTTTAATCCAATAACGCCGACGCAGAGATTTAAAGTAAGCCCGGATTTTTCCGAAATCAGCAAAGCCAAACCGGAGAAGTCTCTGGTCAGAAGCCTTAGGAAAAGCGGCGGCCGCAATAACCGCGGAAGAATTACGATGAGGCATATCGGCGGAGGGCATAAGCAAAAATACAGAATCATTGATTTTAAGCGCGATAAATTTGATGTTGAGGCAGAAGTTATCGCGGTTGAATACGATCCTAACCGTACCGCCCGTATCGCGTTACTCGAATACCCGGATAAAGAGAGAAAATATATTATCTGGCCGGATAAACTTAATGTCGGCGATAAAATTATTAGCGCTTCCGAATCCCAGGTTGATATAAAACCTGGTAATTGCATGAAGCTAAAATACATGCCGCTTGGCACACTCATTCACAATGTGGAAATGGTTGCCGGTCGTGGCGGCATTCTTGTCAGAAGTGCCGGCTCCTGGGCGCAAGTTATGGCCAAAGATAAGGGTTTTGCCCAGTTGCAAATGCCGTCCGGAGAAATCCGTATGGTTCGTGAAGATTGCCGCGCAACAGTAGGGCAAGTTGGTTTCATAGAACATTCAAGCTGCATTTCCGGCAAAGCCGGAAGAACCCGTTGGCTTGGCATAAAGCCAACCGTCCGGGGCGGCGCAATGAACCCGATAGATCATCCGCATGGAGGCGGTGAAGGAAAAGCCGGCCAAGGCAACCCGCATCCCGTAACTCCGTGGGGTAAGCCGACAAAAGGCGGCAAGACCCGTAAACCAAAGAAAATGAGCAATCGGTTTATAATTAAAAGGAGAGCATAACCATGGCCCGTAGTTTAAGTAAAGGCCCTTTTATAGAGCTAAAACTTTTAAAGAAAATCCAGGCCGCGAAAACCAGCGGCGACAGAAAGCCGATTAAGACCTGGTCAAGAGCTTCGATGATTACACCGGAATTCGTAGGTTTTACTTTTGCCGTTCATGACGGGAAAAAACACGTTCCGGTTTTTATTACAGAATCAATGGTCGGGCATCGCCTTGGCGAGTTTGCCCCATCAAGAATTTTCAGGCAGCACGGCGGAATTAAAGCAAAGAAAGCAATAGAAAAGACATAATAGAGGAAATGACTAATGACAAATTTCTCATGCCTAATGAATGCACAATGATTAAATGTTTAATGTTTAGACATTGGACATTTGAAAATTAGACATTAATTAGCCATTTGTCATTAAGAATTAGAAATTTTTTAAAACTATGATAGCAAAAGCAGAAGCAAAATACGTACGGATATCACCGTTTAAAGCGCGCATGGTTATTGCTCTGGTAAAGGGCTTGCATGCGAAGCGCGCCATGGCGATTTTAGAATCCCTTAACCAAAAGGGCGCATATCTTTTAAAGAAAGTTTTAAAATCAGCAATTTCGAATGCGAAAAATAAAGGTTACGAAGAAGATAAGATATTTATTTCGAAAATTGTGGCTAATCAGGGGCCGGTTTTAAAACGTTTCCGGGCAGCGACTTTTGGCAGGGCAGGGGAAATTAGAAAGCGGACATCTCATTTGTTGGTAGAATTGGACAGCCCGGAAAAGATTATTACACAAGCGAAGATAAAATAAGATTTATGTGGTTGCGTCAATCGGTTGTGCTTATGCTACTCGTATCGGGTACGTCAAACGGTAGACGAAAGACGATAAACGAAACGAGCCGCGCAACTTCTAACCGTAAGACATAACCGAAAATTAAAGTTCTAATTTGGAGGATAATTTTTAAACTATGGGTCAAAAAGTTCATCCGTATGTTGTGCGCATAGGTTTTGGTAAAGACTGGCTTAGCCGTTGGATTTCTTTAAAACGCGGCGAATACGCTCAATTTTTGGAAGAAGATGTGCATATCCGTGAAATCATCAGGAGAAGTTATCCCATGGGATCCATCTCAACTATCAGTATTGAACGTGTTTCACCTACCATTATACGTATAAAGATAAGAACTTCCCGTCCCGGCGTAATTATTGGTAGACGCGGGCAAGATATTGAAAGAGTAAAGGAAGAACTCAGTAAACTTGCAAAAAAGGAAATAATTATAGATGTCGAAGAAGTAAGCGATCCAGCTCTTGAAGCGCAACTAGTAGCCGAACTTATTGCCTTTCAGATGACAAAAAGGGTTAATTACAGGCGGGCCATGAAAAAAGCCGTAAGCCAGGCACTTGGTTTAGGCTGCGAAGGAATAAAGATTAAATGTTCCGGAAGGCTTGAAGGCGCGGAAATCGCCCGTAATGAAATTGTTAAATACGGTAAAGTTCCGCTTCAGACATTTCGTGCGGATATAGATTACGGTTTCGGCGTAGCAAGAACAACTTATGGTACAAACGGCGTCAAGGTTTGGATATATAAAGGCGAAAAGAGGCTTGGAAGCTATCTTATAAAAGACGAGCTCGCTCAACAACAAGAGGAAGAACAGCAAGGATAAAGATGCTATTTCCGGCAAGAGTAAAATATAGAAAGTATCAAAGAGGCAAACGTCGCGGTTTAGCGGTAAGAGGCTCGAGTGTTTCCTTTGGTGAATATGCCATAAAAACGCTTGAGAACGTATGGATAAAAAGCAGCCAAATAGAAGCCGCAAGAATCATTTTAAGTAGAAGGATCAACCGTGGCGGAAAACTTTGGATAAGAATTTTCCCGGATAAATCAATAACCAAACACCCGGCTGAAGCAAGAATGGGTAAAGGAAAAGGCGAGGTTGATACCTGGGTAGCAGTCGTAAAAAGAGGGGCTATCCTTTTTGAAATGGGCGGTATCCCTGAAGATTACGCACGCGCATCTTTTCGTCTTATTTCGTATAAATTACCTTGCAAGACCATGTTTGTGACGAGAAGAAAATAAACAGGGATGTAGTTAGAAGTTTATAGTTAGTAGTTGGTTGAATAAAACTTACAGTTTTTAAACAAACTACAAACTACAAAAGTAAAGGATTGAAATGAAGATCAAGGAAATTAGAGCTCTATCAAAACAGGAGTTGAATGAAAAGCTGGGTCATTTCAAGAAAGAACTTATGGACTTGCAATTTAAGCGCACAAGTTCTGTGGAAAAACCGCATCTTTTTAAGTCTTCGCGTAGAGCAATAGCAAGAATTTTGACTGTGTTAAAGGAGAAAGCTAATGAAAGCGATAAAAAGTAAGGGCGTACTTTCCGGCGTAGTTATCTCGAACAAAATGAAAAAGACTATCGTCGTTAATGTAGTGACTAAGGTGCTTGATCCGATGTATACGAGGCTCGTTGTAAAAAGGAAAAAATATAAAGTGCATGACGAAAATAATAGCGCAAAAATCGGTGATAGGGTAAAAATAGCCGGATGTAAGCCCTATTCCAAAGAAAAACGTTTTAGATTATTAGAGGTTCTGAAATGATTTACATTAAGACAAAACTCGATGTTGCTGATAATAGCGGTGCGAGAAAAGTTTCTTTTATCGGAGTAATTGGCAAAAAGAACCGGCCATTTGCTTTAATCGGCGATGTGATTACCGCAAGCGTAAAAGAAGCCCTTCCTAATGCGGCCATCAAAAAAGGTGAAGTAGTAAGGGCGGTTGTGGTAAGAACTCATCTTCCAATTAAAAGAACAGACGGTGCCACGATTAAATTCGACACTAACGCCTGCGTTGTTATTGATAAGCAAAATAATCCCCGGTCAACAAGAGTTTTTGGCCCGGTTGCCAGGGAGTTGAGGGACAATTTCAGCAAAATTCTTTCCATGGCTCCGGAGGTAGTGTGAAAAACAGATGACCACAGATAAAAATTGCGAGATGTTCACAGGTAAAATTATCTGTGATAATCTGTGTAAAAAAGAAAATAAAAATGAGTTTAGCAATTAAAAAAGGCGACAAAGTAACGATACTAAGTGGAAAAGATAAAGGTAAAAGCGGTAAAGTTCTTGAAGTTCTAAAGGCCGATAGCCGGATTGTCGTAGAAGGTTTGAATCTTTCCAAGAAGCATCTTCGAAAACGTTCCGATAGCGAGCCCGGAGGGATAAAAGAAATACCGATACCGATGCCGATTTCAAAAGTTGCCTTGTTTTGTGGAACTTGTTCAAAACCGGTAAGGTTTGGCGTAAAAATACTAAAAGATAAAAGCAAGATAAGGGTGTGCAAGCGATGTCAACAGGAGATTTAAAAGAGAAATATATTCCAAGATTGTTAAAAGAATACCGGCAAGCCATAATTCCTAGGATGAAGGAAAAATTCGGTTATAAAAATGTTTTAGCAGTCCCCAGGCTTTTAAAGATTGTTATTAATATGGGTGTCGGCGCGGCCATTACCGATCCAAAGCTGACTGAAAAGGCAGCCGAAGAGCTTGCTATAATCAGCGGTCAGAAAGCAAAGATTTGCCGTTCCCGCAAGCCCATATCAAATTTCAAACTCAAAAAAGACATTCCTATCGGTTGCTGTGTTACTTTACGCCGGTATCGCATGTACGAATTTCTGGATAGATTCGTTACAGTCGCTGCTCCGCGTATACGCGACTTTAGGGGTTTACCGGCAAATTCGTTCGATGGAAGAGGCGGTTACACTTTCGGCCTTACGGAACAAAACGTTTTTGCCGAACTCGAGGCAGATAAAATTACCCGCGCTCAAGGCATGAACATAACTCTTCAGACAAACGCAAAGACAGATAAAGAAGCTAAAGAATTGCTGGCTTTACTTGGATTTCCTTTTAGGAGGTAAGATGGCAACGACCGCAAAAATCGAAAAGTGGAAAAGAGAAAAAATTAAACCAAAATTTTCAACGCGTTACCGCAATCGCTGCCGCCTGTGCGGCAGGCCGCGCGGATATATCAGGGATTTTGAATTGTGCCGTATTTGTTTTAGGCAGTTAGCCTGGCAGGGGGTTATTCCCGGGCTTAAAAAGGCAAGCTGGTAAAAAAGGAAATAATATGAGTAGAACAGATTTAATAGCAGATGCGTTTACGATTATAAGAAATGCCGCAAAGGTAAAAAAAGATGATGCCATAATACCTTATTCGAAAGTCGTCCTTAAGATTTGCGATATTCTTAAGAGAGAAGGCTATCTTGAAAATTATAAAGAAGTGGATTTAGGCAAGTTTAAAAATATAAAAGTTTATTTAAAATATGATGGGAAAAAATGTGTGATTAGCGAAATTAAAAAAGTATCCAAGGCGGGAAGAAGGATTTACGTAAATCGCGCAAAAATTCCTTCCGTATTAAAAGGTTACGGTATAGCTTTAATTTCTACCTCGTCAGATATCCTTACGGATAAAGAAGCCCGCGAAAAAGGAATTGGCGGGGAATATATGGGCTTAGTTTGGTAAGTAAAGCCAATATTTTTCCAAGCCACAAATGGCGAAGGAAAAATATTAGACTGAACTTACCCCCACACCAACTTTTGTATTTATAGTTGATGTGATTTACAGGATAGTTTTATAAAATGGTTTTGTTAAAAATAAAAACATTATTTCAAAAGTTGGTGTGGGGGGTTAATTCGCACTAGCATTTTTTCTGCGCCACTAGTGGCTTGAAAAATGGTGTGCTCATTAATAATATGTCAAGAATAGGAAAACAACCAGTAGTGCTGCCGAAAGGAGTAAAAGCTTCGCTTTCCGGAAATGTACTTTTAATCGAAGGCGCAAAAGGCAAGCTTAGCTTAAGCATTCCCCAAAGCATCAGTGCCGAAGTTTCCGGCGATAAAGTTGTCGTAAAAAGAAGCAGCGATGAAAAAAATATTTGCAGCGCTCATGGCACAATCAGGGCGCTTGTTAATAACATGGTAAAAGGCGTTGTCGATGGTTATAGAAAAGAGCTTGATATCGTCGGCACTGGCTATAAAGCTTCCATGAAAGGCACAACTCTTGTTTTAGCCATGGGGTTCTCGCATCCGGTCGAAATCACTGTTTCTAAAGATTTAAAAGTTACTGTCCCAAATCCTAACCGTATAATCGTTGAAGGTGTTGACAAACAGAAAGTCGGTGAATTTTCTGCAAATCTCCATAAGATTTATCCGCCAGAGCCATACAAAGGTAAAGGCATAAGATACGTTGGCGAAGAAGTAAAAAAGAAATTGGGCAAAGCTTTAGCGAAATAATTTTGAAACACCGATCACACTGATTTTAAAAATGATTACACTGATGGGAAGAAATACATAGATTATTAATTAGCGGAATCAGCGTTTAAAAGGAAGGGCAAATGAAATTACCAGGAAGAGAAGGAAGGCACAAGAGAGTCACGGACAAAATGCAAGGGACGGCGGCTAAGCCGCGCTTGGTAGTTTTTCGCAGCAAAAAACATATTTATGCCCAGCTTATAAACGATGCCGAAAATAAAGCTATTACCGGCTTGTCAACCTTGAGCGAAGAATTCAAGGCTAAAAAGATGAAGCCTAGCAATAAAGATGCGGCAAAAGAAGTCGGAAAATTAATTGCCGAAAAAGCACTCGCTTTGGGCATTAAAGAAATTTGTTTTGACAGAGCAGGTTATAAATATCACGGTAGAGTACAGGCTCTGTCAGATGGGGCACGCGAAGGAGGGTTAAAATTTTGAAGACGCCAAACACACAACAACAAAATCAAGATACGCAAAGCCAGGAAAAAGCTTTTCTTGAAAAAGTTATTTTCATAAATAGGGTAACCAAAGTAACTAAGGGCGGAAAAAATCTCGGATTCTCCGCTCTGGTAGTCGTTGGAGACCAGGAAGGCGCGGTTGGTTACGCGCTGGGCAAAGCTAACGAAGTTGCCGAGGCAATTAAAAAAGGTATAAAAAAAGCCAAGAAGCGGCTTGTGGTTATAAATAAGAAAGACACAACCATACCGCATGAAGTTTACGGAAGATTCGGAGCGGTTTCAATTCTGCTTAAACCGGCACTGCAGGGAACAGGAGTTATTGCTTCTTCAACCATCCGTGCAATCTGCGAATGCGCGGGTATTCATGATATTCTGACAAAAGTGTTAAAAAAATCCACAAATCCGATAAACGTAGTCAAGGCAACATTTCTGGCTTTAAGCCAATTGAAAAAGGCAGCATAATTATGGATTTATCAAAAGTAAGAACAAATAGCAAGAGGAAAACTTCCAAAAGGCTTGGCAGAGGCTCAGGGAGCGGCTGGGGTAAAACTGCCGGAAGAGGGAACAAGGGCGCCGGACAACGTTCAGGCCCTCTTTGGCCTTATATTGGTTTTAACGGCGGTAACATTCCTTTCGCGCGTAAAATCCCAAAAAGAGGTTTTAGCATCTATAAAAGCGATATTTTTCAGGTAGTTAATCTTGGAGATATTCAGGAAAAAATCAAAGGCGTTGCCGAGATAGACCCAAAAATTTTAAAAGAAGCAAGCCTAATCAACGACGCTGAAAAACCGGTCAAAATTCTTGCCGATATTAAAGGAAAATTATCGTTGAAAGCAACATTCAAAGCGGATAGTTTTTCTCAAAAAGCCAAAAAAGCTATTGAAGATATTGGAGGAAAGGCGGAATGTTTGAAGCGATAAAAAATATCTTCAAGATAGAAGAGCTTAAGAAGAAAGTACTCGTAACGCTCGCTCTCCTTATAGTTTACAGAATTGGCTGTTATGTGCCGACTCCAGGCATAGATACATTTGCGTTAAATAGGTTCTTTGAAAATTTAGCCAAGACTCAAGGTCAGACGTTAATCGGCATGCTCGGATTATTTTCCGGTGGCGCGCTTAACCGTTTGAGCATATTTGCCTTGGGCGTTATGCCATACATCTCAAGTTCGATTATCATGCAACTATTAACGGCAGTTATACCTGCCCTTGAACGAATTGCTAAAGAAGGTAAAGCCGGTTACGAAAAGATAAACCAGTATACGCGTTATATGACCTTTTTCTTATGCGTGGTACAAGGTTTGTTCCTTGCGATTTGGCTTGAAAATCCCAACAATTTCCAGGGGATAAAAATGGTTCCTAATCCGGGAGTTGCTTTTAAATTTATTACGGTGCTTACACTTACCTGCGGAACGATTTTTATAATGTGGTTAGGCGAACAAATTCAGGAAAGAGGCGTAGGCAACGGCATCTCGCTTATCATTATGTCCAGCATTATTTCAAGAATGCCGCAATCGCTGGGGCAGCTTTATCTTCTATATTCGCCGATGGACCCCTCAAAAAGGCAGATACCATTGATAACATTGATTGTACTTTTAGCGCTATGGATTACCGTAGTTATAGCCGTCATTCTTTTTACGCAGGCACAAAGGCGTATCCCGGTTCAATATGGAAAGCGTGTAGTTGGCAGAAGGGTTTATGGCGGGCAAAGCACGTACTTGCCGATAAAAGTAGATATGGCAGGAGTTATTGCCATAATTTTTGCACAAAGCGTTATACTCTTTCCGGCCACGCTGGCAGCTTTTATGCCGCACAAATTAAAAATAGTAGTTTTTTTGCAAAGTATGCTTCAGGAAAGAGGCCTTTGGTATAACATAATCTACATTTTATTAATATTTTTCTTTATGTATTTTTATACGGCAATAGTTTTCAATCCGCAAGAGATTTCCAATAACTTGAAAAAATACGGCGGCTTTATACCTGGGATAAGGCCGGGTAAAACTACAGGAGATTATCTTGATTTTGTGGCGACGCGTATTGTTTTTGTCGGAGCCTTATACATTGCCTTGATTGCAATTTTTCCAAACATGATTATGCATTTATTTAATGTGCCTTCGTATGCACTGGCATCATTTTTCGGCGGAACTACACTCTTGATTATCGTAGGAGTTTTACTCGATACGATGAAGCAAATAGAAGGTCAGCTTCTTGTAAGGCATTACGAAGGATTTATTAAGGGCGGCGCTTTGAAAGGCCGCAGATAATTCGCACAGTATTTTTTCATCGCCGTCTCACGGCTCCAAAAAATACTGTGCTCATTAAAAGGATAACAAAAGTGAAAATAATTCTTTTTGGCGCGCCTGGCTCAGGCAAAGGCACACAGTCAACCGTTCTTTGCGACTATTTTAAATTAAGAAGGATATCTTTAGGCGATATTTTCCGAGAAGAAGTAAAGAAAGACAGCGAGCTTGGTAGAGAAGTAAAGAACTACATGGAAAAGGGCCTTCTTGTTCCGGATGAACTTGTTTCAAGAATAGTTGAAGAAAATGTTTCCGGTGACAATTTTTTGCTTGACGGTTATCCAAGAAACATAAATCAGGCAAAAACTTTAGAAGCAATCCTGAAAAAGCAAGGCAACGACATAGATGTTTTTATAAATCTTGAAGTTGACGAAAAGACGATAATCGATAGGCTTTCTAAGCGTCTGGTCTGTAAGAAATGTGGGGTAAATTACCATCTGGTAAATATGCCGCCAAAAAACGATAAAATATGTGACAGCTGTTCTTCGGAACTAGTTCAAAGAAAAGATGATAAGCCGGAAGTGATAAAGAAACGCTGGGAAGTATTCTTAAAAGAAAATAAAAGCCTTCTGGATTTTTATAAGAAAAAAAATAAATTACTAACCGTAGATGCGAGAGGCAATAAAGACGAAGTTTTTGCCCGCATCAAAGATAAGCTCTCATGACAGAACGGTTATCTCCCGAAGAAATTGCCGACATGCGAAAAGCAGGCAAGGTTGCGGCCCTGATTTTAAAAAAATTAGGCAAGTTGATTAAACCGGGAATAACTACGAAACAGATTGAAGAAACTTTTGACAAATATATCGCCGGATATCCGGGAATGGCCGGAGCCTTCAAGGGTTTTATGGGTTATCCGGCATCTGTTTGCGTGTCGCTGAATGACGAAGTTATCCACGGTATCCCTAAAGATACGGTTATGATTAAAGATGGGGATGTGGTGAGCATAGATTTAGGAATAAAATATAAAGGGCTCTTTGTAGATACAGCGCATACTTTTATTTCCGGCCATGCCTCAAAAAAGGCGAAACAACTGGTTAAAGCTACCAGACAGGCTTTGTATGAGGGCATAAAGCAGGCAAGAATAGGCGCGACTATTGGCGATATCGGCTTTGCCGTACAAAATTTCCTGGAGAAAAAAAGATTTTCCGTAATCAGGAAATTTGTCGGCCATGGCATAGGCAGAAGCCTGCATTTGTATCCTGAAGTGCCTAATTTTGGAATAAAAGGCGAAGGGGAACCGCTTGTTGAAGGGATGGCTATTGCGGTTGAGCCAATGGTATCATGTGGTGATTATGATGTAATGGTTGAGGATGACGGCTGGACCGCTAAAACCAAAGATGGGTCGCTATCCGCGCATTTTGAGCACACTATAGCGATAACCAAGCGAGGGCCGGTTATTATAACCAAAATATGAACCCCGCCCTTCCAGACAAAACATGTTTATCTGTAAAAACATGGAAAGGTTGGGGTAAAAAAATGTTTATTAGGGAAATGTTTAAGAAAGGAAAGGTGGGGTGAAAGAAGAGCTTATCGAAGTCGAGGGCGAAATCGTTGAAGCATTGCCGAATGCGATGTTTAGGGTAAAACTTGAGAATGGCCATATTGTTTTGACACATGTTTCCGGAAAAATGCGGATGCATTTTATAAGAATTCTTCCTGGTGATAAAGTCAAGGTTGAACTTTCACCGTATGATTTAGCCAGGGGCAGGATAACTTATCGGTATAAATAATAGCAGGGGTAGAGAGTAGAGAGATGAAAGTGAGAAGTTCGGTAAAAAGAATTTGCGAAAGGTGTAAAATCGTAAGACGGAAAGGAATAGTGCGGGTTATTTGCAAAACCGAAAAGCATAAACAGAGACAAGGATAGGATATGGTTACGTCAATCGGTCGCACTTAGCGCAACTCGTCACGGTTACGTTTTACGTATGACGTCTAACGATAAACAAAACGAGCCGCGTAACCGCAACCGAAAAATGCAACCAAAATAGTGAGGTAAATATGCCAAGAATTTTAGGTGTGGATATTCCAAAAGAAAAAAAGATAAAAATTGCCTTGCCTTATCTTTACGGCATAGGTCCAACCAATGCCTTAAAAGTTTTATCTGCCGCCGGAATAGATCCGGAAAAAAAGGCAGGGACTTTAACTGATGAAGAAGTGTCAAAAATCGTTACCTTTATACAGAACAATTATAAAATAGAGGGTGAATTAAGAAGAGAAATAACCCAAAATATACGCCGGCTCGTTGATATCGGCTGCTACCGCGGAGCAAGACACAAAAAAGGGCTTCCGGTAAGGGGGCAGCGTACGCGTTGCAACGCGCGCACACGCAAAGGTCCGCGTCCAAGAGTTGGCGGTGTAAAGCGAAAAGGAGAATAAAAACACGAATTTCCACGAATGTGGAACGAAACTCCACGAATGAATTCGTGACAATTCCTTTCTCATCCGTGGTGATTTGTGTATAACAAGGAGCATAAATGGCAAAACAAAAGAAAGAGAAGAAAAAGAAGATTCATCTAACCTCAAATTTAGGGGTTGTGCATGTTAAATCAACTTTCAATAATACGATAATTACTATTACTGATTTTAGCGGAAATACTTTAGCCTGGGCATCTTCAGGAACCGTTGGTTTTAAAGGAACGAAAAAA
>JAJYOP010000037.1 GCA_021796115.1 bacterium
GAATTCCTTTTATGATTGCAGCGGTTTTAACTACGATAATTACTTTTATTACGCTTGCTTTCCTGAAGCAGATAGAGAATAAATTGGAAATAACGGAGAATAAGTAGTTAATAGTTTGTAGCCAGTAGTTGGCTGAACGAAAATCAGCAGTTTTCTTTAAACAAACTACAAATGGTTTGACTCGGTCTTCCTTCGACTTCGCTTGAGGACAAGTCGGCCTCGCTCACCATCCTCAAGCAAAGCCGTCGAAGACAGCTGAGCCGAAGGACTACCAATTACAAACTACTAAAGTGGGGGTGATTGTTATGTTGAAGAAAAAGGATGAGGAAAAAATTCTAGATATCAATGCGACGATGCAAGGAAGCTTGGTTTTTTCCGAACCCGTTAATCTTCGTATCACCGGAAAATTTGAGGGTAATCTAAACACCAAGGGTAATTTAATGATAGGAGAAGGGGCCGTTGTCAATGCCGATATCTTTGGCGAAGCAATGGTTATCGGTGGACATGTCAGCGGAAAAATAAAGGCTACTCGGATGGTTACTTTAACTTCGACGGCAAATGTTACGGCAGATATTGAAACACCGAAGATGGTAATTGAAGAAGGCGGAATTTTTAACGGAAAATGCAAAATGTTGCAGGGGAAATTATCGCTTTCGGAACTCTCCGAATTCCTCTCCATCGAAGAAGGAAAAATTATGGAGTGGGTTGGAAACGGTAGGATACCGGTTGAGAGAGAGGGCGAAAAGCTGCTTTTTGACCGCCGGGAAATGGAGGATTGGATTACCCAGCACCATTAATGAGGCAGCAACTTTTCAAGCTCGAAGAGCGCCGAAAAGTTGCGTAGCCGAATTATCCCCGAACGAAGTGAGGGGATAATGAATACCCACACAACAACATGAAAGAGAAATTGCTCACCACAAGAGAGGTGTCGCAAATTTTAGGCTTAGCCGAGCAGGATGTCATCGATTTGGCAAATGCAAATTTACTGCCAAGCCTGAAACTGCCTGGTGAATTCCTGCGTTTTCGTAAAGACGATATTTTGAAGGTAAAAGAAACCATAAAAAAGAAATACAATCTTCCGGAAAAAAAATATCACTTTGCGGAAAAATTTAGAGAATTCATTTACTTCAATGATTTCTATATTGTTTCCACGGTAATTATAGTAACGCTTCTGGTTATAATTTTTAAAGACCTCGTTCTTTAATGATAATTCGGCTACGCAACTTTTCTACGCCATGCCTGCCTTCGACAGTCTAAGGCTTGAAAAGTTGCTGCCTCATTAGAATTACCCCTGAGCGAACAAATTGAGCGAAGGGGTAATGAAACACTCGCTCAAGCACGAAGTGCGTAGAAAAAAGATAGTGCAAATTACCCCCGAACAATGAGACTTGTTTTTTTACGAAGTAAAAAAGCTTAGTCGAATTGTCCTTGAGCGAAGCGAAAGGACGCAGTGATGGGGTAATGAAGTATGCATTAATGAAAAATAAGGGTTTTATTAACCTCGGCTTTGTCAAACTGGATATTGCAAGAGAAAAACGCAAAGGCCTGCCGGAGATAATTTACGCGCCCGGAAAAACCACAGAACAGCTCAAAAAAATCATAAAGGAATTCAAAAAGCACACCAGTTTAATTTTCATATCCCGCCTCAAAGAAGAGCAATTCAAAATTTTAAAAAATGAAAACAAAAAATTGGAATTTTTCAAATCGGCTAAACTCGCCTTTCTTGGTAAAAAAAGCAAGGAAAAAAACGGCTACTGTTTAATAATCACTGCCGGGACATCCGATATCCCGGTTGCGGAAGAGGCAGCAGTATTTCTTGAAACCACCGGCAATAAAGTCGAAAGGATTTATGATGTTGGCGTTGCCGGAGTGCACCGTATCGAACCATTCAAGGAAAAAATAAAACAAGCGAAAGTAGTTATTGTTATTGCCGGCATGGAAGCAGCATTGTTAAGCATTATTTCCGGTATTTGCCCGGCGCCGATAATTGGGGTACCGACAAGTGTTGGCTACGGTGCCTCATTTAACGGTATAGCTGCGCTACTTGGAATGTTAAATAGTTGCGCTCCTGGTTCAGTATGTGTTAATATCGATAATGGGCTAGGTGCAGGGTATTTCGCGCATTTGATTAATAAATAATAAATGAAATTCCAAATCCCAAATTCTCTGCCAGAGGCGATGCCGCCTACATATAAAAATATATCAGTGGCGGACAAGCACCAAATAAATTCCAATGATCAAAATTCCAATGTTCTAAAGAGGACCCGTCTTGGTCATTTGGACATTGGAACTTAGAATTTATTTGGAATTTAAAGCTTGGTGCTTGGAATTTTTAAACAATGAGAAACATATACTTCCAACTCGTCGGCGGCGCAGCAGGCGACATGCTGCTTTCAAGTCTAATTGGCTTGGGCTGCCCATTAAACTATTTAAAAAAAGAATTCAAAAAATTAAAGATACCTTTTGATATAAAAATAAAGGAATATAAAACAAGGCATGTTTCGAGCAAAAAATTATCTTTCTCCGGGAAATCCAATCTTTCATATCTAGGAATAGTCAAACTGATAAAATCTTCCAAGTTAGATAAGGACGTCAAAGAAAAAGTTTTAGAATGTTATAGGCTCCTTTTCGAAATAGAAAAAAAGATTCATAAAATAAAAGGAGATGATTTTAAATTTCATCACTTGGGGGAAATTGACGCAATCCTTGAGATTTGCGGTTTTTATCTCGCGCTTAAATATCTGCAAATAGAAAAAATCTACGTTTCGTCATTCCCCTTAAGTCTTCCCTGTGCAGCGGTTTTGGCGATTCTTAAGGGAAAAAACATAAAAATAACCGAAACCGATTATGAAACCGTCACACCAACCGGCGCCGCACTTTTAAAAACCGCGGAAAATTTTTCCGGCAGTCTCAGTTTTAAGAACTCAAACATTGCCTATGGTAATTGTGGCGATAATGATTATCTTATCGCGTATCTTATGGACAAAGATTATTCTTTTGAGCAAGACAAGGTAATCAAGATAGAGACAAATATCGACGACATGAACCCGCAAATCTTTGAATCACTCTTTGAGGCTTTATATAAAAATGGGGCTAAGGAGGTTTACATTGAACAAGTTATTATGAAAAAATCAAGGCCGGGATTTGTTCTAAACATCTTATGCCAGCCGTCTGATTTTATAAAAATAAGAAATATAATTTTTTCCCATACTTCTACCTTCGGTATCCGTTATCAGGAATATTCGCGCGATAAATTAAAATATAAATTTGTTTCAAAGAAAACAAAATTCGGTAAAATTAATTTTAGAATTTCCGAAGCGCCATTTAAAAAAGAAACTCCCGAACACGGAGACTGCCTTGCGATTTCTAAAAAATTAAATCTTCCATTATTAGACATTTACAATTCGTTGAAGTAATGAGCAAAAACCCCAATAAACATATAGCTTTTTGTGAGAACAATGATATAATTCTACCCACTGGCGGTGTAGCTCAGCTTGGTAGAGCAAACGGCTCATACCCGTTGCGTCGGTGGTTCAAATCCACTCGCCGCCATAGTTTTTTAAAAGCCTGACATTGCCTATCAGATTAATCCCGCTTATTGCGTATAATCCAGGTTGTATTTTAGCTGTAATTTAGGGTATAATTAATAGTATCCTTTTTAGAATAATACAAAAATGAATAATATTTATTTTACTCTGGGGCAGGTAATAATTATTGGCATAGTCAGCCTCTTTCTGCTAACTATCTCCATCGTAATTGGAATAATCGCTTACCAAAGAAGGGTTAAAGAACTTTTATATTTTCAGGGCAAGCTTCTTGGCCAATATAAAGAGTTGGAATCGCAAACTAAAAAGAATTATATTCCAACAACCGAATTCGAAGATAAGGTCTGGCATGAAGCAGAAACTGGTTTCATCTTTCAATTACATGAAAAAATAGCCGGCACTCTCGTAAAAGAATCTGTTGTAGAAGATATTATAGAGGGAGTTCATAATTTTTTAAATGTTAAACAAACCATTCTTCTTCTGCCGGATAAAAACACCAACGAACTTAAAATCGCCTCTGCCATTGGCGTTGATAAAAATATTATCGAACAAATCTCATTAAAAAATGGAGAAAGCATATCCGGGCACATAATAAGTAAAGGCAGCGTCTTAGAAGTAGAGGATTTAGAGAAGGACGATTATCTTAAAAAAATAAATAAAGAAAGTTATCTTAGCGGCAATTTTATCGGCATCCCGATTATTTTTAAAAATAATATTCTTGGCGTGCTGAATGTTTGCAATAAGAAAAACGCGAAATTATTTTCTAAAAGAGACGTAGCTTTATTAACAAATGTCGGGAAGGTTGCTGCGGTTACGCTGCAGAACATTTCGTTTTACGAAGAAATTAACGATAATTATCTTAAAACAATCGCGGCTCTTGCTTCAGCAATAGACGCCCGCGACCCATATACAAAATATCATTCAGAAAATGTAACGCGGTATTCGCTTGCCATGGCAAACCAGATGCAGTTAAATTATCATGACAAAGAAGTTTTAATCCGGGCAGCTTTACTGCACGATATCGGTAAAATCGGCGTGCGCGACAATGTTCTTTTAAAAAACGGAAAACTTACCGATGAAGAATTTGCGCAGATAAAAACCCATTCACCAAAAGGCGAAGAGATAATTAAATCGCTCCCTTTCCTTAAAGAAACCGCCGTATTGATACGCCACCATCATGAGCGTTATGACGGAAAAGGTTATCCTGACGGAATTCGCGCCGATACCATTGAACTAGGTTCAAGAATAATTGCCGTGGCGGATACTTTTGATGCCATGACCACAGACAGGCCTTACCGCAAGCGTTTATCTGTTGAGGAAGCGGTAAAAGAACTTGAACGCTCAAAAGGCACTCAACTAGACCCGGAAATTGTTACATTATTCATCAAGACACTAAAAGAAAATCCAGGTATCACACAAACTCAAAATACTTAAGGTAAGTATACTTCAAACCAAGCTTTTCTAAAGAACGGTGTTGTATAAAACAATTTAACAAATGACTATAGCAAATATAATCGGCGGGATTTTATTCGGCGGCATAGGGCTCGCTGCCCTAGCCTACGGTAAAAAACAGGGTAATTTAAGGGCAATGATAGTTGGCGCTCTTCTTTTGGTTTACCCATATTTTATACCCGACACTCTTTTCCTGTATCTGGCCGGCAGCGCTTTAACCGCAATTTTGTTGTTTTTTCATTAAATTCTACAGGATTTATCCTAAAAACATTTCCGAGTTACAAAATTAAGAAAATAGTGTAAAATATATAAACTATGCGCCAAGGTTTTAACCTGAACTCCTTGCCGTTTCTTTTTACTTCCCTTCTTTTTATCAGCGTTGCCTTATTTGCTTTCCTGAAAAATAAAAAATCAAGAGTCAACCGCAGCTTTTTTCTCTTCGGTTTAGCGGCTTCTTTATGGCAATTCCCTTATTTTATCGCCTACAATCTCACTAACGATGTTTACATATTATTATGGATTAAAATCGCCTACATTGGCTGGAGTTTTCTTACCACCACCTGTTATAATTTTATCGCCTCATTTTTGAATTTAAATAAGAAAAACTTTATCCGCATTTTCTATCTCATTTCTTTTGTTTTTCTCTATTTCCTCTTTAGGACGGATTATCTGGTCGCCGGTATCAGAAAATTTTCCTGGGGCAATTGCGTTTCTGTCGGCAACTATTATTCGGTTTTCCTAATCATCTGGCTGACACCTTCGCTTTTAGCCCTCGAATATTTATACTATGAATACAAACAAGCAGAATCGCCGTACAATAAGAAGCGAATTAAATATTTCTTATTCACTCTGCCCATAGCTTTCCTGGCATTGATAGACCTCTTACCTAACTATGGCGTCAACATCTATCCGTTAGGTTTCATCCCTTTGATGCTTTTTGGCATAGCCATAACTTACGCCATCATCCGTTACAGATTATTAGATATAGAAATTATAATAAAGAAAGTTTCTTTGATTGCCTTAGGGTTTGCTGTTTTGACAAGTATTCTCTATGCGGCAAGTTTTTATCTCCAGCCATACTTTTCTGCGCTTATAGGAAAAAACTGGATAATCCTGCCTATTTTACTCTCTCTTTTAGCCGGAATAATCATGCTCCGTTTTATAAATTTCGTCCGGCAAATCGAGGAAGACGAACTCTCGAAGAAATTTGCTTACCGTCCGCTTCTCAAAAAAGAAGCCGAAAGGATTTCTGTGGCAAAAAACATCAATGAGCTCGTTGCTTATCTTGTGCGGGATTTATCAAGCTGGGTTAGGTTGGATTATGTGGGGATATTCATTTTCGATGCACAAACTAAGCGGTTCTTTCTGGCAAGAAGCATTGTCCGGACAAAGGGAAGGGAGAAGCTCGCTCCAGATTTAAGTATTACCTTGCATAACCCATTGGTAGAGCAGCTGATAAAAGTAAAAAAACCTATAATCCGCAGCGAAATAGAATATTATTTAAATACTCAAAGCGCCTCTAATGGTGCGACAGGTTTTCTGGCGAGAGTAGTTAAGGCGATGGAGACTCTTGGAACAGAGATATCCATACCGAGTTTTTGCGAAGGAGAGCTGCTTGCCATAATAAATATCGGGCACAAACTGAATGCGAACGAAATCATTACTGCCGAAGACCTTGAGATATTCACATCTTTATCCAACAATATTGCCCGTGCAGTTTACGGATTCATGCTGAATAAGGAAAAAATCCGGCTGATTGTCGCTTCTCAAAATACCATAATCAGTGCCATGGAAGCGAAAGACACTTACACACGCGGCCATTCAGAGCGGGTGGCCAACTACACCTTCCTGATCGGAAGAGAATTGCAAAAACAGTTGCGTAATTTCTCGTATGATTTAAATAATCTTAAGTGGAGCGCCCAGCTTCATGATGTAGGAAAAATAAGCATACCCGACAGCATTCTTTTTAAACCCGGCCCCTTGACGGAGGAAGAAATGGCAAAAATGCGGGAGCACCCGGTAAATGGCATGAAAATTATCAGTCCGGTTAAAGAGTGGCTCGGAGAGGATATCTGCGCCGGCGTATTAGGGCATCATGAAAATTTCGACGGAACCGGCTATCCTTTTAAGCAAAAAGGCGAAGAAATCCATATCTTTGCAAGAATAATAAGGGTAGCCGATAGTTTTGATGCGATGACAACAAAGCGTTTGTACCGGCCTACCTTTACCAGAAAAGAAGCCTTAGCCGAATTGAATGATTATAAAGATACGGCTTTCGACCCGGTTATAGTGGAAATTTTAGAAAAATTATATAATGCTAATGAGTTAGAATGAGTAAATTTTACTACTTTCTGGTAAATTTTACAGTATAATAAAAAATTAAAAGGAGCTGAAGATGTACATTGAATTACTGAAAAAAATATATTGCGAGGAACGAAAAAAGCTTGAAGGTATGTGGATACATAACCAGGAGATAAAACTAAAAATCATACAATTTCGCAAAAGAATGATAGAAAAATTAGAGAATTGTTTGAATGTTAATGAAATTGCCGGAAGAGGCGATATGGTTCAGGCGGTTAAGGATAGTTTATTTGAGGACCCAGATAAGACTGACAGATTGCAGGAGCGCCTGAATTTTAATATCGCCGACGAACGCAAAAAAATCGAGGGAGAAGAGGAAGAAGAAGCAAAGAATGCTAACTATAATCCCGAAGAGTATGCAGACTATTTATTTCAAGCAGAAAAAGTCTACGCTATTGAAATGGAGTTGGCAGATAAAGGTTTTTATCCCGAGCAGGTCTATGGCGAACAGGAAACAGATGGAAGCGATAAAAATACCTAATTTGCCATTAGTTATTCTATAAAATTATTTATGAAGAAATGCCCTTATTGCGCAGAGGAAATCCAGGATGAGGCTATTAAATGCCGTTTCTGCGGGGAATTTTTACTTAAATCACCGGAAACAAAGTGGTATTTCAAAACATCCTTTCTTGTAATCGCTTTTTTGTGCGTAGGCCCCTTTGCGTTACCTTTGATATGGCTGCATCCGAAATTATCCAACTTGTCTAAAACTATCATAAGTGTAATAATCATTCTCGTAAGTATCGCCATAACTATTTCACTTATGAATTCTTTAAGAGCAATATCGAATTATTACAAGCAAATATTTTCCTATTAACACAGCTTGAAACGGTTAAATTAAGGTTACGAAGGTTGCGAAAGTTACGTAGGTTAGGAAGGTTGCACTTTAATCGCGAGGTTTTAAATGTAACCTTCGTAACCTAAAACACAAGGAGGTTCGAATATGAAACGGAGGGTATTGCGCTTAAAAATCCCGGTGCAGTTTAAATTCGTGCGGTGGGTGCTTTTTTTTGTGATTTTATCTTTTTTCGTCAATGCATACATCTCTATAAAAATGTTGGGTTCAAGGCCTTTTCTCCCAAATGCAGATATGGTCTATTTTTCTTCCCAGCTTAGCTTTGGAGCGATATTATTGATTTTTCTGGTTACACTTACCTTCATAATGCATCGTGGTTTCGGCGCGCTTTCCCGCATAGAAGATGTGCTTGACCAGGTTATAAAAGGTAATTATTCATTAAGGTTGAAACTTCGTAAAGGAGACGTCCTGATTCCTTTAGTTGAGAAAATAAATAAGCTTATTGATTTATTGGAAAAGAAAAAATAGCAGACAGTATCACGTCACACGTATCAAATAACACGCTATAATTACATCATGCGATACGTCTTGCATGATACGTGTTGCTAATAGCAATTCAATGAATCTATGCGTATCGAAGTTAAAAAACCTTCAAAGAAAAAGCTAGAAGAATTGGCGGTAGGAGGCTGGCCAATTTGGGAAAAAGAAGAAAGTACCTTTGATTGGTTTTACGACGACAAAGAAACCTGTTACTTTCTAGAAGGAGATGTTGAGATAGAATTTCCGGATAAAACGACAACAAAGATTACTGCCGGAGACTTGGCAATTTTCCCGAAAGGCCTCAGCTGCAAATGGCACATCAAGAAAAAAGTCAAAAAGCACTATAAATTTGGGTAAAGAAACAACGGTTTAAGCCGGTTTCTTTTCTTTTTTCTTCCTTTTTGCCAGGAACTTCTTCGCCAAAACGTTCAATTTTTCGTAAGGCGCCTCTCCTTTATAAAACTGCCTTACTTTTTCCTTGGCTTTACGCATTTTTTTGCGATGGATTTTTTTAAGTTCACTTTTGTATCTAGCCATTTTTAACCTCCATTTTGTCATCCTTTATATCATAGAATAATTATTCTTGCAAGCAGCCTTCGTTTTATTTATATTACTGGTCTCTGAAAAATCCGTTTTACACCGTAAAGCCAGAAAATGCTGCAAAAGCGCAAAATGTAAAAATGAAAGAATTACTTACGTTTTTTTCCTTTGCATCTTTGCGGGATTTTGCATTTTTGCGGTGTAAAAATAGTTTTTAGAGGACCCTCATTATTTTTATTGACATATTTCGAAAGAAGATTACAATACATTTCTCTCGGAGAAGACTATGAATTTTGAAAAAAAAGACAAGAGTAAAATCGTACTATTTTTGCTTATAACGGCTATTTTAGTTATAACCGGCGTTATCATATATCAAACCTATATAATCCACTCGCTTAAAGAAGCTATCCAACAGACCCGGGAAGAAAAATTAAACACTAAAGCGGGTCCTTTGGCGGTTGTAAAAAATAGTGAAGCCGAAATAAAATCGGAAATAGAAGAGTTTAAGGTTAAGTTAAACCAAACAGAAGTAATGTTAAAAGAGGCTAATGAGCAGAAAAAGATACTTCAGCAAGAAAAAGAAGAAATGTCCCGGCAATTAGAAGCATTAAAAGAAGAATCCAGGTTATGGTCGGGAGAAATCAAAAGCCTGGAAGAAAAAAGCATGGTTTTAGAGAGAAGGGCAAAAGGCTTAAAAGAACTTCAAAGAAGAATCAAGATTTTTAAAAGAAAAGCTCAACAGGAAATGGATCGCATAAAAAGCGAATTGGGAAACCATGGTTATATTACTAAACAAGGTAAATGCACATTTAACCGCAAAAATATAGTAGAATTGGAAAAAATAATTATTACGCATTCTTCCACAAAATAATCCTCACCACAATCCGCCTGAATCCGTACTTAAGTTTCCAAAAATGAGGAAACTCCAATTTTTTCTTCAGAGACAAAACCGGTTGAAAAAAGTAAAATCTGCGGTAGAATTTAATGAGCACGTGATTTTTCCAAGCCTAGACTGCCCGAAGGGCAGGCATGGCGCAGAAAAAATCACAGTGCGAATTAATCCTGAGCGAAGAAGCGAAGCGACTGAGCCGAAGGATCAATTCCTCGATTTTACAAATTATGTCTAGAGAAAAAATCACGAATCGGCAAAAAGATATCCCGCGAATACTTAGAGAAAAACAGCAAATATCTAAATATAAATTAAGGGCCGCTAAGAAAAAGTAATCTATAGTTTTATGCATTATAACGGTATAGAAAAGCGGAAATTCAAAAGAGTGCGTTGTCCTTGCAAAATATGGATCTACAGTATCTCCGAACACACCATTCTAACCCATACCGAAAATATATCAGCCGGCGGTGTACGCGTATTAATTGAGGAAAAACTCGATATTGATTCAATTGTAGGCATCGAGGTTAAATTAAAAGAAAATACAATTGCTTGCAAAGGAAGAATCGTATGGGTGGTTAACAGGCATAGTCCATACAAAAAAGGGATTTGCTATAATGATACAGGTATAGAATTTCTTGAGATAACAGATAGACAAAGAGATTGTATAGACAAATTTATCGAAAATATCTGTAAATAAACAGCTGATGGTCATCAATTCACGATAACAACAAAGCTTAAACCCTTTTACCACGGTGGCGAAAGGGGGCCTCGCTCCGCGCCTTAAGCGGGCGAAATAAAAAGGGCCCACGGGCTTTAGCCCGTGCGGGCTCCAGTAATTACAAAATAACAGCAACGCCTGTACAGTGCGGTGTAACCGGAAATAAAATATTCATATTAACAGCCTTGCTTTATCCGGTCTTTCGCGCCGGCCAGCCATATCAGATTGCCTGAAATTCTAAAATGGTTTCAAGAATATTTTCTTTAGGGTATTTTGGTTTAGAAGTGTACCCTGTCGAAATCGAGGTCGATATTCAAAGGGGCCTGCCGGCCATTTCTTTAATCGGACTCCTTGATACGGCCCTTCGCGAGAGTAAAGACCGGGTCCGTTCCGGAATAAAAAACAGCGCCCTGGAGTTTCCTTCAAGTAAAATTACCATAAATCTGGCGCCGGCAAACATTAAAAAAGAAGGCACTCATTTTGATTTAGCCATAGCACTTGGCATTATCTCTTCTTCGCATCAGGCTAATTTAAATGTCTCGTCTTATTTTATCTTGGGCGAACTTTCTCTGGAGGGAGAATTACGGCCCGTAAAAGGGGTATTCCCCATGGCTTTATATGCAAGAAATGCAAATAAAAAATTAATTTTGCCTTCAGAAAATGTCCATGAGGCAGCCCTGGTAAGCGGTTTAGAGATTTACCCCGTTAAAAGTTTAACCGAAGCCGTATCTTTTTTGTCAGGATTAATCGATATAAAACCTTTCAGGGAAAATATTAAAGATGTTCTTGATTGCGAACCGCAATACGATTTAGATTTTTCCGAGGTAAAAGGTCAACCCTTTGCCAGACGCGGCCTTGAGGTTGCGGTGTGCGGCATGCATAATATACTTCTGGTTGGCCCGCCAGGCGTAGGAAAAACCATGCTTACACGGAGGCTGCCGACGATTTTGCCCGACATGGATTTTGAAGAAATTTTAGAAGTAACCAGAATTTACAGCGTCGCCGGGCTTCTTGACAAATCAAAGCCTTTGATTAAAGAAAGGCCTTTTCGTTCGCCCCACCACACAGCTTCAGATATTGCCCTGGTCGGTGGGGGAACGAATATAAAGCCGGGCGAGATAACGCTTTCGCACAAAGGCGTGCTTTTCCTGGATGAACTTCCGGAATTTAGCCGAGCAGCGCTTGAGGCGTTGCGCCAACCATTAGAGGACGGATTTATAAGCATATCCAGAGCGGCAAAACATCTTAAATTTCCTTCGCGTTTTCTGTTTGCCGGCGCAATGAACCCCTGCCCGTGCGGTTACTTTGGTTCGAAAGAAAAAAGCTGCCATTGCACAAGCCATCAGATACAAAAATACAGGAATAAAATTTCAGGGCCTCTACTCGATAGAATAGATATGCATATCGAACTAGCGGCAATTAAAACCGAAGATTTGATTTCGCCCGACTCTAAAAGCGAAAGCTCTAAATGCATAAAAGAACGCGTCGAAAGAGCAAGAATAATCCAGAGAGAAAGATTTAAAAATGAAAAAATACTTTTTAATTCACAAATGAACCAAAAGCAAATGCACAAATACTGCCTGCTGGCAAAAGAAGCAGAAGATTTGCTTTGCGCGGCAATAAAACATTTCAGTTTCAGTGCCCGCGCTTATGGCAAGATACTAAAAGTTTCAAGAACAATCGCTGATTTATCCGCGCGAGAGGATATTTCTGCGGAAGATATCTCGGAAGCTATACACTACAGATCATTAGATAAAAACCTTTGGGTTTAACCTCAAAGATAAAAAACCGGCAATCTAAACGAAAATAACAAAATAAACTAAAATTTCTTTGCGGGCATTATCTTATTAGTATTGTATATTCGCCGAAAGTATTCTATAATTTAAAAGGGGGGGGTCTCTTTATTTTGCAC
>JAJYOP010000013.1 GCA_021796115.1 bacterium
TACAAATAGAGGTGGAGACCCAACAACATGGACTGCCGGAACCTCCGGTGAGATGGCCTATTCAAGCGCTCAAAGTGGGTTTTACTATTATAACGGAGCCACTTGGCTACCACAGGGTGGTTCAGGGCCTTGTTATGTAGATTATGTGCCGTATACTCATACGCTAGATATAGCTCACCATTCCCTAGCATATCAGATTTTATCTCGTGCTGCTTGCAACGCCACGTCAGGATACACTGACCAGGCTAATGTCGGTGAATACGGGGTATGCTGGTATTATGGCACTGATTTTAGTTATACTTTTCCCCCTGGCAGCAAATGCGATGATGGTTATTATGATGGCTGGCCTGATACGCCATATTATATTGGACAAGGACATCTTTGTTGCGGGAGTTGATAGGGTTACCGAAATTACGTTATTAATGCAAGTGAAAAAATATTTTTCAAGTATTATATTTCTAATTTGTATAACCTTGACGTTCCCTGTGGCTTGTTTTTGCAAGGGGGAATTTTTCTTCGAATCAGCTGGGAAGGGCCGCCCTGTAATTAGCCAAGAATATATAGAAACCTTGCAAAAAGAAAATCCTAAATTAGCTGAGTTTGAAAAGCAGCTCTTTGATATTCAAACAAAGGTTAGGCAAATTGTGAAAGATTATCAAGAAGGCGGAATGCCTAAAGAGGCAGCAAAACAAAAGCTAATCCCGCTTCTAAAAGCGCAACAAGAAATAGTGGATAGTCCTGAATATTTAGCCGAATCAATATTATCTTCTAATCCTTCCGGTAATGGAAAGTAGATAGAGTCTTAATCCAGCTAATTTAAATTACTACCTTTAATATTTTTATAACCTGAATATGGAACGTATATATTTAACCCAAGAAGGCTACGAAAAACTGACGAAAGAGCTTGAGTATTTAAAAATCGTAAAACGTAAAGAGCTTTCCGCAGCTATTGAACATGCGCGGCTACTGGGCGATTTAAAGGAAAATTCCGAATACGATGCCGCCAAAGAAGCATCAGCTTTTAACGAAAAAAGAGTACATGAGCTTGAAGATAAATTAAGCCGGGCCGAAATAATCGAAAATCTCGATACAGCCTCTGAATCCGTATGCCTTGGGGCCAAGGTAAAACTTTTAGATTTAGATAGTAACGAAGAGATAGAATATTGCATGGTTGGCCCGGACGAGGCCAATCCTGCCGATGGTTTTATTTCGATAAGTTCTCCGGTTGGTCGAGCCCTGTTAGGCCATAAAGAGAACGAAGAAGTGAAGATACAGATTCCTGCCGGAATCCTCAAATATAAAATCATAAAAATTTCCCGCTAACCAATTGACACCCTTATCTTTTTGTGATAAGTTACCAGACAATTCGCCTTCGTCCTTTGTTAGGTTATTAAAAACAGCGACGGGCTTTCTTCTTCGCCTTTAGCTAATTAAATCAAGCGGTAAGGCTTCGAAGAAGCGAGTCGGCGGATGTCGCTTTTAATGGTATAAAGGTGCTCCATTATGGCTAAAAAGGTAAAACTAGGGATTATCGGCTACGGAAACATGGGTTCAGCCATTGCTGATAAGGTTAAAACTGTAATTGATGTTACAGTCTTTGAGAAAGATAAAGCCAAAATTACCAATATTTCCGGGATCAAAATTACAGCTACGGCTGGAGTTTTAATGCAGGAAGTTGATGCGGTTATTCTTGCGATAAAACCTCAAGATTTTGAGAGCATTTTAAAAGAAATAAAAACCAGCGCCGAAGGCAAACTGGTAATTTCAATCGCCGCCGGGATACCTACGGAATATATAGAAAAAATCCTTGGTAAGGTCAGGATCATAAGAGTTATGCCCAACTTGCTTGTAAAAATCGGTAAAGGCATAACCGCTTTATGCAAGGGAAAATTTGCCACGGATGACGATTTGAATTTTACGCGCGAAATTTTTGATAAAGTCGGCACAACCTTGGTTTTAGAAGAAAAAATGATAGCTGCAGATACGGCATTTTTAGGAAGCGGACCGGGGTTCCATTTTGATTTATTAAGCCGCCGGAACAAAGAAGAATGGATTGCTTTTACGAAAAATGAATTTATTCCTAGTTTTGCCGCTTCCGGAGAAAAGGTTGGATTTCCTAAACAGCAGGCAGAAGTTTTAGCCAAATTAATGGCGGAAGGGGATCTTCTGCTACTTGAGGAATCAAATGAATCACCTAAAGGTTTGTGTGTAAAAGTTACCTCTAAGGGCGGGACAACAGAGGCAGGATTAAAAGAATTAAAAGGCGATGTGAAGCGTTTGCCGAATGCGGTAGAAGCGGCACGGAAAAGAGCGGAAAAGCTATCGAGAAGGTAATATGGAAAGAATCGGAGTAATCGGCGGAAGTGGCCTTTATAAACTTGAAAATGTAACGGTAAAAAAAGAAATCAGCCTGTCTACGCCTTTTGGAAAGCCTTCATCTAAGTTTATCCTTACAGAAATTTTCGATAAGGAAGTTGTATTTTTACCGCGCCACGATAAGCACCATTCAATTAATCCAACTGAGGTAAATTACCGGGCAAATATTTATGGCATGAAAAAACTTGGAGTGGGCAGAATTATTTCGGTTACTGCTTGTGGCTCGCTAAAAGAGGAATATAAGCCTTTGGATTTTGTTATCCCAACGCAATTTGTCGATAGAACGAACCAGGGCAGAAAACAGACATTTTTTGACAAAGGGGCTGTGGCACATTTGGCTTTTGCGCATCCGGTTTGCGAAGATTTAGCGAAAATCGTAGAAGCTTCCGCAAAAAATAAAGGCGTAAACGTCCATTATGGCGCAACCTATGTGAATATCGAAGGCCCGCAATTTTCTACTTTGGCCGAATCGAATCTTTATCGTGCTCTGGGCTTTGGAATTATTGGTATGACCAATATGACCGAGGCTCGGTTAGCCCGCGAAGCGGAAATTTGCTATTCAACTCTGGCGGCCGTAACCGATTATGATTGCTGGCATGAAACGGAAGAAACCGTCAGCGTTGATATGATTATTGCCAATCTCTGCAAAAATGTCGATAATTCCAAAGAAATAATCAGGGAAATAATAAAGCAAATACCGGAAGAACGCACTTGTGGTTGCAAGGATGCGTTAAACTACGCAATAGTTACTGACAAAAAATTTGTCCCCAAAGCCATAAAAACAAAACTTAAGGTTATCGCCGGCAGATACTTGGAGTGAAGCCCCTTGGTCTATCCTCAAGGATGGGCCTTTCTAATACCTTTAAAGGAAGGGCACTAAAGACCGTGGCTTCCTCCTGAGCAGAAATCCACAAGTACATTCATTGCTTGGGTTTAAGCCTGGGGATTTCTGTCCCACAGGACGCCCCCGGTGGGGCTGCGAAGGATTAAAAAACATGAGTCTTTTAGTGGTTGGGTCAGTCGCCTTTGACAATTTAACTACGCCTTTTGGCGCGCGTAAGGAAATTTTGGGCGGTTCAGCGACTTATTTTTCTTTTGCCGCAAGATTTTTTTCTCCGGTACGCCTTGTAGCGGTGGTGGGCGATGATTTTCCCGAAAAATATATAAAACTTTTTGAAGATAAGGGCATCGATATTGAAGGCCTTGAAATAGCGAGGGGCAAAACTTTTCGCTGGGAAGGCGAGTATGATTGGGATTTTAACGCAAAAACTATCTCTACTTCGCTGAATGTCTTTGCTGATTTTAACCCTAAAATACCTAAAGCCTATAAAAATAGCGAATTCGTATTTTTGGCTAACATTGATCCGGACTTGCAGGCAAAAGTGCTTTCGCAGGTAAAAAATCCCGAACTGGTTGCTTGTGATACTATGAATCACTGGATTGCAAGTAAACAAAATAATTTGATAAAATTTCTCAAAAAGGTAGACATATTTTTCTTAAATGATGCGGAGGCGCGCCAACTTAGTGGCGAGAAAAACTTGCTTAAAGCCGCAAAGCAGATTATGAAATTCGGTCCCAAGCGGATAATTATTAAGAAAGGCGAACATGGCTCGCTATTATTTGCAAAAAATTCGGTTTTTTCTGTTCCGGCTTTCATCTTAGAGGAAGTATATGATCCGACCGGAGCCGGAGATACATTTGCCGGCGCAGTAATGGGATATTTGGCAAAGTGCGGCAAGGTCAATGAAAAGAATTTACGAAACGCAATCATCTATGGCAATATCATGGCGACATTTACGGTGGAAGAATTCGGCCCGTGGCGCCTGGCGCGCGTTACAAGGTCACAAGTTGAAAAACGCGTGAGAGAATTTGAAAAATTAACCTGTTTTTGATGAATAAATATCCGGAGCGAAAGCCAAGTCGATTGAGGGAATATGATTATTCGCAATCAGGATACTAGTATGTAACCATTTGTGTGCAAAATCGCAGGTTTATTTTTGGCAATATTTCAAATAATAAAATGATAACAAACCAATGCCGAAATATAGCAAAGAATTCCTGGTTAGATTTACCAAATCATCATAAAAATATCCGATTAGATGCGTTTATGATTATGCCAAATCATATACACGGAATAATAATTATAAATAATCCTGTAGGGAACAGGCCTGCCTGTTCCGTTAACAAAAATAACAATTTATCCGTTATCATTGGTTCGTATAAATCCACCGTTACAAAACAAATTAATCGTATAAATAATGTCGTTTTCCGATGGCAAAAATCGTTTCACGATCACATTATCCGCACGATAGATTCATTGAAAAATATACGTGAATGTATTGAAAATAATCCCATAAATTGGAATAACGATGAAAATAATCCTGTAAATTATAAAGTAACGGTTCAGGCAGGCCTGAATCCTACAGCATAGGTCAATAGAATTTATGAATCAACCCAATTACAAAGGCACTCTTAATTTACCCAAAACGGATTTTTCCATGAAAGCAAATCTCTCGGTTATGGAACCGAGGATTCTGGCGCTTTGGCAGAAAGAGGATATCTATCATAAAATCAAAGAAGCGCGTAAAGGCAAAGATAAGTTTGTCCTTCACGACGGACCGCCCTATGCCAACGGCATAATCCATATTGGCCACGCGCTTAATAAAATCCTTAAAGACATAGTAATCAAATACATGGTACTTAAAGGCCTGGACTGCCCGTTTATTATCGGCTGGGATTGCCACGGCCTTCCGGTTGAGCATCAGCTTTTTAAGGAATTAAACAAGACCAAGCATGACGTTGATGTGGTTGATTTCCGCCGTAAAGCCGAAGGTTTTGCCCTTAAATATGTTGAGCTTCAGAAAGAGGACTTCAAACGTCTCGGCATATTCAGCGACTGGGATAGGCCGTATCTTACGCTGAACAAAGAATATGAATATAAAACAATCAAACTTCTCGAACATCTAACCAGGCAAGGTTATGTCTACAGAGGAAGAAGGCCGGTTAACTGGTGTTCCACCTGCGAAACTGCGCTTGCCGAAGCGGAAGTCGAATATAATGATAAAGAATCACACTCTATTTATATTCTTTTCCCAGTAAAAGACGGGAAAAATATTTTAAGCGAAAAAAATACATATTTTCTCATCTGGACAACCACACCCTGGACGCTTGTTTCAAACGTCGCAGTGGCGGTCCACCCGGAATTTACTTATTCTTTGGTTGAGCTCGACGGAAAATTAACGGTAATTGCCGACGCGTTACTGTCTGTGCTGGAAAAGAAATTAAACCTGGCATTAAAAGTTATTAAATCTTTCCAAGGCAAAGAATTGGAAGGCATCCAGTTGAGGCATCCTTTCTTTGAAAAAAATCCGGGGGTTGTGCTCGCGGATTTTATCTCAAGCGAGGAGGGAAGCGGATGCGTGCATATCGCTCCCGGCCATGGCGCGGAAGATTTTTCGCTTACCAAAAAATATAATCTGGAAATCGTCATGCCGGTTAACGATAAAGGTTTATTTGATGAACCTCCGGATTTCAAAGGAAAAAATGTTGAGGCTGCCAATAAACTTGTTTTAGAAAAATTAACGGCAAATAATTCGCTGGTCAAACACGAAAGAATTAACCATTCATACCCACACTGCTGGCGCTGCAAAAATCCGATAATTTTTAGAGCAACCTTCCAGTGGTTTGTAAATGTTGATAATAACGGCTTACGCAGCAAGAGTGTTAAGGAAGTAGATAATGTCGAGTGGGTTCCTTCAAGCGGGGAAGAACGCATGAGAAGCATGTTGGTTACCCGTCCTGACTGGTGCCTTTCGCGCCAAAGGCTTTGGGGGATACCTATTCCGGCTGTAAAATGTAAAAAATGCAGTGAAGTGATTTTAAATGAAAAGGTCATAAATAAAACTGCCGAAATTTTCAAAGAGCATGGCTCGGATTCCTGGTTTATTCATAAAACCGAAGATTTTCTGCCACAGGGTTTTACTTGTCCGAAATGCAAGGGAGTTGAGTTTGCGAAGGAATTCGATATCCTTGACGTTTGGTTCGAGTCAGGGGCAAGTTTCTTTGCGGTTTTAAAAGACAACCCCGAATTAAAATTTCCTGCCGATATGTATCTTGAAGGAAGTGACCAGCACAGGGGATGGTTTCAGGTTTCATTAATCCCTTCGGTTGCCATAGAAGGCAAAGCGCCGTTTGAGACTATTCTCACTCATGGGTTTGTCGTTGATGGCGAAGGCAGGAAAATGTCAAAATCTTTAGGTAATGTAATCGCTCCGCAACAAACCATAAAGCAATATGGCGCAGAGATTTTAAGGCTCTGGGCGGCTTACAGCGATTATTCCGAGGATGTTAAAATATCGGAAAATATCGTAAAACAGCTTGTCGATATTTACCGGAAAGTTAGAAATACCATGAAATTCATACTCGGTAATCTTTACGATTATGACCCGAATATAATTTCAGTAAAATACGACGATCTTCTTGAGGTTGACCGTTTTATGCTTGCCGAGACAATGAAAACCACTAAAATTATCATGGATGATTATGAGAGTTATAGTTTTTATAAGGTCTGCCAGGAGATTTTTAATTTCTGTAATCTCTCCTTAAGTTCTTTTTATCTTGACATTTTAAAGGATAGACTATATACTTTCTCTCCGAATTCCAAAGAGCGACGCTCGGCGCAGTTTGCTATCTATAATATACTTGACGTTCTTTTAAAACTGACTGCTCCGATTTTTTCATTTACTGCCGAAGAGGCGTATTTATCCTGGCAGAATTTTAAAGGCAAAAAGGAGTCGATTTTTATTTCTACCTTGGATGAAACTTATCGCCAAGAGTGGGTAGATGAAAAACTCATAAAAGATTGGACAAAGATATTTACTTTGCGCGATAATGTTCTGAAAGAAATAGAAATAAAGAGGCAGGAAGGAATAATCGGAAGCTCACTGGAAGCGGAAATCTTCCTGAGATTCAATAAAGAAGATTTTGATTTCTATAAGAATCGCAAAGATATCCTCCGCGAAGTTTTTATTGTCTCCGAAGTGAATATTGAAGAAGGAAAAGCGAGTATAAAAGTCGAGAGAACTCGCGGGCAGAAATGTTTACGCTGCTGGAATTACCGAAGCGATATAGATAGCGATAAGAATTTTCCTGGTACGTGCAAAAGATGCGTGGAGGCATTGAAAACAAGGTAGCAAAATACCAATTATCTCATTACCCCCTCACTATGTTCGGGGGTAATTCGAACTATCATTTTTCCTGCGTCTGTTGACTTGGAAAAATGATGTTCTCATTAGGAGGCCATTAATGAAAACACATTTATCGTCGCAAGAATTAAAAGAGTATAAAGAAAAGCTCATAAATCTTAAAGAAGAGGTTATGGGCAAAATAAGAGAGATTTCCGAAGATACCCTAATGAAAAGTCAAAAGGATATCTCCGGAGATATGTCAGGCTACGGTTTGCATATCGCTGACGTTGCTTCTGACAACTACGAGCGCGATTTTAGCCTGGGCCTTGTCTCTGATGAGCGCAAAGTGCTTCTTGAAATCGAAGAAGCATTAAAAAGGATAGAAAACAAAACCTATGGCGCATGCCTTATCTGCGAGAAACCTATCACGAGTACGCGTTTAAAAGCGCTTCCTTACGCAAAATGCTGCAAAAAATGCCAGGAAAAGATGGAAAAAGAAAACAACGGATAGAGCTTTTAACAGTATGTATCGCTGCGGCTTTGGTTTTTATCTCTGACTTTTTCGTCAAGCAATACTTCCTGAAAAATCCCTCTTTCCAGTCAGTCCCGGTAATTAAAAATATTCTCTATATCAGCGTGGTTTTTAACAACGGAGCCGCCTTTGGTATTTTGAAAGGCAAAACCACTTTTCTTGTTTATGTTTGTATTCTTTTTCTTCTTTTGTTTTTTGTGAATTTTGCGAAAGAAGAGCGGAGAAATAAAATTTTTCTTATCTCTTGCGGATTGATTATTGGAGGAGCTCTTTCTAATCTCTACGACAGGATTTTTATCGGCTATGTTGTTGATTACATAGATTTACGGGTATGGCCGGTTTTTAATATCTCTGACTCTGCAATAACCATAGGCGCATGTCTGCTTTTTTTGAATGAATTTATGAGCCCAAATAGACCATAGAAAGAAAGTGTACATCTGGCAATCCGGCTATCAAGGGGGCTAGGACATCCGTTATCCGGATGCCGGATAACCCAATCCCGGCTTGCCGGTTTACCAGATAGCCTTCAACTATGCAACAGACTTTGACCGTAGAAGCTAAACACGAAGGTGAGCGTCTGGACAAGTTTTTGCAGCAAATGGTCAGTTCTTTCTCAAGAACAAAGCTAAATTCGTTGATAAAAGATGAGAAAGTCCTGGTTAATGACACAGTAAAAAAGCCAAGTTACCGCTTAAAAGATGGCGATAAGGTTTCAATAGAAGCAGAAGAAAATCAAAAAGATATATTGAAACCATTCGAATTTAACGTTAAGATTATCTATGAAGACGAGGACTTGCTGGTTATAGATAAGCCAGGCGGTTTAACCGTTCATCCGCCTCAACACTCTGTGGATGATACGCTTGTGAATGCCCTCATCTATATGAAAAAAGAACTTTCCGGCATAAATGCCTACCGGCCGGGAGTGGTACACAGGCTTGACAAGGAAACAAGCGGAGTGATGGTATTTGCTAAAAATGATGCAAGCCACCTCAAACTTGTTGAGCAATTTGCCAAAAGAGAGATTAAAAAGGAATATTTAGCAATTGTTTGGGGCATAATTAGTAAAGACCATCTGGTTGCGGATTTACCCATAAGCCGCGACACAAAAAACAGATTGAAAATGAGGGTCAGTTTCATTCGCGCAAAGAACGCGTTCACGGAGGGTGATGTCAAAGAGCGGCTGTCAGATTCAACCCTGCTTTCGTTGAAACCCCGTACAGGGAGAATGCACCAGATAAGGGTGCACCTTAAATTTCTTGGTTTTCCCATTGTTGGCGATAAGAAATATGGGATAAAGGATGATTACAACGAGCTTTTCCTGCACGCGCATAAATTAGGGTTGTATCAACCGAAAAGCGGAAAATTTATGGAATTTATTTCGCCGATGCCGATTAGATTTGAGAAATTTATAAAAGAACATAAACAATTATGAAATTCCAAATCCCAAATTCCAAGCACCAAATAAATTCCAATGACCAAAATTTCAATGTTCCAAACGGAATCCATTTTGGTCATTTGGACATTGGAACTTGAAATTTATTTGGAATTTGGAGCTCGGTGCTTGGAATTTTTGATTCATAGCAATTATGTACGTCATAAAACCAATCTCTAAAATCAAAAAGAAAATAACTGTTCCGCCGGATAAATCAATATCCCATAGGGCGGTTATTTTGTCTTCACTTTGTGAAGGAAAAACCCGCATTGAGCCTTTTGTCGAGAGCCAGGATACAAAGGCTACGCTTGAGTGTATGAAGAAATTAGGCATAACCGCTAATTTATCAGATGGTTTATTAACAATTATCGGAACGGGAATGTCACTAAAACCGCAGGAAACTCCGCTAACTCTTTTTGCCAATGAATCAGGCACGACAATGCGGATTCTAAGCGGCCTCTTGAGCTGTCAGAAATTCCCGGTTACTTTTGAAGCTGCGCCGGCATTATGCCGCAGGCCAATGGGACGGATAATTTTACCCCTCCAGCAGATGGGCGCAAGAATAAGCGGAACCACAGCCAAAGATAAAATTACGCACGAAGAAAAGCTTTATCCGCCGCTGCACATTAAACCAGCCGGCGAAATAAAAGGTCAAAGATTCAAACTTAATGTTGCCAGTGCCCAGGTTAAATCAGCGCTGATGCTAGCTGCGCTTTTTGCCAAAGGCCAAACGGTGATTAAAGAACCTTATAAATCGCGCGACCATACGGAAAGAATGCTTAAACTTTTCCGTGCTGGTATAAAAGTAAAAGGCACAACCATAACCTGCAAGCCAATCAATAAATTGGTATCTCCCAAAAAGCTCTTTATCCCCGGAGATTTTTCTTCGGCAGCATTTTTTATTGTTCTGGGCCTGATTATCAAGAAGAGCAAAATAACCATCAAAAATGTAAATATAAACCCTACGCGTTGCGGGCTGCTTCAGGTATTAAAACGCATGGGCGGAAAGATTAAAATAAAAAATAAAAAGAGCGCCTATGAGCCATACGCCGATATAGTTGTCCAGAGTTCAGAATTAAAAGGCGCAGAGGTTAAGCCTGAAGAAATACCATCGATGATTGATGAGGTGCCGATTCTTTGCGTGGCAGCAGCTTTTGCTAAGGGGAAAACCGAAATAAGAGGCGTAAAAGAACTGCGTGTTAAAGAAACCGACAGGATCTGGTCAATGGTGCATAATTTATCGATTGCCGGCGTGGATATTTATAATGCCCGTTACAAAGATGATGAAGAAATCGTAATCAACGGCGGCAAAACCTACCGCGCATATTCTTTTGAAAGCTTTTTTGACCATCGCGTGGCGATGAGCATGATTATTTTTTCCATGGCTTTAGCGCACCGAGAAAGTGATATTGATGATACGGACTGCATTAATAAATCCTTTCCCCGATTCTTATCTATCGTAAAATCTTTATATCGATGAGGATCATCCGTTTCCTTTACAATAAAAATATACATTGGGGCCTAATAAAAGAAGATTGTGCAGTTATTCTTAAAGGAGAACCTTTTAAAAACATTAAACTAACTGCGAAAAAAGTCCCACTGACGAAAATAAAGCTTTTACCTCCCGCAACGCCGACAAAAATTGTACTTGCCGGGCTAAACTATAAAGACCACGCCAAAGAGCTGAAAATGCCTTTGCCAAAAAATCCGATTTTATTCTTAAAGCCGATTACAACGCTTATCGCCCATGGCGAGCCGATAATTTATCCCAAAGGCGTTGGGCAGCTTGACTATGAAGGAGAGCTTGCAATTATTATCAAGAAAAAAGGAAAAGACATAAAGCCGAAAGATGTGTCAAGGTATATTCTGGGTTATACCTGTCTTAATGATGTTACGGCAAGGGATTTGCAGAAAACTGACGGCCAATGGACGCGTTCAAAATCTTTCGATACTTTTTGCCCGCTTGGTCCGTGGATAGAAACCTCAATCGACCCGCGCAATATTGCTATCAGGCTCTGGCTTAACGGCATTTTAAAACAAAGCTCTTCAACTAAAGAATTTATTTTTAATGTCGATTATCTGGTTTCTTTTATTTCCAAGGCCATGACACTTTACCCCGGTGATGTGGTTTCTACTGGAACTCCTTTTGGCGTCGGGCCGATGAAAAAAGGCGATAGCGTAGAAGTCGAAATCGAAAATATCGGTAAATTATCTAATTATATTAAATAAATTAATGCGCAAAGAATTAAATATTTTGTCGCAAAGCATTTTTTTAATTTTATTGCTGGTATTATCAGCCTGCGCCTACCGACCAAAATTACTTGCCGAAAAAATACTGCCGCAGCAAATTGCCGAAATGAAAAAAACAACACGCCTTAACGAAGGAGAAAAGATTAAATATGGCATTTCCTGGTTAGGCATATCCTGCGGGAAAATGGATTTAGAAATAAAAAGTAGCGAAGAAATTAACGGCCGCAAAGTTTACCATCTATTTTGCGACGCCGGGCCAAATGATTTCTTCTCAATTTTCTTTCAATCCCGATATATTTTAGAAACTTATCTCGATGCCGAAACCGGCTTGCCCATAAAGTCTGTAAGAAAAAAAATGCCTAAGAATCAAACTGAAGAAGAGATTATGTTTCATTGGAACAATAAAGTTGCCGAAGTTAATTATGGAAAAGCTGTAAAGAAAATTCCCCTTGCAGAAAATAGCCAAGATCTACTTTCTTTTTTGTATTATTTCCGGATTAACGGCTTAGCGCCCGATAAAAAATATAATTTTAGCATTATTTATAGCGGTAAAAGCTGGCCGGTAGAAATGATTAGTGACGGTGTTTATCAATTGCGGCAGACTGGAGGTCGCTGCATTCGGGTTCTTTCGGTGAAATTATTTTCGCCATTAATATTAGAAATAATGGGAGGCAAAGAGCTTACTGCTTATGTAAGTGCGGATTACGAGCGTATTCCGGTAATTTTCAGCGTAAAAACTAAAATGGGACAGGCAGATACTACTTTAATTGAGAAACGGCAATGTGAACTACCTAAATTAGAGAAAAAAATACCACAATGAAATCCTATACAGAATATCTTGCCTTTAATACAAAAAATAAAATCGAGTTTGTAAATATTACTTCAAAGGTCGAGGAGGTGCTTAAAAAAAGCGGCATCAAAGAAGGGTTATGTTTGGTAAATGCCATGCATATCACCGCGTCAGTTTTCATCAATGACGAGGAAGAAGGTTTAAGGGCGGATTTTAGGGAGTGGCTTGAAAAATTAGTTCCGCAAAACAAAGAGTACCAGCATAATTTGACTGGCGAAGATAATGCGCACGCTCATCTTAAGCGCACGGTTATGGGTAGAGAGGTAGTTATTGCCGTAACTGGCGGGCAATTAGACTTCGGCCCATGGGAGCAGATTTTTTACGGCGAATTCGACGGCAAACGCGCAAAGCGGGTTCTGGTTAAGGTAATTGGGGGATAGTTAATACGAGTTACCACGAATAAATAGACTTGACAAAATATACAGAATAATGTATATTTTAATGAGAGTATCATTTTTCTAAGCGCGAAGCGCATAGGAAAAATGATAGTTCGAATTACCCCCGTGCGAAGCGAGTGGGGTACGCAGAGGTGAAAAAATATGACTAAAACGCTTCCTTTAACTGAATTAAGGCCAAAATTACCAAAGATAATGGGCAGGGTTTCGAAGTATTTTGACCGCTACATTATTACGCGCCACGGAAAACCCGAAGCAGTCATTCTTTCCGAAGATGATTATGAAAGTCTTCTGGAAACGTTAGACATTGTTTCTGATAGCAAATTAATGAAAGATATCAAGAGGGCAGAACAAGATTTAAGGAAAGGCAAAGGAATTGTCTGGGAGAAAGCCAAGAAGAAATTAGGCTATGTATAATATTGAACTTTCGCCCAAGGCTTTTAAATCGCTAGAACATCTTGAACGAAGTAACAAAAAAATCTCCCAGTGCATTATCAGCGCCATTGATGAATTAAAAACTAACCCATATCTTGGCAAAAAACTCTGCGGCGAGCTGGCTAGTTTTCGTTCTTTAAGGGTTGCTGAATACCGCATAATTTACCTTATCGTCGAAAAACGCATCCTAATTCAAGTGGTTAAGATTGCACATAGGCGAGAGGTCTATAGATGAGCAGATTTTTTACGGCGAATTCGACGGCAAGCGTTCAAAGCGAGTTTTAGTTAAAATAATCGGTGAATAGCTTAAAGGAGGAAAAATAGAATTATCAAGTAATCCAAAAACACAAAAATATGCAATACGCTGGCTATTTATATTTACCTTTATCTGCGTAATTAATTCCATTATCCTTATTTTCATAAATAATCCATCATGGGAACATCCTTTCTTTAATTTTGCAATGTTGTTACCTTTTATTCATTGTGGAATCGTTTGGATTATTTTAATCTCTTATGGCTGGGTTACCTATGGCAAGGATAAAAGTAGTGAATATATAAAAAATAACTATCCAGAAATTTGGAAAAAGCTTCATCCATGGGGTGACTGTTCATATAATTCTTTTGCTTCTTTCGCATTTCTTCTTGGAAAGTATGATGATGGCAAAGACGATATTCTAAATAACCTTAAACAAAGAGCGGCGATAGCCATAGGCATTGTGTTTTGGACATTTGGATTAATTCCTGTTTCTTGGCTTTTGAACATCTGCGCTTTATTTTTAAATAAACTGATTTAACAACCATATATATCCACAACCAACCTTCGTGTTTTTTTGTTTACAGAGTTTTCAAGATTTGTATTGTATTTCCCACCCCTGTATTATATAATTTTCCCTCGTAAACACAGATTATCACAGATATTATGAAATTCCAAATAACAAGCACCAAATTCCAAATAAATCCTAATGACCAAAATTCTAATGTCCTAAACAGAACCTGTTTTGGTCATTTGAACATTGGAACTTGAGATTTATTTGGTGCTTGAAATTTGTGATTTGGAATTTCTCATCTGAGATAATCTGTGATTTTTATCTGTGATCATCTGTGGAAAAATAATAAATAAATATGGATATCGCACCAAGATATAACCCAAAAGAAGTTGAGGAAAAGATACTAAAAAAATGGCTTTCCGGAAATTTTTTTGCCGCAAAAGTTTCAGCGGATAAAAAGCCATTTTCCATCGTTATTCCGCCGCCGAATATCACCGGAATTCTGCACATGGGTCATGCCTTAAACAACACCATTCAGGATGTTTTGGTAAGATTTAAAAGAATGCAAGGATATGAAACCCTCTGGATGCCGGGGACTGACCATGCCGGCATTGCTACGCAGAACGTAGTGGAAAAAGATTTGGCCAAACAAGGTTTAAAAAAAGAGGATACCGGCCGCGAAGAATTTCTGAAAAGGCTTTGGGAATGGAGAGATAAATACGGTTCAACCATTATCAGCCAGTTACAGAAACTTGGCGCAAGTTGTGATTGGAAGCGGACGCGTTTTACCATGGATGAGGCTTACAGTGAAACCGTCAAAGAAGTATTTGTCCGCTTATACGAAAAAGGACTAATCTATCGAGGTAAAAGAATTATTAACTGGTGCCCGCGCTGCCAAACCGCGCTTTCCGATGAAGAAGCCGCCCACAAAGAAATAAATGGCTGGTTGTATTATATTAAGTATCCAGTTAAGGGATACACCGGAGAGCATGCCGAATATGTGGTGGTTGCTACAACTAGGCCGGAAACTATGCTTGGCGATACTGCAGTTGCCATAAATCCAAAAGATGAAAGATTTAATTGGCTTCGTGGCGGAAAAGTGATTCTTCCTATAATGGATAGAGAATTGCGAGTCATTGAAGATGAAGTCGTTGATGTGGAATTTGGAACCGGAGTAGTTAAGGTTACGCCATCGCATGATCCGGTTGACTTTAACTTAGGAAAAAAGTACAACCTTGAATTTATCAATATCATGAATGATGACGCGACCATGAACGAGCAGGCCGGCGAATTTGCCAATATGGATAGATTTGAGGCAAGAGAAGCAATTCTTGAATTGCTTGAAGAGAAAAAACTTATCGAAAAGAAAGAGCCTTATAAAGTTTCTGCCGGGCATTGCTATCGTTGCCATACAATTATTGAGCCGCGCATTTCTCCGCAGTGGTTCGTCCGGATGAAACCATTGGCGGATGGCGCGATTAAGGTTGTCGAAGAGGATCGAATAAAATTTTATCCGGAACGCTGGAAAAAAGTTTATCTAAACTGGATGTATAACATCCAGGATTGGTGCATTTCCCGCCAGATTTGGTGGGGGCATCGCCTGCCGGTCTGGTATTGTAAAGAGTGTTTTAAAAACGAAGACGCAGAAGCTAATGCTGGCATTATTGTTTCCAAGCAAAAACCGGAAAAATGTCCGCATTGCGGCTCACACGATCTGGCGCAGGATGAGGATGTGCTTGATACCTGGTTTTCCTCATGGCTTTGGCCTTTTGCGACGTTTTATTGGCCGAATTTCAGAAAGGACACAAGCGATGGAAAAGAATTAAATTATTTTTATCCGACATCGGTTTTAGTGACTGCCTCAGAAATATTATTTTTCTGGGTTGCCAGAATGATTATGGCCGGTCTTGAATTTAAGAAAGAAATACCTTTCCGCGATGTCATGATCCATGGCACTGTGCGCGATGACCGGGGCATTAAAATGTCTAAGTCGCTCGGTAACATCATTGATCCCTTGGAAATTATCGATAAATTCGGAACCGATTCTCTGCGGTTTTCTTTAATGCTTAATGCTTCCGGAGGCGCAGACTTGTATATTTCCGATGATACATTTCTTGTGGGAAGGAATTTTGCCAATAAAATTTGGAATGCCACAAGATTCATCCTTCTTAAGATGACGGAAAAGAATATTACGATAGATAATCTCGAATTGGAAAAATACGATGAAATCGATGCCTGGCTGCTTAATGAGTTGAACAATGCCATTTCTGGCGTAACCGCTTCTTTGGACAATTACCGCATTAATGATGCCACGAAAATCGCCTACGAATTTTTCTGGCATGTCTTTTGCGACTGGTACATCGAAATGGTAAAGGACGATTTCACCAGGGGGCGAGCAAAAATATCGGTTTATGTTTTATTAAACGCGATAAAATTGCTTCATCCGGTTATGCCGTATATCAGCGAAGAAATATTCCAGCTGCTTAAAGAAAATTTATTTATTAAAGCGGAAGAGAGTATTGTTGTTGCCAGATGGCCTAAAGCAAAAAAAGTAGAAGGCGACACAAAGAGCGTCAATACTATAACTGCAATCGCGCAAACGATTAAAGAAATAAGAAACATAAAAACAGATTTAGGCTTGGGGCAAAAAAAGGTAAGTTTAGCCATTAAAACCAATAAAGATAACGAACAATACTGGAAAAAACATGAGGTCTGGATAAAAAGGCTTTCTTTACTTGAAGATATTTCGTTCCAGGGGAAACTCAAAAGAACAGTTTTTAAAGGTGAACTCTGGGAACTCGATTTAGGCGTTGAAGAGTTGGACATAAAAAATTTCCTGGTCTCGCTCGATAGGAAAATAAATAATTTGCAAAATGTACACAGCAAAGTTTCCGGAAGGCTAAATAACGAAAACTTTTTAAATAATGCTTCAGGAGAGGTAGTAGAAGCAGAGAAAAACAAATTTACCGAATTATCAGAACAGCTAAAGCGCCTCAAGGAGTTGAAAAATGCGTTTAAGTAGAGACATCCGTTTAATTATCAAGAAAGGCTTGCAGGAAGATATCGGCCACGAAGACATAACTACGCTTTTTACGATACCTTACCACTTTAAAACTGAAAGCGAAATCCTTGCCAAGGAAGATGGTATTTTGTGCGGCATAGAAATTGCCAGAGCGGTATTTAAAGAGCGTGACAGAAATGTAATTTTTAAAACTTTCAAAAAAGACGGCAATTCTTTTAAAGCAGAAGACAGAATAGCTTACATAAAAGGAGATGCACGGGTTATCCTTTCTGCGGAAAGAGTAGCGTTAAATTTTCTATCTTTATTTTCCGGCATCGCCAGTATAACCGCGAAATTTGTTTCGCAAACCAAAGGTACGCCTGCCAAAATACTTGACACCAGAAAAACCACTCCCGGTTTAAGAGTTTTAGAGAAATATGCGGTGAAAATCGGCGGTGGTTATAACCACAGAAAAAGCCTGGGCGATGCCATACTCATGAAAGACAACCATCTTCGCGCCGGAAGATTTATCCGGGAAGATGGCAGGCTTGATGAAATCCGTATGGCAAAATGCATTTCTTATTTACGGACGCTCCCTTCCAAGAAAATTGAAATCGAAGTTGAAAGCCTCGATGATTTTAAGGCAATCGTTAAATACAAACCCGATGTGATTATGCTGGATAATTTCAATATCTTAGGCATGCGTAAAGCAGTAAAATTCAGGAATAAATATTTCCCTCGAGTTAAACTCGAAGCTTCCGGCGGTGTCCGCCTTGAAAATGTCAGAAAAATTGCCAAAAGCGGAGTAGACTACATTTCTATCGGAAGCTTAACCCATTCACCCAAAGCTATTGATTTTTCGTTAGAGATAATTACAACAAATAAAAACTCTGAATCCTAAACTCGAAACTCTAAACAAATCATAAATACGAAAGTTCAGACTCGAAATGTTTTGGGTTTGTGATTTGTAGTTTCGAGTTTGTTTGTTTATGGTTTCGAGTTTAGAGTAGCAGACCGCCTACCCCCGGGCTGGACAGGGCTGCGAGCGAAGCCAGGATTTTCCTGGCTGAGCAAGGGCACTTGTGGCATAATCTGGCTATGGCCAGATTATGCAGTAATATGAAACCACGGGCTTTAGCACGTGGAGATTCATTTTGAATTAAAATGGATAGATTTAAATTAGTAAGTAAGTTCAAACCTACCGGTGACCAACCGCAGGCAATCAAATTGTTAGTCGAGGGAATAAAAGAAAGTAAGCCGTTTCAGACGCTTCTTGGGGTAACTGGTTCGGGGAAAACCTTTACGCTTGCCTGCGCGATTGAACAAATTAACCAGCCGGTCTTGGTGATTTCTCACAATAAAACTTTGGCCAGCCAGCTTTACGCGGAATTTAAAGAATTTTTTCCGCATAGCGCCGTTGAATATTTCGTAAGTTACTACGATTATTACCAACCGGAAAGTTATATTCCGCAAACCGATACTTACATTGAAAAAGATTCTGCGATAAACGACAAACTTGATCGTTTGCGCCTGTCAAGCACAAGCTCTCTTGTTTCGCGCCGCGATACTATTGTGGTGGCTTCGGTTTCCTGTATTTATAATTTAGGTTCGCCCCAGGATTATATGGGCCTTATGCTTTATTTGAAAAAAACCGATACGATCTCGCAAGATGTTTTTTTAAAGCGATTGGTTTCTATCCAATACGAAAGAAATGATTTTGATTTTAAGCGCGGCGCTTTCCGGGTAAAAGGAGATACGGTTGACCTTTTCCCGGCTTATAAGGAAAATGCTGTCCGTGTCGAATTTTTTTCCGATACGGTTGAAAAAATTTACGAATTCAATCCTTTGACCGGAGAAAAAATAAGTGATTTGGAAAATTTGGGGTTGTATCCGGCAAAGCATTTTATTATGGCTAAAGAGCAGATTGACGCTGCGCTAAAAACAATTAAATGGGAATTGGAAGACCGTCTCGCATTTCTTAAAAAGGAAGGCAAAGTCCTTGAAGCCCAGCGGCTAAATAGCCGCACTATGTATGACCTGGAGATGCTTAAGGAAATGGGTTATTGCCATGGTATAGAAAACTATTCCCGGCATTTATCGGGCCGGCCGCCTGGCTCGCGGCCATACTGCCTGCTTGATTATTTTCCTGAAGACTCGATCAATATCATCGACGAAAGCCACGTAACTATACCGCAGATACGCGGAATGTATGAAGGCGATAAATCAAGGAAAGAGACTTTGGTCGAATACGGCTTCCGTTTGCCTTCCTGTCTTGATAACCGGCCGTTAAAGTTCGACGAGTTTATGGCTTTCAAGAAGCAGGCAATCTTTGTTTCAGCAACGCCATCCGATTATGAGATAAAATTATCCAAGGGTAAAATTATTGAACAAATTATAAGGCCTACGGGTCTTCCTGACCCGTTAATCGAAGTCCGGCCGACAAAAAACCAGATTGACGATTTGATTAAGGAAATCAAAAAAAGAGCCCGGCAAAAGGAACGGACGCTGGTTACGACGCTTACTAAAAGAATGGCGGAAGAGCTAAGCCAGTATCTTAAAGAAAGCGGTCTTAAGGTTACGTATCTTCATTCGGAAATTGATACCATTGAACGGGTCAAGATACTTAAGGAATTGCGAATGAAAAAAGTTGATGCGTTGGTTGGTATAAATCTTTTGCGGGAAGGCCTGGATTTGCCGGAAGTCTCATTAGTTGCGATACTTGATGCCGACAAAGAGGGGTTTCTCCGCTCGACAACTTCGCTTATCCAGGTTGCCGGCCGGTGTGCCAGGAATGTAAACGGCCTGGTTATAATGTATTCGGATACGATGACCAAATCGATGCAGCAGGCAATCGAAGAAAGCAACCGTCGCAGAAAAATTCAACTTGAATACAACAAAGAGAATAAAATAACCCCGCGGAGTATCGAAAAAGCCATAAAAGAAGGTATCGAAATTTATGCGGAGGAAGGAGAAAAGATGAATGAACGCCTAAATTTAAGCGAAGCAGAACTTGATAAGGGTGAAATTATCAATCAATTAGAAAAAGAAATGCTCATCGCTGCCAAGAATCTTCAATTTGAAAAAGCGGCAAGGCTTCGCGATGAAATCGCCGAATTAAAGGAAGGAATTAAGGAGAAATAACCAAATTCCAAGATACAATAATCTCAAAGAAGGATAGGCCTCCCTGTATACCTTTATAGGGAAGGGTCTGGCCAAACAATGACCAAATTCCAAATCCCAAGTACCAAATAAATTCCAATACTCAATGACCAAAATTTCAAACCTAAAGCGTTTGGAACATTGGATAATTGGAATTTGGAATTTATTTGGAATTTGGTGCTTGGTGTTCGGAATTTGTTTGGGATTTATATCTTGGTTATTGGTTATTTATAAAAAGTATTTTTAATTTAAAACCGATGTATATCAAAATCATAAAACTTGAAACCGTAGATTCAACCAATAATTACGCTTCGATGCTTGCGGAAAAAGGTGCCAGGGAAATTACGTTTGTGACATCAAAAACGCAGGTTAAAGGTAAAGGCAGGCTGGGTAAATATTGGGCATCGCCTCTCAATAAGGGTATTTATGCTTCTTTTGTTCTGCGGCCAGCATGCAGCCTGCATGATATGTATTATTTGCCGCTCGTATTTTCGCTGGCCGCGGCACGCTTGCTGGAAACATATTTTAAAGAAAAAAAATATATTAGCCATGATGGCCAAATTAAGATAAAATTGCCCAATGACGTCCTGCTTTGCGGAAAAAAGGTCGCAGGAATTTTAGTTGAGGCAAAAATAACTGGTAAAAAAATCAATTTCGTTATTGTTGGAATAGGCGTAAATATTAATGCCCTTAAGGCAGAATTACCGCCAAAAGCAACTTCTCTTTACCTTATTACCGGCAGGAAACACCACCTTGAAGATGTTTCAAAGAATTTAATCAAGGAAGTAATGAGGGTTTATAATGAATTTAAAAAAGGCAATATCAAGCAGATAGTTGAAGCGGCTCTTATGTATCAAAGAACTAAATCGATGAATATTGCGAAAGAAGATTTGTTGAAAGAAGTCAAAGAGAAAGAGGCGGTGCATTTATTATGATGGTTGTAGATGCCGGCAACACAAGTTTGCATTTTTACTGGATAACTAGAGATAAAATTTTGCATAAAAAACAAATTGGCGCTTCTTTTATTGACGAGAGGGTAATAAGAAAAATTATTTCTGAAAGAAAAGAGAACAGGCTCATCGTTTGTTCAGTAGTGCCGCGCATTACCGCAATTTTTAATCAACTCAAAAAGAAACTTTCAAAGGTTCAAATATTTATCATTGGACAGGACTTGTCAGTCCCGATTAAATGTTTTTACAATCAAAAACACGTGGGCATGGATAGGGTTATTGCGGCATATGCTGCAAAATTTATTTACAAAGAAGCGAGAATAATTATTGATTTTGGAACTGCCATAACCTTTGACATACTGTCTAAACAAGGCGATTATGAGGGCGGGTTGATACTTCCGGGAATCGGCTCGACTTTAAAAGTTTTATCTTCCTGTGCACTTCTTCCAAAAACGATAAAGCTGAAACGATCAAAAGTGATTATACCCCGAGATACAAAAGAGAGTATTTATAAGGGGCTGGAGGAGAGTTTTTCTTCGATGATAAATTATCTAGTAGCAAAATATAAAAAAATCCTTAAACTGCCATCCGCTAACAAGGTTATAATTACCGGCGGAGATGCAGCATTTATCCTACCCGACCTAAATTTCCGCTATACTTATAAGCCGTTTCTTGTGGCGAAAGGCTTGATTAGGCTTGGCGGAAAATAACACCGCAAAGCCACAAAAATGCTAAGCGCAAAAAAGTATTAAAAAAAACTTGACAACTTTTTCCGCTTGCATAAAATATTTTAGCACTCTAAGGGCAGGATTGCTAATCAAGTGAGACGGCATTGACATAGGAATGTCAATGCCTACAATTTACGTCATTTACTTCGTTCATTCCGTAAATTGTCTACTCGTTAAAGGAGGTGTCTGTATGAAGGTTAAACCATTAGGAGATAGAGTTGTGATTGAGCCATCAGAATCACAGCAGAAAACAAAAGGTGGCATTCTTCTTCCTGATACGGCAAAGGAAAAACCGCAGGAAGGAAAAATTGTCGCCGTTGGCACAGGTAAAAAAACCGATGACGGCAAGACCATTGCGCTCAACGTAAAGGTAGGGGATCTTGTATTATACGGAAAATATTCCGGTACAGAGATAACCGTGGATGGCAAGGAATATTTGATAGTAAAAGAAGAAGATATTCTTGCCATCATCGGGTAGTAAAATCAGTGAATTTTCGGGGTTCCGAAAGTTTCTTATTTAAGGAGGTAAGAATAAATGGCTAAGCAAATAATATTCAGTGAAGATGCAAGAAAATCAATCCTGAAAGGTGCTGAGATTCTTGCAAAGGCAGTTAAGGCGACATTAGGCCCAAAAGGAAGAAACGTGGTAATCGATAAAAAATTTGGTTCACCGACAATCACAAAAGATGGCGTTACCGTTGCCAAAGAAATCGATCTCGAAGATCCGTATGAAAATATCGGCGCGCAACTGGTGAAAGAAGTAGCCGAGAAGACTTCCGATAATGCCGGCGACGGAACTACGACCGCGACCGTGCTTGCGGAAGCGATTTACCGGGAAGGTTTGAAGAATGTTGCTGCCGGCTCAAATCCCATGGCCCTTAAAAGAGGCGTTGATAAGGCAGTCGTAGTGGTTATAGAGGAACTTAAAAAAATTTCCAAGCCAGTCAAAGATAAAAAAGAAATCGCCCAGGTTGCAACCATAGCCGCTAACAGCGATACGAAAATTGGCGAGTTAATCGCCGACGCGATGGATAAAGTCGGAAAAGACGGTGTCATTACCGTTGAAGAAGCAAAATCCATGGCGACAACTCTTGAAGTAGTTGAAGGTATGCAGTTTGACCAGGGGTATCTATCTCCTTATTTTGTTACTGATACCGAAAAAATGGAATGCTCACTTGAGGAACCCTACATTTTAATTTACGAGAAGAAAATTTCTATTATCAAAGATATGTTGCCGCTTTTGGAGAAAATTGCCCGTTCCGGAAAGCCTTTCCTGATTATTGCCGAAGATATTGAAGGTGAAGCGCTGGCAACACTGGTCGTAAACAAGATGCGCGGAGTTTTAAGCTGCGCAGCAGTGAAGGCTCCTGGTTATGGCGACAGGCGTAAAGCCATGCTTGAAGATATCGCCACATTAACCGGCGGCAAAGCCATTACGGAAGAATTAGGCAGGAAACTTGAAAGCATAGAATTAGATGAACTTGGCCGGGCAAAACGCGTAAGAATCGATAAAGAAAATACTACAATTGTCGAAGGCGCTGGCTCATCCGAAGACATTAAAGGCAGAATCAGCCAGATTAAAAAACAAATTGAACAAACCGATTCGGATTATGATAAGGAAAAACTTCAGGAAAGATTAGCAAAACTTTCCGGCGGAGTAGCAGTAATTAATGTCGGGGCAGCCACAGAGACGGAAATGAAAGAGAAAAAAGCCCGCGTCGAGGATGCACTTCATGCGACAAGAGCCGCAGTTGAAGAGGGGATTATCCCCGGCGGCGAAATCGGATTATTGCGCAGCATTCCGTCCGTAGAAAAGCTTAAATTGGAAGACGATGAACAAATAGGCGCCAATATCATTAAGCGCGCGCTGGAAGAGCCTTTAAGGCAGCTGGTTTCTAATGCCGGCGTGGAAGGCTCCGTGATTGTCGAGAAAGTTAAAAAAGAAAAAACAAACATGGGTTTCGATGCCGAAAAGAACGAAATCGTAGACATGCTGGAAGCAGGAATCATCGATCCGACAAAAGTCGCCAGAACAGCCCTGCTTAATGCTTCTTCTATTGCATCATTATTAATTACAACCGAAGCAGTGATTGCAGAGAAGCCTGAAAAGGAAGCAAAGCCGGCCATGCCAGCAATGCCCGGAGCAGGCGGATATCCAGAGTATTAAGAATAGGTTGCGTTAATCGGTTGCGGTTACGATGCTCGTATCGGTTGCGTTATATGTAAGACGATAAACAAAACGAGTAGCGCAACCGCAACCGATAGACGTTAAATGTACTAACCTATCAACGCATGAATTCTTGAAAGCAATTTTTCCATTTCGAATGGTTTTGACATATAGTAATCTGCGCCAATTACCCTGCCGATAACCTTATCAGTGTCAGTATCCTTTGCCGTGAACATAATAATCGGTAAATTTTCATAAAGCGGGTCTTTACGAAGCTCCCGGCAAATTTCTTCGCCAGGCAAATCCGGCAATCTTAAATCTAGAAGAATCAAATTTGGATGTTCCGATTTTGCCAGGCTTAAACCTTGCTTTCCTTCTTTCGCGGTTACAGTATCATAGCCTTCCATTTTTAACCGCAAGCGCAAGGTTTTGCTGATATCAGGATTATCTTCGATTATTAATATTTTTTTCTTTGTCGGCATTTTTATCTCCCTGCCTGCCGGCCGGCAGGCTGCTGTTTTCGACTTTGTTATGGCTTATGTTAAGCAGTCCGTCTACTTTATTATTTAACTCATAAAAATCAAATGGTTTTATCGCACAGAAATCTACCGGCGTTTCTTTTATGTTTTGTTCCTGGCATTTTTGTGCCTGAGCAGTGATGAGAATAATCGGGATATTTTTGGCTTGAGGGTCTTTTTTAAGTAAAGTTGCTACTTCCGTTCCTTTTATGCCCGGCAGTAACACGTCTAAAATAATTAAATCCGGCCTCATAAACGCAAGAATCTGATTCTTGAAAATTCGAACAAAGTTAAAAAAGATATTGCCAGTAAGGATACGTTTAGTATTTCCAGGACAGGGTGTGTGCCATAAATGATGAGAAACATTTCTGTCCATTCGGTAAGCCCATGAAACAATCCAAAGGCGCCCAGAAGCAGCCAGGGGAATTTATGCAGCTTTTCTTTTTCTATGTTGAAGCAAATAAGGCAAAGGAAGAGAAAGCCCAGGCCATAGAAGAAATAAATATAATCCAATTGGGTGTTGAAGAAATTTTGCATTAATGTGTTTCCTCTCGATTTTAAACTAACATATTGGTATGATTTGTCATTATTAACCTTCTACTTTTTATTGATTTCTTTCTCCCGTCCTATTTTCCTGTAGATTTTCTCGAGCGTAATGGTATAATGACCCTAAGCCATGACTTATGAACCCCGCCCTTCCAATACCAAATATATTTATCTTTAAAAATATGGAAAGGTTGGGGCAAAACAATGGTTTATTAGAAAAATTTTTAGGAAAGGAAGGGCGGGGTGAAAGATACCTTTTATCTTAATATTTCAACGGCTGACAGCTTAGGAATAGGCCTTTTTAAATTCGCGCTTACTCCTCAAGAAAGATTCCTGATTGTAAATTCTGCCTTTTCGCACATGCTGGGATTTTCTTCCAAGATAGAATTAAAAAAAGAGAAACTTGCCGATTTGTTTTCTAATTTGAACGAGCGCGACGAATTTTTTAGAAACATCAGGCGCGCCGGCAGGGTGAATTTTTTTGAAACGCTTTTTAAACTTAAAAACGGCGGTAATCTATGGGTTGCCATTACTTGTTCCTTGATTTCCCGCGACCGGCACGAATATATTGAAGGGATAATCGAAAATATTTCCAGCCACAAGGAAATGGAAGGCAATTTAGCGCTTGAACGCGATTTTCTGCAAGGACTTCTGGATAACCTTCCGGACGCGATGTATTTTAAAGACTGCAACAATAAAATAATAAAAGTCAATAGATTCTATGCCAAAGGCGTCGGGCTGAATCCTGAAGAAATAGTTGGCAAAACGGATTTTGATTTTTTTCCTGCGGAACAGGCAAGAAATATGCAAAAAGACGATAACCACGTTTTGTCTACAGGCAAGCCCATTGTCGGCAGAATTGAACGTACGCTTCTTCCCGACGGAACATGGAACCAGGCAATCACAACGAAAATTCCCATGTATGACCGTTTAGGCAAAGTAATCGGAACTATGGGGATGACCAGAGATATGACCGCTTACGCCAATCTCGAAAAAGAGCGCCTTTCCATGGTTATAAACACTTTAACGATTTTAGGCAAAGCGCTTGAGATGCGCGATCCCTACACTTTCAGCCATACGCGCCATGTGGCAAACATAGCAGAAATCATCGGAAAAGAATTGGAGTGGGACGAAAACCGTCTTTTAGGCATAAGGCTTGCCGGAGAACTTCATGATTTGGGAAAAATCACTATCCCTTTGGACATTTTAAATAAACCCGGCAAATTGAGCGATTTGGAATACAGTTTGATCCAGGAGCATTCCAAAAATTGTTATGATCTTATAAAAGATATAGATTTTCCATTTCCTTTATCGGAGGCAATCTATCAGCACCATGAACGCCTGGATGGTTCAGGCTATCCGCGTAAGCTTAAAGGAAACGATATATTATTTGAGGCGCGAATCCTGGCAGTCAGCGATGTCCTTGAGTCAATGACCCAGCATCGTCCCTACAGAGAGGCACTGGGAATGATGAGCGCATGCGAAGAATTGAAGAATGGTTCAGGAATAAAATACGATGCAAGCATAGTTGACATAGTATTGAATTTGGCAGAGAAGAGTGGGCGAAAAATATTTTGGAAAAATAACTAATTTTTCTTGCATTATTTTTTATTTTGTGATATATTTTCTACTTCATGAACCCCGCCCTTCCAAAACACAATATGTCTATCTGTAAAGATATGGAAAGGTTGGGGAAAGGCAAAGGTTTATTCGGAAACTGTTTTAAAAAAGGAAGGGCGGGGTGAAAGAAATAAAAATATTTGCCAGAGCAGGACAAGGGGCAATCACCACGGCGGCGATACTTGGTGAGGCGTTTTTTCATCAGGAAATTTATGCTTATGCATTTCCTAGTTTCGGCGCAGCCAGAATGGGCGCTCCGATGAATGCTTTTTTGCGATTCGATACAAAGCCGGTCAGGCTTCGTTCCCAAATATACAACCCCGATTTTGTTTTAGTCATCGACCCCACGCTTATCAAAACCGAAAAATGTTTTCACGGAATAAAGAAAGGCGGTATAGCTATTGTTGCGATACGCGACGAAGCTGATTTAACCGAAAAACCAAAGGGTTTTAAAGTGGCTAAGATTTTTGCTGAAAAAATTGCCCTGGAAACCATTGGCAAGCCATTCAGTAACACGGTATTACTTGGTGCCTTTGCCAAGCTAAGCGGCGATGTAAAACTGGAATCAATTAACGAGGCGGTAAAGAAAAGATTTTCATCAAAGCCGGAAATATTGGAAAGAAATTTAGCAGCGATTAAAAGAGGATACGACGCAGTTTAAATATTATAAATATGTTCGGGCCATTAATTGCAAAACCAGCTTCTTCTAGGGCGAATAAAACAGGTTCATGGCGTTCGGCAAAAAAGCCAAGATATCTGCACCAAAACTGTATTGCTTGCGGGCTGTGTAAATTAGTTTGCCCGGAAAGCTGTATCGAAGGCAAAGAAAAAAACACCTACATGCCTGATTACGAATATTGCAAAGGTTGCGGGCTTTGTGCCTATATTTGCCCGAAGAAAGATATTGAAATGGTACCGGAGCACGAAAAAGGAGAAAAAGCGAAATGAAACAATTCTTAGAAGGTTCATTCGCAGTTGCTGAAGGAGCTAAACTTTGTAAACCGGGAGTAGTATCGGCATATCCGATTACTCCGCAGACGCACATCGTTGAACGCCTCGCCGATTTTGTCGCCACCGGCTCGCTTAATGCCCAATTTGTTAACGTCGAGAGCGAGCATTCAGCGGCAACGGTTGTGCTTGGTGCTTGTGCTGCAGGCGTCCGCGTTTTTACCGCCACAAGCTCGCAAGGTTTAATTTACATGAGCGAAGTTCTTTTTAATATTGCCGGAATGCGTTTTCCGGTAGTTATGGTTTGCGCTAACCGTGCGCTTTCCGCTCCGATAAATATCTGGAACGACCAGCAGGATGCGGTTTCTTTACGCGATAGCGGCTGGGTTCAGGTCTATGCCGAAAATAACCAGGAAGCGCTTGATTTTGTTTTGCAGGCCTATAAGCTTGGCGAAAATCCGAAAATTATGCTTCCGATTATAGTAAACATGGACGGTTTCATCCTCACCCACGGTATGGAAACCGTTGATGTGCCGGCCAACGAGCTTGTCGATAAATTCTTACCGCCATATAAAGCGCCTTATAAATTAGACGTTGAAAATCCAATGAGTTTTGGCCTTTTGGGAGATCCGACGGTTTATATTGAAACCCGTTATGCGTTGCATAAAACATTAGAAGATTGCCTTTCTATGATACCCCAGGTGGGAAAAGAATTCGAAGCCACCTTCGGAAGAAAAGGGTTGGATTTGGTTGAGCTTTATAAAGTTGAAGACGCAAAGACAGTAATCGTTGCCATGGGTTCGGTTTGCGGAACAATTAAAGATTATATCGATACGCAAAGAGAAGAAGGAAAAAAGATTGGACTTTTAAGAATCGTATCCTACAGGCCATTTCCCAAAGAAAAAGTCTATGAAGCATTAAAAAAGATACCCAAGGTTCTTGTTTTGGATAAATCAATCTCTCTGGGCAGTGAAGGGCCATTATACACGGAAGTAAAGTCAGTTTTTGCCAACAAAAAACCAAAGGTCAGCGGATTTGTGGCAGGGCTTGGAGGAAGAGATATAACAATTGAGACCATAAAAGATATGGTGGATATTTCTAGAAAGAAAGAAGTCCGCTGCGAATTTCTGGGCCTAAGGCCAGAATTGTTAAAAGAGGATTTTTATGTCGGAATCTGATAACGGACATTTCGAAGAATATATGTTTGTTTCCGGCCACACCGCCTGCGCCGGTTGCGGCCAATCGCTTGCGGCGCGTATCGTTGCCGATTGCGCCGGGAAAAATGCCATGGTTGCCAATGCAACCGGATGTTTGGAAGTTTTTTCCACAAAAGCGCCTGAAAGCGCCTGGCGCACGCCATGGATTCACTCATTATTTGAAAACTCTTCAGCCCTTGCTTCAGGCATGGAAGCTGCGTTAAGATACCTTGGCAAAATAGATAACACGCGAGTTATTGCCCAGGGCGGCGATGGAGGAACCGCTGATATCGGAATCCAGGCTTTAAGCGGAATGCTTGAAAGAGGTCACGATGTTTTATATGTTTGCTATGATAACGAAGCCTATATGAATACAGGTATACAGCGCAGCGGTCTAACACCGCTTACCGCTTCCACAACCACTTCGCCTCTTGGAGCAAAAATGCACGGCAACTGGAGAAATAAAAAACCATTAATTGAAATATGCGCCGCACATTTTATTCCTTATGCCGCAACCGCATCTGTTGGCTATATCCAGGATTTACAAAGAAAGGTGAAAAAAGCCTTAAGCATCCGCGGCCCTAAATATATTCAGATTCATGTTCCATGCCCTTTGGGCTGGGGCCATGATTCGAATCTCACTATCGATATCGGAAAATCAGCAGTTCTTTGCGGACTTTATCCTTTGGTTGAATACGAATTTGGTAAACTAGCCAATGTTTTCAAAGTTCCAACACCAAAGCCTATCAACGATTATGTAAAAGCGCAATCAAGATTTAAACACCTGCTTAAAGATGAAGCAGCTTTGAAATCGCTTCAGGAAGTAGCGAACAAGAACATAGAATATTACGGTTTAAATAAATAGAAAAACAGTTTGCTAATTTTATTAAACTTCTCTTACATCACGCCTGTTTTTGCGGCAGGCAGGGAGGACAAACATGGCAAAATTAACAGTTGATGCAAACACATGTGTTGGTTGTGGTTTGTGCGTAAATGCTTGCCCTGACTGTTTTGAAATGGCTTCTGATGGTATCGCAAAGGTAAAAGCTTCTAAATGTGCAAATTGCGATCTTCATGAAGTTGCTTCGCAATGCCCTGTTAACGCTATAGTTGTCGAGGACTAATTTTTCATCTGCTAAAAGTATAATTTCTGGCAATTTATCTTTTCTGGTATTAGCAGCGAAATTCCTGCCTGCTGCGCCTATAAAAAAGTAAGTCAAGAGAAAAGATGGCTATCGAAACTCTATTTTTGACGATTCGTCGTGTAAAAATGTAATAAAATCAAGGGCGCATTTTCGTAATAATCGCAAAATGTGGTGTTTACGCCAGCGCCATAGGTATAAGCGCCCGATAAGGCTTACCTTAACATCGACATCATCGACACCATCAAGGCATTAATTTCCAGTAATACTTCCCAGCGGTCAGTAACTTTTATATTCCTTAATTCCCGTTTATGTGTTAAACTCCTCATGTGGTTCTCTTTTTTTAGTTTGGGGAAGCATATTCCGGCGATACCTAACCACATATATTCTAGGAGATAAACGGTGGTTCTTACGAATCCATAGCATCCTAATGAATATCCGCAATTAGATGTATAGGAAACAACAGTCTTTATCGAATAGTTGTTTTATAAGGCCCCATAAGGAGTATGCAAGATATCTTTTTATTCAGAAAGAACTTGTTACAGGTTATTATCTTTATTAATCATAGAAATGGTAAAAATTATACCGGGAGGTGTTTTTATGAAAAATGGTTTCACGCTTATGGAGTTAATTGTGGTAGTTATAATTATCGGTATCCTTGCAATGATAGGATTGCCTCAGTTTTTTAAGGTAGTGGAACGCAGCAGAACCGCAGAAGCCGCTCAAGTACTTGGTGAGATAAGAGCTGCACAATTAAGATATTATACGGGACAAGGAAATTACACTACTAACTGTATTGAGCCGAATAATGACTTGGATGTCAATTTTGCATCACTAAAGTATTTTAATGCAGCAAGTATTGTTTGCGGTACTGAAGCTGCCAGTATAGAACGCAACGGTGGCAGTTATACCATGCGAATTGAGTATGCTACCGGTAATTTAACTTGTTCATCGGGAACTTGTCCAGCGGGATATTAATTTAGAGGCACTTTAATTTAGTTAACAGAACTAAATTATGAAAAATTTTTGCAGATATTGACTCTTAGAGAATCAATAATAGACACTGTTGAATTGCACCTGTCTTTTTGCGCTATTTGATTGCATTAATGCGAATAGTTGAGGTTTGATTAATAGTAAGGCTGACGATATCAGAAGTTAGCGTTCGCCTCTTTTTTGATGCTTGCCAGAAACTTCAATTTCGCCTCTAATTCCATATATTGCCTTGTTTTTCCAAGATATTCATCACGTTTTAGAGCGAAATCCTTTTCGTTAAATGGGCTCAAATCTTTAAGCTCGATTATATAGGCTCCTTTGGAAAGGAATAGAGGATAAGGATAAACTGCACCTTTCTTTAAGGAAAAGATTATCTTACTTAATTTTTCGTTTAAGCCCACGCCTTCAATGTAATCATTATACTTAAAGTCACCGGTTTCTTTGTAATCAAGATGCTCCCCGTCGGCAATTCTTTTGAGGTTAGCCCCTGGAGTATTATTTATTTTTTGCATCGTCTCTTTAACAAGTTTTCGCACCTCCTCCTTGGCAAGTTGCGTTTTCATCGTATCTTCGACTTTCTGTTGTATCTGGGAAAATTCCGGCACATAAGCTGCCCTTTCATCTTCTTTTTGTAAAAATATATAGCCGGTATTAATTTCCAGAGGACGGCGTAATTTCCCTTTTTTCAATGAGAAGGCAATCCGGTTTATTTCCGGATGCCATCCCAGGCCTTCGATAGGATCTTTCCTGCCGATAAAACCGGTTTCCTTTACATCAACGGCATATCTGGTTTTCAATTCATCTATGGTTTTTATATTATCGAAATCTTTCATTACCTTGTCATATAATTCTTGATTATTCGTTATTATGGCATACTTAAGTTTTATTTCAGGTTCCTCTTTGAAGGAAAGTTTATTTTTTTCGTAAAAATTTTTAATCTCATCTTCCGTAACTTTAATTTGTTCTTTGAATTTATCGTAAGGAATAGCTATATAATCTATTTTTGCGGTTTGGGTGTCTTTTTTGTATAATTTTTTCGCTTCGGCATCAGAAGGATTTATCTTGATGTATTTTTGATAAAGTTTATCTATTTTTAGGAAGTTCCTTATGTATTCTTCAAATACCCGCGGCTCAGTTCTCATGTATCTAAGAAAACGCAGATAATATTCTTTGTCAAACTGCCCATCACGGGAGAAAATTTTTATTTTTTTTATAGTATCAATAACTTCTTCGTCACTGACGCGTATTTTTTCTTTGTTCGCTTTCCATAAAAAGAGGATATAATCGAGGCTGGTTTGGACTATGTCCTGTTTGCTTATCTTCTTTTCTTTGTCCGGTAGGTCAAGAAAGGCAAAATAGAGTTGGGCCATGGTAACATAGTATTTAAATTCATCCTGGTTTACAGTATGATTGCCAATTTTTAATACGATGTTTTCTTTTTTGCCCCTTAAAAGGTAGCTGCCGCCCAACATAACAAAAGCAGGGACAACAAAGATAATAAGAATCCAAAAGACTTTTTTGTGGTGGGATCTAAATGTATTAAGCATTAGATTATATTAGCGAGTAAAGAAAAATTTGCAAGGAAAAATTATATATTCTGTAGCACGTATCACGTTGCACGTAATACGTCTTTTTTTGAGTATTTTAGACGTGTTACCTGTTACGCGCTGCGTGATACAGATTCCATTCTGCCCTCTTGTAAATCCTTTTAATTTATGGTATTTTTTAACTTGGCCGATAAAGATCTTTGGCAATTTGGGGGTGTAAAGGCCTCGACCTAGAGATGAGGTAAAGGGTTGCATGCCGTGCGGGTAAGCCCACTACGATAGTGAGGGTTTACAAAAATTTAAACGCAACACCACAATTAGTTGGTGTAGGTAGCTTAGCTACCCCTTTTAGCGCGCCATTCGTTGGCCCAGCGCCAATCATGGTACACTAAAATGGACCTCTATGCTTTTTGTCTCAGGAAGTATAGGGGTTCGACTTTGAGACTAAGGGTAAGCTCATTACTTTGGGGGTTTGCCTCAAAAACCATACAAAGTTGCTTCTGGGTATATCCTTTCCTTCGGAGCTGCCCAGGATAAGATAAAAGAAGGGAAAAGCATGTAGGAGCTCTTTATTAACCCTGTAGGGACGCGGGTTCGATTCTTACGAGTCGCACTAAGGGGCAACTTTTAGTGAAACACTCGGCTTACATCAGGGAAGCCCGAAATGTAACTCCGATTAATATTTGGAGTAGACGTGGGTAATCCTGAGGGGTGCAAGCCCTGCAGAGACTTCTCCGATTTAACGTCGGAGGGATAGGAGGTTTACTGATGGATGAAGTGACAAAAGCGTATTTGGCTGGGATTGTAGATGGAGAAGGAACAGTAACTCTTTCACGACATCACAAACACGAAACGCCTGCTCCGCTAGTATCAATCAGCAATACGGATTTGAAGCTGCTTATTTGGGTTCGCCGCAAATGCGGAGGGATAATAACTTCTAAGAAAATAAGCAAGCCTCATCATACTCAATCGTATGTCTGGCGTCTCCGGCAAGATAGTGCGCTCTGTTTTTTGAATGAAATAAAAAAATATCTCATTGTAAAAAAAGAGCAAGCAGAGCTCATTACGAAAGAGTATAAAAAAGTCACATCCAGAACGGGCAAGTATACTGCGCAATTATTATGCAAAAAAGAGAGGCTTGTTAAGCGAATACGCGCATTGAATCACCGGTAAACCTTCTATAATACGCCGAGCCCCTAACAAATGTTAGGGTGAAGAGATAGTCCACTTCCTTTAGAAATAGAGGGTCAAGTGTCCCGCCACCTCCATTCTTTTTTGTCCATCGCCAAGTAAAACAGCAGGTAGGGCTTCGAAGGAATAATTCCTGCGAAGCCAGACCTGCAGTTTAAATATGCGAATGGCGAAGCAGAACACCAATTGCCAATTTTTAAGAACCACCATATTAATTCCAACCAAAACTTCAAAATTATTTTTCAGGCAATTAATTTGCTTGAATTGTTATCCGAAAAAGATAGAATCAAATGAGGCCAGTATTTTCCTGTGCCATTTGAGGCTCGGAAAAATGACGCGTTCATTAAGGAGGATAGCATGATGAAAAAATATTTCTTAACGATTATTTTTTTGATGTTTTTATCTTTTAATCTTTATGCGATTGATATGGCTATCCCGCAATGCCTGAAAGATTTAGGCTATGTGGAGGCAGATATTGTAGATTACAAAAAAATCGACGACAAAGAATACTTTACCATGAAAAGCTGGCAGACTGCGGATAGCCCGAATGCAATAACTTTTGAGATAGTGGATGGCGAAATTACAAATTGGGAATCACCTTAAAAAGTAGTTTGTAGTTACTAGTTTGTAGTTGGTTGAATAAAACTCAGAGTTTTTTTAGACAAACTACCAACTGCTATCCAGCATTTTTCTTGACCGCAGACAGAAAATTTATATAATATAACTCTCTCACAATTTATAACCAAAAAATAAAAGGAGCATTATGGAAACAAAATTAACCAGCGCGAATTTTCAGAAAGAAGTCATGGAAGCAGCAATTCCGGTTTTGGTTGATTTCTGGGCAAGCTGGTGCGGGCCGTGCCAAATGATTGCTCCTTTTGTGGAAGAGATAGCGAGAGAGTTTGCAGGAAAAATAAAAGTCTGCAAGCTTGACGTTGATGAGGCACAAGAAATAGCTACTGAATATACTATCATGAGTATTCCAACTCTCCTGATTTTTAAAGATGGAAAAGTTATGGCAAAAAAAGTAGGGACTCTGGCCAAACGGGATCTTGTCAAATTTATCCAACCGTATGTCTAAATTACTTAGCCGTATTACGCAACACGTATTACGTGAGACGTGATACCTAAAATACCCGGTAAACATAAATAAATCTTGCATTAAACATATATTTAAGTATAATTTACCTATAAGGAGGTGGAGTATGGGTTTTAAAAAATTTATCGCCATGTTGATTGTTGGTCTTACTGTTTTTTCTTTTTCTGTGAGTTCTTATGCTGGAAGTGGGGTATCCGAGGGCAAAAAAGCGCTTATGGAACAATTAAGCCAGGCGAGGAAGAACTTTATCGCTTCAAGGGATAAGCTGCATGACCAAGATAGGTTACTAAGAATAGCTTGGCATAATGAAAGAGAGGCACTGTATAAACAGGCAAGAGAAAATCCTAAAGATAAATCGATAAAAACAAAATTAGATGAAGGCGCAAAAAAGTTCCTTACCGATAAGCGGGATATATACACACAACTTGCGCAATTACGCAAAGATTGGCTAAAAACCAGAAAAGATTTAGGTACCCAGATAAAAAATACGAAATAAAATTGTATTGCCTGTTGCGTGGATGAACAATCCGTGAGGGAGGTGCCTATGGATTTACAAATCGTATACCTGGAACCAGCAAAAATGATGCTTTCACGAATAGGGGATATTTTTATAAAAGTAGTAGTGGTACTTATAGTCCTTCTGATAGGTTGGATTATAGCAAAAACCTTGAAGGGTCTGATTACGAAATTATTAAAAGCCATAAAAGTTGATGATGTTTCTCAAAAAATTAATTTGAACACCTTACTTTCAAAAGGCGGTGTGAACACAAGTGTTTCGGAGCTGATTGGAGTAATATGCTATTGGATTATTATGCTGGTTACTTTTTTTGTTGCCATGAATACCGCAGGTTTGGCTCAAGCTGCCGAACTTCTCGAAAAAATCATACTTTACATTCCCAATATCATAGCGGCGATATTTGTTTTGTTGCTTGGAATGTTTGCGGCAACACTTTTGAGTAGTATCATCAAAACCGCATCCGCAAATGCGGGTATAGAAGAAGGTCCGCTTTTTGGAAAAATTACGCAAATTGCAGTTGTAATATTTGCGGCGGCAATTGCACTTGAACAGTTGAATATTGCCACCATGACGATTCATTCGACAATAAGCATAATCATCGCGGTGGTCCTTGGTTCCTTTGGTTTAGGTTTTGCCCTGGCTTTTGGGCTGGGTTGTAAAGATTTAGTCGGTAAATCAGTAGCAGATTTTCTCGAAAAAATAAAGTCGAAGAAATAGAAAAGGTAAGACCGCAAAGTCGCTAAATACCGCAAAAGCGCAAAAAATTCTTTTTATGCTTTTGCGGTATTTTTTTATATTTTTTTCTTGACAAAGATACCTTTTATAATATAATCGTACAGTCTTGTGCCATTAGATTTTTTACAAAGATAAATTTCAGTGACAGCGCAGGCATTTACTGGAAATTAGCTTGTACCTAAAGAGCGTCCCGCATTTTGCCTGGATAGCTCAGTTGGTAGAGCACATCCTTGGTAAGGATGAGGTGATGGGTTCAATTCCCATTCCAGGCTGGAGTAAGCCGCAAAGTGAATAAGCGCTTCGACTAATCGGCCGAGAAAACAATCTAGTCAATAAAATAACCACAAAGTGGGACGGGGATTTTTTAATCTTTTTTTATTTTTTAGAATACTATGCGAGAATTAATTGCCTTAGAGTGTACAGTTTGCAAACGGAATAATTATTATCTTGCGAAAAATAAACGTAAACATCCGGAAAAACTGAATATAAGTAAGTTTTGCCGTTCTTGCCGTAAGCATACGGAGCATAAAGAAGCAAAGCCGTAGAACACGAATATACACGAATTAAAGACGAATGTCCACGAATGGGAAAGGGATTTATTTGTGGCAATTCGTCCTTCGACTCGTTTTGCTCGCTGAGGACGATTTTCGACTACGCTCAGGATCGTCCCGGATTCGTGATAATTCGCGTTTTAAAAAGGCGAGTAGCTCAATTGGCTAGAGCATCGGTCTCCAAAACCGGGGGTTGCAGGTTCAACTCCTGCCTCGCCTGCTTAATGTGTAATGGAAAAGAAATTTAAGTTACGAATATTACGCAGGTTACGAAAGTTACACTAATCTCGAGTTTTTAATGTGGTCTTAGTAACCTAATTAATATAAACATTGAACTATGATAAAAGGATTAAAAAAAATTCCTCAATTTTTCAACGAAGTAGCTGAAGAGCTTAAGAAAGTTAATTGGTCAACGAAAGCCGAATTAAAAGGCGCGTTTATTGTTGTTATCTGCATGCTTGCATTTTTCGCCACATATTTTTTTCTTATAGATTTGGGCTTATCCAAAATTATACACTCACTTTTACAAGGATGATGCGCTGGTACATATTACACACATTAAGCGGAGCTGAAGAAAAGGCGAAAGCTAATTTAGAAGCAAGGATAAAGGCACATAACTATCAGAACTTGATAGCGAATGTCGTTATCCCCAAAGAACAGGTTACCGAGGTAAAGCTTGGTAAGAAAAAAATTCTGGAACGAAAATTTTTTCCCGGCTACATTCTTGTTCAAATGGAGATGAATGACGATACCTGGCTTTTTGTAAAAAATACGCCAGGTATTACTACTTTTATAGGGCCAAGGCGCAAGCCTAGCCCCATATCACAGAGCGAAGTGGATAAAATTCTAACCAAGGCCCAGGAGAGTAAAGAAAAGCCTGCGCCAAAAGTTACTTTTGACAAAGGTGAAAGCGTCCGGGTTATCGAAGGGCCTTTTCTTAATTTTAACGGCGTAGTCGAAGAGGTTCAGCAGGATAAGGGAAAATTAAAGGTGAGTGTGTCTATTTTTGGCAGGACCACTCCTGTCGAGCTTGAGTTTTGGCAGGTAGAGAAGATATAGTGAACACATTATTTTTCCAAGCGCGAAGGAAAAATAATAGTGTGAACTATTCCCGAGCGAACGAAGTGAGCGAGAGGGGTAATGATGTAAGGAGCTAAAATGGCCAAGAAAAAGAAAAAACCAGTAAACCAGATAAAGTTGCAAATTGCTGCAGGCAGCGCGAATCCGGCTCCTCCAGTAGGCCCGGCTCTTGGACAACACGGTTTAAACATTATGCAGTTTTGCAAAGCTTTTAACGAACAAACTAAAGCCAAAGAAGGCATAATTCTTCCGGTGGTTATAAATGTTTACGAAGATAAATCATTCGATTTTATTATTAAGACACCGCCGGCATCGGTTTTGCTTAAAAGAGCGGCTAATTTAGCCAAAGCCAGCGGGCAGGTAGGAAAAGAAATAATCGGCGAAGTTACAAAGCAGCAAGTTATTGAGATTGCCAAGGAAAAAATGGCAGATTTGAATACCAATGACATTGAAAAAGCCATAAAAGTAATAGCCGGTACAGCAAGAAGTTGCGGTATAAGGGTTAAAGAGTAAATGACTAATTAATGCCTAATGATTAAATGTCTAAACGATATTTTGACATTAAGCATTAAAACATTAATTCCTCATTAGACATTTGTCATTAGTTATTTTAAATAGTGGAGGTTTTTGGACGTGAAAAAGAAAAGCAAAAGATATCAAGAAGCGCTGAAGTTAGTTGATAAAAGCAAAACCTATTCCATTGAAGAAGCGATAGAAACTTTAAAGAATATGCCGCATGCAAAATACGATGAGACTCTTGAAGTAAGCTGCCAGGTGAATATCGATCCAAAACAGACCGACCAGGCAGTCAGGGGTTCAGTCGTTCTTCCTAATGGAACCGGTAAAAAAGTAAAAATAATCGTATTTTGCGAACCGGAAAAAGAACAAGCAGCAAAAGAATCCGGCGCAGATTTTTTAGGCACTAACGAGCTTGTCGATAAAATCATGAAAGAGGGTTGGTTCGATTTCGATGTTTGCATAGCTACCCCGGGCATGATGAAAGTTGTGAGCAAATTAGGAAAAGTCCTTGGGCCAAGAGGGCTTATGCCATCGCCAAAGTCGGGAACTGTCACGGAAAACATTTCTTATGCGATAGGCGAAGCAAAAAGAGGAAAGATAGATTTTAGAATGGACAAAGCTTCCTGTATTTATGTAGGAATAGGAAAGATTTCCTTTTCTAAAGAAAAACTTATCGAAAACGCGAAAGCCTTTGTAGATGCACTTAGTACCGCCAAGCCCGCGTCAGTTAAAGGAGAATTTGTCAAGTCGATTTATTTATCGACCACGATAAGCCCTTCAGTGAGGTTAAGCATATGAAAAGAATAGGTGTCGTCGTAAGAGAGAAAATTGTTGACGAGATAAAAGAAAATATAAAAGGATCGGAAGGGTGTTTTTTTATTAATTTTAACCGCGTTAAAGCCTTTTCGGTAAGTCAATTAAGAAATAACTTAAGGGTAACCGGCGCAAGCGTTTATGTAGCAAAGAATTCTTTACTTACTAGAGCTTTTGATGACAGGAAAGAAACCTTAAATAATCTTATCGGCCAGGAAACCGCGGTTATTTTTATCCATGACAAAGATATCGTTAAAACTTGTAAAGCTCTGGTTGACTTTGCCAAAGAAAATGAAATTCTCAAGATTAACGGAGGTTTCATTAAGGATAAACTGGTTACGACGGATGAGGTAAATGCTTTAAGCAAACTCCCACCCAAAGAAGTATTGCTGGGTATGGCAGTCAGCGGCCTGGCATCGCCGCTAAGCGGCTTCATTTCAACTCTTAATCAAGTAATATTAAAATTTGTCTGGGCGATAGAAGAGATAAAGAAAAAGAAACCAGAAATCGGAGAACAGAAACCAGAGGGGGAAGGTAAAAAATAAATTTTTATTTTCTATACTCTAGTTTCTGATTACTGATTTCTGTAATCCACCAACGGGTGAAACGAGGAGGTTAACATGTCTAAGGTTGAGGATGTCTTAAAAATGGTTCAAGATATGACAGTGCTTGAGCTTTCCGAGCTTGTAAAAGCTTGCGAAGACAAGTTTGGCGTAAAAGCAAGTGCACCGATGATGGCTGCAATGCCGGGGGTTGGCGCAGCTCTACCTGTTGAAGAAAAAGAGGAAAAGACAACATTTACCGTTATGCTTACCGCTGCAGGCGCAAATAAGATAGCCGTTATTAAAGAAATTCGTGCCATCACCGAACTTGGTTTGAAAGAAGCGAAAGAGCTTGTTGATTCAGCTCCCAAGAAAGTCAAAGAAAACATCTCGAAAGAGGAAGCCGAAGAGATTAAGAAAAAACTCGAAGCTTCCGGCGCAACCGTAGAGTTAAAGTAAATATATAGGTAGCAACTCTAGCTTATAGACCCAAATTCTAAACATGTTTTTTAAAGTTTAGGGTTTAGTGTTTAGAGTTTAATTTATGGAGGTATCTCTTGAAAGGACTAAAAGAATTGTCTTTTGCTAAGACCAAGAAGACTTATCCGATGCCTCACCTTCTTGAGCATCAGCTAAACTCTTTTAAAGAGTTTTTACAGATGAACGTTCTTCCTGAAAAAAGGAAAAAAGTTGGTCTCCAGGAAATACTTGAAGAAGTTTTTCCGATGGAAAGCCCGGATAAACAATACCGCCTTGAGTTTCTTTCTTATAGCCTTTCCCGGCCGCGTTACAGCGTTGAGGAGTGTAAAAAAAGAGCTCAAACCTATGCTGCGCCGTTAAGAGTAAGGCTTAGACTTTCCGGCCCTTCTACCGAAATTAAGGAACAGGAAATCTATCTTGGCGATATCCCGCTTATGACTGACACCGCTTCCTTTATTATAAATGGAGACGAAAGAGCAATCGTCAGCCAGCTGCAGCGTTCTCCCGGTGTATTCTTCGAAGAAGAATTGCATCCCATGGGCAAGCGCATGTATTTTGCGCGGATTATTCCTTACCGCGGATACTGGCTTGAATTTAGAACCGACATAAACGACACAATTACCGCAATCATCGACCGCCGTAAAACTTTTCCCGCCACCCAAATTCTTCGCATGATGGGTTTGTCGACAAATGAAGATATCTACAAAAACTTTTCCGATAAACCATACCCGGAAGTGGTAAATACAGTTAAAAAAGATTCAAGTTCCAATACTGAAGAGGCCTATCTTGATTTCTATAAAAAAATGCGGCCAACAGAGCCAATAACTCTTGAAGCCGCAAAAGAAGTTTTTAGAAGGATGTTTCTTGATGCGCGTAGGTATGATTTAGGAAGGGTAGGAAGATACCTGCTGAACAAAAAATTGGGCATGGACCTTCCTTTAAGTAAAAGGGTTATCGATTTGGAAACTCTCATCGAGATTGTAAAAAATCTTTTGAAGGTAAAAGCCGGAGAAAGGCCCACAGATGATATAGACCATCTTGCCAATAGAAGGATAAAACTTATCGGCGAATTATTGCAACATCAGGTAAGGGTCGGATTATTGAGAGTTGAAAGGACCTTCCTTGACAGATATCCGCTGATTACTTCAAGCGATTTTTCGATACAGCATCTTATAAATTCAAGAGCATTTTCTGCGCAGGTTCAGGATTTCTTTGCCCGCAGCCCGCTTTCGCAGTTTATGGACCAGACTAACCCGCTTGCAGAAATCACACATAAAAGAAGATTATCGGCAATGGGCCCTGGCGGGCTTTCCCGCGAAAGAGCCGGATTCGAAGTTCGCGACGTCCACCCGACGCATTACGGAAAAATCTGTCCGATAGAAACACCGGAAGGAGCAAACATCGGTTTGCTTTCGTCTTTGGCAACTTACGTCCGGATAAATCCGCTTGGATTTTTAACCACGCCTTATCACAAGGTCGACAAAGGTGTTGTACTTGATAAAGTTGATTTTTTAACCGGCGACGAAGACGAAAACAAATTAATCGCGCAGGTCAGCCATAATATCGGCGATGACGGAAAAATTCATGACAAAGAAATCTATGCGCGTTTCCAGGGAAAATTCCCCAGAGTCCGGCCGCATGATGTTGAATACATGGATATTTCTCCGCAGCAAATTGTTTCGGTTTCTGCAGTTTTGATTCCTTTCCTTGAGCATGACGACGCAAACAGGGCGCTTATGGGTTCTAACATGCAAAGGCAAGCTGTGCCTTTGCTTTTCCCCGAAGCTCCCGTAGTTTCAACCGGCATCGAGAAAAAAGTAGGCCGGGATAGCGGCGTTGTGGTTATGAACAAAGAAGAAGGAACCGTAGATGAGGTCGATGCACACCATGTTAAGATTGGAAATTTCGTCTATAAGATGAAAAAATTCGAACGTTCAAATGCAGATACCTGTGTTAATCAACGGCCGATAGTTTCAAAGGGCGATAAGATAAAAGAAGGAGCAACTATTGCTGATGGCATGGCAACCAAAGGCGGCGAGCTTGCTTTAGGCAGAAATGTTCTTGTCGCTTTTATGCCCTGGAGGGGTTACAACTTTGAAGACGCCATAATTATAAACGAAAAACTGGTTAAAGAAGATACACTTACATCCGTCCATATTGAAAAATTTGAAATCGAAGCAAGAGAAACGCGTCTTGGCAATGAAGAAGTTACGCGGGATATTCCTAATGTCAGCGAAGAAGTATTGAAAAATTTAGACGAAAACGGCATCGTGCGCCTTGGCGCAGAGGTTATGCCGGATGATATTTTGGTTGGGCGCGTTACGCCGAAAACCGAAAAGGAACTTTCTCCGGAAGAGAGACTGCTTCGTGCAATATTCGGCGAAAAAGCCGCGGATGTAAAAGATACATCGCTTCGCGTTCCGCCCGGAGTTTACGGTGTAGTCATTAACGTTGAGATATTTCAGAGAAAAGACAGAGGAAGGCGCTCCAGAAAAGAAAAAACTGAAGAATTGAAGAGAATCCGCGAAATCGAAAAATATTACGAAGAAGAAAAAGAACTTTTAAATAGAGAAAAGCTTAAAAGGCTTAGCACAATTTTAGGCAAAAGCGAAAACAAAATAACCGATAACGATATCGAGTCAAATGAAGACGCAGAGGTTATGCCGGATGATATTT
>JAJYOP010000043.1 GCA_021796115.1 bacterium
TCTGATTTTACCACTAACCTTGTATGTTCTTTGGAAGAAGTTACCTTATTGTTGACTGATTTAACCGAGGTGGTTTTAGCTAAGGATAGTACCGGAGGAGCAGTTATGGCTGTAGAGAGGCTGCCTTCTCTATTCAGGTATACAGGGATAAAGCCTATTGGCTTACCTTTATATAGTAAAGAAGACGGCAGGATACCCCAAGGTTTTAAGCCCTGGAGTTGTATTGAGGGCTCCACCCCTTCTTCGCTAAAGCTTCGAAGGACAGGCAGCCACGGCCTGTCGTAAAGGGCATTATTTGTATTAGGAATCGGGAGAGAAGCGTCGGGCCCCACCAGCCACGGAGAGGTATCCCGAACGCTTTCCCCCGGTAATTCTTCATTTCTCCTCTGAGGAACTCCAGTTTCGCGCATGGTTTGTTCAATTAGTTTAGGAGTATTTATCGCTTTTTCAAAATTTTCTTTATTTATAACTTTGAATCTTCCAGCCATCTCCGGCGGCCCCCAGCCTGGGCCGAATTGTGAGCTAATGTCAGAAGAGCGCGGGAAAAGGAAAACAACATATTGATTATCTTCGGTGGTTGTAAAGAACGCGTCGATGTTACCGGCAGGATAGCCTTTGGCAATATAGTTTAAGACTGCCTCCTGTACTGCCTCTACCGTTGCCCGTTTATTTCTGCCTTTCACTACTGTATTTTCTATAGGCCATGGGGATACGCGCCCCACAATGCCACCTTTTATCTTTCTCAAAGTTTCAACCGGTTCGCGCATTATCGGGAATTGTTCGAAAGCGCCCTGGAAATGGAAATGTTCGGGGATAGAGCGGGCAAGGCCGTTAAGAACCAGGGTAACGCTTTTTGCTCTTTTTACAAAATTAAGTGCATTGTGCACGGCGTTTTTGGAATCAATAAGTTCTGTAGCCTTGCCGTCGTGTGCGCGGGCAGTAACCACAAAACAATGTTCTTTTGACCAGGCAAAAGGATGAATCAAAAGACGATATTTTCCCCAGTTGAATTTTTTCTGTATAAACGGCAAATGCGCAAGGCACAACAAGCATTTTTCGGTTGGCTTAAGGGTTAAATCTAAATAGGCACGTTTAACCAGCAAAGGAATAACGTCAATGCCGTATTTCCTGATAAACCGGAGCAGGTGTTTTAACATATCAAAAATATTCTTGGGTTCGGCTGATTTATCTACTCCCTTTTGGTATAAGCTTGGATTGCGATGGGCAAGATACACGACTTCATATTTTCCTGATTTTGCCATTTCTATGCCGTTAATCATTTCTTCTTTAATGAAACGAATTTTTCGTTGCTGGTAGGACATTGCCTTTACAACGTCTCCGAGGCTATATATCCTAACCAAAGATAGCAGGTGCAGCAAGGCGCCAAACGTAAATGAGTCAAGCCTTCCAATTACTTTATGGTGCCAGCGAAGTTTTGTATGAGCAAATCTTTCATCGAGTAAGCCTTTCTTGGCAGAGATATCTTTGTTTTGTTCTTTATTGACACTGCTTAAAGGTTCAATTTTGAAACGCTGGACATATCTGGGCATCGCCTGGGGCATGCCGCCGAAATTCTCTAAAACAAGTTCTCCTGCAACATAACTATTGCCTTTAAGATTTAAAACCTGGGCTTGAGATAATGCCAGGCGCCTATATAATATAGGTAAGAATTTTTGCACCTTATCTTTTAATAGCCAATCTGTTATCCTGCTACACTTTAAATTGTCTGCCGAAGCAAACGCGTTAAAATCGCCGGCCCAAGGAGAAGCGTATTCAAGATAGATCATGCCGCTTTCTTTTTCCTTTGATACCTGCTTAGCTGCCATACGCCAATAATCGCGCGATATTATATGAACAGGATGGCTGTCAGAATCTTCGGGGTTGCAGAGGACAAAAATATTTCGCCCCGACTTTTGATGTGTTTCGTAATCTCTACGGAATTCCCGGGTAACCAATTGTTCTTCTTCGTGTTGCAGTTGTTGCTTGTTCTCTTTACTCATGTGTTTATCTTTACGATAGAAATAAAACGGCAAGCCCAGGCCGAAAGGAGTCCTGGGATGTTTTAGAAATTTACTAGCTATACCTAAAATTTTTGCCCCAGCTTCTGCTTCCCTGCGCCGCATTTCCGTTTTAATAAGGTAATTGTTATCATCGATACCATTTATAACTGCGTGCTGGCCTGCAGTAGCCACATAACTTGTAATAGAGCTGTCCCTTGAAACCTGCTTGCATAAATAAAGCAATCCGCCCAAGGCAACTTCAGTATCGTCAGGATGCGGTGAATTAACCAGCATCGTTGCCGTATCTGGCCAGAAAGATTTTAAATTTCCTATATCTCTGGGATGATATACGAACCGCATACCTGGGCGATAATTCATTAATCTGCCGTTATTTATAGCTTTCATTTTATACATAAGCAGGTATTCAAAGTTCTTGGGCAATTTGGGCTCAATCAATGCGCGCACCCAATAAGCATTCGCGCGCGCCTGGGCTTCAACGGTTTTATCAAACGCGGTTCGCTCCATTTGTGAAACGTGAGCCGCCATGGCCTTCATAACTACCAGCCATTGTTCTTTAGTAAGCGGGCAGAAGAAATTATAGTTAAGTATTCGCTGCGGACCGTCATAACCGATAAGAACTTTTGAATTATTTCCGTTTAAAGGCGTAAGAATATTTTTGACAGTGCGGTGCAATTGATGAGCCTTGCCGGTTTTATCTTCGCTGGATGGCACAAATATAATTTCTGGATTAAAGTCTTTTAGTTTATTTCTGAATTTTGCGGTATCACTAAAACTAAAGTAACGTATGCGATTCTTGGCAATACGCAATTGTTGTAAATGAATACTTGTGTACATTTTTAAGCGAAAGA
>JAJYOP010000014.1 GCA_021796115.1 bacterium
CTATCAAAATAAAAGCTATACCGAGGAATTAGTATTATCAGAGGTCTAAAAAGAGGCCATTTTAACTTTGGTAAAAAAGGGACATTTTAACTTTGGCTTGACAAATAACATAATAATTATTGACATTTCAGCCGAATATGGTATAAAAATAAAATTCTCAACTGGAGGTATAAACAGTGAAAAAAACCAGGTTTTTTAACGAAACAGACCGCAAATGGGTTTTAATTGATGCCAAAGATAAGGTTTTAGGCAGGCTTTCTACCCGCATAGCTAAAATACTACAGGGTAAAACCAAAGCAACCTATAGCCCGAATTTTTTATGTGGTGATAAAGTAGTAGTTATTAATGCAAGCCAGATAAAAATTACCGGAAATAAACTGGAAAATAAAATCTATGATAGGTATTCAGGCTATCCCGGAGGGATCAAGACAATCAGCTTAAAAGACATGCAGGCCAAAAATCCTTCCCGCGCACTCTATTGTGCCGTAAGAGGCATGCTCCCAAAAACCATGTTGGCCAAAAGAATGATTCGCGGACTTAAAATTTATCCCAATGAAAAATATGAACAAGTGGCTCAACAGCCAATAAAATTAGAGGTATAAGATGAGTGATACTGCAAAAACTATTTTTACTACAGGAAGGCGCAAAGATTCAGTAGCCAGAATTCGCCTGGTTCCTGAAGGCCAGGGAAAAATTACCATAAACGGAAGAGAACTTTCGAGCTATTTTAAATCTATAGATCAACTGTTGCAGGTAAAAAAACCCTTATCGGTCGTTGGCCTTTCCGAAAAATTCGATGTGTTTGCCAATGTCAATGGCGGAGGCATAAATGGACAGGCAGGAGCGATAAGTCTGGGCATTTCCCGTGCGTTACTTATATTAAACCCCGAGTTAAGAGCTGCGTTGCGTAAAGAAAATCTTCTTACCAGAGACCCACGAGCCAAAGAACGCAAAAAATACGGCCGTAAAGGCGCCCGCAGAAGATTCCAGTGGACCAAACGTTAATACACAGATTATCACAGATGAAAATTGTGAGATGTTCACAGATAAAATTATCTGTGATAATTGCTGCCTGCCAACAGGCAGGAAAGATGAATGTGTACGAATAGTAAATGAATTTATTTGTGGTAATTCGTTCCAAATTCGTCGTAATTTGTTTCAAAAAACCTACCTGATTTCAATTTTTCAATAATCTTGACAATTAAAGCAATTCGCGTTAATGTATTTTACCCCGCACCAGTCCCGCCTACGACGGTACAGTGCGGGACTTCGCTTTCGGAGGCATAATGTTTAGCCATATCGAAGATGTAATTGAGGATATAAAACAAGGCAAATTCGTTATTGTCGTCGATGATGAAAAACGCGAGAATGAAGGAGACCTTGTTATAGCCGCCCAGTTTGTCACTCCGAGCGCAATAAACTTCATGATTAAAGAGGCCAGGGGCCTTGTTTGCGTACCGCTTACAAAGATAAGGGCAAAAGAGCTTGGCCTTTCTTCAATGAATCATGCCATAAGTGAAGATCCTTTTAAAACCGCCTGGAAAATTTCTGTCGATGCCGCTTCAGGTATTACTACCGGCATCTCTGCATTTGATCGCGCAAGAACCATTGAAGTTTTAATTGATCAAAAAAGCACAGGCAATGATTTAATTAAGCCAGGCCACAGTTTTCCTCTTGAGGCAAAAGATGGCGGAGTTTTAGTCAGGTCCGGCCATACGGAAGCGGCAGTTGATTTAGCGAAACTTTCCGGTCTTATCCCCGCTGGCGTAATTTGCGAAATAATCAACGAAGATGGAACGATGAGCCGTCTCCCGGAACTTGTAGAATTTGCGAAAAAACATAATTTAAAAATTTGCACCATTGCTTCGCTTATCGAATACCGCAGGAAAAAAGAAAAATTAATAAATCTTATTGAAAAAATAAATTTGCCAACCGATTATGGAAATTTTACGATGCATCTTTATGAATCGCTGATAGATAAAAGCGAACACATTGCAATTGTTTCCGGAACAATAACCGATGAGCCGCTTATTGTGCGCGTTCATTCGGAGTGCCTTACCGGTGATGTATTTTTGTCACGGCGCTGCGATTGCGGAAAACAACTGCACAGATGCCTTGAATTAATTGCCAAATCAGGCGGTGTTGTTCTCTATATGCGCCAGGAAGGCAGAGGTATCGGTTTAAAAAATAAAATAAAGGCTTATGGCCTGCAGGAAAAAGGGACGGATACGGTTGATGCCAATAAACTTTTAGGCTTTGCTTCCGATTTAAGGGATTATGGCATCGGCGCACAAATATTGGTTGAGCTTGGCGTTAAAAAAATAAGATTATTAACCAACAACCCAAAAAAAATCATCGGGCTTGAAGGCTACGGTCTTGAAATCGTCGAAAGAATTCCGATAAAAACAGATACTTGCGCCGAGAATGAAAAATATCTTAATACAAAAAAAGAGAGGATGGATCACATTTTATGAAAACACAGATGAGCACAGATAAAAAATCGCAAGATGATCACAGATAAAATCATCTGTGGTAACCTTGTGATTTGCCATCTGTGGCTGTCTGTGGAAAAAAGGGAGGAAAAAACATGAAAGAGATTACAGGCAATTATTCAGGAAAAGGAAAAAAAATCGCAATCATCATTTCACGTTTTAATGAATTCATCAGCAACGAACTCTTTAGCGGCTGTGTTGATACACTGAAAAAATCCGGAGTTGACGAAAAAGATTTAACTGCCGTCTGGACTCCCGGCGCATTCGAAATACCGCAAGTTCTTTCTAAAATGGATACAAAAAAATTCGATGCAGTAATCACTCTGGGAGTTATTATTAGAGGAGATACTCCCCATTTTGATTACATTGCTTCAGAGGTTGCAAAAGGTATTGCGAAAATTTCTTTAGATAAAAATGTCCCAATTGCCTTTGGTATTATTACTGCTGAAACAATAGAGCAAGCCATAGAAAGAGCCGGAACAAAGCAAGGCAATAAAGGAAGAGACGTTGCTCTTATCGCTCTCGAAATGTCCAATATTTATACGCAAATATAGATAGATAATAGATAGGAGATGGCAGATGAGAGATAGGATTATCTGTATAACCGATATCTGCAATCTGCTATCCCTTGCTGTTTTATTCTAAAAACTATGCGCTTAAGGTCAAAAGCACGAGAAGTTGTCGTTCATATTCTCTACCAGGTAGAGATAGCTAAGACCGACTACAAAGAAGCTTTCCGCAATTACCTCGAAAATTACCCCCAGAAACAGGAAGTTGTTGATTTTTCTCTAATGCTTATCGAAGGTGTCATGAAAAATCTTACCCTCCTCGATTCTCTGATAAAGAAATACGTTAAAAACTGGGAAATAGAGAGAATGGCGGTTATAGACAGGAATGTTTTAAGAATGGCAGCTTTCGAAATAATATTTCTCGAAGAAATCCCGCCCAAGGTTTCGATAAATGAAGCAATAGAATTGGCTAAACGTTTTGGTGACGTTGATTCTCCGCGATTTGTAAATGGCGTGCTGGATAAGATTTACAAGATGGAGAGTAAAAAAGCAGATTCTAGCGTAAAAGTCGAAGAACTGAAGAAAACTGAATAGTTTTTGAATCAGCTGCCCCCTTCCTTTTATTAAAAATGGCCTACGGGCTCCAAAAATATTTATGAACTGGGAAAATACAAAAGACAATTTAGAGGCCAAGGTAGACCTTCACATCCATTCCAATTTCTCCGACAGCGATTTAACCATCGAAGATATTTTTAAAACCGCAAGATTAAAAGAGCTTTTTGCAATCGCCATAACTGATCACGATACGGTTGATGGATTAGAAGAAGCAAAACGCTACAGCGCAATTTATGATATAGAACTCATCGAGGGCATTGAATTAAGCACGCAGAAAGACGACGCGGAAATCCATATCCTGGGGTATTTCCTGGATTCCAGTAATCACAAATTGAAAGAAGAACTTAGTAATATAAAAAAATTAAGAAAAGAACGCCTTTGTGGTATGATTCGAAAATTAAACGAGCTCAAGTTCAATTTAGACGAAAAAGCAATTTTGTCGCGGGTGAAAAATGCTATGCCAACCAGGCTGCATCTTGCTTTAGAACTTGTAAAAAAAGGGAAGGTAAAAACCTTAAGAGAAGGGTTTGAAAAATATCTTTCGCCAGGTAAACCAGGCTATCTTTCGCGTTTTAAATATTCAGTAAAAGAAGGCATCAATTTGATTAAAAGTTACGGCGGGCTAGCTTTCTTAGCCCATCCGCAGCTGATTCCAGATAAATCATGGATTGAAGAATTTATCGAACTTGGCATTGACGGCCTGGAAATTGCCTATCCGCGCCTTTCCGCTGCAAAAAGTTTATTATATAAAGAGACGGCTGATAAATTCGGGATATTAAAAAGCGGTGGCTCTGATGCCCATGGCAGTTATAAAGAATTTATTCAAATAGGAGAAGTGTTTGTTCCCTACGCCTGGGTTATCGAGATGAAGAAAAGAATAAATATTTTAAAATGAAGCGGAATAAAAACGATATTTTTTTTCTTAAGCAGGCTTTCCAAATAGCCAAAAAAGCCGAAGGCTTTACTTCCCCAAATCCATTAGTCGGCGCGCTTATCGTTAAAAATGATAAGATTATTTCGCAAGGATACCATAAAAAAGCCGGATTGGCCCACGCGGAAATCGAAGCGATTAGAAAAGCAAAGCAAAATTTAAAAGGATCAACGCTTTATATAAATTTAGAACCATGCTGTCATTTCGGTAAAACTCCGCCATGCGTCGATGAAGTTATAAAATCAGGCATAAGGCGCGCAGTTATTTCTACCGTAGACCCAAACCCAAAGGTATGTAACAATTCTATAAGAAAAATGAAACAGGCAGGTATTAAAGTTAGGCTGGGCTTACTCCGAAAAGAAGCAGAGAAGCTTAACGAGGTATTCTTTAAGAATATGAAGGAGAATCGGCCTTTTGTGGTTGCTAAATTAGCGCAAACGCTTGATGGAAAAATTGCCGCTTCTTCCGGAATTTCAAAATGGATTACCTCTGGATGCAGCCGTAAATTCGCAAAAGGTTTACGCGATAAATACGATTCCGTCGTAGTTGGAATCAATACGGTATTAAAAGATAACCCGAAGCTTAACGGCTTAAGAAAAATACCCTACAAAGTGGTAATTGACCCCGATTTACGTATAAACAAAAATATTTTTATCGTCAAGCATAATCCGGGGAAGCTGATAGTTTTTATTTCAAAAAAAAATAAATCGAACAAAGTTATAAAAGGAGCCAGAATAATTCCCATAAAGGAGAGAAAAGGAAGATTAGATTTAAACTCTATGCTGCTTGAGCTGTTTAGATTAGGTATAACCTCCTGTTTTGTCGAAGGCGGGTCGCAGACTTTAGGGAATTTCTTAGACGCAAAACTTATCGATAAGATGCACTTTTTTATCTCGCCAAAAATATTAGGCGGAAAATATGCGCTTACTTCGATAGGCGCAGAAGGTTATGAATCACTCGATAAATGTCCTTATTTGAAAGAACCGGAAATAAAAAAAATAGGCCCGGATATTTTAGTAACCGGTTACCCTTCTTATGACGGAAAATAATTTATATAAATTAATCATTCGAAGGCGTTCCATAAGGCTTTTTAAGCAGAAAAAAGTTTCCTTTGATATAATCGAAAAGATTATAGATTGCGCTAGGCTCGCGCCTTCGGCAGCAAATTTGCAATTCATTGATTATTTGGTTGTCGATAAAGATGCTTTAAATAAAAAAGTCTTTGCGGCTTTAACTTTTGCTGCCTATATTTATCCAAAACGCACGCCCCCAAATGGTAGAGAACCCACTTTCTACATAATCTTGCTGGTTAATAGGCATCGCACCAAAGAGCCGAATTTACGCGATATCGGACTAGCAGCAGAAAACATATTAATTTCTTTGCTCACGTTTAATCTTGGAGGGTGCTGCCTGCAGAATATCGATAAAGACAAAATAAGAAAAGAATTAAAAATCAGCGACAATTATGAAATAGATTCTTTAATTGCCGCAGGATATCCGGACGAAGCGCCCAGGCTCGAAACCGATTCTGTGAATGTGAAATATTGGCTCGATGATAATGATTGTTTACATGTTCCCAAACGGCCGCTAAAAGATGTTTTACATTACAATAATATATAGGAGATTTTCCAGCAGATGGCCACAGATTGGAAATTACACCTGCCTGCCGGCAGGCACTCGGGAAGGATAGCCCGGGGGATGAATCCAGCCCTTCGAGAAGGGTTGGATGAATGCCTTTTTGGGATTTCTGCTTTAGGAGGAAGCCACGGTTTAGTCCGTGGCGCTTCACTAAAATATGAAAGAATTTGATAAATTTGTCGAGATAATAAGATTACTGCGTTCGCCAAAGGGATGCCCCTGGGACAGGGCGCAAAAAATCGATAATTATAAGAAATTTTTGTTAGAAGAAGCTTATGAACTGATTGATGAAATAAACCAGAATAAACCGGAAGCGGTAAAAGAGGAGTTGGGAGACCTTCTTATCATCCTTGTGGTTCTTGCCGAGATGTTTGACGAAAAAGGCAAATTTAACCTTGCTCAAGTATTAGATGGCGTAAGCCAGAAACTTATCGTGCGCCACCCCCATGTTTTTGCTAAAGAGAAGTTAAAGACTGACAAAGAGGTTTTAGCTTACTGGATAAAACATAAAGCTAAACATAAACAAAGAAAAACTATAAAAGAAAGACTTCCGCGTATGGCGCCGGCACTTTTGCTTGCTGATATCTTTTTTAAGGAGTTTTTTTCAGTAAATAAAGATAAGAAAGAAAAGCCGTCATTAATTTTACAAAGGATAAAGAAATCCACCGCAAGGCTGCATAGATTTCATAATAAGAGAAACCTTCTTGCGCAAGTTCTGTTTGATATGGCTAGTTTTGCTTCGGCTAATCATATCGACCTTGAAAACGCCTTAAGAGAAAAAATTATGCATGAAGCCAGCAAAGCATCTTATTAAAATAAATCTTGTTTTATTGGTTATTTAACGATTTTGTATTATAATTATACCCTATGGCAAATAACAGAAGACTTCTCAGGCTAAAAGTTTGTGATTTCCTTGAGATACGCAATGTAAACGAAGTGGCTAAATCCGTAAAAGCAACGGCCAGAGATTTGACGCCCATGGGCATATGTTTTTCTTCCGAAGTTGAATGGAAGCGGGGGCATGTGCTTCTAATTAACTATTTCATCCCTGAGGAATTCGAATCGATTAAATTAAAAGTAGCCATAGTCTGGTCTGAATTTATCGATACGGAGAAAGGTTATTTTTGCGGCGGAGAAATCACGGAAGTAGAAAAAGGAAAACAGGAAAAATTCGCCAATTATTACGCCAGAAGACTGAAAGACCTTTCTATTTAAGGGTTAGACCTCAAAGGCGCAAAATTTTACGTTTTAGCGGTTACGTTTTTGCAGAATTTTGCGGCTTTGCGGTGTCAATAAACTATGCCGAACGTTTTCTTTAAAAAAATCGATTACGAAACGCTCCTGAAAAATCCCGAAGAAGTTTTAAAAGGCCTTGAAGCATCGGGTATCGCCGATGACTTTAAGAAAGATCAATTTACCGGCCTAAAGATTCATTTTGGCGAGAAAGGAAACAAATCCTATATCAACCCCAATTTTCTTCTGCCGCTTGCAAAATTTTTAAAGAAACGCCAGACCCGGCCTTTTCTTTTTGAAACCAATACTCTTTACCATGGCCAGAGAATGAATACGATAAGCCATATAAATTTAGCTTATAACCATGGTTTTGGAAAACTCGATTTACCGATTATTATCGGCGATGGCATAAAAGGCGATGATTATTTAGAGGTAAAGATCGGCAAAAAACATTTTTCAAGTTGTTACCTCGCGTATTCGCTTAAAGATATTAACTATCTTTTGGTGCTTTCGCATTTAACCGGCCATATGTTAACTGGCTTTGGCGCAGCGGTAAAGAATCTTGGCATGGGTTGTGCGGCAAGAAGAGGGAAGCTTGCCCAGCATTGTCAGGTTACGCCTTTTATTAATGATAAAAGGTGTGTTGCTTGCGGATTATGTAAAGCTATTTGCCCGGCCATGGCCATAGAAAAAGGGGAAGCGGCTTGTTTTATCGTTAAAGATAAATGCATCGGTTGTGCCCAGTGTATAAGCGTTTGCCCCACCGGGGCACTGGATGTAGTTTGGTCGCAAGATTGTAATCTTTTAGGAGAAAAAATGGCCGAATACGCCTATGCCCTAACAAAGAAAGTTAAATGCAGTTATGTAAATTTTTGTCTCTACATTACCAGAGAATGCGATTGTTTGAATAAAGAAGAAAAGGGTTTTATAAAAGATATCGGTATGCTTTTCAGCCGTGATCCAGTGGCAATTGATAAGGCAAGTCTGGATCTTGTCCTTCGCCAGGAAAATAAAGATATGTTTCTTGAAGCCCATCCAAAAATAGAGTATCTGCACCATCTTCAATATGCCAGTGATATAGGCTTAGGCAGTTTAGACTACAAGCTTATTGAAATTTAAATTGAAAATATTAAAATATTTTCAACGCAGATTTTCGCAAATCCAACGCAGATTCTCGCAGATAAATTAATCTGCGACTATCTGCGTTACATCTGCGACTATCTGCGTTAGAATATCTTCCAATATATATAACTTTAGTACTTGTAATGAATAATAAAATACAACTACCCGAAGTTATTGTAGTTGAGGCTTCTGCCGGAAGCGGAAAAACTTTTGCTTTGGCGAAAAGGTATCTCGAACTTGTCTTAAACCCTAACTTTAAAACCACCATATTTCCTTTACGTAATATTCTCGCCATTACTTTTACCAACAAAGCAACTATCGAGATGAAAGAAAGGATTTTAGAATTTTTAAAAAGGATTGCCCTTGATGAATTCAAAAATAAAGAACAGGAAAGCGAAATCTTGGGATCGCTCGGCGTCGATAGAAAAAAGATAAGCGAGTTTGCCGCAAGAACAATGGAGGCGATTATCGGTAATTATACATTTTTTCAGGTAAAGACCATCGATAGCTTCATTAACGCTATTCTCATGGGCTCGGCATTAAATATCGACAGATCAGCACATTTTACGATTAAACATGATTTTGGCAATTATCTTGCCTATTGCCTTGATAACGTTATTGATCTTGCCGCAGAAGACAGCAATTTACTCTTACTTTTCGAAGATTTTCTTACACACTATTTATTTGTCGAAAACAAAAGCTCGTGGTTTCCCAAAAAAGATATCCTGGAATCCATCCAGGCCTTATTTAAACTGAATAATACCTACGGCATACCGTTTTATGTTTATCCGGTATCAGACGAAAGCGTCTTTAAGAAAAAAAGAAAAATATTTAATGACCTCTGCCGCCTTTCGCTAAATCTGCCGGAAGAGCTAAATGGCACAGTAAAAAAATCCATACTTAGATTTGCCGCCGGAGAGGAAATTTTCGAACTAAAAAATATCCCGGATAAATTTAAATCTCTTGATATTCCAATGAATAAAAACAGAACTGCCACGCCGGCCTTCGAAAAGCTTTGGAAAAATATCCATAAAGAAATATGCGAGTTGGTCGAGCTTGACGCAAATGTGATTTATAAGCCGTATATCGAACTTTTCGAAAAAATCTTCGAATGTTTTAATAAAATATGTAAGCACGATGATGTTTTATTTTTGGGCGAATTAAATTCCAAAGCAAGATTATTGTTCAGCAAAGAGGGTATAACCATCGCCGAGATTTATTACCGTATGGCGACGCGTTTTAACCATTATTTGATCGATGAGTTCCAGGATACAAGCCGCCTGCAATGGAAGAACCTTGAGGAGATGGTCAGTGAGGCGTTGTCAACCGGCGGCTCACTTTTTTATGTCGGAGATAAGAAACAGGCGATATACCGTTTTCGAGGAGGAGACGCCAGGCTTTTTGATGAGGTCAAAGATGAATTTTCCGGGTATGCCATGACAAAAAATTTAACCAAAAACTGGCGCAGCCAAAAAGCCATTGTTGAATTTAACAATAAAATATTCTCTAAAGAAAATATCACAAAGGCAATCGCTTCGATGGATATCGAGGATAATATCAGCAGCAAGGAGAATTTATTAAAGCATATTCTCGGCGCCTTCAACGATTCCCATGAGGAATCAAGCCCGGATAAACCGTACGGCTATGTGTGCGTTGAGCGGGTTGAGGAAAGTAAAAAAGAAGAAAGAAATCTGATTATGAAAAAAAAGTTGATTCCGCTTATTGACACATTAAAGACAAGAGGTTTTTCTTATAAAGACATGGCGATTCTTTGCCGCGATAACGAGGAAGTTGAGCTGGTAACTGCCTGGTGCTTGGAAAAAGGCATTTCGGTTGAGTCGGAAAAGACTTTAAGCATAGAGGAGAACTCTTTAATACAAGAGCTAATTTGTTTTTTAAGATTCCTCTATTCGCCTATCGATGATTTAAGTTTTGCCGTTTTTATTTTAGGTGATATTTTTACAAAAGCTTCCGGAATTTCACACCAGGAGATAACCGATTTTATCTTTCGCCTGCGCCGGGAAAAAACAAGTGCAAATGAGCTAAGCCTGTATCGGAATTTACGCAAATACTATCCGCAAATCTGGAATACATATATCGATGAATTTTTTAAGAGCGTAGGCTTTGTTTCTCCTTATGAACTTGTTGTCAGCATCTACGAACGTTTTAGCTTGATGGATAATTTTACCGACAATCAGGCATTTTTTATGAAATTTCTCGAACTCATTAAGCAAGAGGAGCAAGAGTATGCTGGATTAGGGGATTTTCTTTCCTATTTAGATACCGCACAAAAGGAAGAACTCTATGTCAGCGTCGATGAGACTGATTCGATAAATGTTTTGACGATTCATAAAGCAAAAGGCCTTGAATTCGGAGTGGTAGTTTTACCGTTCTTGCGCATCGATGTTAACGCCGAAACCGGAGAGATGCCCGGTTCCTACATTACTTCCGAAGAAAGTGCCTGCGGGCTAGTGCGAATTACCAAAGAACATCGAAAATATTCCAAACGGCTTAAAGAAATCTATGAAAAAGCTTACATAGAAGCCTGCCTTAACGAATTTAATAATTTATATGTTGCGCTGACCCGGGCGAAATTTGAGATGTATATCTATTTGCCGAAAAAAAGCGCTAATTCTGCCAATAAAGCGCGTAATCTAATTCCGGATGAGATAAGAGAATTCGGCTCCCGGCATGATTATGAGATAAAAAATAAGGCTCTAAGCCCGTCAGTTGTGCTTACGCCTTCACGCTATACCAATTACCTTTCGCTTATCGAAGATGAATTCGAAGACCCTGTTTCCCTAAAGAACCGCGAAAAAATTTTGCAGGGAAACATTACACACTATATTCTTTCCTTTATTGACGGCAGTTTTGATAAAAATAAAAAAGATATTTTGAGAAATGCTGTCGCTTGCGCAAAAATTAAATACCCTTTTTTTGATAATTTCGATGAAGTAGAAGGAAGAATAGTCAAACTCCTTAACGACAAAGAGTTTGAGCCTTTCTTTTCTTTAGGCCGGGATAAACTTTACCTTGAAAAAGAAGTGGTAAACCAAAAGGGGGATATGAAACGTATCGACCGTTTAATCGTCAAAGAAAAAGAGGCATGGATTATCGATTATAAGAGTTCACATGAAGGCAACGAAAAATATAAAATGCAGATAAAAGAATATATGGAACTTATCGGCAATATATATGCGCAGAAAAAAATAAGAGCATTTTTATTATATCTTAATGAGATGAAATTCGAAGAAGTGCATGGATAAGGTAATTACTTATAATTTGGGCGAAGATTTTGTCGCGAACGTCAGCGATTTTATCCTGGCTAATTTCAAAAATAAGGATAATGATTTAAGCCATATCGCTTGTGTTTTTGGCGGAAAGCGCCCCAGTTTATTCTTGCGCCGTAATCTTGCCGCAAAAATAAAAGCCCCGTTTTACCCGCCTCAAGTATTCTCTATCGACGAATTTACGGAGTATATCGTAAAAGGCAATGCTCAAATCTCGAAAATGAGCGAGCTCGATGCTTGCCATCTTATTTACAATCTTGCGAAACTTAAGTTCCCGCGCATTCTCAAAGGAAGGGATTCTTTTGTCCAGTTTTTGCCTTGGGCAGAAGAATTTATTTCGTTCATCGAGCAGCTTGATTTAGAAAAAATAGATAATAAATCTTTAGAATTGATTCAAAAAAGCGCTAGTATCGGTTTCGATGTTCCGCAAAGTATCAATATTTTATTAAAGAATATCATAAATTTGCGAAATGGTTATCACAAAGCTTTAAAGGAGAAAAAGAAGTTTTCTCGAGGTCTTTTATATCTTACCGCTTCGGAACTAATTGGCAAAAAAGCTTTTCCAGAATTTGAGGCGATAATATTCTGTAATTTCTTTTATCTCCATGCCAGCGAACTCGCCGTTATCAAATCAATTCTTGCCAGCGGAAAAGGCATGTGCATTTTTCAAGGAGACGAAAATGACTGGTCGGTATTGAAAAGTAATGCCAAGAATCTAGGTGTTTCCTTAAAAGCAGCAAAGAAGGAATATAAAGAACCGGAAATCAATTTTCGGACCGGTTTTGATTTGCATTCTCAGGTTTGTTTCGTCCGGGAAACATTGAAAGAAATCGAAGACAAAGAAAATACTGTTATTGTCATGCCGCAGCCGGAAACAGTTGTACCTTTACTTTCAGAGGTTTCTTACTTTGCCAAAAATATCAATGTTTCAATGGGCTATCCCTTAAAAAGAAGTTCAGTTTTTGCGCTCTTTGAAGCAATTTTTAAGTCCGAAGAAACAAAGAAACCTGCTCGCCGGCAGGCAGGGAAAGACACTTATTATGCCAGGGATTATCTGGATGTATTGCGCCACCCGTTGGTGAAAAATATCAAATTTTTCGAAGATTCTTCCGTGACACGCGTTCTTGTGCATAAAGTTGAGGAGGTATTGACCGGAAAAATCGAAACCGATATCAGCGGAAGCTTATTTATTGCTTTAGATGCAATCGAAAATCTCGACGATATCTATCGTTCGGCTCACGAAACTTTAGAAAACATGGATATTACCGTAAGCATCGATGAATTAAGAGGCATCATAAAAAATCTGCATCGATTATTTTTCAATTCCTGGGACAACGTCAATAATTTCAGCGATTTTTCTTTAGCGCTTTCGAATATCACCGATACGCTTTTAGCTAAAAGCATGATCAGCGCTTTTTCCTTCAATCTTAAAATTATCGAAAGAATTTTTTCTATCAAAGAAGAATTAAAAGCCCTTGCCTTTAGCCAGGAGCCTTTCAGGCTCGATGAGATGTGCGAGATATTTTTATACAAGCTTAAAAACGAACTGATTTCTTTTTCCGGTTCGCCCTTGAAAGGATTGCAGATTTTAGGTTTATTTGAAACCCGCTCGCTTCATTTTAAAAATGTCATCGTGATGGACGCTAATGAAGGGGTGCTGCCTAAATTAAAAATCTATGAACCGCTTATTCCGCGTGAAGTCATGCTTAACCTTGGCCTGAACCGTCTTGAAAAAGAAGAAGAAATCCAGCGTTATCAATTTATGAGCCTGATAAAAGCAGCGGAAAAAGTTTATATTATCTACGAAGAGAGCCAGGAGAAAGAAAAAAGCCGTTTTGTCGAAGAGCTTGTCTGGGATAAGCAAAAAAAGTTAAATAAACTCGAGGTAGCCGAGCCATGTAAGGGAGTTTTTAATCTAAAACTTAACCGCAAAGAGCGGATAATTACAAAAACTTCCGAGATGGTTGATTTTTTAAAAAAACAGAGGTATTCTGCAAGCCGCCTTAATACCTATCTTGAATGCCCGTTACAGTTTTACTATAGATACGTACTGGGAATTTCTCCGGCGGAGGATTTGCTTGATGAACCACAGGCGCAGGATATCGGTAATTTTATCCATGAATTGCTTGAAGAAACATTCAAAAAATTCATCAATAGAAAACCAGTTATCGACAAGGAATTCAAAGATTATTTCTGGCAGGTATTTAACCAAAGGTTTACTTCCGATATCGAAAAGCGCATGAAATCGGATTCTTTGCTTTTACGGGGTATCATCAAGAATCGCCTGGGAAAATTTTTGGAAGAAGAAGCAAACAGCCCGGTGTGTAAAATTTTGTATCTTGAAGAAGAATTTAAAGGAAAACTTGAGCTTGCCGGAATATCTTTTGATTTTATTACCAAGGTTGACCGAATCGAAGAAGAGGAAAGCCACTGCTTAAACATTATCGATTATAAAACAGGGAAGATCGACAAAACCCCCAAACCACTTAAGTATCTCAAAGAGATGGATTATAGTCGCGAAACGATTAGAGAGAATATAAAATCTTTTCAATTGCCTTTATACTATTACTTTGTTAAAGAACAATTTAGCGATAAGGAAATAAACGCCGAACTTTACAGCATTCGCACCCTGGAACGCAAAGCTTTTATCCAGGAAGAAGATTTTTCGCATAAAGAACGGGTAATGGAAATCTGCCTTGAAGCAATACAGGCAATATTCAAGGAAATTCTCGATGTGAATGCGCCTTTCCTGGCGGATGATGATGAAAATCGGTGCCAAAATTGTGAATTTATGCGGATGTGCCGCTAAAAAACTATTCTTTCCAATTTACCATTTATAGTGTAAAATATACGTTATTTTAATCTACCCTTTCTTACTTAAATAACACTATCATAGATAAGAAAAAGCGGGGTAGCCATTAAAAACATTGAAAAATATGGAAAAATTAGCCGGATTCAAAAAACTTGGACTTTCCGATAACTGTCTAGAAGCCCTCTTGAAGAAGGGTTTTGAAGAACCAACGCAGATACAGAAGATGATTATCCCGATTTTTCTTGCGAAGGATGTCGATATCATCGGCCAGGCCCAGACCGGTACCGGAAAAACTGCGGCTTTTGGCCTTCCGCTGATAGAGAAACTAAAAGGCGGCTCGCGCACCCCGCAAGTTTTAATCCTTACGCCGACAAGAGAACTGGCTCTTCAGGTTGCGCAGGAGATAAATTCCTTAAAAGGGAATAAAGATATTCAAATTGCGGCAGTCTATGGCGGCCAGTCTATTGAAGAGCAATTAAGGAGACTGCATCGCGGTGTTGACATTGTTGTCGGAACTCCGGGAAGGATTCTTGACCATCTCTCCCGTAGGAGTCTTCATCTTCAGGATATCTCCCATATGATACTTGACGAAGCTGATGAAATGCTCGATATGGGCTTTATTGATGATGTTGAAGAGATATTAAAACACACAAACAAGAACAAAAGGATATTACTTTTTTCAGCAACCATACCTCAAAGGATAGTCAGCCTGGCTCAAAAATATATGCGCCAGTATGAAATTGTCAGGGTAACGCCCGAGCAGTTGACAACTTCTCTTACCGACCAGATATATTTTGAAGTTGCCTATTCGGATAAATTTGAAGCGCTTTGCCGCATTATCGATGTGGAGCATGAATTCTATGGTCTTGTTTTCTGCCGCACAAAAATCGACGTTGATGAAATCGCAAAAAAACTTATCGATAACGGTTATGCCGCCGAGGCTTTGCACGGCGATGTATCGCAATATCAAAGGGAGCGCATTCTTGATAAATTTAAGAAAAAAAGAATCAATGTCCTGGTTGCAACCGACGTTGCCGCAAGAGGAATCGACATCGCCAATCTTACGCATGTCATTAATTATTCGTTGCCGCAGGATCCGGAATCGTATGTGCATAGAATCGGTCGTACCGGTAGAGCCGGAAAAGAAGGAACCGCTATAACTTTTATTACACCTGATGAATACCGGAAACTTGTCTTTATAAAAAAAATCGCCAAAACCAATATCAGAAGAGAAAAATTACCTGGCATTGCGGAGATTATTCAGACAAAAAGAAAAAAGATAAAAGAAAGATTGAGCGCAATACTTGAATCCGACGCTTATACCGATTATTTAAGCCTTGCCGATGATATGCTCAAAGAGCGTGATGCGCAAAAGGTGCTTGCGGCCATACTTAAATATACCTTTGGCGATGAGCTTGATGAAAAAAGCTACAACGAAATAAAAGATGTTTCCGTAAACACCAAAGGCAAAGCCCGCCTTTTTGTCGCGCTTGGCAGCATAGACCGTATTAATCCGCATAAGCTGGCTGAATTTATAAAAGAAAAAACCCATATTGACAGCCGCAAGATCCAAGATATACGAATATTCGAAAATTTTTCTTTTATCACCGTTCCTTTTGAAGAAGCTGAAATAATCATTCAGACTTTTAAAAAGTTAAAGACCGGCAAAAGGCCGATCGTTGAAAGAGCAAGAGAGAGAACGCACAAATAACTACGGATTAAAAACGGATTTCCACGAATGAAGATGATTTATTCGTGGTAATTCATTTCAAATTCGTAGCAATTCGTGTATAAAAACATGCCGCAGACAAAAATAATTGCCACACTCGGCCCTTCAACCGACAACGAAAATATCTTAAAAAAGATGGCTTCTTTTGGCCTTGACATTGCCAGGCTTAATTTTTCTCACGGCAATCCAAAGGAGCATTTAAACCGCCTGAAGTTAATCAGGTCAATAAACAAAAAATATCACCACAAAATTACTATTATGCAGGATCTGGAAGGTTATAGAATTAGAATTGGTAAAATTACCGAACCAATACCGCTTAAGAAAAAAGAAATAATTTATTTAACCAGCGAAGATATTATTGGTTCAGGCCGCGAAATCAGTTTTGATTATAAAGGCAGTTTTAAAGGTATAAAAAATGGTAATTTTATTTTTATCGATGATGGGAAAATATGCCTGAAAGTAAAAGAAGTTGCCAGGAAAAGATTAAAAACGGAAGTAGTTTGCGCCGGGCTCCTAAAAGAGAGGAAGGGAGTAAATATTCCGGATGCTAAACTGGAATTTGAAGCACTTACGGAAAAAGACAGGAATGATATAAAATTTACCATTGAACATAAAACAGAATATGTTGCGCAGTCTTTCGTAAATCGCGCAAAAGACATAACGCTGCTCAAGGGTATCCTTAAACAGAATAAAAGCCAAGCGGAAATTTTTGCCAAAATCGAAAGCAGAGATGCGCTGATAAATATCGATGAGATTATTAAAGAGGCAGACGGAATCATTGTTGCCAGAGGGGACCTTGGGATTTGTCTGCCGATATATAAGGTGCCGGTAATCCAGAAGGAAGTAGTAAAGAAATGTAAAGTCGCAGGCAAGCCGGTAGTTGTAGCAACGCAAATGCTTGAAAGTATGATTGAAGAGGAAATCCCTACAAGGGCAGAGGTAAGCGATGTGGCCAATGCTATTCTAGACGGCGCAGACGGACTTTTAGTTTCATCAGAAACAACCATCGGCAAATATCCGGATAAAGTTATAGAGATGATGCGTAAGGTTATTGATTACACCGAAAAATATAAAGAAGAACAAAAGGAATTTTTAGGCCAATGAAGCCGACAAGGGAAAGAATTGAGTTAAAGGGTATAGTCAGGCATGCTTATAAAACCATAGGCCGGGCTTGCGCTGATTTTAGTATGATTAAAGATGGCGATAGGATTTTAATCGGGGTTTCTGGCGGGCTGGATAGTCTTATGCTTTTAAAACTTTTTAAAGAACGCCAGGCGCGTATCCCTATAGATTTTGAGATTGCCGCTTGTTTCGTCGATACAAATTTCATTAAGATTAACAAAAAAGCCTTAAAAAAATATGTTGAATCTCTGGGCATAGAATATATTGAAAAAGAATTAAAGATAAAGAAAAATGAGATAAATTGTTTCTGGTGTTCCTGGAGCAGAAGAAGGCTTCTCTTTGAAACCGCTCGAGACCGAAATTTTAATAAGGTTGCTTTCGGCCATAATTTGGATGATATTATCGAAACCACTCTTCTGAACCTTTTCTTTAACGGAGAAATAAGCACGATGAAGCCGAAAATCGAACTTTTTGGCGGAAGGCTTACGGTAATTCGTCCGCTAGCATATTTAGAGAAGAAAAAAATTGCTGAAGCCTCGGGATTATTTTCTTTTCCCAATACACAATATGATTGTCCCTACGGAAAGAAATCAGAACGTAAAACAGTTAGAGAAATTATAGGAAGTCTTGCGGCGGAGCATCCGGATGTAAAGAAGAATATTTTCGGTGCGCTTGGCCGGATAAGAAAAGATTATTTGCTTGATGCTAAACCCAGGGAAAAACATTATAAGCGTGAATTGGCATTAAGGTAAATTTATGAAAATATTAATCACTGCAGGGCCAACTTGGATTAAGGTGGACGATGTGCGGGTGATTACCACAATATTCAGTGGTAAGACCGGCATATATCTTGCCAGAAATTTTAAACAGAAAGGCAATTCGGTAGCGCTGATTATAAATTCACCAAGCCTCGATAGGGCGCAATTGAGAGGGGTAAAAGTAATTCCTTTCAAATATTTCGAGGAGTTTAAAGAAAAAGTTACTAAGGAAGTAAAAACTAATCGTTATGATGTAATAATTCATAGTGCAGCCGTTGCTGACTATAAATTAAGCAAGGTTTTTAAAGGTAAATTTCCTTCCGGCAAGAAAACGGTAACTTTAAAGTTCGCCCCGGCAGAGAAAATCATTAAGATAATAAGACGCTTCCAAAAACAGGCAGTTTTGATACAATTCAAACTAGAGATAAAGCGAAAAGGCTTACTTAAAAAAGCATATCAAAGCCTTAAGGGAAATAAAAGTGATTTCGTCGTGGCTAATGCTTTAGAGGACTTAAGATTGGGGTATAAATCGTTCCTGATCGACAAAAACAATAATATAATAACACTTAATTCTAAAGAGTCACTTTTCAGTAACCTTGAAAAGATTACGAAAGCCGGAGGAAGATAATGAAAAAGAATGTTTTAGTCGGCGTTTGCGCCGGAATTGCTTCGTATAAAACCTGCGAGCTCATCAGGCTTTTAGTAAAAGATAATTTTAACGTAAAAGTGATCATGACAGAGAGTTCGACAAAATTTGTCACGCCACTGGTTTTTCAAACGCTTTCGAATAACCTCGTATGCCTTGACATGTTTTCACTGGCAAAAGAGGATGGTATAAAACATATAGAGATAACTGACTGGACGGATATTTGCGTGGTCGCGCCGCTTACCGCAAACACACTCTCAAAAATTGCTAACGGTATTTGTGATAACCTTTTAACGACGGTAATCTGTGCCTTGCCTCAAAATAAGAAAATTATTTTTGCCCCGGCAATGAATACTAATATGTGGAAGAATCCGATAATCCAGGAAAATGTAGAGAAATTAAAACAATTAAAAAGATATACATTTTTGAATCCGGCAGAGGGCGTGCTTGCTTGCGGAGCCTATGGCGAAGGAAGAATGCTGGAACCCGAAGAGATTTACAAAAAGATACAAATATCCATATAGGTAAATAGTTAATAGCATCAAATTCGCTATAATAGGTTAGTTATTAATAAAATATAATATGATTTTAATTGGTTTTATACTAGGTGCTGTGTCTGGGGTGATTATAGGTTGGCTAATAGCGTCTTTAACGAAAGCAAAGTATTTAGCTAAAAAAATAAGAGAGATTGAAACTAAAACATTAGGTTCTGATAAAACTATAGAAGAACTAAGAAGGCAATTACAGGAAAAAGAAGAAAAGAACAACAAGCTTTCAGAAATGTTTTTAAGCGAACAAAGCATCAAGGTTAGAGCAGAAACACAGCTCGTTGAAGCTAAGGCTAATATTGAGGAACAGAAGAAATTAATAGATGACTCTACTAAGAAATTAAAAGATACGTTTGAAGCACTTTCGTCAGCAGCATTGAAAAGCAATAATCAAGCTTTTTTAGAATTAGCAAAAAGCTCATTAGAGAAATATATAAGCGATTCCAAGGGTGATTTAGAAAAAAGACAAGATGCTATAGAAAAAATGCTTGTTCCATTAAAAGAAGAACTTGAGAAATATGATAATAATATAAAAATTCTTGAAGCTTCTAGAAAAGAAGCCTATGGAGAATTGAAAGCCCAATTGGTTAACATGAAAGATATGGAAGGAAAATTGCAAAAAGAAACAAATGCCTTAGTTACCGCTCTTAAAACTTCTCAGGTTAGAGGTAAATATGGCGAGATTGGACTCAAGAGAGTTGTTGAATTTGCTGGGATGTCAAAATTTTGTGACTTTGAAGAACAGGTTAGCAAAACAACTGAAGAAGGTTCTATCCGGCCAGATTTAATTGTAAAATTGCCTGGTAATAGAACGGTAATTATTGATGCTAAAGTGCCATTGTTGGCCTATATGCAGGCTTTTGAAACTACAGAAGATGCGTCCAAGGAAGCATTCTTAAAACAACACGCAAAGGCTGTTAGAGAACACTTAAAAATATTAAGCTCCAAATCTTACTGGAGTCAATTTAAAGAAACTCCAGATTTTGTTGTGCTTTATATGCAAATAGAATCATCTTTTGGCGCAGCTTTGGAAATTGACAGGAATCTTATAGAAGATGGGCTTACTAACCAAATTATTTTTGCAACCCCTACAACTTTAATAACTCTCTTGCGAACAGTTGCTTATAGCTGGTATCAAGAAAAGGTTACAGAGAATTCAAAGAAAATCTGGGAAACTGGCGTAGAGCTTTTTAATAGAATCGCAATACTCGTTGAATACTTAACAAGCATTGGTGAAAATTTGAAATCCGCTGTTGATAGTTATAATAAAGCAACCAGTTCTTTAGAGACAAGGTTTATTCCACAAGTTAGAAAATTAAAAGATCTCGGAGCAGCTAATTCAGGTAAAGAATTGCCAGAGATTCAAGCTATAGATACGCCAATCAAGAACCCCCCAGAAATCAACGCAAAATAGTAGGTTTATCTTTAGCTTATTAAAGAGAATATTAGAATAATGACGATAAATGTCAAAGTTTTCCCGAAGGCAAAGAAAGAGAAAGTCGAAGAGGCAAGCGGTATCTTAAAAGTTTACATGAATGAGCCGGCAATAGAAAACCGGGCAAATAAGAAACTTATCAAGATGCTTGCCGAGCATTTTAAAGTAAAAAAGTATAATATAAATATTATAAAAGGGCTTAAATCCCGAGAAAAGGTAATTGAGATAGCCTAGTCCTCATTGTAAATATACCGTGAAATTACTTGAACGCGATAATTGTTTTCTTATTAAAGATTTTTTCGACGATAAGATAATCGCCGGTTTTAGCAAACCTGTTTTTTCCGGCAATGTCGAAGAAGATTTACCGTTAATTTTGAAAGAATTAACCAAAGACTTTCAAATTGCCTTTCTACACCAAATTCATTCTCCTATAGTCCATAAAATAAATAAACCAGGCCGTTATGAGGGCGATGGGTTGATGACAAAAAAGTCCGGCCTTGTCTGTGTGGTAAGAACTGCAGATTGTTTGCCGGTTTTTTTAGCAAGTAAAGAGCAAGGAACCATTGGCATTGTCCATATGGGTTGGCGCGGCGCTAAAGAAGGCATACTCGATAATATAAATGAAGACTTATCTGCCTTTAAAGCACTTGCTGGTGTAGGCTTACGGCAGTGCTGTTATGAAGTGGGAAAAGATTTTTTAACCTATAATGGTTTTACAGAATTTCTTAAAGAGCGCTCAGGCAAATTTTATTTCGCGCCGGCAGGTTTTGCCAAGAAAAAACTTATAGCTTACGGGCTTAAGGATGACAATTTTTGTGATTTAGATATTTGTAGCCTCTGTTCGGATAAAGATTTATTTTCCTATCGCAGAAATGCAACTGAAAAGCGTACTTTATCGTTCATTCTACGACAAGAAGATTGACAAAATAACCCTTAAAAAAACATTAGCTTTATAGAATTTACGTGATAAAATTAAAAACTCTTGCATTTTTAAGGGGCAATTTTCAGTTAAAAACTACTTAAAATAAAAGGATTATATATGGAACTGCTAAAAACTCCTCTTTACGAAAAGCACGTTGATAACAACGCACATATAGTTGATTTTTCGGGCTGGGCCTTGCCTGTTGAATACTCAAGTATTCTTAAAGAGGCTAAAGCGGTACGCAGTACTTGCGGCCTTTTTGATGCTTCACATATGGGTGAAATATATGTGAAAGGCAAAGACGCGCTTACCTTTCTTCAAAGCCTTACACCAAACGACATTTCGATTACTAAAAAAGGCCAATTGCAATACAACCTTTTTCTCAATGACAAAGGCGGAATAGTTGATGATCTGATGATTTATAATCTCGGCGAAAATAACTTTTTGTGCGTGGTTAATGCTTCCAATACCGATAAAGTATACAACTGGCTGAAAACTAAAAAACAAGAGTCTAAATATGCCAATTTAGAAATCATTAATGAAAGCGGCAGCACCTCTTTACTTTCTTTGCAGGGGCCGAGAGCAGTTTTTGTTATGGAAAAAATCTTTGGCGCTGGAATTAAAAATTTAAAATATATGCGTTTTACGGAACTATCGTTCAAAAACAAGCAAATTATAATTTCAAGAAGCGGTTATACCGGCGAAGATGGTTTTGAAATTTATTGCAATAATGCGTTTGCGCCTTTAGTTTGGGACCTTATATTAAAATACGGAAAAGAAGAGGGTCTGGTTTTAAGCGGTTTAGGCGCCCGGGACGTTTTGCGTATTGAGGCCGGCTATCCTTTATATGGCCATGAGATAAATGATGAGACTAATCCGCTTGAGGCTTCTTTAGGCTGGGTTACAAAGATAAAAAAAGATTTCATTGGCAAAGAAAAAATTAACAATAAACGGATTATGCGCAAGAGAGTCGGCTTTGTTATGGAAGAGCGGGCTATCGCGCGCCAGGGTTATCCTATTCTGGCTTCCGGCAAAATCATTGGCGAGGTAACCAGCGGAACCTATTCGCCAAACCTTAACCAGTTTATCGGTATGGCTTATATCGAAAGTGCTTTTTCTGCGGTCGGACATTTTGTCGATATAAAAATAAGAGATAAATTTTATAAAGCAAAAATAACAAATTTCAATTTTATCGGTAAGAAATAACTCTACTTGTTTTCTCCCAGGCTAAAGCTTGGGAGAATTCGACTAAGTCTTTTTGCAAAGCAAGAAAACTTAGTCTCATTAAAGGAGGATAGCCATGGCTACTCTTAAATTTTCTAAAACGCATGAATGGGCAAAAATAGATGCAAATATAGCGGTAATCGGAATAAGCGACCATGCGCAAAAAGCATTGGGAGACATTGTTTTTATAGAGCTGCCGAAAATTGGCGCAAAGCTTAAAGCCAATGCGCAATTCGGCACAATCGAATCAACTAAGGCTGCCAGTGAGCTTTATTCGCCTTTGAGCGGAGAGGTTACCGAAATTAATAAAGAACTGCTCAATAACCCACAGTGGGTTAATGAATCGCCTTTTGAGCGCGGTTGGATGATTAAAATTAAAGTAGAAAATAGCAACGAACCATCCAGCCTGATGGATGAAGCAGTCTATAAAGAATTTGCCGCCAAAGAAGCCCATTAATAAATGAAATTCCAAATCACAAATTCTCCACCAGAGGCGAGGCCGCCCACATATAAAAATATATCAGTGGCGGACAAGCACCAAATAAATTCCCATGACCAAAATTCCAATGTTCTAAACATAAATCGTTTTGGTCATTTGAACATTGGAGCTTGGAAGTTATTTGGCATTTGTCCTTCGACTACGCTTGAGGACAACCCTGAGCGAGTGAAAACGAGTTGAAGGGTTGGTGCTTGGAAATTAGAATTTTTTAAATTATGCCATACATTCTAAATACAGAAAAAGATATCAAAGAGATGTTGACTACGATAGGCATATCGAGCCTTGATGATTTATACCGGCATCTTCCAAACCAAATCAAAATTAATAAAAAGTTAAACCTTCCATCAGGATTATCCGAACAGGAATTAAGAAGTTTTATTATTGCTTTAGCGGCAAAAAATAAAACCATAAACGAGTTCAACTCATTTTTAGGCGCCGGCTCTTACAAGCATTATGTACCTTCAGCGTTGAACTCAATAATTTCCCGTGCTGAATTTCTAACTGCCTATACGCCTTATCAGGCGGAATGTTCGCAGGGGATTTTGCAGGCAATTTATGAATACCAGAGTTATATCTGTCTTTTGACCGGCATGGATGTTTCAAATGCGTCTTTATTCGACGGAGGAAGCAGCTTGGCAGAAAGCATATTGATGTCGTTAAGAGTAACTCAGCGTAAAAAAGTTATTATATCTTCGGCAATCCATCCCGAATACAAGAGAACGATTTATACATATTTAAGCGGTTTTAATTTTAAGATCCAGGAAATAAATTTTGACCAACAAGGTTTAACCGACATAAATCAGTTAACTGCAGATGGTGATACAGCTTGTATTGCGATACAGAGCCCGAATTTTTTTGGTATCATCGAAAAGCTAGGCAAAATTTCTTCTCTGGCAAAAGAAAAAGGCGCTTTAGTGATACAAGTCGCAAATCCGGTGAGCCTGGCAATTTTGAAAGAACCGGCTGCTCAGGGAGTTGATATTGTTTGCGGTGACGGACAGGCCTTGGGCGGATTTTTAAGTTTTGGCGGACCGAGTTTTGGTTTTATTGCAACAAAGAATGAATTCTTGCGCCAGCTGCCCGGCCGCATCGTCGGTAAAAGTACGGATAAAGAAGGCAAAACCGCATACTGCCTTACCATCCAGGCCAGAGAGCAGCATATCAAAAGAGAAAGAGCGACAAGCAATATCTGTTCTAACCAGTCTCTGAATGCGATTTCTGCGGCAATATACTTATCTTTGATGGGTAAGGAGGGCTTATACGATTGCGCTTTGTATTCATTGAACTTAGCGCATTATTTGCACGGCCGGATTAGTGAAGTCAAAGGTGTAAAAATTAATTTTTCTAATAATTTTTTCAATGAGTTTGTCTGGAATGTAGAAAATCAGAAAACTGTAATAAAAAAATTGTATAAAAAAGGAATAATTTCCGGATTAGCGCTGAGTAAATTTTATCCGGGACTTAAAGGCGGCATATTAAGCTGTTGTACGGAAACAAAAAGTAGAGCCCAAATCGATGAGTTTATCGAAACACTAAAAACTATTCTAAATTAACATGGATAATCGAGTAATTTTTGACAAAACAACGCCCGGCAGGAAAACAAATTACATTAAGAAACCAGATATTGGCATAAAGAAACCCGATGAATTATTGCCACAAGAAACGTTACGGAACGATTTAATTCTTCCTTCTTTGGGAGAGCTCGATGTAGTCAGGCATTATACCAATTTATCGCGGCTTAACTTTTCCGTCGATACTAATTTTTATCCGCTTGGTTCCTGCACGATGAAGTATAATCCAAAAATAAACGAAGAATTAGCTGCTCTTTGCGGGTTCCTGAACATTCATCCTTATCAACCGGAAGAATCTATCCAGGGAGCACTTGAGCTTATTTATAATCTTGAGAAAATTCTTCGCGAAATTACCGGCATGAGCCGTTTTAGTTTCCAGGCTTCAAGCGGCGCGCAGGGGGAGCTTACCGGAATGCTGATGGTCAGAAAGTATCATAAGATTAATAAAAGTAAAAAGCGAAAAGTTATTGTTCCTGATTCTTCGCACGGCACAAACCCGGCAACAAGTTCGATGTGCGGTTATGAAACTGTAGTTGTGGAAAGCAACAAAGATGGCTTGATAGATTTGGATAAACTGAGCCAGGCGATAGATAACGAAGTTGCGGCAGTTATGCTTACTAATCCAAATACTCTCGGCCTGTTTGAAGAAAATATATTGGCGATAAGTGAAATGGTTCATAAAGCCGGTGGATTTCTTTATTATGACGGAGCAAATTTTAATCCGCTTTTAGGAATAACCAATCCGGCACTTATGGGGTTTGACGTAATCCATCTTAACCTGCACAAAACTTTCTCTACACCACATGGCTGCGGCGGTCCTGGCGCGGGAGCAGTGGGGGTAAATGATAAGCTTTTGGATTTTCTTCCCTGCCCGTTAGTTAACAAAGAAGACGAGAAATTCTATTTTAACTATAAGGTAAAACATTCCATCGGCAAACTGCGCGCTTTCTACGGAAATTTTTCCGTTTTGGTGCGGGCATATGCATATTTATTGCGTCTTGGCAAAGAAGGCCTGCCGCGGGTTGCTCAAAACGCAACGTTAAATGCAAATTACATCAAAGCAAAATTAAAAAATTATTACAACACCGCCTCAAGCAAGTCTTCGATGCACGAAGTAGTTTTTTCCTGTGTCAAACAGAAAGAAAGAGGAATCTCTGCGTTGGATATCGCGAAAAGGCTCATTGATTACGGCATGCATCCGCCGACAATGTATTTTCCATTAATCGCTAAGGAAGCATTAATGGTTGAGCCTACGGAAACAGAAAATAAAGAAACCTTGGATTATTTTATCGAGGCAATGCTGAAAATAAACAAAGAAATCGATGACAACCCACAAAACATAAAAGATGCTCCGCACCATACACCAGTCAAAAGAGTCGATGAAGTAAAAGCCGCGAGAAATCCTGATTTGCGATGGCAGTGCAAAAAAATTGGCGCTTAATTCTGGATAAAAAAAATGACGGCTATTTAAATATGGCCATCGACGAAGCACTGCTTTATTCATACCTAGCCACAAAGTTACCTACTTTAAGGATATATGGCTGGAACAGGCCGTTTATTTCCATAGGTTATAACCAGGATGCCAGAAAAATATTAAAACCAGAGAGCAAAATTCCTTTCGTACGCCGTTTTACCGGCGGTGCCGCAATCCTTCATGATAAAGAAGTTACTTACAGCATAACCTGCTCTTTGGAAGATTTGGATTTGCCGCGGGAGGTGAAAAAGTCTTACGAAAAGATTTGCTCATTTATTAAAGAATTTTATAAACATCTGGGGCTAGAGGCGGAATTTGCGAAATATTTATTTTCAGAAAATATCGGCAGATACGAAAATTTTTGTTTTTCAAGTTACGAACACTTTGATTTTGTGATAAATGGAAAAAAAATCGGCGGCAATGCCCAACGCCGAAAACATAATGTCATTTTTCAACACGGCAGCATTCCGCAGGAGATAAATTTTAATATGGTGTATAAAACAATAAATAATTCAATTGGCGCAGCGGCTAAAACAAGTTCGTTAAATGATTTATTGAGCCATAAAACAGATTTTGATAAATTACTCTCTCTGCTTTCTTCCAGTTTTGAGTCGTGTTTCAACATTAAATTATTTCAAAGTAATCTGTCCCGGGAAGAAGAAGCGTCATCGCGCATGTTTTTAGAAAAAAAATATCGGCAAACTCATTGGAATTTTGAGAAAAAACAAGTGTAATGCTATTGATGAACGTTATGCATTTGCTGAACACGAAAACTGTATTATAATATAGCTTATGCGGTGAATGCTTGATATAAGATAGCAAAAATGTTATATTTTAACGGTAGGGGGGGGCGATATCAAAAAGAAAGCTTTAACTTTGCTCGAAATCATTGTAGTTATTATTCTCGTAGGGATTCTTTGCGCTATTTCTTTGCCGAGTTTTAACAAAATGGCGGAAAAGAACAAAGGCGAAAATGCAAAGTTCAGCCTTATTGCCATATCCAACGCTGAAAAAAGGTATAAGCTCGACAAGGGGCAATATTATGACTGTGCCAGTCCCTGTAATATCACAAAACTTAACGATGACCTGGGGCTTCTTCTCGGTGACCGTTATTTTGATTATTCTATAACCGGTAATACTACTTTTTTTGAGGCTACAGCTACCAGAAAAAACGAAGGCATGTGTGCTGGCGGTACCATAAAGGTTACAAGCGACGATAATACAATTGTAGCGGGTTGTAACGTATGGTAAAGAGAATACGAAAACAACTTTTACTTATCGCATTAAGTCTTAGCGCAGGTTTTATCATTTTTTCTATAAACAATTTTGTCGCGGCTGACAATACGACCAGGTCTTTACAATACCTTCCTCATGACGAAGTTGTGGATAGCGTAAACAAAAAATACGAACCTGCTTTAATAAAACAAGGTATCAGTTGCGAAGCAGCTTTTGAAGACGCGACTCGCTGCTTTTACTGTGTCCAAACCCTCAAATCAGCTTGCCCGGATTGTTGTTTGAGTTTTAAGTCTCCAAAAAACGCCATTCGTTGTACGAAAGAGGATGATGCCAGATTTGATTGCCCGGCATTGGCCTATGCAACCGATTCGTGCCCCCTGGTGGCCGACTGTAAATGCCCGGCTACCGTAACGCAATGTTCTGACAAGTTAAATGATTGCCGTGATTGCCCTGATTCAAAAAGCGGATCATGGGTTTGCAGTAATTTACCACATTGCCAAGAGCTTGGTTGTCCGAGCGCAAAACCAAAAGCTTCCATCGGTAAGAATTGTGTATTAAAAGATAATCAATGGATTTGTGAAGAGAACAATCTTTCGCCGGAATTTACCGGCTGTAAATCAAATGTATCTATCGGCAACTGCCAAGTTTCACAATATTACGTTACTACGCTTATTTCTGACTGTCAGGGGTTGACTTCACCTCCGCCTTCGCAATGTTACCAATATCTCCTTACTCCTGAATATCAAAATTGTATTAATACTTGCCAGGCATATACGAATAATTGGGAAAAATGCACCAAAAGTGTTAATTGTTGTAACCAAAAAGTATGCGGAACCGGTTTTACCGATAATTGCGCTGTTAACCTCTGCCAGGAGCGAATAGATTGGCCGGAATGCGATAATCTAACCCTGCCAACTTGTATTAATTTACAGCAAGAGGCATTAGCTTGCCTTTCAAATCCAAACCCCGGAGGCGGTTGCGGCAGTTGTTTTGAAGAAATTGACCCTAACTTATATTATAAATTTGTTGCAAGAAGCCGGGAAACTTCAGTAATATTTTGGCAGGTTCTTGCTGAAACTGAATTTAGCGGCACCGTAAGCGCTAAGGACATTCCTACCTACTTTTTCACTATGGTGAAAATAACCGATACGAATGGTAGAGAGGTCCATAGAAGCGTTATTCATCAAAAAAGTTTTCAAGGCTCATTTTCGATTTTTTCCGCAACCGCGGTTGACGCAGGGACGCTGCAACAAGGAGAAACTTATACGGTAAGGCTTTATTATTTTCTCCCGGAAAAACTTCTTATCCCGGGATTAGAGAACGTGAAATTATCTGCACAAATAAAAAGCGCCGGACTTATTGTTACCCGGACGAGAAATTAATTAACAAGAGTAAAAATAATAGGGGGAGTGCAAGAGGGGGGTGTCTATGAGAGCGTTGCTAATAGTTTCTTTGATTCTGTTTTCTGTTGCTGGCATTACGTTTGCACAGGAAAAAGCGCAAATGGCTCCTGATAAAGGGCCGCAAATATTACAGGCGGTAGGCGAAAAATCCGCCGAATTAGGGCCTTCGCGTTATCCTGAATTTTCAGGTTATCAGAGCGATAATCCTACCTGCGGAGAGTATTTAAAGAAAAAATTTAATGAAAGTGCAATAATCGGCGATGTGTCGCAAGAAGGAATGAGTCTTGCTCCTTTGTGGGTTAAAAGTAAATATCGCCGCGACGCAAATGCTCCTGCAGCCGGGAAAAAAGCAGAATATGTATTAGTTCCCGGTTTGACCTATACTTACGATGTTCCTGCAGCATATCGTAAAACCGCCAATCTTCTTATTACCTGGACAGTGCGCGTAGAAGGTTATAAAACCGACCCATACATGATCTGGCCGAATCTTTGCAATGTTTGGCATGGAACATCGCTGCAGCATTTTTCTGGCGGAGAAGCAAAAACCGCTTTGTTCGTAAACGGCGAGCAAAAAGGCGAAGAAATAATAATGACTATTCCTGATGGTGGCGTAACGAGCTCTTATCAGCCAAGCGATCCGACGCACACCGGAAGTTTCCTGCTCACTGCAGAAAGCTTTGCCAACGGAGAACTACCTGAAACAGTTAAGATTGAGATAAAATGGTATAACGATACCTGCATGAAACTAGTAAGCCCAGCTGGAATGCGCAATTTGATAATCACTGTTGTGCCCATAGAAAGAACAACGGAATAAAATTGTGGCATACCCTTGCCAGTTTCTATCCTGGCAAGGGTATAGTTTTAAGATTTTGTAACTCTTCTCTGAATAAACGATAAAATATTATGCCCAAAAGAAAAACTTTTACTTTACTTGAAATTGTAGTTTCCCTTATAATTATAGCCATAGGCCTGACTGCGGTAGGCGTGACATTTATTGGTGGAAAATTTATTTTGAAAGAAGCAGAAAATAAATCAAGAGCCATAAGCATTGCGACCGTTAAGATGGAAGAATATTTGTCTAAAACATTTTCCGGTTTAGGCGGGATAGAAACACCTACTTTAACCTATATTGGCACTGATTCAGGTAAAGAGGGCGATATACCTGTTGACTGGAAGGTAGATATTTCTACTCAGTGGGAGGTCAATAAGAAACTTTCAATATCTGTGCCATATAAAGTTATTGAGGTTAATACGTTCTATAACGAAGAGTCTCCTAATAATCAAAAAATAAGAAAAAATGTAAAATTAATCAATATTATCCCGTACCCTTATATGCATATTCAATCATTGCATATTGAATCGGGGTCCGGCGGGCAAGCCGTTCCTCCCACGTATTTCGATGATATCAGCGGTTTGAAAATTGAGTTTAATTACCCGGTCTTTAAAGACATTATGGTTGTTTATGATGTGGCTATTTATATTGAAAATAGTACGAATATAACCCCTACCGATACGATCTATACCGGATGCTATTTAGATAACGAAAAAAATAATAGGGGAACGCAGACGAGGACACCCATTTCCATGCAGCCGTTCATAAGCAATGCTATCTCTATAGATAATGTTTCTCCCGGCCCCCACAGTCTTAGCATAAAATGGATGAAAGACACGCAGGTACGTAATGCCGGGACAATAAAGCTCAAAGAAGCAAATTTAATAATTATTAGTACCGAAAAACAATAAATTAGTTATGATAAAAAAATCTAATATTTTAAGGCGAGCTGGCTTTACTTTAATGGAGATTATACTCGCCATCGTCTTGATAAGTTCGGTAGTTATGATGGTAAACTCTATCTATATTTTTTTTGCCAGACAAATACCCTCTAACAAGGAACGTTATGATATGCTTAGCCAGATAGACTATACTTTGGACGACATGAGGCTCAGGCTTGTAAGCGCCAGCCAGGTTGACAAAGGCTCTCTTTTTTATCTTTCTCCTTCTTCTTTCTCGGATATAAAGCAGAATTTTAAATTTTTCGGAGAAAAAGATATTTATAAAATAACACCCAATGATACTACTGATAATGTCTGGTATGAATATCGTATCGAACGAAATAACCTTATTTTAGAAACCACTAGCGCAGATGGCTCAACAAAGGAAATTTTAGTCAATGGTAAATATAAGCCGCAGGTGACATTTGAATGGTATGCTGGTTATGAGCCAAATTTTTTTACTGTAACCATAACAGCACAAAGTACCACCAATCCACCTGTTAAATTATCAAAGACAGAAGGAATACATTTTTGGTTTGTTGATGTAAAGCAATGATTACCATAGCAGTTTCAATATTAGTGATGCTTTCGCTTCTGCTTTCGGCATTTTTGGGCTTTGGCCCGCAATTGCACAAACTTGTCGAGAACGATCTCATGCGCCGCTCCTATAATAATACCCTTATGTATGGTCTGGAATTAGGCCAAATAGGTATAAGAGCGAAAACTTTAACCACTGACCCAAAAACTAAAAAGAATATCGATATACCTTTCAGGACGGTATATTCCAATGCGGATGCGAAAGGAAAAATCCAAGATAGATTCGTCGGCGATGTCTCTTTAAAAAATAATGCCGGGAATCTTGAAATAGAAGTTAATCTAGAACATCAAACTGACTAAACCTCTTTTTAGCTGCTTCAATGAAAAAACCCTACTGGCTGAATAAAAAAATACATTTAGGTTCCTGTAATCTTATGAAAAATAATTTGCGGGGGCTTAATTTACGTACTGTTTGCGAAGAGTCATTATGCCCGAATATTTCTGAATGTTTTTCAAATAACGTTGCTACTTTCATGATTTTGGGTGATGTTTGCACCCGCCAGTGCGCTTTCTGTGCGGTTAAGAAAGGTAAGCCTTTTATGAATGACAAAGATGAACCACATCGGGTGGCAAAAGCGGTAGAATTCCTTGGCCTTAAATACGTGGTGGTTACTTCTCCTTCAAGGGATGATTTGCCTGATGGCGGAGCAGCCATGTTTAGAGAAACTGTGGTTGCCATAAAAAAATCGAACCCTGCAGCCAAGATAGAAATTCTCATACCGGATTTTTCCGGTAATAGCGCTGCGATAAAGAAGGTTTGCGATTGCCCGGCAGATATTATAAGCCATAATATTGAAACCGTCCCGTCCTTATACAAAAAGATACGAACCGGCGCAGAATATCTTCAGTCGCTGGAAGTCTTAAAATTGATAAAAAAATATGGAAAAAAAATTCTTACTAAATCAGGTATAATGCTTGGGTTAGGCGAAACAGAGGTCGAAGTTTTAAAGGTTTTTGATGATTTAAGAGGCGTTAATTGTGATTTTTTAACTTTAGGGCAATATTTAGCGCCTTCCAAACGGCATTGCCCAGTTAAAGAATATATTACCCTTGAAAAATTCGCTTTTTTCGAGGGAAAAGCCTACGCTTTAGGTTTTGCAAAGGTAAAAAGTTCACCCTATGTCCGATCTTCGTATCTGGCCCACGATTTTTTAAGTAGTCCATCCGGTGATTCGACTATCCGCAATTAAACTATCCGGTAATCAGTGGCTGTGGGGGGACTTGGATATCAGAAAATCCGGGACAGATATTCCGGATAACCTGATGCCCAATGTCTAGCTGGATACCCTGATGCCCTGATCTCTGGTTGCCCTAGGCCCTTGTATCCGGATTACCGGGTATCCATTAATGGTTTATCCCCTCCGCAAAAATCCCCATGACTTCAGGGTTTTCCTTGAAAGATATAAGAAGCCTGCCCCATCTTGGGCCAAGCCTTCCTTATAAAGGTATTAGGAAGGGCCATCTTGAGGATAGTCTGCGGTTCTTCACTAGTCTTAAATTCTATATAGGTATATATTATATATTAATGCACAATTTTGCGCCCTAAAAAAAGCTAATAAAATCAAGGGTATTTTTTAAGCACTATATATAGTAGTAGTGTAAAATATATACAAGATATAGAAAATTATAGAAAATTATAACAAAATATGCTTGACACCAAAACATATAAATATTTAAATAGTATTACCATCAATTTATAACATATGATTAAAACGAGAAAAAAAAGAATTCCAAGGCTAATGACAATCAACGAACTCTCGGAATATCTGGGGTTGCAGAAGCAGACTATCTATAATTGGCTTCACCAGAAAAAGATTTCGGGCTTAAAAATCGGCAAGGTATGGCGTTTCGACAGGCAATATATAGACGAATGGCTTAAAAACTCAATGAAATAAAATATGGTTAAAAAAAGAATTGGCATTTATTTAGGTTTAAGTTCGGTTGGAGCAGTGGCACTCGAAGGCAAAAAGATAGTTGCCGCATCAAGATATGATTTGGCTTCCGTAGAAGAAGAAGCCAGAGTAGAGAATCTTAGCGAAGAAATCCGATGGCAGGCATTGATAAACAAAATTTTACGCGAAATCGGTTCGGAAGAAAAAGATATTTTTGTCTCGTTAGCAGACAAAGATTTTATTTTCAGGTCATTGGAGATGCCAATGATGGCCAAAAAAAACATAGGCCCTTCGCTCGTATATGAAATAGAAAAATATATCCCTTTTAAAATAAGCGAATTAATGTGGGATTACGGTTATATAACTTATCCAAAAGAGAAAAAACTGAATGTTTCTTTTGTCGGAATAAAAGAAGATAATATATATAAAGTTCAAGAAATGTTTGCTCACCTTAACTTGAATCCGCTCATAATCGAGCCGTCTTCTTTATCGCTTATCAAAACCTTACAGTCTGCCAAGAAATTTTCCCAGACCAAGAATTTCGCGATATTGGACATATCGCCAAATGAAGTTTACCTTACTTTCTTCTATCAGAACCTTCCGGTTTTTAACCAATATCTTGCAATACCGAAGAAAGGCGATTCTTTCGATGTCGATAAATTTGTAGAATCCGTTCGTTTTTCTTTCCAATACTTTAAAAGAGAATTCAGGTTCTATGAACTGGAAAAATTTATTGCTATAACAAGCAGCAGTGGAGACAATATAGCCACGCTTTTGCAGGAAGAATTACAAATGAATATAGAGACGGTTTCCCCGTACGATATAGTTAATGTACCCAATATAGAATCAGAAACGCTTAAAGCATTCGGCGCCGCAAATTTAGAATCGCCATATAAATTCAAGCCGCAACTTAAGAAAACAGAAGAGTATGTAGAGGAGCAGGTAGTTTCCGGAGAGGAGCCTTTAAGATGGGGTTTATTCGCCATACTTATCGGTGCCGGCCTTATTGGATTGGTAGGGCTCGCTATATTTTTTGGCAATGAAATATCTGTGATGGAATATAAATTTGAAAATGCAGATAAAGCCGTCGAAAGGCCCGAGCCATTAAAGGATCTTAGTTGGGGCAAAATAGATACAATGTTGCAGGAAAAGGAAGGAAAATTGGCTAAATTAAAAGATTTAAGCAGCGTGCCTCATATTTCCGCAACATTGGATGAATTAGCTTCTTTGCGTTCGAAAGGTTTATGGTTTGAGAGTTTGGAAATTGACTATCGTGACAAAAAATATTCAATATCTTTAACGGGTTATGTTTTTCTGGGTGACGCCTACAATGAGCGCTCGGCGGTAGATAAATTTGTCGCAAACATCAAAAACGACGAGCTTATAAAAACAAATTTTTCTGATATAGGGGTGGTTTCTTTAGAGAGAAGAGCTATTGGCGATTATACTGTAACATATTTCCTTATCAGGTTAGAATGATGCCTGTAATGAATTTTATAAAGGGAGGCTTATAAGAGTGAAAGCTATTTCGCGTCTAAAAAATGTAATTATTACTCTTGCGATAATTGTAACCTTTGTAATCGTAATTAACAAAATGGTTTCCGGTTACATGTCGCAGATTAATGCTTTGAAAATAAAAATGGATGATTTGGAAAAAGGGAGGCTATTAATAGAAAGGTGGAACAAAGCGACCCTTTCTTATGATAAATTAGCGGAAGGTTTTTTTACTAAAGACCCCACGGAGTTTAAAACATTTGTTGACCAGCAGTCAAAGAAATATAATATCAATGTGTCTTCCTTGAGCCCTACAAAAAGAAACGAAAGTTTCTATATAAATGCATCTTTAAGCTTAAGAGCCTCTACGGATAACTACGCGAATCTGGTTAATTTTATAAAGTCTCTTGAAGAAAAGAGAGTGATGGTAGAAAGGTTACGGATATGGAACGAACAAAATAATAACCGGTCGGCCGAAATACTGTTAAGCACTATCGTCCTTGAATAATTATGTTAATAAGAAGCACAATAATTTTTATTGTATTTTTTAGTATTCTTTGCGGTTATTCTATCGCGGCAGAAGATAAAAATGACCCTTTTGACTCTTTGCTTCCTGCGAAATCAGCGTCTACAGGAGAAAAACCTAAAGCAGTAGAGCCACCGGCAATAAGCATTGAGGGGGTATTATGGGGTACAGATATGCCAGAGACTATAATTGACGGAGAGGTATATAAAGTAGGAGATACGCTTAAAAATGTTGATGCAAAAATTTATAAGATAGAAAAAAATAAAGTGTCTATTTTTTATGAGGGAAGATTGTTTGAAATGAAAGTCACGGGCAAAAAGGAGGCCAAATGAAGAAAATTATTTTGATGATTTTATCCCTTTTAATCATACCTCTGAATGCAGGTTTCCCCCAGGATAATACTTACGGAGATTATCTCCTGGGCAGTACGCAAAAACTTATTTCTCTCGATCTTGAGGGCGCCAAATTGATAGACACCCTTAAGATGCTTAGCCAGCAAACCGGCCTTAACTTTATTTCGACGGAAGCGGTAAAAGAAAGGACTCTCACTTTATATCTTGACAAAGTTCCTTTGAAAGAGGCAATGGATATAATTTTTAAGGCCAACAATCTTACTTATGAATATTATCCTGACGCAAACATGTTTGTTGTAAAAGAGATGGGCAAACCTGCGGTAGAGCTCAAAACAAAGATTTATCATCTAAAATATGTCAGGGTAGCGTCTACACGCATGACTAAGGAAATTTCAGATTTAATGCAACCAGGAACCGCGAGCAGCTTGAATGTTTCGGCTGCTGCAACTAGCGGCGGCAGCGGCTCAACCACTGGTTCTACTACCGGTTCTACTACAACATCTTCTTCAACTCAACAACCCACGGATGTCGGTATAAAAAATGCGATTCAGAAAGTATTGACCGAGTTTGGAAAAATAAGCGAAGATCCAATAACTAATTCCATCATTGTTGTTGATGTACCTGCAAATTTCGAGATGATTGATAAAATAGTAAAAAATCTGGATATACCTTTGACAAAAGTATTAATTGAAGTTGAAATGCTTGACGTGACAAAAGGATTACTTGAGCAAATAGGATTTAGGTATGGCCAAGATACAGCCACTTATGCTAATGATTTTGGGTCGGCTTATAGAGGCCCGGCTAAATCTACATCTTTCCCTTTGGGTGGACTTATTCCTGATGGGACATCCAAGAGTTCTCCTTTTCTAAACCCAGTCAGCGCCTTTAGCTATGGTGCAATAGCTACCGGTGATTTCAATATGCTGGTGCAAGCTTTAGCGCAAGACCAGACAACAAAGATTTTAGCCCGGCCAAAAATCCTTACTCTTGCCAATCAAACAGCAGAAGTGAATTTAACAACTGATGAGGCTATAGGTATATCTAGTACTACAGCAGAAATCGGCGGAGCGATAAGCGCAAACATAGAGAGGACAGAAACCGGAACTAAATTAAGGGTAACCCCTCAGGTGGATACGGACACAGGGCAAATCACATTATTTTTGGAAGTTTTTACTAGAGATACTTCCGACAGTGATTTACACGTTACCGGCCTAACCGGCGCTGTTAAAAACCCTGAAGAGAGAGGAGCAAAAACAGTCCTGCGTTTAAATAGCGGCGAAACATTACTCATGGGCGGGATGATAAGGAATAAACTTATAAAAAGCGTAACAAAAGTGCCTTTGCTTGGCGATATACCTTTTGTGGGCAAGTTATTTACTTATAGAGATGAGAACAAGAGCGAACGGGAATTACTCGTTTTTCTTACGCCAAAGATAGTCGAAGACACACCAAGACTTACTCTAAGCGCCAGTGTTCCTTATCGGGAGCAGGATCAATCACGAATGGAACTTATGAATATGGCAATGGATAGGCTGTCTCGTTAAACATATTACCTAATTTATTGCTGTTGTCTTTTGTCAAAATTCAGCTAAAGATAAAATCTTATCACAAGGTTAAACACATTTAAAGAAGCCAGAAACACGTAATTTTAAAATGGCAAGATACAAAAGATTAGGTGACATACTAGTTTCCGAAGGGGTAATTACCAAAGAGCAGCTCAATGAAGCTATTTTACTCCAGCAGAAAGAGAGCGGAAAACTTGGCGAGGTTCTTTTAAGGTTAGGATATGTAAGCGAAGAGCAGATTGTTATTGCCCTGAGCAAACAGTTATCCATACCCTACATTTCTTTAGCCTCCGGAAAACTTAAACCAGCCCCTGATCAAAATTTAGAAGAGTTAGTCCCTTATGATTTCGGAACACGCAACCTTGTATTGCCGCTTTCGCGCAGCCTTAATTCTCTTACCGTTGTAATGTTTGACCCTCTTGACTTAATCCTTATCGACAACCTTAAAAAATTTACCGGTTGTGAAATAAATATTGTAATATCTACCCGTTCCGACATCCTTAAAGCCATTGAAAATTTTTACGGCAAAGAGCGCGTTTTCCGCCAGGCTATGGATATCGGGGAAGATGAAGCAACCTCCGGCGGCATAAAGGAGTTATTTTCCGAAGAAACTGATTTAAGCCTTGACAAAATTATTGCCCAGGCAGAAGAAGCTCCTGTAGTAAAGCTGGTAGATTTAATCGTGCGCCAGGCGATTGAAGATGGGGCCTCGGATATTCATATTGAGCCAAGATATGATAAACTGAGTTTAAGATATAGGATTGACGGAGTGCTGTATGAGATGCCTTCGCCTTCCGCGTCTTTGTATTTACCTATTATTTCACGCGTCAAAATACTTTCGAAAATGGATATCGCCGAAAAAAGGCTCCCCCAAGATGGCGGGTTTATGGTAAAAATTGCGGAAAGGCTTATTGATTTACGCGTCTCTACGCTTCCAACTATCTATGGAGAGAAAATAGTTTTGAGAATTTTAGATAAAAGCCGCGTGCCTCTTGATTTAGCAAAGCTGGGCTTCCTGCCCCAAGAATTAGAAAAAATAAGAAAAGGCATAGCATGCTCTTACGGGCTTATTATGTTGACCGGACCTACAGGAAGCGGCAAGTCTACCACACTTTATGCTGCTTTAAGCGAATTGAATTCGCCAACTCTGAACATTCTTACGGTCGAAGACCCTGTTGAGTACCGTCTTGAGGGCATAAACCAGGTTCAAGTAAAGCCGGAAATAGGCCTTACCTTTGCTAATGCTTTAAGGTGTTTTTTACGGCAGGACCCGGACATAATTCTTGTCGGAGAAGTCCGCGATTTAGAAACAGGAGAAATATGCATCCGTTCAGCGCTTACCGGCCATCTCGTGCTTTCAACGCTTCACACTAATGACGCGCCTTCTACCATAACACGCCTCATAGATATAGGTATACCCGCATATTTAGTTGCAAGTTCTCTGCGTTTAATTGTCGCGCAGAGGTTGATAAGAAAATTATGCAATCATTGCAAAGAATCATACGAAGTAAAGGAAGAAAAGTTTCCCGGAGGCATAACCATAAATTCTCCTATAATATATAAGTCCAAAGGCTGTGAAAAGTGCAATTTTATCGGTTATAAAGGCCGCAGCCTGATTAGCGAGGTAATTCTTGTCGATGAAGAGATACGGGATGCCATTTATAAAGGCGTTGCAGCAGCAAAGATTATGGAAATATCTTCGAAAAAAGGAGCCCTTAGCCTGTTAGAAAGCGGCATTAAAAGAGTGGAAGAGGGCATCACTTCTTTAGAAGAAATATTGTCAGTAGCGACAGTTTACTGATATAATATAAATATATGCCTAAATATAGTTACGTAGCCAAAACAAAAGAGGCCAAGACAATTAAAGAAATCGAAGATGCTGCTTCGCGCGATGAACTTATAGCTAAGCTGAAAAGCAGGAATTTGTTCATAATTTCCGTAAACGAAGTACGCGGCGAGCAGGAAAAATCTTTCCTTGCTTTTTTTAGTTCCCACAAACAAAGTTATCGCTCTTCGGTCAAGCTCTATGACATGGTTTTCTTATCGCGCAACCTCTCAACTATGCTTTCAAGCGGAGTAACTCTTTTAAGGAGCCTTGAAATAATATCTTCCCAAACCGAGAGCGCTAAACTCGGCAAGGTATTAAAAGAGTGCAGCCAGCATATAAAAGAAGGGCTGTCATTTAAAGAGGCAATTGCCAAATATCCCGGTGTTTTTTCGCCGCTCTGGAAGGCAATCGTTGAAGTCGGCGAAGCCTCGGGAAATTTACCGACAGTTTTGGACAAATTAGCCGATTATCTTGATATGAGGATGGAATTTGAGAGAAAAATAATCAGTGCCTTAATATATCCTATCATATTGATAGGAGCCATGATCGCCGCTGTTTTTATATTCTTTAAATTTATATTGCCAAAGTTTGTTATGATATTCCGCGATTTCGGAGTAAAACTCCCCCTGCCTACCCAAATTATTTTCGCGATAGCATCCTTCGTCGATAAGAATTTTATTTTTGTATTGATAGGGCTAGCTGCCGTTATTGCAGGTTTTATCATGTTTATGCGCCGGCCGGAGACAAAGGAAACCAGAGATAGAATAAGCATGAAATTACCTTTGATAGGAGAATTAGTTTTCCTGTTTTGTTTAGATCGGTTTACCTCAACCATGTATATTCTTTTAGACAGCGGATTACCGCTAGTGTATGCTTTGGAAATTGCCGCAAGGGGCATAGGCAATACTATCTTAGAGAAGAATATTCTTTTCGTGAAAAATAGGGTTAAGGATGGCGCTTCCCTATCAAGGGAATTCAGCAAATTGAATATTTTTCCTGCGCTTATTTCGGAAATGGCAAAGATAGGTGAAGAAACCGGAACGATGCCCGAAATCTTTAGAAAAATATCCCTTCATTACAATAAAGAACTTACTACAAGAGTTGAGCGTATAATTGTTGCTTTTGAGCCGATAATGATTTTACTTTTGGGTATTGTTATCGGCGCAATTGTCATATCGCTATTCTTGCCGCTCTTTAAGATTGCCACCGGTGGAGGAATGTAATTATTTGTAAATAAGTCTAGCGCGAGAATAAAAAAAGAAAATCATCCTTTCTAAAAATGCTGGACTAGCTTAACTTATTTGGCTTGACGCACAAATAAGATAATGGTATAAATTAAGTGTGGGCTTATAAGTATTAATAGAAAAAGGGAGGTGTTTTATGAGAAAAGGTTTCACGCTCATGGAGCTGATTGTGGTAGTTATAATCATCGGTATTCTTGCGATGATAGGCCTACCTCAATTTTTTAAAGTCGCAGAAAGGGGAAGAGCCGCTGAAGGAGTAGGAGCCCTCGGCACATTAAGAAATGCTCAGTTAAGATATGCGTTGACAAATTCCAGTAACCAAACCACTAGTGCTATGAGCGATCTTGATGTGGATGTGTCAAACTTGAAATATTTTACTACCATCACTCTTCACCCAGTAACGGACCCCCAAAGTTCTGCCAGTTCCGTTGCTGATATTCTAAGAAGTGGAGGGTATACTTTAAGTATCGCAGGAAACGGCAATATAACCTGTACCGCAGGTGGCACTATAGCTTGTCCGCCAGTAGGGCAGCAATAAGCGATAGGAAATTAATTTAGAAAGTAATAAAAAGTATGTTTAAACTGCGTAAAAAAGCAATGACTCTTATGGAATTGACAGTGGTGGTCGTGCTTATTGGTATTCTTGCAGGCATCGGTATTGCTAGCTTCCGAAAGACGATAGCAAACGCAAGAATAAGAGAAGCGCAAAGCCTTTTGCTGTTGATTAAGCACGCAGAAGAGGTTTATCGCGCCGAAAGCAACACTTTTGTTACCTGTGCTAATAACGGAAATTGTAATGACATATTACGTTTGAATTTACCTACGCCAGCTAGTCCGACATGGGTTTACACTGTTCCCAATGCAGGTGTAAATACAGCCTGTGCTTTGGCCACGCCACAAATTGCAGATATACCCAATAGTTATCGAATAAGATTGGATACGGATAATCCTGCGAATGATGAGAGCGAGGCGGTCATAGGCGGATGCCCTTAATTTAACCAGCATGGCAAAATTTGCAAAAAAAACAACCCCGTTATCAAAATATAAAACTTTGATAGCGGGGTTTACTTTAATGGAAGTTGTCGTGGGCCTGATTATCCTTGCCCTTATCTTTGGCGGTATCATCGCAACTTTTGTCGGCGTTAAACGCTATATTTCCCGTGCGACAAGGCGCGTGGTTTCAACAAACCTTGATAGGCAAGTTTTAAATTCTTTGTATCAAGACGTAAGGGCAGATACCTGGGATACGGGTGGATTATCGACAGGCGTTCACAATGTCGCTAACGCAACGATTGATAATTTTGGTTATGGCACTGTAATCCCCAACACTTACACCGTACAAAATGTGACCATAGGCGCTATCAATAAAGAATATCGTCAGGTTACCGTAAACATAACCTATCCTACAAATTAAATAGCAAGGAAAAGAATATTATTTTTACAGAAGTCGCATGAAAAATAAAGCGCTTACCCTCATGGAATTAATTCTTGCCATTTCACTGATAGGGGTGATAATAGCCGGCGTTGCCTCTTTCGATCTAGCCAGCAGGCAAATGTTTAGATCCTCCGAAACAAAGACCCAAGTAACAAATGAAGCAACTTTGATTATCGATCGCATCGCAAAAGATGCGCTTAATGCCATAGGAAACGCGAATACTCCGGCGGTTACCATAGGCGCCGGTGGTACCAGTATGACAATGTTATTAGATTCAAACCATGACGGTGTATACACTCCAGGCACAGACCAGACAGTTACCTATGCTTTTATCGGTAATCAGATAACTCGAACACCAAGTGTTGGCTTACCAGAAGTTTTAACCAATCGGGCTACAAATTTTGTTGTATCTGCGCCAGTGGGCAACTCTGTGCCAGTTCATATTGAATTAATGTTTAACCCTGCGCAAGCTGAAGACCCCTTTACTAATCCTAGAGTAACAGTAGAAACTACCATTGAAGTTCCTGCCTGGTCGCTTAATTAAAAAAGAAACCAGAATACAGAGAACAGAAAAGAAATGATTCTGAATTTTATCTATGTCATCCATGGTTTCTATCTATGCAATCGGCGGTTACAATGATTATAAAAACTAAAAAAGACGAATTTAAAAGTTACCTCGAAGATACCTCTAATCTTTGTGGAAACGCCTCGGCATTGAGCCATAGCCAA
>JAJYOP010000015.1 GCA_021796115.1 bacterium
CTTCCTGGAGTTAAGTTTATGCGGTAAACCAGCTATCCGGGGCCAGGTAATCCGGTTATCCGGGTATCCCGATCTCCTGATCTCTTGATACCCGGATTACCGGATAAACTATTTATATATGATGAACCAAAAAACAAAAAATATTTCAGGGGTTTTCCTGAAGGCAGCTATCTTTATTGCCTTTATTTGTGTCTCTGTTTGGCTGGGCGGCAGACTCTCGGCTAATATGGAGAAACTAAATTTGACTTTAAAGAATATCCCGCATCTTTATGCCGCAATTGCTTTTATCGTGTTTTATATTCTGGCTAATTTTGTCTTTTATGCCGATGTAAAAAGCTTGCTTAAGCCAATAGGCGCGGTTATGTTTGGCGCCTATATCAGCACCCTGCTTATATACCTAGCCGAAATCATAAATGCCGTAATATTCTTTAATTTAAGCCGATTTTTCGGCATGAAATTTGCCGCGCGTATATTGAAAGGAAAATTCCATAAGTTTTACGAAAAAGTTTCCGATATGGATTTTCGGTGGATATTTCTCCTTCGCTTCATACCCCTAACTTCTAACAGAGTTTTGGATGTAGGCTTTGGTTTAAGCAAGGTTTCTTTTAGAAAATATCTCTGCGCGGTTATTTTGGGATCACCGTTGAGGATATTCTGGATACAATTTATTCTCGCGGCAATCGGAGGTTTTTCTATGGAGAAGATGCTCGCCTATTATCGCGAGAATAGTTTCATGTCTATCTTAACGCTTGTTTATTTTGGCATCGCTTTATTGACAGCTATCAGAATCAAACGAAAACTAAAATAAGGAGTTTTAATGCGGGAAATATTTTTTAAACTTCCAAAAGGCTTTGTTGAAAAGTTGATGCGTATTTATCCCAACCATTTTCAGGACGTATTAAACACTTTTCTCTATAAAAAACCAACATCTTTCCGAATAAATTATCTGAAGATAGACTTGGTTAGTTTAAGAAAAGCCCTTCTTAAAGAAGGGGTAAGTTTTAGAGAGCTTCCATTTCCAAAAGGCGCTTTCCTTTCAAAAGTTCCTTTACGCGAGCTGCAAAGAACCACCCTTTATCAGAACGGGATGATTTATGTACAAAACGTTTCAAGCATGCTTGCGCCGGTTGTGCTCTCGCCCCAAAACGGTGAAAAGATACTCGATTTGTGCGCCGCTCCAGGCGCGAAAACTACGCAAATAGCCTCGCTTGCTCAAGCAGCAGAGGTGGTTGCATTTGAAAAAGCGCATATCCGGCATTGCAAACTCGAAGCTAATTTAAAGATTCAGGGAGCAAATAATGTTCAAACCTATGCTCAAGACGGATTTTGGGCGAGGAAAAAATTTCCCGAATACTTTGACCATGTGCTTGTAGATGCGCCATGCTCTGCAGAGGGGTTATTTGATCTCAATAATCCCAGAAGCTATAAATACTGGAACGAGAGAAAGGTAAAGGAGCTGATGCATAAGCAAAGAACTTTGCTCCATTCGGCATTTTTCGCTCTCAAAGAAGGTGGCAGTCTTGTTTATTCTACTTGCACATTTTCTCCGGAAGAAAATGAAGAGGTGGTAGATTGGTTTATCAATAAATTCAAAGACAAAATAGAAGTTGTACCTGTAGATATCCCGTTAAATAACGTGCTTAAAGGCATTGCGCATTATAATAACCGGAATTTATCTCCCTTTTGTAAACTTACCAGGCGAATCCTGCCGAACGAATTTATGGAGGCGTTTTATATTGCTAAATTTAAAAAAATCTCTATATAATTATGAAATAACCAACAACCAAGGTACAAGATACAAACAAATTCCAAGCACCAAATTCCAATATTCAATAACCAAAATTCCAAACCTGAAGTGTTTTAAACATTGGACGTTTGGCCATTGGAATTTATTTGGTGCTTGGAATTTGAGATTTGGTCATTGTTTGGTTATTGTATCTTGGTTATTGATTATTTTATAACAGCCTCATGAAAATTCTCCTTATAAATCCGCCTGTCGAAGATTTTTATTTCACGCCGCAGCGAGCTTACCCTCTCGGGCTTCTTTATCTTGCCGCGGCTCTAGAAACAGCCGGTTTTACGGCCGGGGTTTTGAATTGCCCGGTTGAAAGCGGAAAAACAACCCTAAAAATCCCGCAGGAGTTTAGGTACCTTGTGAAATACTACCAACAAAATAAATCACCATTCCGCCTTTTCTCAAATTACTATTATTTCGGTTTAAGTTCCGAAGAAATAAGGCAGAGGATTAAGGATTTTTTTCCCGATGTTGTAGGTATATCTTCGAACTTCTTACCTTATTATGACAGTGCAGGCAAAATTGCGCAAATTACTAAGAGTGTCGATAAGCGCATCGTAACGGTTATCGGCGGCCGCGTTCCCACCGCAATACCGGATTTTGTTTTAAAGAATAGAGAAATAGATTATCTAATCAGGGGCGAAGCCGAAGAAAGCTTTAGGGAATTGTGCGCCGCTATGCAGAACGGAAAAATAAAGAAAATCCGCGGCCTGTGTTATAGAGCAAAAGGTAAACTCATAATCGATGAAAATATCGCATTAATAGAAAAGCTGGATACTTTAAATTTTCCGCAAAGGACTCTCATCGACAATTCGTTTTATAAATTCAAAGGTTTAACCAGCGCTTCGCTTATTTCTTCAAGGGGCTGCAGCTTGAGTTGCGGTTTCTGCGCGATAGGAGAGAAATTCCGCACCCGCAGTGCAGAAAATGTTTTAAGGGAAATAGAAGAGATGCACAAAACCGGCATAAGGCATTTTGATTTTGAAGATGACAATATCAATTTAAACCCGGAATTCGAAAAGATTCTGGATTTATTGATTGAGAAGTTTAACGGCAAGATAAAGATTTCCTTTATGAATGGATTATTAGCCAAAGGGTTAAATAAGAATCTGCAGGAAAAGCTGTTTTCGGCCGGCCTTACTCATATAGACCTTTCAATTATAAGTAGTGATAAGTTATTACGCAAAGAAGCCCGGCGAAAAGAAAAGCCCGGCGATATTTTTTCGCTCGTCACCCAAATGGCAGGAAAAAAAATGCCGGCAACAGTGCATTTTATCGTTTCTCTGCCGCATCAGGATGTAAAAAGCTGCCTTTCTGACCTGAAATTGCTGGCAAAAGAAAGAGTGTATCTTGGCCCCAGCATATTTTATCCGGTAATCGAGAGCAAATTCTTTAGCGCACTTAAGAAAGAATTCCCGATTACCCGCGAAGATTATAGATTTTTTCGAAGTTCCTGCGCCTGTTTTGATAAAAGTATTCCTCGCGATAAGATATTTTCTGTCTTCTACTTTGCACGAATTATAAATTTTTTAAAGGAGGTAATAGACATATTTTCTTTAAACGGCAATGGTTTTCCGGATTTTCTTAAGGAAAAGACCAGGGAAATCAAAATAAATCCTCATGGCATCTCTTCCGATAAAAAAATTGACCGGCGCACGCTTGGGCTGATACTCATGCAAAAAATGCTTACTGAGCATACGATTTTCAGGGTAGAGGAAAAAAGTTCCGCTAAAAGTTTCACCTATTGCTTTTTTCCGGAAAAATTCGTAAATCAAAAGCTGCTTAAGAGTTTTTTTGAAGGTCTTAAAATAAGTGGAGTATACAGCGATCATTCTATAGAAATCAAGATTTTAGCGCGGGCTACAAGGAAAAGGCGATAAAAAAGGCGCATTTTGCAATGCGCCTTTTTTATTAGATAACTTTTTAATTTAAAGTATGGCTTTTAGATCCTTTGAGGCTCTGAAAGCTATTTTTTTCTTCGCAGGAATCTGAATTGATTCGCCTGTCTTTGGGTTTCTTCCCATTCTGGCCTTTGTTTCTTTTACTTTAAATGTACCGAAACCGGAAATGGCTACCGGATCTTTTTTCTTAAGAGATCCTCTAATCGCATCAAAGACTGATTCTACTGCTGTCTGGGCTTCTTTCTTGGTGCAGGTGTTCTTTGAGACAGCTTCGATTAATTCTGCCTTGTTCATCTAGTCACCTCCTACTTTAATGAGCTAGCATTTTTTAAGCGAAGCGCAAAAAATGCATTAGCGAATTACCCCCACACCAATTGTAAAGCCCTATATATTTGACCCAACAATTGGTGTGGGGGTCAAATTCAGCTACGCAACCTTTCTGCGCCTACGGCTTGAAAATTTGCTGCTTCATTTGAAAAAGTTAATATTTTCAACCACTTTTAATATTGTATAGCCTAAGATTTTCTTGTCAAGAGATTTCAATTATCTATATTTTACAAGGGCTTTATACCAAACCCTTACCTGATCTTTCTTATTTTTAGCTTCCATAAGCCGGCAATAAGCTTATAATATCTCTATGATTATAACTAAAAAAGAATGGGGTTTCGTATTAAAGCAAGAAAATAATAGCGTTTTCGAATTAAATTTGGATTTTGGCCTGACAAAAGTTGCGGCCCAGAAAATTCAAAATAAAGTAATCCTGGGGAAAAGTGTTGTCATTTCCCTTAACGAGAAGGTGAAAGAAAATTTTTGTTATGCCATCGAAGGAGAAACCGTTACCCCCATTGCTTATTTCTCTGAAAGTACAAATAAATTCTATAAACTAACCCCCACAGATGATTGGCCAACGATTTCCATAAGTTCGGTCCCGATGCATAAATTGACTTCGCCAAAACATGATACCGAAGCAAAATTAAATCTTTTAAAACCCTACGGCATAGTTCTTGATACCTGTATGGGCCTTGGTTATAGTGCGATTATGGCGGCAAATTCAGCAAAAAAAGTTATAACTTTTGAAAAAGACGAAAATGTTTTATTGATTGCCAAAAAGAACCCTTTATCCAGCGCGCTTTTTTCCCGGGAAAATATAGAGGTAAAAACAAAAGATGTGGCGGAAGGGATAAAGGAATTTAGCGAGGGATACTTTGACTGTATAACTCATGATCCGCCGACTTTTAAGCTTGCTCCGGAGCTTTTTAGCCTGGCGTTTTATGAAGAACTTTACCGGGTGCTTAAAAGTAAAGGCAGGCTGTTCCATTACGCGCCGCTTTATAAAGTAAGCCATGGCGTTGATTTTCCTTCAAAAATAAAGAAAAAACTTAGGGAAACCGGCTTCAGGATTATCGAGGTTTCTAAGGATGCGGGGGGAATCCTTTGTACCAAATGAACAAAGGGGCAGATTTTGAAAAAGAGCGGGATCTTTTAGACAGGCAGATAACTTATTTCCATTTCGAACAAGCAAAGAAAAAAGCCGCCAAATGTATCAAAGCGGCAAGAAAGGCCAACGATTATTTCTATCTTTTCTATTTCACCGCACAAAAATTCATCATCCAGGAAGAGTTTGAAAAAGCTCTGCGCTATCTTAATCTTTGCCTGAAGTTAAACCCCGGCGACGGCTATAGCTATAACGATAAGGCAGTTTGCCTTGCGGAGCTGGGCAAATACAGCCGGGCATTGGCCGCTTTTGACGAAGGCATCAGAAAAAGCCAGAACCGCGCTTCGCTTTATCATAACAAAGGCTGGCTTTTAAACACACTTGGAAAATACCGGCAATCAATCATATATTTCGAAAAAGCTCTGGAGCTTGAAAACGGCAGGGTTGAAGCGAATTTTAGCCTGGGCGACAGTCATTGGCATCTTGGCGATAAAGTCCGGGCGAAAAAATATTTTTTGCGGGCCCTTGACCAGATTAAAGGCAAAAGTTCCTATATCTATAGGGAAATTAAAAAGCGGCTCGAAAAACAAGTTTAATCTTTCTTTTCCTTAAATATATCATCAAATATCTTCTCGAAGCCATTGAGGTCGGAAAATATTGCCGGCCGCACCTTATAGGTAGGTTTTTTTACCGTTCCGTTCAGCTCAATAGAAAGAGCGGTCTGACCTAAAACAGTAGTAAAGATTTTCTGCAGGCTTTGAGAAGACGAAACAAGATTAGGGTTGAGTTCACAAATGAGAAGAAAATTTAAATCTCCCTCGAGCGAAATTCTTCCTTTCCCTTTTAAGGCCATCTGCAAAGAATTTAATTCAATATTTTCAAAAACAACATTTTCGCCTTTAAATATCAGGTCGGCCTTGCCATCATCAAACTTTATTTTTTCAAACTCGGGGATAAAAAGAAATTTCCCCAGGCCTTGGAGAAAATTTATTTCCCAGATATTGCCGTCTTTGATGGAAATTTTGCCCGAACCGTCAAGCTTATCCCATTTTTTCAGGCCTTTATTTTCGAAATCCGCCTCAAGCGATAACATACCGCTTAATTTCTTGCTTTTCAAATCAAGCTGTTTAGCAAGCAGAGCTAAATCTATTTCATCGGCGATGAAGTTTACGACCCGCCTCTCATTTTTTGAGTCGATTTTAATGCGCAGGTCGATTTTTCCATCACAACTTTCAAAGGCCAAAGGGCTGACAATTAATACATCCCTGTCACGATAAAATTCAATTCTCAAATTACTTACATCAACACCGTGGATTTTCATTTTATCGCTAAGCCCGGCTAATTTAACCTGCCAATCTCGAGGTTCAAGCGGCCCGCTGATTATAAATTTGGCGCTTAAAGGCCCTTCTGGATTTAATTCCGAAAGAAAGGTGGCTTTTATATTGTATTTATTTAATATGGACAATATTTCTTTACAATCTACATCAGCGGCTCCATCAAATTTCATAGCTTTTTCTTTTTTCGCATCCACGGTGCCTTTTAAAGCGATGTGCGATTTCTTTGTCTTTATATCCAGGTTTTCTATGGCGGTTAATTCTTTTTGCTCCCGGCCGCTTAACGTCATCTCCAGAAAGCCGCTATTTAAGCGCAGGTTAAACAAGGGGTTACTAAAATTTTGAATATCAGCTTTGATATTTAACGGGGTATTTTTGTAATTTAACGAGCAAGTTTCAACGACAAGCTTATTTTTTTTGATAAAACCCTCGGCATTTATATTATTAAAATCGCCATATTTAGCGCCGGCTATCTTATAATCCAGATAATATTCGAAAGCCTTATTTTTGAAGTTTGCCTTAAGTGAACCGCTTAAATCGATATCCCCGCCGCCTTTATAATTTAGGCCATCAAGAAAAACTAATCCTTCAATTTTTGCGTCTTTAAGGGTGTCAAGAGTATTTGCGATTGTTTGATGGCTTGAAGCTTCCAGGTAAACTTCTGATTTATCAAAATTCACATCAGCCTTTGCGATTATGTGTATTTTCGCTTTAGTTTTCTCATCGCCGCCGGCCTCTGTTTTATAAAAATCAGCCTCAAGCTTAGGGAATTGCAGCCGGCCGTTATTGAAAACAAATCCGGCATTCATTGAATTCAAACTATCGAGATAAGAGGCAAGTTTTAGCGTGCCTTTATTGATGTTACCGGTTATGTCGTAGTCAACTCCGCCTTGCGGAAAAGAAAGTTTTATCTGCGCACCGATATTGCCTTTGAATTGTGATTCATTCTTTATTGCGGATATATTTTCTATTTTCAGCGCACCTTTAACTAAGTAATTTTCTGTTCCCGAAATTGTAACTTCTCCCTCGCTTATTGAGCCGTCTTTAACGATTATGCCTCCTAAATAAGGCGTGAAATCATTTAAAGGTATTTGCGTCAAAAAAGCTGTCGCGTTTAATTCCTTTGTTTTAATATCATAAATAGCCTTTACGGCGAGTTGTTTAGGGAGGTTTAATTTCAGGTTTATTTTAGATAGAGCAGTAAATTCAGCAAACAGGGAAATATCGTTAAATTTTTTCTTAAAATTTACCTTCTCGTCTTCAAAATCTATATTTAATTTCTTTATGGAAACGCTTTTGGCCAGAAAAAAATCTTCTTTTCCTTTGGCCGCCGCAGCAGGTTTTTCGCTTTTTTCCGGTATCGTTTGCCGGATCTTTCCGGGAGATATTAATTTAGGTAAATTAAAAGTATTATCAGCATGTTTTTTCAGTGAAAAATAGATACCTTCCATGCTGACGGAAAAGAATATTTTTTTATCGGTGAAAATGGAAGGGTAAAAAGGCATTAGCGAGACCTTGCTTATTTTAAGGTAAGGTGTTTTATTATCGCTTTCAAGGATTGTTATGCCATCTAAAAGCACGCCTTTTATAATATTTACTTCTATGCGCGCTATTTTTATCCTTTTGTCAGAATGGCTTGCAACAAACTCTTTAGCGGCTTTATCTATTTTTTCCGGCAGGAATATGTTTAAGAGGTAATTCGACGAGAGGTAGAGGACAAGCAATATTATTAATACAACAAGAATTTTTTTCATGGTTTTAGTAAGAGAGGCCCCTGGTTTTTAAGAAAGGTATACTTTTATAATTTTATTTTCCTTAAGAAGGACATTTCTATTTACCAGATATTTTCCACCGGTTTTTGCTATTTCTCTGCCATTTAGCAGGCAGCATTCGTTTTTACCGGTTTTCATGAGCTGAACCTTAATTTCTTTACCGTTAAGCGTAAATTTAAATTCGATACTTTTGCCAAAGAAATTTTCCCTAATTAATTTTGGCTCAATCAGTAAATCTCCGCACTTAAATTTCATGCCGAGTACTTCTTCAAGCAAAGTATAGATATACCAGCTTGCCGAACCGGTAAGATAAAGGTAAAGACCGCGGCCTTCGCCATTAAAATATTCGGGGATAAGCGGATAGATTTTGGCATTGTCGGAGGTTGCCATTTTATAGATAGAGTTTATTACCTCAAACCCTTCTTTGATAAGCCCGCGTTTATACAAAGCATTAGCCAGCATCACCGACATGTGGCTGAAAAACGCACCGTTTTCCTTATCGCCGTAAGAAAACCCAAAAGCCCGGCCTAAATCAAGATAAACAGAACCAAAATCCGTATTTAATCTGAATCCGCCATGGTTTTTATCATAAAGATATTTTTTTATTGAACTCCAAATCTTTTTTACCTGCGTATCGAGAGTAATGCCGCTCATTATGGCAAAAACCTGCGAGGCCAGCATCATCCGTATTTTGCCGTTTATTTTTCCTTCTACTCGGCATGTTTTATTGTCATAATAACCGTTAAAAAATCCTTCCTTAAGCCATTCTTTGAGTTTCAGCCATTCGGACATATGCTGCGATTTTCTTTTCAGGTCAGAAATCAAATCATCGATGCTGATCCTCATTTTTTCTCCGCTTATTGCCGCGGCTCTATCGAAATATTCTTCCAGGCATTTTTGTTTTTCCTTAAAAGAATTATAATTCACTGTTTTATCCAAAAGCAATTTTATTTCTTTAAACAAAGAAACAATTTTTGTTTTCTTTTTTAATTCTTCAAGAAGAACGCAGAGGCTATTAAGATTATGCGCATACATAAAACTAAAAGCCGCGCTTTCGCCGTTTTTTGCTGCCATATCCAGCCCGTCGTTCCAATCGGCATTTTCCAGGCGAATAATATTGTGTTTTCCGACATTAAAAAACTGGACCAGATTTTGCACAAGAATATGCTCCAAAACGCTTCCTTTATATATATTGCCTTTTTTTGTACGCAATAATGAATCCGGTTGAGAAAAGTTAACATCGATTTCTTTCGCGCGTTTTAACTGGCAATCCCTGAAATAAGGCAACTCTTCTAAAAGGATGCCAAAATCAGCGCTTCTGTGGATATAAGAGTTCAAAGTAAGAAGCGGCCAGACGCCGTGGTCCATCCAGACGCGGTTGATACGGTTACGGTCAGGGATAAAATCGCCCTGGCCAGTAATGACTGTCGCATTTGAGCCGTCGATGCGTATGCCTTTAAAATTATGCAGGAGTAAATTTCTTGCTTTAGCCGGTTCGGTAAGAAGCAGCGTAAGCGTGTCCTGCCATAAATCTCTCCAGCCTCTGCCGCCCTTTCCGTAATCAAAATGAGGGAGAAAGGAGCAGCCGAAAAGTTTCCGCAAGGTTGGCTGTAATTTTACCCACTTAAGCCAACCGTTAAAATCAATATCCTTAAAATCAAATTCAAGGTTAGAAAGAAAACTTAACCAATAATTCTTAGTTTGCGTAAAAGCTTTTTCTATTTTTTCCGCGGAATTAACTTTTGAGAAAATATTTTTGATATTATCACGGCTATCGTCAATACCCATAATCAGGCAATAAACCGCTTCCTGCCCGGGTTTTAATGTACTTTCGGAGAATCTGAATGCGGCACAGGCTTCTTTACCGTCAAATTCCGGTTTTTTCACAATCACCGGTTTGGTATTTTTTGTTACAGCATCCGGATTAAATAAATTTCCTTCACCGTAAAAATAGTCAAGCGTAGGAAATTGTCCAATTGGGCCTTGGCCGTTGCTTTCGAAGCCGAGCACAAAATATATGGTTTTATTTATCCGGTGGCCGCGCTCATCAAAAATCATTGTTGGCTTCACATAAATACCGTTTTTATCCAACTCAATCCGGTTTAGAAGCGAGCCGACATGCCGATGGTCGCGCAAATTTTTTTCCGCCCTGGCATACACCGGGATAAAGGATGTTGGTATAACTTTTACTTCATCTTGCGAATGATTTTTCACCTTTATCTGCATTATTTCCACGCCTAAATCATGCGGGACGAAATTTAGTATTTCAATATGGAGCTTGCCAGTTTCTTTAGTTAATTGATGGTAGAGGAAGCCGCATTCGAGAGTATCGTTGTGTGGCTCGGAAATCCTGATTATTTCATTGCCGGTTTTAAGAAAAAAATCCCGGCGCGACAAAAGATTGCTCCTTGAATCCTCGATACTTACCGGCGGCATAAGAAAATGTTCGTTATCTTTTTTGATATCCCCGGAAAGATTAGGGCTTATAGAGCTTAAGATGCGGCCTTCTCTGTCCGTAAGCGGAAAATAAAGGTTATATTTCTGCGGGTTTTTTACCGTAAAAGTTCCGTTTTGATCTTTAAAACTGTAAATCATTTCAATTTCTCCTTAAGTTTTGCGATGATTTCAACCGGCGTAGAAGCTCCGCCGATTATGCCGATAGATTTAAATTTGCTGAAATTACGTTTACTAATCTTTGCGGAAGTTATCCAAAAAGTATTTTTATTTTTCGCTTTCGCCACTTCAAAAAGCCGTTTTGTATTTGCGCTTTTCTTTGAGCCGACAACTAAAATAGCTGCGCGCTTTTGCGCCAATGCCTCTATTTCTTTCTGTCTTAAGCGCGTCGGCCGGCAAATGGTATTTAAGAATTTTAATTCTTCCACATATTTAGATAATTCATAAAGGATAGAGGAGATATTTTTTTGGTTTTGTGTCGATTGGCAAACTACGCCAATTTTCTTTGCCAGCAGATTTTTAAACTTTTTCACTTCAGAGAAACTTTCTATTACTAGCCCCTTATCAATATTGCCTAATATGCCTTTTGTCTCTTCGTGGTTCCTGTCGCCGACGATAATAACCTGATAACCATCTTTTTCCATTTCCGCGGCTCGCCTGTGAATATCTTTTACCATTGGGCAGGTTGCATCTATAACCTTTAACTTCTTGTTTTTGAGCTCATCGTAAGTTGAGCGGCCTTCTCCGTGGGCCTTGATAATTATAGTGGAGGAAGCGGGTACCTCTTTCAGGGAAGAAACTTTTTTTATGCCCATATTTTCAATGTCTTTACTGACCTTTTCATTATGGACAAGGTCACCTTTTATATACACATTATTGTATTTTCCGGCCTCTTCTTTAGCGATTTTTATCGCCCTTTTTACGCCAAAACAGAAACCGGACTGTTTAGCCAAACATAATTTCATAAGATTATATTTTACAATAAACTATGCTATTCACAAGTTCTACTTATATTAGGTAATATCCCCAAAATTGTATAAATTTCGCATGCCAGCTGGTGTCTTGGCTGTTTACGAACAGCACGTAAAAAAACTTTTGCGGACATGGTTTGCCTGCGACCAACATTCCGGCAAGAGCAAAAGTTTTTTCCGGGCGAAGCCCGCCACCGCTTGAGGCGGGCGAGCGTTGCAGTGAGAAAACAGTCAAGACAGGACTCGCTGGCATTATTAGTTGACCTGTGCTATGCCCCGCTTGAAACAGTTCATACCCGCCGCCAAGAATGAACCTGACAATTTTTTCGCTCAAAGAGTCGATTTCTTAACGCCAAAGTTCTTTTGTGGCTCGGCGGCTCGGAAATGGTTCGACTCGTTTCACTCGCTCACCATCCTGAGCGAACGAAGTGAGTCGAAGGACTCTCCCCGACATTCGTCGGGGCTCGAACATCCTCGCCGTCCAAATGTTCATTCACATTTGAATACCCTCGCCACAAAAACTGCTTTGGCTAAAATCGTATTTCGCTCAAAAATTGTCAGTTTCATTGAAAGAGGAGGTACGCAAATTAAGCATGCTACCGCTTGTCTTTATGGCCTTGTTGTTTTACATTTTAAGGGTATAATATTATTTTAAAATTCCATGAAAAAAATAATTTATATCTCCTTCTTATTATTGCTTCTATCGCTTAACGCATATTCCGGCGAAAAAACCGCTCTGCCTATTGCCAGGGGAAATACCACAGCTGTTAGCCCGGAGCCAAAGCCTGTCGCTCGAATCTCGAAAAATACAAATAAACCGGACGTAATTTTATTTTATTCGCCGCATTGCAGGGTATGCCTCGAATTAAAAAAAGAATTTATACCTTTTGTTAAAGAAAAATATGCCGGCAAAGTTAATTGGCAAGAGCTTAATGTCCAGGAAAACAAAGAAAATCTGGCCAAGCTCATGGCGGTAAGTTTACGTTTAAGAAATATTGATGGAGTTGTCCCGACCGTTTTAATCGGAAATACTTTGCTGGTGGGCAGAATTGAGATAAAAGAGAGGCTAATTCCAGCAATCGATATTGCCATAAATTCAAAAAAGACATTTTTGGGAATAGTCAATATCGATCTTTCGCAGGTATTTAAAAAAATTTCCATACTTACGGTAATAATGAGCGGACTTATTGACGGGATAAACCCTTGTGCTTTTGCGGTTATTGTATTTTTTGTCTCGTTCCTTGCGGTATATGGCTACCGGCGCCGCGAAATAATTTATGTCGGCTCTTTTTATTGCCTCGCGGTATTCCTGACTTATCTTTTAATCGGCCTCGGGTTTTTTAATTTTCTTTATGCTCTGGCAGGTTTTTACACCATTATAAAAATATTTTATTATTTTATAGCCGGATTTTGTTTCTTGCTTTCCGGATTGGCTCTTTATGATTACTTAAGATTCAAGAAGACGAAAGAAACCGAGGGGCTTATCCTGCAGCTGCCAGCCTTTTTTAAAAAACATATCAATGAAGCAATTGGCTTGCGTTTGCGGAATAAAAAAGACGAAAGCGTAGTAAGCCTTTGCTCCAGCGCATTAGTAGTCGGTTTCCTTGTTTCTTTACTTGAGGCCGTTTGTACCGGCCAGGTTTATCTGCCAACAATAGTAATTATTTTAAAGAGCACAAATTTACGTTTAAAAGCCTTTAGCTTTCTGCTCCTTTACAACCTAATGTTTATTTTGCCGCTGATATGCGTTTTTGTGCTTTCTCTTCTTGGATTCAGTTCCCAAAAATTCAACGATTTCCTGAAGAAAAATATGTCTGGCATAAAATTGCTGATGTTTTTCCTTTTCCTGCTTTTAGGGTTTGTTTTGTTATGGCTAAGATAAGATTTTTACTACCCGCTTTTTTTCTCATTTATACTTCCGTCATTGCCCAAGACCAGGGAAAAATTATAGAGTATGATTTGGGGCAAGTTTCAGGGGCACAAACAATACAAAGAAAATATGAAATAAAAGAAAAAATAAAAAGCGCAGTCAGCCTCTGCGAATGCGTTAAAATAAAAGTGATACCGAAAGAAAACAGCTCTTTATTGGAAATTGAATTTGATCCCACCGAATATAACGGAGCTACCTCGCAAGAGGTGAAGCTTCTGGACGAGCACGATAACCTCATTACTTTACGGATTAAGGCCTACGTAAAAAATACAAATAAATAAAATATCCATGGGTCTTCCTTACCTGATATTTTCTGATAAAAACGGCAAAATCTATAAACATCCGCATTTGCGAATAGCCGGCGGGAGCTTGAATTTATTCAAAAAGATAGAAGCTGCAGAATTGATAAGAATACCGGAAGGAAGCAGTTTATTTTACCTTCCCTATCGCGCACCCGTAGGTTTTAACCCGGAAACCAGCGAATTTGAACCTGTTTTTAGGTTTGGAGAAAAAGAAGTATTTGCCCTTGGGGTATTTCTTCCCCCGGCTTACTTAAGATTCTATAATCCGGCAGGAATAAAAGTTAAAAATCAAAAATTACCTTTATGGGCTTATACGGCTTGCGGCATGGATAAGGGAAATATTTTTGTTTCCGCTAAAAGGATAGACCGCCGTGTGCGCCAGTCGCCCGGGTTCTATAACAATAAAGCCATAAAAGCGGCAGTAAAATTGTTTCTCAAGAAATATCCTAAAAATAGATTATATAAGCATCTTGCCAATTGCGCGCTTAACTATAATTGCCTTGCGGCAAAAAATCTTTTTTTAAAAAGATGGGAGGCTCCGCTGCCAACTTCACAATCCTGTAATGCACGCTGTATTGGTTGTCTTTCTTATCAGGATTCGGATTGTGTGGCTTCGCATAAGCGGATAAGTTTTCTGCCGGAAGTTAAAGAAATAAGCGAAGTAATCTATAACCATTTAAGCGTTGCCAAAGAAGCAATCATAAGTTTTGGCCAGGGCTGCGAAGGAGAGCCGTTACTTTGCGCAAATAATATAGGGGAAGCAATAAGCAAAGTAAGGGGGGTCACTTCGCGCGGGACGATAAATATGAATACCAATGCCAGTGTGCCGCAAAAAATAAAGTTACTTTGCAAGGCAGGGATAGATTCTTTCCGCATAAGCTTAAACAGCCCAATAGAAAAATTTTATAACCTTTATTTCCGGCCGGACAATTATAAGTTTAGCGACGTTTTAAAATCTATAGAGATAGCCAAAAAATACAATAAATTCGTTTCGGTAAATTTGTTTATTTTCCCGGGGTTTTCCGATTCCCAAGGCCAAATCAGGGCTCTATCCAAATTTATAAAAACAACAAGAATTGATATGATACAACTACGCAACTTAAATATCGACCCTGACTATTATTGCGAAACTATTGGGGATAATGATTTTCTTCCGAAAGGCATAGTTTTTCTTATAAAGACGATACAACATCAATTTCCTTATTTGAAATTCGGCTATTTCAACCTGGCCAAGGAACATTTCAAAACCTTCAAAAATATGGTATGATAAATGAGGCCAATCCCCACACCAACTTTTGTGTTGGCAGTTTGCGGGGATAAAAAAGTAATTGTTAGCAGGATGTTTTTATAAAAAAGTAAAATTGTTTCAAAAGTTGGTGTGGGGGTTGATTCGCACTAGTATTTTTTCTGCGCCATGCCTGTTCTTTGAGCTGTCTAGGCTTGAAAAAATACTGTGCTCATTAAGGAGGCGGTTATGAAATTGGAAGTCGAATTGAATATCCCCTTGGAATACAAAGATGAACCTTTCTTTTACTACATAATCAAGAATTTCAACCTCGTAGTACGCATAGTTGAGGCATCATTTTCGACAAGCATGGGCTGGGCGATAGTAAGTTTTGAGGGCAAAGAAAAAGAAATCAACAAATTGCTCGCATTTTTTAAAGAAAAAAACATCGAAGTCACACGTAAATGATAAAGTTAACCACAGATGAACACAGATAAAAATCGCAGATTATCACAGATAACTAAGAGAGATAGCTGAAGAAATAACCAAATTCCAAGATACAATAATTTCAAAGAAGGATAGGCCTCCCTGTATACCTTTATAGGGAAGGGTCTGGCCAAACAATGACCAAATTCCAAATCCCAAGTACCAAATAAATTCCAATGTTCTAAACAAAACCCATTTCGGTCATTTAAACATTGGAATTTGGAACTTATTTAGAATTTGTCCTTCGACAGGCTCAGGACAACCCTGAGCGAGTGAAAACGAGTCGCATGGTTGGAGTTTGGTGCTCGGAATTTGTTTGTATCTCGTCTCTTGGTTACTGGTTATTTTGTAAACTATCCGTGCTAAGGAGGTTCAACAATGTTAGATTTCAGTAAACTGGGTGATATGGCAAAGCTTGCTAATGAAGCAAAACAAATGCAAGAAAAACAGGAACGCTGCCAGCAAGAACAGATAGAGTTGCTTAGGAGAATATCAAAACAGCTGCAGGAATTACTGGATTTGTTAAAAGAAAATAAATAATACCTTTAACGGCGCAGCAATCACCTCAATCCGCCTTAAATTTCAGGCCAAAATCCGGCTGATGGTTAAAAAGGACCCGCGGGCTTTGTCCGTGCGGGTTCCAGTTATAAAAACAGTTAAGCTTAAGCATGGATAAAAAAGAAATAAATTCGCTTTCGGGATTGCCTATCGCTCAACTAATTTGCCTGGCCGATAAAGTAAGGCGGGAATTTGTCGGTTCAAAGATAGAACTGTGCAATATAATGAACGCGAAAAGCGGCCTTTGCGGAGAAGATTGTAAATTTTGCGCACAATCCAGCTTTCATGCAACCGGTATTTCGGCCTACCCTCTTAAAGATAAAAAAGAAATGTTCGAAGCTGCGTTGAGAGCGAAAGATATCGGAGCAAAGAGATTTGATATCGTAACCAGCGGCGATCATCTTTCCGAAAAAGAATTAAGCATAATTTGTGAAGCCATACAGGAAATAACCAGTAAAATCGGAATTGCGATGTGCGCTTCGTTAGGTACGCTTGACGAGGTGGCATTTAAATTATTAAAGCAAGCCGGGCTTAGCCGTTATCACCACAACATCGAGACCTCGCCTTCCTATTTTGCAAAAATTATTACGACCCATAAATTCGAAGACAGAATCAATACGATTAAAGCGGCAAAAAAATCAGGCTTAGAAGTTTGCAGCGGCGGTATAATCGGACTTGGCGAAAGCTTAGAAGATAGAATCGAAATGGCGCTTTGTTTAAAAGAATTGAACGTTGATTCAGTGCCTTTAAACGTCTTGGTTCCGATAAAAGGTACTCCGCTGGAAAATACTAATGCAATTTCCTGCACCGAGGTTATCAGAACAATAGCCTTATTCAGGATTATTTTGCAAGATAAAATTATCAAGATAGCTGCAGGAAGGGAGTCGATGCTTAGAGATTTTCAAGCCCTGGCTTTCATGGCCGGAGCAAACGGCATGCTTATCGGAGGCTATCTGACGATAAAGGGCAGGGCCTTAGAAGAAGATTACAAATTGCTTAAGGAAATAAACGAGTTATGGCAGAAATAGAAAAATTTTTAGAAGAAAGAAAAAAAGCCGGACTGTTGCGGCTATTAAGGCCGGCTTCATCCCGCCAATCGGGCAAAGTATTTTTTAATAATAAGGAATATATCGATTTTTCATCCAATGACTACCTTGGATTGTCAGGCCATCCCAGGCTGAAAGATGCAGCCAAAAAAGCTATAGATAAATTTGGTACCTCGGCTTATGCCTCACGCCTGCTTAGCGGGGATTTGGAATTGCATCATAAACTGGAAGAAAAAGTAGCTTCTTTTAAAAATAAAGAAGCAGCCCTGGTCTTTAATTCGGGTTATCAGGCAAATGTAGGGATTATAAATTCGCTCTGTACCAAAGGCGATTGCATATTTTCCGACAGGCTTAACCATGCCAGTATTGTTGATGGCATTATTTTATCCGGAGCAAAATTATTCCGCTTTAAGCATAATGATTGTAAACACTTGGAAGAATTGCTCGATAAAGAAAGAGGCAAATTTAAAGCAGCCTTGATTATTACCGAAACCGTCTTTAGTATGGATGGCGATAAAGCGCCCCTGTCCGAGTTAGTACGCTTTAAAGAAAAATATAATTGTAAAATCCTTGTTGATGAGGCGCATGCGACCGGAATATTCGGTAAAACTGGTTCCGGCATGGTTGAAGATGAAAGTCTCCAAGACAAAATAGATTTTATCATGGGCACATTCAGTAAGGCCCTTGCCTCAAGCGGCGCCTATCTTGCATCTTCCAAAAAAACAATCGATTATTTAATTAATAGCTGCCGCAGCTTCATTTATTCAAGCGCGTTGCCGCCTGTCGTTGCGGCTTCCAATCTTGCAAGTATTGATTTGATAAAAGAGGAGCCCAACCGGCGCAAAAACCTTCTGGAATCGGCGGATTATTTGCGTAACGCCTTGATAGAAAAAGGATTTAAGACCCGCGGCGCATCGCAGATAATACCCGTAATCATCGGCGATAATTTTAGGGTGCAAAAATTTGCCCAAATACTGCAGGGAAAAAATTACTGGGTCCTGCCGATAAGGCCGCCAACCGTTCCCAGGGATGAAGCGCGGCTCAGGTTTTCATTAACCGTTTATCACGATAAAGAAATTTTACAAAAGCTCATCGATGACATTTCCAAAATCAGAATTTAAATTTATCGACAGAGGTTTTAAGGATCTTTTGGTTTTAATTCCCGGCTGGGCGACTGACTCGAGGATCTTTTCAGGCCTCAACCTTGATTATAACTACTTATTAACGACTTCGCTTTATCCTTTTGATTTCAAAAAGGCGCTCTTTGATAAAATAGAAAAAACGGAAAAAGTTTCTTTATTCGGCTGGTCTTTAGGCGGGTTTTTAGCGGCTGAATTTGCGCAAGATTATCCGCAAAAAATAAATGAGCTTATTCTGTTAAGCATCCGCGAGAAGTTTGAAGCGAAGGGCCTCGAAGATATCAAATTGAAACTTAATAAAAATAAAAACACTTATCTTTATAAATTCTATCGCGAATGTTTTTATGGTAACGGGGAAGAAGCCTTTAACTGGTTTAAAGAAAATCTTTTAAACGAGTATCTTGAAAAAATCGAACTCAAAGAATTAATTTTCGGGCTCAATTATTTTGCGAGCACGGCCATTTGCCCCGCAGATTTAATGAGCTTAGCAAAGATAAAAATATTTCATGGAAAAGAAGACCAGATAGTTTCGCTTGAAGAAGCAATCAAAATAAAATCTAAAATTCCTCATGCCGAGTTTATTTGCTTGGAAGATGCGGGGCACCTCCCTTTTTTAAGTACGCAATTTAGAAAGTGGTTTTACCATGGATAAAAAAGCAATTATCAGAAACTTTTCACGATGTGCTTCGGTCTATGATAAGTACGCGGATATTCAAGAAAATGCTGCGCAGGTACTTCTTGGCCAGATAGGGGAAGGCAAGATAAATAGAATTTTAGAAATCGGCTGCGGCACAGGAAACTACACCAGGCTTTTAGGCGCCAAGTTTAAAAAAGCAAAAATTAAAGCCGTAGACATATCCGCAAGGATGGTTGAAGCCGCCGAAAAAAAATTAAACAATAAACAGATAGAATTTGTCATCGCAGACGCAGAGGCAATGCTTCTCTCGGAGAAAGCCGATCTTATTACCTCTAACGCTTGTTTCCAGTGGTTTAGCGATTTAGAGAAAGCTCTCAAAGTTTATTACGATTTACTTAATAAAAACGGTATTATTTCTTTTTCTATCTTTGGGCCAAACACCTTCCGTGAATTGAATACGGCATTAAACTGCGTGCTAAAAGGCGCAAACGTTACCGCCAAAGGATTTTTAACCAAAGAGGAAATAAATTTTATGATGAAAAAGTTTTTCCGGGATATATCTATAAAAGAAATTGAATATAAACAAACTCATAATTGCCTTAAAGATTTGCTGAAAAAAATAAAATATACCGGCGCGCAAAGCAATTCTTTTAACGGAAAAAAATATTTTACCCATCGAACATTAAAAAAAATAGAGGACGCTTATTTAGACAAATTTAAGCGGATTAAAGCAACCTATCAAATTTTATTCGTTAGCGGTAAAAAAATATGAACCCCGTCTTTCCAAAACAAACTATGCTTATCAGTAAGATATGGAAAGGTTGGGGTAAAACAAAGGTTTACTAGAAAAATGTTTAAAAAAGGAAGGGCGGGGTGAAGGCTATATTTGTTACCGGGACAGACACCAATACCGGCAAAACCGTAATTACCGGGCTCTTGGCACGGTATATTTCTGAAAAAAATAAACGCGTTGTAACCCAAAAATGGATAGAAACAGGCTCAAGGAATGGTTATTCCTGCGATGCTGGAAGGCACCTTAAGATTATGAAAAAAAACCGGCCGTATCTTGAAAAATACTTGCCTCTGATTGCGCCTTACGTTTTTAGAAATGCCTGTTCGCCGCACCTGTCATCGAGGATGGAAAATAAAAAAATCAGTGCCGGAAAAATAAAAAAAAGTTTTAAATTGTTATCCGGGAAATTTGATTTTGTAATCGTAGAAGGAACCGGAGGACTCCTCGTCCCTTTTGATGAGAAAAAATTAATCGTCGAGATTGTAAAAGATTTAAAATTACCGGTATTGGTAGTGGCGCAAAATAAATTAGGAACGATTAACCACACTTTGCTTACTATCGAAGCGCTTAAACAAAGAAAAATAAAAATTTTAGGTATAGTATTTAACGGTTCGCCCGATAGCCAGGGGATAGTTATTAAAGATAATCCAAGAATAATAAAAAAATTTACTAATACGGAAATCTTTGGTACGCTGCCCTGGTCAAATGACGATAAAAAGCTCGATAAAAGTTTTTCCCTCATTGGCAATAAAATATGGAAAAAAATAGCAAAATAAAGAACTGGATTGACAGGGATTTGAAATATATCTGGCATCCGTTTACGCAGATGAAAGATTGCCTTGCTCTGCCTCCAATTTTTCTTGAGCGGGCAAAAGGAATTAAGCTTTATGACGCAAAAGGCAGGTTTTATTACGATACTATTTCAAGCTGGTGGTCGAATGTCCATGGGCATAACCATCCTAAAATAAAAAAAGCGATAACTGGACAACTTTCCCGTCTCGAACACGTTTTATTTGCCGGCTTTACCCACAAAAGCGCGATTTTGACAGCGGAAAAACTGATTGCCATAACTCCGAAGCACCTTACGAAGATATTTTTTTCTGATAATGGCTCAACCGCTGTGGAGGTAGCGCTTAAAATGTCTTTCCAGTATTGGAAAAATACCGGTAAGAGCGCGAAACATAAATTTATCTCGCTGGATGCCGGCTATCATGGCGATACGGTTGGCGCGATGAGTGTCAGCGGGCTGAATCTCTTTAACAGAGTGTTTGCGCCTTTGTTTTTTAAAACCTTTAAAGTTCCCACGCCATATTGCTACCGGTGCCCGATGAAAAAACAGCGAGCTACGTGTAAACTAGAGTGCACAAAGCCGCTGGAAGATATATTAAGCAACAAGAAAGACGAAATCAGCGCGATGATTATCGAGCCGCTAGTTCTTGCCGCCGGCGGAATGATTATCTACCCTCCTGAGTATTTAAAACGGGTTGATGAATTAACCAAAAAATATAATGTTCATTTAATCCTTGATGAGGTTGCTACCGGTTTTGGCCGGACCGGCAAGATGTTTGCGTCCGAATACACAAACATAAAGGCGGATTTTATGTGCCTTTCCAAAGGCATAACCTCCGGTTATCTTCCTTTAGGGGCTACGCTTACAACCGATAAAATATACAAGGCTTTTTACGCCGACTATGCCCAAAAGAAAACCTTTTATCACGGCCACACTTATACCGCCAACCCGCTTTCCTGCCAGGCCGCGCTGGCAAGTTTAGAAATCTTTGAAGAAGAACAGACTTTGAAAAAAATAAAAAAATTAATCCCGGTATTCCATAAAGAAATGGAAAAATTCAGAAATTTGAAAATAGTAGGTGATGTCAGGTATATTGGTTTGATTGGAGTGGTAGAATTGGTTAAGGACAGGAAAAGCAAGGCGCCGTTTGACGAAAAAGAACGCATCGGGCTTAAAATTTATCAAGAAGGGTTGAAACGTAATTTAATCCTCAGGCCTTTAGGCAACATAATATATTTTTATCTGCCGTTGTGCATAAAAAAAGGCGAGGTTATTGATATTTTGGGCCGCGCCTATAAAATTATCCAAAAAACAACTATTTAAGGCAACAAGAAAATCTCAAGAATGGAAAAAATTAAAGCAGTAGCGCTTTTATCCGGCGGCCTTGACAGCACCCTGGCGGCGAATTTAATCAAAGAACAGGGTATTGAGATCGTTGTTCTTAACATTAAAACTTCTTTTTGCCTCTGCGACCGGCATTCATCAACCGGTTGCAGCAACGAAGCCTTTAAAGTGGCTCGCGATTTAGGCTTGGAAATAAAGATAATTAATGCAACTGCGGAAATTTTAGAAATCATAAAAAACCCCAAACACGGGTTCGGCTCTCATATGAATCCCTGTATAGATTGCCGGATTCTCACTTTCCGTAAGGCCAAAGAATTAATGCAGGAAATCGGCGCAAAATTTGTTATAACCGGCGAGGTTCTTGGTCAGCGTCCGATGTCACAACGAAAAGATGCGATAATAGCAATCGAGAAAGAATCGGGCCTTCTAGGTTTGGTTTTGCGGCCTTTGTCGGCAAAACTTCTTCCCGAGACAATACCGGAAAAAAATGGCTGGGTTTCACGCGCTAAGTTATTGGATTTTAGCGGCCGCAGCCGCAGCCCGCAGATAGCTTTAGCAAAATTGTTTGAAATCAAAGATTATCCCTGTTCTGCCGGAGGTTGTCTTTTAACCGATGCCGGGTTTTCAAGAAGAATCAATGATCTTCTCTGGCACTCTGAATTGGAGATGAAAAATATCGAGTTATTAAAAATAGGCAGACATTTCAGGATTTCCAAAAAAACAAAATTGATCGTGGCAAGAAACGAAAAAGAGGGCGAAAGGCTTATTGGCCTTGCCAGAGCAGGAGATGCTATCTTTGAGCCAAAAGAATTACCCGGGCCCACTGCAATTCTAAGAGGCAACTTCGAAGAGAAAGTAAAATTAATCTCGGCTCAAATTGTTGCAAAATATACCAATCCCACCCAAGAAGTTAAAATCGCAATAAAAACCATGCCTCAACTCAAGGAAGAAGTAATTTCCGTTAAAGCTAGCAACGAAGAAGAACTAAAAGAATATCTCATCTAATTTTTTTCAATTACCCTTGACATCCCTTTTATAAGGTATACAATATTTCAATTTTTTATCCGCCTTCGCCCTTCGTTAGGCTATTGATAGCCACGATGGGCTTCGGCGGGATGTTACTGTATGGATAACTGGTGTTCCATTGGACCGCAAAAAGCCTCGATTTAAGGCTTTAAATATATAATCCATAAAAAACCGATGTTAAATTTATTCAATACCAGTATAGCTTTTTTGCTTGACCCTTTATCTTTTTTTTTCGTATTTACTATCCTTTTGATTTCTCTTGCCTCGGCGATTTATTCCGTCGGTTATTTGCAAGGCGAATATTCATTAAGAAAGAGGCTGTACGGGTGGGTACTGTTTGCGGCTTTCATTGTTTCTATGCTTTTTGTCGTAACCGTTAACAACGCGCTTATTTTTCTTATTTCCTGGGAAGCGATGTCGCTTCTCTCGTATTTTCTGGTTATCTTTGATCAGAAAAACGAGAAATCAATTTCTGCAGGAATAATTTACCTGGTCATGACCCACATCGGAACGGCTTTTATCATCGCCAGCTTTTTAATCATGTATAAATATTCCGGATCTTTTGATTTTGCAGCAATAAAAGCTGCTTGCCAGAACATACCGGTTTTTACGAAAAATTTAGTTTTCATATTTTTACTGATTGGCTTTGGCACCAAGGCCGGCATTGTGCCATTGCACATCTGGCTTCCTTACGCGCATCCGCAGGCGCCAAGCCACATTTCAAGCTTAATGAGCGGCGTAATGATTAAAACCGCAATTTACGGCATTATCAGGTTTATTATTTTTATTTTGGGCATCGAAAGTTTATGGTGGGGGAATTTAATCCTCATCATTGCGATTATTTCCTGCCTGGTTGGAGTCATTTACGCGCTCATGGAGCATGATTTAAAAAAACTGCTTGCCTACCACAGTGTAGAAAATATAGGAATAATTCTTTTGGGTATCGGCGCTTCAATGGTTTTTATAAAACTTAAACTCACTGTTTTAGCCGTGCTTGCACTTTCTGTGGGGCTTTATCATTTGATTAATCACGCGATTTTTAAAGGCCTGTTATTTTTATGCGCCGGCAGTGTCTACAAAGCAACTGGGACAGGCGATATGGAAAAGTTTGGAGGCTTAATTAAAAAAATGCCCCAAACAGCCTTGGCCTTTCTTTTCGGCGCCATGGCGATATCTGCGCTTCCGCCGCTAAACGGTTTTGTCAGCGAATGGCTGACACTTCAGGTATTTTTTATCGGCGCCTTCAGCGTTTCCAGCGGGCTTAAAATTTTCTTTGCGATCTGCGCTTCGTTGCTTGCTTTAACCGGCGGCCTTGCCGCAAGCTGCTTCGTCAAGGCCTTTGGCATAACTTTTCTTGCTATGCCCCGGAGTGCCAAAGCCAAAGAGGCTGTGGAAGCCGGCCTTTCGATGAAGATTGGGATGTTTTTCTTAGCCTTTTTTACTGTAGTGTTTGGCTTAGGCGCGGCAGTAGTTTTTAAAATACTGGCGAAAGTCAGCCAAAGCGTTTTGGCCGGGGAATTGGCGCCGATAAATTTCAGTCTTAACAATTTTACCATCAATATCCAGGAAGGTAATTTTGTTTATCTTTCCGTGCCGCAAATCGCTTTAATCCTTGCAATAATATTGCTGATTACGGCAACATTGATTTATCTTTTCACCGGCAAGGTAAAAAAATACGGCACTTGGAATTGCGGATATTATAAGTTAACCCCGCGCAATGAATATACGGCTACAGCATTTTCCAAACCTTTCCGGATTGCTTTTGGATTTTTCCTTAAACCGTACCGCAAGACCGAAAAATTGAGGGAATCTTTTTACCATGTTAAAACTTTTAAATACGAAACGCACACCACCTCGATATTCCAGGAATATATCTATAAGCCGATATTAGCGTTTACTTTTGGTTCAGCACGGTTTATACGCAAGATTCAGCCGGGGAGCATTCATTTGTATATTGCCTATATTTTCGCAACCATAGTTGCATTGATCGTTTTGATCAAAATATTTTAACCTTAAAGAGACAAAATGATTTTTATTATTTTACAAATAATTTTTCTTATCAGCCTTGCCCCTTTGGTAAGCGGCATAATTACCAAAATAAAAAATAATTTACGCCTGCGCCGCGGCCAAAGTGTATGGCAGCCTTATTATAATTTAGCAAAACTCTTCTCTAAAGACGAAGTTTGTTCTGAGCATTCTTCCTGGGTTTTTAAAATTACACCTTTTATAGTTTTTGCCTCAAGCTTACTAGCATTATTTCTGGTCCCGGCCTTTATTGCTAAAAGCCCAGCGCAATATTTAGGCGATTTGCTTCTTTTAGTTTTTATTTTCTCTTTGGGCCGTTTCTTTTTGGCTTTAGCCGGGCTTGATACCGGTAGTTCTTTCGGCGGCATGGGTTCATCAAGAGAAATGTTTATTTCAAGCTTTGCCGAACCGGCAATCGTCATGGCTTTTTTTGCGGTATCATTTAATTTCGGTACAACAAACCTGGCGGCGACCTGCGGCCCGGGAGCTTTAAAATTTTCTTCTCTTATTGCGGGGATTGCGCTTCTAATAGTTACTTTGGCGGAAACGTCACGCATACCAATTGACAACCAGGAAACACACCTGGAACTTACCATGATTCATGAAGCGATGGCGCTTGAGTATTCCGGTCCGTCGCTGGCGTTGATTGAATTAGCTTCGTATTTGAAGCAAATTGTTTTTTTCACTTTAATTTCCGCAACAGTTTATCCGGTTGTTTTTTGTGCGCAGATAACCCCAATACAAGCTTTAACCGGTATTATCATTTATTTGGCAAAAATTTCTTTTATTGCAGTATTAATTGCTTTTACCGAAGTATTTTTGGCAAAAATGCGCTTGTTTCGCGCAGTTGATTTTCTTTATTTCTCTTTTGTACTGGCGCTGCTGGCGCTTATTGCCGCAACATTAGGAGCCTGATGCATACTTACGTATTTCTTTCCGGAATATTGATAATGACTTATTTTATGGTGATAGCCAAAAGGCTGCCGCCTTTAATAAGTAGTTTCCGCCTGCAATCGCTATTTTTATTTTTATTCACGGTTTCTTTAGCCATTAGCGGGGGAGAGCCTTCGCTTTATGTTGTTGCCGGCCTGATTTTAATTTTAAAAGTTATCCTTATCCCCACTTTATTACTGCGCATTATAAAAAAAATAAAAGTGAACGAAAACCTGGGATTTTTTATGAATCCCCAGCTTTCCCTTTTTACGGCTCTTCTACTCACCTATCTTTCGTATCTTTTTACTTTTAGAGTAATGAACCTTATCGACAGAATGCAAGCGGCTTCGTTCGCCCTTGCACTTTGCGTAACTTTGCTTGGGCTTTTTATCATGGTTTTCAGGATAAAAGCTCTTTCACAAATTGTCGGGCTCCTGGTAATGGAAAATGGTTTGTTCCTGACCGCGGTCACCATGTGCCGGGGCTTACCTTTTATCGTAGAGTTCTCCACTTTTCTGGATATTTTTATCAGCGTGATAATTCTGGGAGTTTTTGTTTACCGGATAAACACGCTCTTTACCCACATTGACGTAAATAAGCTGGATAATCTAAAAGGTTAAATTTAGCCATGCAAATAATTTACTTTTTCGCTATCCCCTTAATTATTATGGCTGCCTCTTTCAGTGTTAATAACAGCAAAGTACTTGGTAGGCTGAATGCCCTGGCATATTTTGCCATACTCTTATCTACCTTTGGCCTTTCCATCAATTTTAAAGAGCCTTTAAGTTTCTTTAATTTCTTCTATGTCGATGCCTTAAGCATACTTTTCCTTTTTACAATTTCGGTTGTGGCCTTTGCCGCTGCACTTTTTTCCATTGATTACATTTCAAAAGATGTTCTATCCGGGGCTATCTCAGAAAAGAAAGCCAAGACGTATTATTTGCTTTTTAATCTTTTTTCCTTGTCCATGTTCTTTGTGCCGGTGGCAAATAATTTAGGTATGGTCTGGATTGGTATCGAATTAACTACGCTTGCTTCGGCGTTTCTTGTCGGATTTTACAATAAAAAAGCTTCGCTTGAGGCGGCCTGGAAATACATCATCATCTGTTCTGTCGGCATAATTCTTGCTTTGTTTGGAACGATTATTTTTTATTATACCGCCTCAACCCATGCTGGTATCCGTAGCCTTAATTGGACAGAAATTGTGAGTTCGGCAAAATCTTTAAATGTAAATATCGTAAAAGTTGCGTTTTTATTTATCCTGGTTGGATACGGCACCAAGGCCGGTATTGCGCCGATGCACACTTGGCTTCCTGACGCGCACAGCCAGGCGATTTCGCCGGTCTCGGCAATGCTTTCCGGCGTACTTCTTAAAACTGCAATCTACGCCATATTACGTTTTTATGTCATCACAAACATTTGCGTGGGAGCCCAATTCTCATCAAAACTTTTTATTTTATTCGGATTAATTTCTCTTGGTATCGCCTGTGGTTTTCTCCTGGTACAGAAGCATATCAAAAGATTTCTTGCCTACAGCAGCATCGAACATATCGGTGTGATTATTTTAGGTTTTGGCTTGGGCTCCGGATTTGCTTTATACGGCGCGTTTTTGCACATTTTTAACCACGCAGTTACCAAATCGCTGATGTTTTTTGGCGCGGCTAATGTCGTAAAGAAATACAAAAAAGATAATATGCACGCTATACGCGGAATAGCAAGCGCTATGCCTTTTACCGGGCTCATGCTTATATTGGGCATGTTTGCTATTGCCGGCATGCCTCCTTTTTCGATATTTTTTAGCGAAATTTTTATCGCCATCGGAGGATTTGTCAAAGGTTCTTATCTTGTGACGGCGTTTTATCTGTTTTTTATTGTCGTGATTTTCGGCGCCATAATTTATCATCTTAGCCGTATTCTATTTGGCAAAAAACCTCAAGGATTGGCAGTAAGTCATGAAGCGCTAAGTACAAAAATGGCATTTATATTTCTGTTTATTTTTATTTGCACGGTTGGCATCAAGGTGCCAGCTTTTTTAAATACCTTGATTATGGGTGCGGTAAAAATTGTTACAAACAACTGATATGGATTATAAAACATTTTTACAAGAACTGCAGGATAGACACGCGCTGATATTTTTAAGCGTGGCGGAAAATTACAATGACGAAATTTACCTTTCCGTTAGGAGTGATGATTTCAAGAAAACCTGTGTTTGTTTGCATAAGTTATTGCATTCGCCAGTTGCAGTATTCTTTGCGCAAGATAGCCGTCGCGAAAAAAACGCTTTTGTAATTTATTGCACGTTTATGAGTGCAAAATATAAAAAATGGTTTTTCGTTTCTACGGAAATCGCGGCAGATAAAGCAATCCTTGATTCTTTAGCCAGAGAAATTTATTCAAGCTCCTTATTCGAAAGGGAAGTCAGGGAAATGTTCGGTATAGAATTTTCTGGCAGCCCTGATGCGCGGAGCCTGCGTTTGCATGAGGAAGTTTGGCCGCGCCGGAGCTTTCCCTTAAGGAAAGATTTTCAAAATAAACCCACAAAAGATATAGAAAAGGCTGAATATAACTTCAATAAAGTTGATGGCGAAGGTATTCTTGAGGTTCCGGTAGGGCCAGTGCATGCCGGAATTATTGCTCCCGGGCATTTCCGCTTCAGCGTGGCTGGTGAGCCGATTATAAATTTAGAAATTCGATTGGGGTTCAAGCATAAAGGTATTGAGAAACTTTTCGAAGGTAAGAATGTTTTTGAAGCGATAAAGATTTCCGAACGCATTTCCGGTGATTCTTCTTTTGCGCATAGCTTGGCATATACTCAGGCAATTGAAAAAATCTGTGGAATTATCGTAACGGAATCCCTTTCCGCACAACGCGCAATTTGTTTAGAGCTCGAAAGGATGTATAATCACGCCAACGACATGGGGGGAATCGCCCTAGATGTTGGTTTCAGTTTTCCTGCAGCGCTCGCCTCTTTAATTAAGGAAGAAATATTACAATTAAACGAAAAACTTACCGGAAGCCGCTTTTTAAGAGGGGTTAACGAAGTAGGTACTACGCGCTTAAAGTTAGACGAAGGAAAAAAGAAAGTACTTTTGGCGGCACTAAAGAAAATATCCAAAGATTTTGGCGAGATAAAAAAAATATTACTTTCCAGCGCATCTTTTATGGACCGAGTGGATGGGACCGGAGTGCTGAAGAAAAAAACTGCCGAAGATTTTGGCGTGGTCGGATTAGCTGCCAGAGCCTCAGGCATCGCGGCAGATTTAAGAAAGGATTTTTCAGGTATATATACCCAATTTAACTTTAATCCGGCCAAAGAAGCAACCGGCGATGTTTTGGCCAGGCTTAACATTAGGATTTTCGAAGTCGAGGAGTCCATACGGTTAATTGAAGAATTTATTAATATTCACCATACTGCCAGCGACAAGAGGTTAACGCAACCTGAACTTAAGGAGGGGTTTGCTTTAGGGTATGTAGAAGCTTGGCGCGGTCCGGTGCTTTACTGGATTAAAATCGACGAAAACGGTTTAATCGAAAGATGCAAAGTGGTTGATCCATCGTTTCATAACTGGCAAGGGCTTTCCTATTGTGTGCTGGGAGACATTATCCCAGATTTTCCACTTTGTAATAAAAGTTTTGATTTATCATATTCAGGTAACGACCTTTAAACAACTATGCTGCATATAATTAAAAACCGATTATTAAAAGGAATAGTGACAACGCCAATTGATTTAAAGTCTTTAGGTAAAGAAAACCTAGTTGACTGGCGAGTTGAGACAGTGGGATTGGAGCTAAAAAAAATAATCCGCAAAAAATTCTGCCGTTCTTTGCATATTCGCGAAGTAGATACCGGCTCCTGTGGCGCCTGTGAATCGGAAATAATTGCCACAACAAACCCGTTCTATGATATCCAACGATTCGGAATAAATTTCGTTGCTTCACCCCGCCATGCAGATGCTCTTCTTGTTACTGGCCCGGTTTCCAAGAACATGGCCCTCGCTCTTAAGAAAACTTACGATGCGATGCCGGAGCCAAAATTTGTCATTACCCTCGGAGACTGTGCATTAAATGGAGGAATTTTTAAAGACGCATATTATGTCGAAAAAGGCGTAAAAAATATTCTGCCGGTTGCCTGCCACGTGCCCGGCTGTCCGCCAGAGCCATTTGAGATAATCCAAGCCCTGTTGGCTTTCCTAAAAAAATCATAAAACGTCCGATAAGGTCAAATAAAAATTTAGTTGAAATTTATCCTTTTAGAGAGTATAAATATTTAAATTAAATAGCCTGGCCGAGCGCTAGGCAGGGAGGTTTACGTGCTAAAAAATATATTCATTACTCTTGTTTCCGGGCTATTTATCGCCGCATTTTACGGGGAGGTATTTTCTATGGACCAGACAGTTGTACTTGAAACAAACAAAGGGAAGATTGAAATCAAACTTATGCCGGATGTGGCGCCAAAGGCTTGTGAAAATTTTACCAAGCTCGTTGAAAAAGGTTATTATGACGGAACCATCTTTCATAGGGTAATAAAAGGTTTTATGATTCAAGGTGGCGACCCGACAGGTACAGGAAGAGGTGGAGAATCGATTTGGGGTAAACCTTTTAATGATGAATTCAGTCCTAACGTGCAATTCGATAAACCTGGATTGCTTGCCATGGCTAACGCCGGCCCGAATACCAATGGCAGCCAGTTTTTTATTACCACCGTCCCGACGCCCTGGCTTAATATGAAACATACGATTTTTGGCGAAGTTACTTCCGGCTACGACATCGTGCAGAAAATAGAAAATTCAGAAACCGACGCGATGGATAAACCGGTTAAGGAAGTGAAGATAATCAAAGCGTATATTAAAAAGTAACGTATAGCGGATAGAGTAAATAGTTTAAATTATACGCTAAACGCTATCCACCAGGCACTAGTAATTGGAGGATGCATATGCCTAAAACGATTAAGGGCACTCAAACCGAAAAAAATCTCTTAGCGGCTTTTGCCGGAGAATCACAGGCAAGAAACAGGTACACTTATTTCGCAAGTGCGGCACGCAAAGAAGGTTTTGAACAGATAGCAAATATTTTTACGGAAACCGCAGAAAACGAAAAAGAACACGCGAAAGTGTTCTTTAAGTATCTTGAGGGTTCTGATGTAGAAATTACAGCCAGTTATCCCGCAGGGATGATTAAGGATACGAAAGCAAACCTTGAGGCGGCAGCTGCGGGCGAAAACCTGGAGTGGACAACGCTTTATGCAAATTTTGCTAAGACCGCAAAAGATGAGGGTTTTACCGAAATTGCGAATTCATTCGAACAGATTTCTAAGGTAGAGATGTTTCACGAAGCGCGGTACAGAAAATTAATTAATAATCTTAACAACGGCGAAGTTTTTAAGAAGAAAAAACCCATAAAATGGCATTGCATAAATTGCGGATATGTTGTTGAATCGGATAAGGCTCCGGCGCAGTGCCCGGCCTGCAAGCACCCGCAAAGTTTTTACGAAGTCCTGGCAGAGAACTTTTAAATAAAGATTACAGAGATTTTGGGATGATTCCAGGGACTTTTATTAAAATCCCCGGAATCTTTTCCTAATCACTGTAATTTTTTTATTTGACAAAATGATACTAATATGGTATCATTTCAAATGAGGCAACAGCTTTTCAAACCTCTAGTGGTGCAGAAAAGCTGTGTAGCCGAATTTGACCCCGTTCTTTTACTTCTAATAATTTATTAAGGTAAAAGAGCGGGGTTCAATTCCGACAAACAATTTATGATCGTCACGACGGGCGTCGTGACTCCATAAATTGTGTCGTCATTGAAGGAGGTGCCTATGGCAAGGAATATAATTCGTTGGCTAATTCGTCCAGTCGTGCATTGCAAGGAAGGCTGCCAAAGAGTGTCCTTGGCATGACATTAAACTGCCTTATTAAATGCAGGTTCCAGGCCGCGAAATAACAGCTTAGGAAAAGATTTGTGTCTGGTCCTGCAGTCCTTATTTATATCATAAACTATAATGAAGCTGGTTACCCGCGAAACCGATTATGCCCTGCGAGCCATCTGTTTTATAGCCAAAAACAAATGCAAAAGAATCCGTACGCTTCAAATTGAGAAAGAATTAGGCATACCGCGGTCATTTCTGCGCAAAATTCTTCAAATATTAAACAAAAAAAAGATATTAATTTCCTGCAAAGGCATCGGGGGCGGATTTAGCCTCTCCGATTCCGCCAAAAATCTTACTCTTGCCGAGTTGATGGAGGTATTCCAGGGGCCTTTGCATTTAAACGAATGCCTTTTTAAAAAAACTAAATGCCCCGATATCAGTAAATGCCCTTTACGCAAAAAAATAGCTAATATCGAAAAATATATAATAAAAGAGTTAAATTCCATAACTCTTTCGTCTCTATTGAAGTAAAAAGGAGGATGCAACAATGTTTTGTAGACAATGTGAACAGGCAGCAAGAGGTGAGGGGTGTACGATAAGCGGAGTGTGCGGCAAGATTAACGATGTGGCAGCCTTGCAAGATTTTCTTATCTATGCTTTAAAAGGAATATCTGTCTACGCGGATTTGGCGAGAAAATTAAGTATAAAAGATAGAGAAACGGATTTATTCGTAATCGAAGGCCTTTTTACGACAGTGACTAATGTAAATTTTTCTGCTCCTGCCATCGTCGAAAGAATTTATAAAGCTTACGAAATAAAAGAAAAAATAAAGAAATTATTTCTTGAAGCTTATCGCCGAAAAAACGGCAAGCCGTTTGCGGGTAATTTAGCGCCAAATGCCGATTTTAAACCGCAGGAGAGCCTAGATACTCTTCTTGATGAAGCGCGTAAACATGGCATAGTGGAACAAAATTTAGATAAAGATGTGCAGAGTTTGCGCGAAATCCTTCTTTATGGGTTAAAAGGTATGGCGGCTTATGCTGACCATGCCTTTATTCTTGGCGAAGAGGATGAAGAGGTAGAGGCATTTTTTCATAAAGGCTTAAGCTCGTTAGTTGACGATAAATTGGCAGACGGAGATTATATTTCGTTAATCATGGAATTCGGCAAAGTAAATCTTAAGTGCCTTGAATTGCTGGACCGGGCTAATACAAAACATTACGGAAATCCCGTTCCTACAAAAGTAGCCCTTGGCGTAAAGAAAGGCCCGGCAATTATCGTTTCAGGTCATGACCTCATGGATTTAGAACAATTACTTGAGCAAACCAAAAATACCGGAATAAATGTCTATACTCACAGCGAAATGCTCCCGGCGCACGGCTATCCTGAGCTTAAAAAATATAAACATCTTACCGGCCACTTCGGAAGTGCCTGGCAAAATCAGCGAAAAGAGTTCGCTAATATACCGGCAGCAATACTCATGACGACAAATTGTATCCAGGAGCCAAAAGCTTCATATAAAGACAGGATCTTTACAACCAGCCTTGTCAGATGGCCCAATGCCCAGCACATTGAGGGCGTTAATGATAAAAAAGATTTCAGCGCGATAATAAAGAAGGCAAAAGAGCTTGGCGGTTTTAAAGAGGATGCAATAGAAAAAGAAATCGTTGTTGGATTCGGCCATCATACAGTTCTTAGCCTGGCAGGAAAAATTATCGAGGCGGTTAAAGCAAAAACTATCCGCCATTTCTTCCTCATCGGCGGCTGTGACGGCGCAAAACCAGGCAGGAATTATTATACGGAATTCGCGCAAAAAGTTCCGGCTGACTGCCTTATGCTTACTCTTGCTTGCGGAAAATTCAGGTTCAATAAACTGGACTTCGGTTATATCGGAGATTTTCCAAGGTTACTTGATTGCGGCCAGTGCAATGACAGCTATTCAGCGATAAAAATAGCTTTGGCTCTTGCCGAAGCGTTTAAATGCAGCGTAAATAGTCTGCCGCTATCGCTCATCCTTTCCTGGTATGAGCAAAAAGCGGTGTGCATTCTTCTGACATTGCTTTCTCTGGGTATAAAAAATATAAGGCTTGGGCCGACGCTGCCGGCGTTCATAAGCCCAAATGTTCTGAAAGTGCTGGTTGATAAATTCAACATCAGGCCGATTAAGACACCGGAAGAAGATTTGCAGGAAATACTGCACACCTCATAAGTATTGCCTAAAGCCTTCATAGTGGTAAAATAAAAACAATTATCAGGTATAATAATAACAGTTTTAAGGGGAGGCCTATATGATATTCAAACCATTTTTACGGGTATTTGCATTGATTCCTTTTTCGATACTTCTCGCGATTAGCTTTTTTATTCTGGTTGTGCTTACTAATGTTAAAAATAAGCTCATCAAAATATTTGGATATCTTGTCATTCTGATTATTTGGGTATCAGCTTCCATAATTGGCTACACTGTGATTTTTAGCCCATCAATTCAATGCCCTAATATGTTTATGCATCGCGGTATGCTTGAGAAGGGCAAGGGCATGATTAAGGGCAGCGGCATGCTTGAGAAAAGTAGAGGAGAGTTATCGGAATCTCAAACACCTCTTTGTCCGGACGGTAGGAAAGTAAAATAAATCCAATTGAGCCATTAGTTTAAAAATAATGCGGCTTGAAGGTTTTAAGATACACGAAAAAGACATAAGCGAAAAATTCATAAAAGCAAAAGGCCCGGGCGGGCAGCATACGAATAAAACTTCAAGTTGTGTATATCTTCGACACATACCAACCGGCATCGAGGTAAAGTGCCAGAAAGAACGCTCTCAGATGCTTAACCGTTATATCGCCAGAAAAATTCTCATCGAAAAAATAATTGCCTATAAATCCGCAGAGCTTTTAAAGAAAAAAAGCGCAGAAGAAAAAATTAAACGCCGGTTTCGCCGGAGACCTAAGAGAATTAAAATAAAAATTCTTGAAAATAAGCGGAGGCATGCGGAGAAAAAAAGATTCAGGTTTAAAAAAATAAATTTAGAATAAAAACCCCACTCGCTCACTTTGTTCGTCCCAAGCTAAAGCTTGGGACAATGCGACCAAGTCTTTTTACTTCGCAAAAAGACAGTCTCATTGCTTGGAGTAATTCACACTATCGTTTTTTCTGCGCGCGGTGCGCTTGAAAAAATGATGTGTTCATCGGGAGGTGGATTATGGGTGATTTAGCGCAGCGCAAAACGCACGGTTTGGCGATAGCCAGTTTGGTGCTCGGATGTTTTTTTATAATTCCCCTGTTGGGTTTTGTTTTGGGCCTTATCGCAGCCATTCTTGGCATAATCGCTCTGGTGTCAATTTCCAATAAAAAAGATACTTATAAAGGCAACGCCATGGCCATTACCGGCATAGTGCTTGGAGTTATAGGAACAATAATCATGCCTTTCATCGCGCTTTTGGCGGCGATAGCCATACCCAATCTTTTAAGAGCACGCATTTCGGCGCAAGAATCAGCAACAGCTGCTGCTATGCAAACAATAGTTAGTGCTGAAATATCATATCGCGCAGCTCACTCTTCATACGCCAGTTTAAACACTTTAGCTAACGAAGTCCCTCCTTATATAGACCAACAACTTGGTAGCGGTTCAAGGGATGGTTATAATTTTTCACTGAAAGATTTTAGCGATTCAGGTTTTTATGTTGTTGCCACTCCTATTGAAAACCAATACGTTGGACGTACATTTTATATTGACGAAAAGGGTGTATTGTGCCGCACAGACAGCCACGAAACTCAAAGTGTAAGCGGCCGCCAAACCGAAGGTTGTCCGGCTGGGTTTTCAGAAGTAAAATAACTTAAATCGCGTATCACATAAGTTATACTTTTGTAAAAAAATTTTTATCCCGAAAACGTTTAACACCAAAACACTATATTTTTCAAGCATTTTTTGCACTTAAAATTTTTGGGCAATTCTTGTAAATTGTGCAAAAATATGGTATATCCAAATTGGAAAAGGGTAAAAATGACAATTTGGTAAAAGCACCTTACCCGGATTAACTTCCGGATAACCTGCTGAAAAAGGCAAACTCCGAGTAATCGGAGGACGCAAAGCTAAAGGGTCCAGATAAACCTGGACAGCCTGGCCGCCAGATGAGGTGGGTAAAGACCTTGAGTTTGCCTCAAGGTTTTTGTTTTTTAGACCCCAAGCTTGGCTTGGGGTTTTGTTTTTCGTCTTTAAATAAGACAAAAAACAACTGCTGCAAAGCCCGACCGGCGATTAATCATGAAGGGCGAAGCAGAGTATGAGAAAATTATTTGTGGTGGTGGAGGAGGCGACATGAATCTGAAGGATACGCAAAATCAAGCTCATCTTAAACATCGTGTAATAACGATGCTTGACAGAGAGGAGCTCGAATTTCTTGATAAGTTGGGTAAGGACGCGCTCTTTTCCACAGGACATAAACTTTCCTATAACGAAATCTTGCGTGCCCTTATCGATTTTTCAAGGGAGGTCGGGCTTTCGGCAGACAACGTTGATTCGGATATGGCTTTAAAGGAAAAGTTATTCAGACAAATCCGCGAAGGATTGAAGAAGAAATAACGGGAGGTGCACAATGAAAAAATTCGTGGCAGCCGTAATCATAACACTGGCTTTGACAACGCAGGGTTATCCACTAAATACGGAGATTACCCCTCCTTCGGCTATTTCGTTAACCGAAGTAAACCCATATCGCATAGAAGCGGCTGAATCGTCTCATCCCACAACAAAAGCTGCGCAGGCGATGGAAACTTCTTACGAGGGGACGCCGGTTGAAAAAATCAGCGATGGCGTAACAAATATGGCGACATCATGGGCAGATGTACCTGCCAAAATCGCGGAAGTTTCAGAAAAAGATAATCTTTTTCTGGGAGTTACGCTAGGGCTTGGCGAGGGCTTGGTTTCCGGAGTAGCCAGAGGCGTTTCCGGAGCAGCTGACACGGCAACATTTGCCGCGCCACCTTATAATAAGCCTTTGATGAAACCGGAATATAAAGTGGAAAATCCTGACCAAGGTTTTAAAGTCGATATTCTTAAATGGTAAAGGGGAGGCGCGGGGCCAGATACCTTTATCGTATTTGGTCCTGTCTTTATCCCGTTTTCGTAAAGATGGTTACGGTGATTTTGTCAAAATCGCTGTAGCCATTTTATTTTTTAATTCCTCATTCCCGCCGTCAGCATCTTTTTGTTAACTAGACAACTAATATAAGACGGTATGTTAAATCTTATATAAATTCTACAAATCCAACAGGCCATGTCTTGTCCTGTTTCTCGCAGGGACGTACTATTTTCCCAGCGTGTCCTGTCTTATCTGTTTTCTCACAGCAACGCTTGCCTCGCCCCGGCGTGGAGGGGCTGCGCTCGGAAAAAAACTTTTGCTCTTGCCGGAATGTTGGTCGCAGACAAACCATGTCCGCAAAAGTTTTTTACGTGCTGTTCGAAAACAGCCAAGCCACCCACTGGTTTAATAGAAGATAGGGATAATGAAACTGACAATTTTTGAGCGAAATACGATTTTAGCCAAAGCAGGCTTTTGTGGCGAGGGCATCCAAACGTGGATAAACATTTGGACGGCGAGGATGTCCGAGCCCCGCCAAAAGTCGGGGCGAGTCCTTCGACTCACTTCGTTCGCTCAGGATGGTGAGCGAGTAAAACGAGTCGAACCATTTCCGAGCCGCCGAGACACAAAAGAACTTTGGCGTTAAGAAATCGACTCTTTGAGCGAAAAAATTGTTAGTTTTATTAGATACGGGATTTTCACGGTTTCGTGGCACTACCCTAATGTAATTTTTTGTGCAAAATTTCTTTAAAGTGGTATAATTCAAATACGTCATTATGGAAATAAAGGTAAATATTCAATCAAAACATAACGGGAAATTCGCCGTTAATTGTGCCTCTTCGAATAAAACTTTTAACGTAGACGTAAGTAAAGATACGTCTTTGTTGGAAGGGCCTAACCCGTTAGAGGTTTTTTTAAGCGCATTAGGCAGTTGCATCAGTGTCTATGCTGAAAAATATTTAACCCAGCACTCGATAGAATTTAAAAATCTAAAAGCGGAGGCAACCGCTGAATTTTCTACGGAATCTCCAAGCAGGCTGATCAATATAAAAGTCAAGGTTTCTACTGACGCTAAACTTAATAAGGAAGCTAAAGAAATTTTCTTTAGGTTTATGAAAAACTGTCCGGTCCACAACACAATTATTTATACTAAAGAAATAGATATCAGCGTAGAATAAATGGTTATAAGTTTAACACTGCCTTCGGAGTTGAAAATTGTACCGGAAACAACCCTCGGCATTATCAAAAAAATAAAGTCAAAAAATATAAACGACGATACTCTTTTCAACCTCCGCTTAGCCCTGGAGGAAGCTTTGGTTAATGCAATCAAACATGGCAACAAACAAAATAAAGAGAGAAAAGTTATCGTAAAAATAGCCGTTAGCTTAAACAAAATAACCATGGAAATTAAAGACGAAGGCCAGGGATTTAACCATAACAAACTTTCGTCTCCCATCGAAGCAAAAAATCTCAAAAAGCCTTATGGCAGGGGCGTATTTCTCATAAAAAAGCTTATGGATAAGGTGGAATTCTTTGATGGCGGTAGCAGGATAAAGATGGTAAAATCGCTTACAAGGCGCAAGGAGGGGCAATAATGAATATAAACACAGAGAAAAAAAATGAAGTAATTATTTGCCACATCGATGGCGATATCAATATCAATACTTCTCCGCAGTTACGCAAGGCCTTCGAGGAGTTTGTAGAGAAGGACATGAAAAAGATAATTGTAGATTTCTCTTCGGTTTCTTATATAGACAGCTCAGGCCTAGCTACATTTATAGAGTTGCTCCAGCGCCTCAAAAAATCAGGAGGGAGTTTCCGCATCTGCAGCATGAACCAGAAAGTGAAAAATATTTTTGAAGTTACCAAACTTCATAAGATTTTTGAAATTTTTGATACACAATCATCCGCCGAAAATAATTTTTAAATGATAACTAAAATCGGGAAAACCGCCATTGAACTTGCGAAAAACATAACAGGGGTATTTAGCCTTTTAGTAAGCATACTCTATTGGGCTGTTGTCGGGCCTTTTAAGGGCAAAGCTGCCGCGCGCCAGAGTATCTTTTCCCAAATGATTTTTGCCGGTCTCTCGTCAGGTCTCATCGTATTTTTCGTAACGATATTTACCGGAATAGTTTTAGCAATGCAATCAGCCTATCAACTGCAAAAAATGGGCGCAGTTTTGTATGTGGCATCGCTGGTCGCGATTTCTTTATGCCGCGAGCTTAGCCCGGTCCTGACCGCTCTCGTTGTTGCCGGACGTGTCGGCTCGGCTATAGCTGCAGAGCTTGGTACGATGAAGGTCAGCGAACAAATCGAAGCGCTTGAAACTATGGCGATTAACCCGGTGAGATTCCTGGCTGTACCACGCTTCCTGGCTTTATTTTTCATGTTACCCTGCCTTACTATAATAGGTAATATCTCCGGTATGCTCGGCGGTTATCTCGTTGGCGTCTATAGCTTAAAAATAAATCCCGATTTATACATCCAGACAACCTTTAAATATTTGGAAATAAAAGATATTTATACAGGAATTACAAAATCATTTGTCTTCGCGGTAATAATCGCGCTTATCGGGTGCTTTGAAGGATTAAATACCAAAGGCGGAGCCGAGGGGGTTGGCAGAGCGACAACCAGAAGCGTTGTCATAAGTTTTATCCTGATAATTCTGGCCGATTGTGTCGTTACCGCCATATTCTATTTTTCTAAAATATAATTATGAGTCCAGTCCTTCCAAAAATTGAAGGGCTGGAATGGAAATAAAAAGATTCAAGAAGGAAGAGTTGGATGAGCGAAAACGTCTCTAAAGAAGAACCGATAATTTCCCTGAAAAATGTTTCTAAATATTTTCAGGACAAAAAAACTATCGATAACGTCAGCCTGGATATTTATCGCGGAGAAACTTTTGTTATCATGGGCTGCTCCGGCTCGGGCAAAAGCACTATGGTAAGGCTTATGACCGGAATCCTTAAGCCCGATGAAGGCAGTATCTTTATCAAAGGAAAAGATATAGCAAAAATTTCGAGCGAGGAGCTTGATGAGGTAAGAAAAACTTTCGGCATGCTTTTTCAGTATTCCGCGCTTCTCGATTCTTTAACCGTCGAGGAGAATGTTGCTCTCCCTATAAAAGAACATGCTAAACTTGCCGATGAAATCATAGATATAATTATAAAGATGAAACTTTCGTTAGTCGGACTTCGCGGCTATGAAAAATATTATCCTTCGCAGATTTCCGGCGGCATGCGCAAGCGCGTGGGTTTAGCCCGGGCCATAGCCCTTGATCCGGATATTGTCTTTTATGACGAACCAACCTCAGGGCTTGATCCGGTTGTTGGCGGCGCGATTGACAAATTAATCAAAGAACTGAGCGAAAAACTTCTTATTACTTCAGTGGTAATCACTCACGATATGCAAAGTGTTTTTAATATTGCCGACAGAGTAGCAATGATTCATAAAGGAAGAATTGTCGATGTGATGCCGGCTAAAGTGCTTAATAATTCATCTAACCCTTATATCCAGCAATTTATAAATGGTAGGCCGAATGGCCCGATAGATTTCTTTAAAGAAGATATTAATATAGAAGAGATATTTGGTTTATGATTAAACGCAGATTATCACAAAACTGACGCAGATAGTCGCAGATAAATCATCTGCGGAAATCTGCGTTTTTGCGCGGGAATCCGCGTTAAACAAAAAAAGGAGTAAATATCATGAAAAAATACGGCAGTGAATTTAAGGTGGGATTGTTTATAATTCTTTGCGTGATCGGCCTTTTGATTATAACTTTTCAAACCGGAAAGGTGAATATCAAAAAAGAAGGTTACAATCTCTATGTTACCTTTGATGAGATTGCCGGACTGACAAAAAAAGCCCCGGTCATGCTTAATGGTTTTGAAGTCGGCAAGGTAGAGGATATTCAGGTTTTTGACACCGACAACAATACAAAAATCACTTTAAAATTATGGCTTGATAAAAAAGCGCGAGTCAGGGACAACGCAGAAGTTTCCATAAAAACAATGGGCCTCATGGGTGAAAAATATATCCAAATCGCCTCTCACAGTGGAAATTTTATCAAACCTGGCTCAACTATAGCCGGTAAGCCCTATATGGATTTAGATTCAGTGATGGACCAGACAAAAATTCTGGCTGAAGAAGCGGAGAAATTATCGGCAAATCTTAACAATACCGTCGAAGGAAATAAAGACCAAATCGCAAGCATTATTAAGAACCTGGAAGAGACTTCTAAAAACGTCGAAGAGCTTACAGCTGATTTAAAAGCACATCCCTGGAAACTTTTGGTTAAACCGAAAGGCAAATAAAATAAAACTCTAAACTCGCCCGTCACCGTAATATTTTATTTGGGCGGGTCAGCCTTTGGCTGAAAACCCTAAACTCTAAATGGTTCGACTCGCCTAAAGGCTC
>JAJYOP010000016.1 GCA_021796115.1 bacterium
CCAGGCTCTTGGCGGCATCTCAATAAAGCCTGAGCCGGTGTTAAGGTTGCCAGCTATTCCGCCAATGGCTTTAGAGGTGTCATACATTTTGATGAAGCCTGAGCCGGTGCTGTGGATACCATATAGACCACCGACGGCTTGGCTATTGCCAAACATATTAACATTTCCTGATCCGCTATTATAAATACCGTTCATGCCGCCGCGGGCGATGCTACCATCGTACATATTAATATTTCCCGCGCCACTATTGTAGATTCCGTTGATTCCGCCATAAACAGAACTTCTGAATATACTGATATTGCCCGCGCCGCCGTTATAAATACCATTAATTCCGCCAGCAACTCTAATTCCATCTACAGCAAGATTACCGACACCTGTTTTTGTAATACCATTACCAAATCCACTAATTTCGCCACCATTTATCGTAAGATTATTTCCTCCAGGTACATAGGTACCAACCCCGTTAGTACTGGTAATCGCAACCTGTGCATTCGACTGACCGGAGCTTAGTAATCCAGCTTGCACACCTGCAGCATGTACATCTGGAGGAAGATTTAGAGCAAAAGCAGTTGTTTTTTGCTCATACCACGAACTCCAACTATTAGCCGATTTAGAATCATAGCCAGTAAAATAGTCTAACCCTTTCATGGCCGCAGCACCAAGCTGGTATTGAGGAGTTGTGCCTGCTGGATTATAAATAACAGATTTGCCATTAGGCATTCCTACCACGCTGGTGGTCATTGGATTTGTTGAATTAACAATGCCACCGGTTATTTGGGTATAGGGTCTGCTATAAGCCTGAGTAGGTGAACCCCAACCACTTGTAGAATTATATTGGCTTATTTGGCCATTATTGTATTGAAAACTCCAAGTTTTTCCAAAATCATTAGAGACGGCTCTACCATAATCCACTCCTGCATAGCTTGCTGTTACCACATTGGAATTAGCTGCTTGCTGATTGTAAGTTGTTCCAGTGTTATTATCAACCCATACACCACCACCAGCATCATTTGTGCCTTGATAGTTTAAATTATCATCCGATGTCTGTGCATACGCATTTTCGCCGAATACTAAAGAATTTAATTTGTTGATAAGAAAACTTAAGATTGGCTTTTTGGAGACGTTGGTTGGATTGCGATATTTTAAATTAAGTGAGGAGGCTAAATCAGGGCCGTAGGCAGAAACAACATCCTGGTAGAGCATGCAGAAGACGAGCAAAAATGCAACAACCCGCATCCACGGTTTAAAATTCGGCTCGTGCATCCCGCTGATTAAGCCGGATTGTTTAAGTAGTTCAGATTGTTTATGGCCGCCTTCGTCCATTTTATTACCTAACAAAAATATAGGTAAAATAAAATTTCCCCCTTACCCCCAAACAACGTATTGTTGATTTCCACCACTCCATTTCTAAAGTCTAGCTTCACTACCCCTTCACTTCGTTCAGGGGTAATTCGCACTATCATTTTTTTGCGCGCTTCGCGCTTAAAAAAATGATGTGCTCATTAAAAACGAAAAGCCGGGTTACCGCTTGGTTTTCGGTAACCCGGCTGACCTAGTTCGCTTCGCTCACACACGAATTTTGCAAATTTGAAACGAATTTACACGAATAATTTCGTGGCAATTCGTCTCTGGTTCGTGGTGATTTGTGTTCTAAAAAGGTCCCGTGGCTTTGCGCCTCCCGATTGCTCGGGATTTGCCCTTATCGTCTCCCTTGCCTTATCAACTATACCTTATTTATATAACATATTATATAGTGAAATGTCAACCCAAAATGTGAAAAAAGTCTGCTTTTTTTATGAATTTTTCCGCGCTTTCCGTGATAAAGACTTATTGGGAAATTGTCACGGAATGCGTTATGAAAGATTACCAAAACCTATAACAAAAGAACTGCGAATTGCTCCACTCATTTATCTCTTTTAGTTCTCCACTTTTGGTGACTATTTTTGTACGCATTTATTTGGACAATAATATTCATAAGTTGTTGCAGCAAAAATAAATATGTATTTTTTATTACTATATTTTCATGCAAAATTGATTGGCTTTCCTAAAACAATTTCAAAATTAAGTGTTTTATTGGCATAAAAAGAGACTTATTTTTGTTATTTTTTAGTTAAAATTTGATCCTTCCTCGACCCTTGCTTTTCGCTTTCGTAACTTCAAACAGATATTTCAGTGAAACCTCTCTGCTCTTTAGACCGAAACTTCCTCCTTAAACAGAAATCCTAAAAGAGTATTTATCCAACTTATTTGTAAGGGTTAGATTCCCTCGGTTTATCTAGAGAAGGGATGGCTATTCCAATACCTTTAAAAGAAAGAAATCTAATCTATAGAAGGGTAGAGCCTCCTTTTAACGAAGCGCCTTATACCCAGAGATATCTGTTAAAGACTAAATATAATCGTTTTATAATACACTAATAATCAGGTAGTTATGCATTAATTGTCCAAATTTTCTGTTATAAGTTCATATAAGATAATTTGAATCAATATAATATCTGTAACAAACCGCTAACTAACGATGAAGATAATCAATAAATCACTCGGAAATTACCCCAATAAAATCAACTTAGGTGATACAAGACGCCTTTCCCTAAGAAAAGATTACTTTTTTGGTAATCCCGCTCTTTAACCCTGAATCACCCAGTTTCTTAATCTTAAAATTGTTCACTAAGTTTTCGCTTCCCCGATATCCGGCCATATTTCTTTCTTAACAACCTGCCCACTAAACAATCGGCAGCAGTTTTGGTTGTGAAAAAAATTCTAAGCACGATAAGCGTATGACTTTTATTGCTAACTTTCTGATTTAGATGTAAACGTTTGCAGTTTTTTCATCAAATCGTCTTGACACTGCTCTTATAGTTATGTTATAGTTAAATGGTTAAGGCTATGTTAAGAAGGCAATCCCGAAAATAATTCGGGAGAGCAAAGCCACGGTGTAACACTTATCAGGAGAATGAATAACCGTGGTTGTAAAATTAAAGATTAGGGAGGCGAATATTCGCCTCCTTTTTCATTTTAGAAGGCGGTAAAAATGCTTAGCAAAAGAAAAAAAACACATCTGAGGATCGCTTTGAGTGCTAAATCTTCGCGAAGCATTAGCTTTGTTAAAACTTGCACCACTACCTTTTGTTGGTTTTTATTATTCTTCTGCCTTAGCTTAAATATAAATAATTTTAGCCTCTCTTTCCTCTCAATGGAAGCCCACGCTTCTGCTACGGCAGATTCAGACGAAACACCAGCGCAGGGTGATGGATGGAAAAGTCTCGTCCAAGACACGACGATTGGTGCTTTAGGGCAAGCCGCAACAAACGCTGCCCTGCCTTATTATAATGCAGGGAAAGTGGCGCTTTCTGGCGCTGCATCCGGTATTTCCAGCGCAGCAACAAGCGCTGGAAATTATCTCTCTCAATTTCAACCTTTGTTTGACCAAGCCAGGCAAACAGTTTCTTTGGTACCTTCAAATCCTGCTTCACCGGCTGGATTAGGAAACATAGCGCCTAAGCCATCAGTTGGCCCTATGCCAAGCTTATCCGGCCCGGTAACAACGTTCTCACCTATAGCAGCTACTCAACCTGACAACGTAAATACTTTTCCTGCATCTCGTTATAATTATACGGTGCCCACTACATATAAATTTCCTGACTATAGAATGCCCGTTTTCACTAACGCCAATACCGGCACTTTAAAGCCTATCACGCCTGTATTTATCGAACCTAATAAACTGACTGCGCTAAAGAATGGTTTATCTAACACCTATACCGCGATAAAACCCCTAAAAATTGAATTTGCCAAAATTACTATTACTCCTATAAAGTTATACTCTAATCAATTTAGCCCGGCATTTAATAAAGACTTAAAACCAGTGTTTAATCCGATTAAAAATCCGATTACGCTTCCTATTAGCCAGCCAACAATGATAAAACCGCAATGGATTAAGTTGGATAATCCTTTGAATCAGGTGATAAAGCCAGTGTTACCTAAAATTGTACCTATATCTACCCTGAAGCAATTAATGCCTTTAAAACCAATATTTAACCCGATTACCGCAATTAAGCCCCTTCCTTCAACTTTTGATTATAAATTAACGCAGGCGCCGGCGCCGGTTCTTGCGCCAATGCCTAAATTTGAATTTCCTAGGTATAACACCCTGAATAACCCTAATTTTGCGATAAAACCGCTTGAGCCGATTAAAATGGTTTCGCTGGATAAGATTAATCCTTATTTAATTACGGAAACTAATATTATTACGCCAATTAAACCAAGATTTGAGCCTATTGCGCAAATTACTCCAATACTAAAGCCTCAATGGATTAATTTGGCCGAGGCTAATCCGGTTTTAAAACCTGCATTTATTAAGCTTAACCAAGTTGAACCTATAAAAGTCGCGCTTGAACAATTGAACCCTGCGTTGAACAAAGATTTAAAACCTTATTTTATCCCTATGCATAATCAGCCTATAGCTATTACTCAACCTGTGCTAATAAAGCCTGAATTTACTAAGCTAAACCCGATGGCGCCAATATTTGCGCAAGCAGTTTCCATTAAGCCTCAATGGATAAATATTGAGACAGTTAAACCTCTGAATGCTTCTATAGATGGCGCTATCACAAAGATGCCTAATCTTGCGATACAAACACCAAAGTTTATCCCTGCAGATTTTAGTGCGGTTAAACAGCCTGGATTTATTAAAATTAGCCAAGTTGAACCTATAAAAGTCGCGCTTGAACAATTGAACCCTGCCTTTAACAAAGATTTAAAACCTTCTTTTATCCCTATAAATAATCAGCTTATAGCTATTACTCAACCTGTGGCGATAAAATCTGAATTTACCAGAATAAGGTCAATTACACCTGCGCTCATACAACCAATTTCTATCAAGCCTCAATGGGTGGAATTACCGCAGCTAAAACAACTTTTAAAACCGGAGTTTACGGCAAGCGAAGTGCCTGCGCCTGCTCTTGTAGAGCCTGCTCCGGTCAGGCCTGATTTTGAGCGCATCTCTATGCCGGAACAAATACCTTTGCGCCTGCAACCCATAAAACCTGAAGTGGTAGCGGTAAAAGAACTGCCTGTACCTAAACCGGCCATTAACAAGGTTGCGGCTTTGGAAAAAATTCAATCTCCACAAGCAAATTCTTTGGAATTCCAGCAACCGATCATCTCTGCGCCTGTTAAACCAGCGCCTCTTACGTTAAAACCTGATTTAATCCAACTAAATACGGTGGAAAAAATTAAAACACCCGTTGTTCCTTTATTCGCACAAGCTAACTTGCCGGCTGTTTCACCGAAAGCTCTGGAAAATCCTGTTAGCGAAACCGCAAAGATGTTAATAAATGAGGCTGAAATAAAAACGCCTCCGGCGGTTAACTTAAATACTTTTGAGGTGGCTAAGCATAATCTGGCGCCAAAGCCGCAGCTGGAAAATTTAAAGCCAAAGTCAATAAGTTTGGTTGATAATTATATGCAGCAGCTAAAAACTGTATATGAATGGCAAAAAATGCATAAGGAGCTGGCTTATTTATCAAGAAATGCGGAAGTGATTGCCGAAAAAGGAGTTCCTGTTGAATTGGCCGGCCTGAATGAAAAAATAGTAATAACCAAAGAAGAGCTGGATAAGAAAACTCCCGAAGTCAAAACTATTCTCGCAAATAATCTGGTTGACCCGGCAATACTTGGAGACAAGAATGTGCCGGTGAATAATTTAGTGGCTAAAGAAAAACCGTCGAACGAATTGCCCGAAAATTTACCCTTGGACCGCAATTTGCCTTTAAATACTCCTGCCCTGGTTCCCCAAGCCTTGCCGAAACCGGAAAATGGCTTCTTGCAGGGTCTACGCACAATGTTTCAAGACAATGTTTTTGCCCGCAGCGATAACCGTTATGCAGAGGTAATCGATTCCGACCTCGCAAACATCGCACGCTTACGTAATCCAAATATCGAGCATAGTGCAGGCGTAAAATAAATCCTTCAGAAAATTACCGCACTCCCTGTCCCCTGAAAACCTATATCCTATTTATTTCATCCCGGCAAAGATGCCTTCTTTAATGAAGCGGATGAGAATTGGGCCGGCAACGATAATCAGAATAACCGGCAAAATGCAGAAAATGAGCGGGATTAACATCTTAAGCGGCGCCTTTACCGCCTGGCGCTCTCCTCTGTGGAAACGCCGCATTCTTGAGTCTTCAGAAAGTATCTTGAATGCCTCTTCAACCGGCGTCCCCATTCTGTCTGCCTGAATAAGCGTTCGGACAAACGATGTCACGTCAGGGATATCAACCCTTTTTGCCATATCGCGTAAGGCCTCAACGCGCGGTTTTCCGACATTTATCTCTTTTAAAACCAGAATGAGTTCTTCTATCATCGGGTTTGGTTTGACTTTATCAACCACCCAACGGACTGCGGCCATAAAATCAAGGCCGGCGCCAACGCAAAGCCCAAGTAAATCAATGGTTTCCGGCAGAATCCTTACTATCCGGTATTTGCGCTTTTTAACCCTTGAATTTAATATTAAATCCGGAAGAATCAAACCGAATATCCCGCCTAAGGCTAACAAAAGAATGTGCTTTACGCCTAAAAGGTACATCACAAGGGGGATAATTACAAGCAGCAATTCTTTTGCCGCCATAAATTCCGCCGGCGAAGTTTTCCATTTTGCAAGGTACATCTTGTTTCTTAAGGTTTTCTCCGTCCTTAAGACTTTCAGAAACTGCTCATTTATCGGTGCAAATGGGCTCAAGAAAAACGCAAACATTGATTCGGATTCTTTGACCTTTTCGCCAAATACCGAAACCGTCGGCGAAGGCTTCGGGAAAAGCGCAAGAAAGAACAATACACTACCGGCGATGAGAAGAATGGCTCCGATTATGAATAATATCATATTTCTATCTTACCGAAAATTATTATTAGAATAATGCCTAAGATCTGTAAACCTATGGCAGCCAGAAGAAATATTCTTCCTAAATCATCCTTCCACATAATATCAAAATGATCGGGACGGATTTTCTTTACGATCACAAAAAATACCGGCCCAAGAAGCGAGATGATAATTGATTGCAGCCGTGCCTGTAAGGTGAGAGTGGTAACCATTTCGCGCAATTTTATCCTGTCGCGTATGGTTTCGACAAGGCGCGAAAAAACTTTTGTCAGGTCTCCGCCGGTTTCTCTTGCCACAAGCACGGCGGAAGTAACCAGGGTCATTTCTTCCGAAGGCATCCGTTTTTCCAAGCGAAGCAAAGCTTCCTCAAGCGTAACGCCTACTTTTATTTCCCGGTTAAGCAGGGCGACTTCATTGCTTAATGGCGCAGACATCTCTTCAGCAAGTATTTCAAATGATTGCACCAAGGTAAGGCCCCCTTTTAAACAGCTATTCATAACCATGAGGCCGTCTACGAGTTGGAGAATAAATTTTTGGCGGCGGCGCCTGTCCATGGCACTTATCATCCAGCCCGGGATAATTGCGCCTACCACCAGGAATACCAATCCGAGCCACCATTGTTTGCTGATAATATAAGCCACGGAGCCGGCGGTAAGCGCGCTGATAGGAAAAAGGAACAAAAGCACCCGCCTATTCAAGAAAATAAACATCTGTTCAAACTGCGCAGAAGCTTCTTCCGCCTTCCGTTTTTGCGCTTCGTCATATTTCTTCAGCGCTACGGCCATACCGTAATAGGAAAAGATAAGAATGGCTGCCACAAGAAGGATTTCTCCGAGGATTAACATAATAAATAGTTAAATATTATAAATATCGGTTAATTTTAATCCTATATAATTTTATTATACGTTTTTTTGCTTTCTTTTCAATCGCTAAATACTCGATTTAAGCTTTTGGCGGCTACGTTAATTTTATTTCAACTCTCTTATCTAAAGCGCGGGCAATATTAGTTAAAGTAGTTAAAGAAACGTTTTCTCTTCCCTTTTCGATGCGGGAAATTAACTGCTGCGAAATGCCGATTTTTTTCGCCAACTCTTTTTGCGATAAATTCTGCTCATGCCTTATGGCAGTTATTTTCTTGCCAATTTCGTCGCAAAGATTGTTTTTCGCCGGCAAAATTTCCTTTTTAAATATCAATCCTCTTTTCTCATACTTTTCTTTTAATTGCTCATATATCGCTTGCCAAAAAATTATCCGCGGCTCTGACCATTTATCTTTACGCATCTGCCGTTTGATATTTTGCCAATGCTGACAGAAAAAAAGAGGGCTAATGTATTCGCTAAAAACATATTTCGGCTGATTATTGCGCGCTAAAAGTAAAGCGGAAAACCTAAAAAAACTTTTATGTTTTGGATTTTTAAGTATGGCTTTTACCTCTGTTTCCTTAAGTTTTATATCCCACAACCAATTATTTTTCATATCTCGCCTACTTGCTCTTGAATAATCTTATTAATTTCCTGGGTAAAATGTTTTTCTATGCTTTTAGTGTCAACACTCTTTTCTGCGGCTATTTCCAAAATACCGCAAGTTAAAGCCATCCGGTCATAAGTCTTAAACCAGCGAATTACTGCTTCTGTTATCGTTGCATCGCAATATTTTTTTACGAATTGCGACAAAGGCATAAAAGTGTGCGAAAGAAAATAAAGGTCATAAAAATCTTTCGCTGCTACTCTTTGGCCAATAAAACGTGCCTTCCCGACGTCGTCAATTGTTTTTACAATACCAGCAATTGCATGGATTTTTCTTAAATAAATATCTTCCAAAGATAAAATCCTGATTCCTTCGACAGCTTTGGTTTCTTTTAATAAATCGAATACATCCTCCACAAAATCAACCTTTAAAGTATTACCTGCGGCGAAATTCATATTGTAAATAAGCATTTTCGTTCTGCCTTCTTCAAGATTTTGGGCAATAAGTTTGATTTCCTTGCACTTTAAATGTTTTTGCAAATAAGCAGTTATTTCTTTTACTCGTTTATAGGAAAATTCATGTGTAAAAAAGTCCAAATCCACGGACAGGCGGTGTTGAAAATAAAAAAGGCTTAAAGCTGTGCCACCGGCAAGATAAAATTCATCTATCTTATTGGCTAACGCCTTTAAAACTGCCTGCTGGTTTTTCTCTATTTTACTGTTTTTCATCTTGTTTATAAGATACACTATATAAGTTGTATTGTCAAGTAGTTTTACAACTTATAATATGTGAAATAGTCCTAAAAGAAACCCCGTTATCGCTAACGGGGCTGCGATGAGAATTGGCGACAAGAAAGACTTTAGCCAGAGCCTTATTCCGTAAAATTCTTTATGGCTTTAGCGTCCTGTTTATTTGTTAAACAATAAATAATCTTCGTGATGGTATAATCCATATATCCGGTTCAGCTATTTTTTTGATTTCATCGCCTTGGTAGATTACTAAGCCACCCAGCCATCTGTTTTTGAGGCCGGAGGCAATTTCTTTCATTGGCCTCAAATCACTGGCTGAAATTTCTTTGCGTGCTTTTATTTCTATGCCTATGATACCGTTATCGGTTTGCAAAATTATGTCGAGCTCTAATCCCGAACGTGTCCTATAAAAATAAATCTCTGCATTTTTTTGCGTTGTTTTAATCCACTTAAATAGCTCGCCAACTACCATAGTTTCATAAATTTCACCGGTAAGTTCCCCCCGATAACCACTTAGCTGCCGTAATAGGCCTATGTCTAACCAATAAAGCTTGGGACTTTTTACTACGGAGCTAGTAATATTTTTGTAATATGGCTGAAGCAAGATTACCTGATAAGAAAGTTTAAGGTATTCGAGATACCTCCTCGCAGTATCAACGCTTACTGACGCATCGCGTGAAAGTTCCGAATAATTCAATAATTTTGCAGATCTTAATGCGGATAATTTTTGAAATTTTCTAAACGGCTCAAGGTCATTTAACCTGGCAAGGTCAGATAAATCTCTTTCAAGATATGTATATTCGTAATCTTTCAACCAACGCCACCTTTCCTCATCGTTAAGCGGCAATAACGCAGGCATTCCGCCCCATTGTAAAATATATTTTTCTGCCATGCGGAGAGCATTATCTTCTTTATCAATGAGGAATTTGTGGATATTATCAAAAATATCATCAAAACTTTCTCCTGAAATTGCTCTGTCGATTATAGGTTTATGGATATTTTTAGAAGCAATATCCCAATATATTTCGCTCATAAGCAAGGGCCATAATTCATAGATAGATACTCTACCAGCTAATGATTCGCGAATCTTTTTTAGAAGCAGTATCTGGCTTGAGCCTAAGATAACCTGGAAAGTAATCCCCCCCTCGTCATAAGAATATTTTATTTTTTCAAAAACAGACGGTTCTTTTTGCGCCTCATCGATAACTGCGTTTCCTATTTCTTTTGACCATAGGCTCGAGGATATCTCTCTAAGCGTTTGCCTGTTTTCAGGGGCATCAAGATTTATATAGCGAAGATTTGAATAGATAGCTTTTGAAAGAGTGGTTTTGCCGGTTTGACGGGCGCCGGTTAATATAATTAACTTTTTTCCGGTTGGCTTTGGAAGAATTTCCTTTAAAAACCTATATTTCTGTATTTTTTCGCTCATCATCGTAAAATATACAGCATATTTTACGATTTGTCAAGAAATTTAGCGGTTCACACATATAATATATAAAAAATAAGAAACCCCGTTAGGATAAGTTTTATCGAGTTTAACTTTCCTAACGGGGTAGTGGAAAATGGGCAACGAAAGGGTTGCTCAATATAGGTTTTAATTATTGCTGATTAAATCCTTTAAGCGCGTTATTTTTTTGCGGTGAATATGTGCTGCTTGTAGCATTAATATTTTCTTCGTCAACCTTTGTATTTGCGGGAAATTTTTCAACTTGTATATAATAATAAATGGCCTTTTTGTCCTGAAAATCTGAAACAAAGTTCAATAAAATTATGGAGTCTGATTTGATAAATACCATCGTGCGTTTGTCTTTGGCGGATTGGCTTGATTCCTTAAAGCCGTCGTTAGAAAACATCTGCTCATAAAATTCAACTATCTCGTCTTTTGAGCTTCCAGAATGGAATCGGTATGTATCTATCGTGATTTTCCCACCAGCTTGTTTTTGTTCTTTTTGATCAACCAACTCTGTATCTTTAGGGGTAAGAGTTAATGATTGCGGAAAGGCAGGAGAAATAACAATAAACATCGCTATGCTTACACCAAATATTTTGATTGATTTTAATAATTTATCCATATTATTTCTGCTCTCCTTCACCAACAGCATCTCCTGCCTGCTGGTAGACTCCGGCGATGTGCATCTGTAAATAACTTGCAATCATAATTAAACCAAACGCCACAGCCGCGATTAAAGCTGCATACATAAGCATCATTTGACATTTTTTCTTACATAGTCTAAACATATTGCATCCTTTAATAAAAATAGGCTACGCCAATAGCCGTATTGCCATTTTCTTCCACAACACTTAAATCATATATCGTCCCTTTAGATTTCGCCACGATATCATCAAAAGTATGTATTGTCACTATACATCTTTGATCTTCTCTCTCAAAAGTTAGGGTTTCTCCTCTTAATTTTAAGGGCGGTATTGGCTCCGGAAGTATATTCGCACAAGGATGATGTGCGCAATATGTCTCAGGGGCAACAATTTTAACCCAATCCGATGCTTCATACATACCATCGCGCGGCTGTCTATCGATTAACTCCCAACCAAATTTAGGCATATTTTCCAAATAAAATTCTATAACTTGTGCTGAATCGGACTTCGTAAGGTATCCAATGCTTATCATTGGCGGATTAGCAATAGGCCAATTTACATATTCAACCTCCTTAGTATCTGGGTACAATGGCATGAAATCTATCTTGTGTGGGAATGAGATATTCTCGAAAAGTTTAATCGTTTTATTCTTTAACCCCTCCAGACAGCTTTTACACACGTTTTGACCAGCTTCAGGATTAGGCAGATATGAATTTTCATGCACAAGAACATAGTAATCCGTTGCTTGATCATTATATGATGCAACAAAAAAGATAACAATTCTTCTGAGGGTTCCTTCAAAAATAAATGTTTCTTCGGGAAGATTTTTATTTTTGTTATAATTTATCTCTTTAATATTTTCTTTCGCAAGATTATCGCGATAAAAATCTAGTATATTTTCTTTGGAAAGGGTTGAATTATATTCTAATAAATAAATATCTCCCGTTTTTGTCCTATTGATTGTTTTATCAATTAGGCTAGTATTATAAGGAATGGGATAATCTAAAGGTTGTCCATATATACTTAACTGGAAAAAAGTACAAAAAAAATATATGCAAATTATTATTTTATATTGTAGCATAGCACGTATCATTAGTTTGCGGCCACTAAAGATGCATCATGGCTGGCTTGACCGTTTTCAATATTTCCGTTACCCGCAAATGATGCCGTAGAATCGCTCACAACAGGAGGATAAATTGTTGAGATATCTATATCCCCACGCATGCCTTTTACCGGACCGCCCATATGAAACTGAAAATTGTATGATTCTACCTGGCGGTTATGTTTGATATCCTTGATGTGCTTAATTATTTCATTTTCGTGAGTATCAGTTTTCTGAGTGCTTGTAAAAGTATCATCGGCGTTAAGTGATGCTCTTACTTCTTCAGCAAGGTTATTTGCCTGTTGCATTAAAGTATCTGCATCATTCATCAAGTCCGTCCCGTAACTATTAATACCCGGGCAGCATGAAAAACACTCAAGCACTGGCATATCTGGACACTGAGCCGCTGATGCATATTTATCAGAAGCCTGACTCGCTGTATTTTCAGCTTGAGTAGCTAATTCTTTTGCCTGCAAAAGCTTGCTCTTAATATCTGGGCGCTTCCCTTTTGTAGTTTGAAGCTCGTAAGTATGTACAGGATCAATAATGACTATAGCAGTAACGGTATGAACACGTCCTGCGCCATCTACCCAGGTAAAAGTTTCCGGTTCTCCATTAGTTATAGTTTCTGGTGTGATTGACTGTAAAAATGCTGAATACATTTTTTGGTCAATTTTTCCTAAACGATGGCTTATGCCGCTATTGTTAAAATTATACATATAACCCAGATAAAGAGCATCGTGATATATATCATTCTGCCCATCTTGATCATCATGAACCGTTTCCCTAACCTTTAGATAGGAATTTTCGAATTGTTGCGCAGCGTTAGGTATTGCTCCGATCTCATTCCCTGACTGATTTAAACTGGATTTTGACTCTGGCCAAGCTTGTTTAATCAATTCGTTCATTTGCTTTGCATATTTTTGAGCCCAGTTTGCAGCTGTTTTAGCATCATTGCTAGCGTTCACAGCCACATCATTACCAATACAACACCAATGCCCCTTAGCCTTTGTTGAATATTTTGTATAGTTAGCATAGAGGTTATTTTTTGCATTATTAAAGAGATTTGTATAAGCGGTTTTAAATTTATCCCAATTTTTTTTGAACGTGTTATTGTCATTGCCGGCATTTACATTAGCTACATAATTAAAAGCATAAGCCATGGCAGAGGCAGCTGAAAGAGCTGCTGAATCGGTGGCATTGCCGCTATAAGTTTTATCCAGCGCGACTTTACCAATATTTACAGTAACAAAAGTAATGGCTATAAGAACGGCGATAATAATAATAAAGACAATCGCGGTTTGGGTAGAATGAAATCTTCCCCTGTTTTGTTTTTTAAAAATTGGCATCTTAAGTTCTGTTTTTACGGGCAAGGGGTGGCTATGTATGTCGGCCAAAGCGCCATATCACTGCCTCCTGATGCGCCGCTTGCATCAACGCTGCGGCTTGACGCCCCGGCGGCAACGCGGGTTGCCTGATAGGTAAGCTGGCGTATTGGTATCTGGGAATTGCCCCACGCCCAAACACCCATGGCAGCGCCAAGAATAGCGAGCGCCGCCATATAAGCAACTGAAGATTCTAACGCTGCCTGCGCTTTTTTTCTAATCATTTGTTTCCTCCTAAAATAAGCAGCTAACGGCTTGCGCCGGAAGCCCTGGCCTGTACATAATAACTGTTGTTTATTTTATAGGTCATAACTTCAGCGACCGCGCCGGAACGGTTAGAGCTAACCTGGTTGTTGTTTCTATTAATGTTAAGGCTTACGGTTGTTGTGGTAAGATACATGGGCATTATCCCTCCGCTGCTTGCTTCAGAACCTAAATCATACTCAATAGGCATGCCAAAGCGGCCACCCATTGAGTTAACACCTACCCACATGGTTTTTTCCGGGTTTTGCCCCTGGTTTTCTACGCTTGGTATCGCCCACATGACTGAGCCGGCGCCGCTTGAAGGTGTTTTTTGGCCGATAATGGGGTTACTTGCGTCAACCTGCCGTCGGTCATCCCATGTGCCATATGAGATAGCTTTGTTTTCGCTGTTTGACTTCGCAAGCCCCTCGCGAAACGCCTGCATGAGCTGGTATTGGTCGCCGTTTAGCTTTGCCGCATAAGTTGCTACTATACCTACTGCCACAACTACTATAGGCGCAAGAATAGCCATTTCCATTAGTGCTTGCGCTTTTTTTCGGAAAAAATTATTTTTCATATTTCTAATACTAGTATTCTTATATGTTATTAGGTTACTAACCAATTTTTATCCTCCCAACCCTTGTATTCTAAACTGGGGTAACTCGGCGTTACCGCAGGAGTTGCCGCATCCTGGATATGCAAAACTGCGCCCTTGTGCTCCATTACTGACCAGCCCTGTATACTTGGAATAGGCGCCTGCAAAGTAGTTTGCGACACCGTGCTTTGAGAGGTAACAGTCATGTTGCCGCCGAATTGTTCATTCTTTTGTAATGTCGAACTATTGCTTGTAAGCGACATACTGCTTGCCCATTCAAGGCCTGCGTGCGCAGCGCCGCCGGTTGATTCCGCGTTTCTTATATATTTATCGGTCATATCTTTGACATTTGACTGAATGCTTCTTTTCACAAAATAAGTGACTCCGGCTACTGCCGCAACAATTATAAAAATAAGTATGGCGTATTCCGCAAAAACATTTGCCCGCCGGATATAAAGATGTGTTTTATTTGCTTTACTGTTCATTTTCCTCGTATAAATTGCCTTTTGGATTATACTTTTTGTATATCGCCTTTGCCTCTGAATTTATCCTCTCTAAAGAAGCTATTGTATCCGGATCAGCCTGCCCCTGCCCTTTAATTATACCAGCCTCACTTTTCGCAGTCAAAGAATTACCCCCTATACTTGCATTATTGCCGTTATCTGACGGGAAATCGTTATCCCTATTGGCTTCGTTCGCTTTTTTTGGCTCAAGAGAAGAATTCATAATATCCCGTTTCAGGCGTAAAACATCCTGCGCCATTTGGTTATTCATCCCGCCTCCAGAAACAGCCGGCGGATAACCCGTATCTTCGCTATCAGCGCTATTCGCAAAACAATTCTGCGCTACAAACAGGCAGCTTATTGTAATTATCATGAATAATGCGGATTTGAATATTTTGTTTTGTATTTTTTTTATGCCGGGCATAACTTCCTATCTCCCATTAAAATTAATACTTATTTGATAGTCGTTGCCGTAAGCGTACCTGTTTCAGACCTGTTTGTCGAGCTCGTTGTTACTATAAAACCGTAAAATCCTTCGTAAGTAAAACTTGTAGTTGAACGGTTTACATGGCTTTTTGAATTATAAGATACGAGTTTACCGGTATTATAGTTTGTATTTACCGGCGAAACCCTGTAACCGCTCTCTGGGAGAGGCACAGAAAAAGAAGGTGAAAAATACTGGCTGCCTAAGGCGTCTGCGGTATCCTTCAGTTTACCCTGGATGCTTCTATTAAAATAGTTCTGCATTATCATTAAAGCCACCGCAACAGAAGCAATAATTGTTGCGTATTCCAATACTGTTTGAGACTTTTTATAAATTTTTTTCATAAACTCCTAATCTCACCACCTGTCATCCCACTTACCAAAGATGCAACTGCCTCTGCTTTTGCGCCCCGTAAGAACCGCTGGTCGTAATTGTTGTCGTAGGATGATCCCATCCCGGTGCATCTATTTCATTTATACTTGCTTGTGAAGTATAAAGTTCATAGTTCTTGGTGTCAGCTGCCTGGTATTGTTCGCCTACCTGGTCGCCAAAAATCTGTATGTTGCCCTGCACGCTTCTTTGTATATAGAAACGCATGATAAGCATTACTCCAACGCATACAGCGATTAGTAAGCTATACTCTAAAACAGCCTGGGATTTCTTATAGATATCCATCGGCATACTTCTTCCTCTAAAAAAGCAACCAATATAGCGGTATCTTTTTACTTCGTTGTATTTCCAATCCATCTTTCTGTGTCAAGGGACTTTATCTCTTTATTAGTTCTCTCGTCTTGATGCCCGCCGGTTATTTGTGTCGTGTATCTGCCGTTATATCCGGAATTACTTGTTTCGGTGATTCTGTCAACTTTTGAAGATAGATGATCGGTCTTTTGCGTTAATCCCGGTGAATATTGCGGGCCTATTTCATCAGCTGTTGCCTGCAACTTTCCCTGGAGACTTCTTTTTAGATAGTTTTGCATGGTAAGCAATGCGCCAACAACAACCGCTAAAATCAGCGCATATTCCAACGTGCTTTGGGCTTTTCTAATTTTGGTTAACACCTTTGCACCTCCTTCTAGACTTAAATAGTTACCGATATTGGCCAAACTCCTCACTGTGTAGTCCTTGAAGTATAATCAGCCGAACTTTGTTCGTTTGTCGTTATCCAAGGAGCATTGCTTCCCGGCTCCACATAGTTTTCTTTCGTATCGCGCGTTGACTGCTGATTAGTTGTCGTTTTAAGCAAATCTGTCGGTTCGTATTGTTTGCCGCCGGAAAGTTCCATCGCAGCATCATGCACTCTTGATTGAATTGCGCGCCGGACTTCATTCTGGATACCCATTGCTGCTGCAACAACAAGCGCAAGCAATATCGCGTACTCCGCTGTTGATTGTGCATATCTTATTTTAGTTAGCATTTTATTCACACCCCCTTTTTCGTAATTTTACTGATTGGTTGCAGACGCACCTACGCTACTATGGAATAGGCTGCTTTTTTCACTAATCGTACTAGATGCGTCGTTAAACATATTGTTTACCGCATTTGTAATCGGACCCCTTGCTGCTGCAATCACTGCCGCAACAATTGCCGATAGAACTATTACGTACTCAAGGATACTTTGCGCCTTTCTTTTTGTCATCAAACTCACCCCCTCATTTTTTTAACGAACGCCGTTTATTGGATCGTTTAAGTCAGCCTTTATATGATAAAACCTTGCATTGACCGAACGAATTATATAACCGCTCATTACCGCCAACGAAGCAATTACTATGGCGATTAAAGCTGCATAATCAAGAAAGCTCTGGGCTTTTTTTAACATAGCTGGTTTATTGTTGAACATATTTGTTTATGTCGCTCTGAACATTATGCAAGCCCTTGGTTGCTCCCACTCCAAAAGCGCCGGTGCAGACTGCTATGACTGTGATTATGGTCGCTAAAACGATAAGATATTCAATAATAACCTGCCCACTGTTTGTTTTGTATTTATTATCTATTCGCTTCATTTAACTCCTGGGCTAAATGCCTCATCCTTACATTCACTTCTCTCTGTATATAAAGGCTCATTGCCGAAAAGGCAAGAGCGACAATCATAACTATGCCGACATATTCGATTATACTTTGTGTTTTTTTATTTCGCATAGTTTAATGAGTATTGTTGCTGGCATTAGTATTTATCATCTTGTTGGTCATTCTGTTTTGATAATTTGAAAAATTTCCGCCATTTGTTGCGAAAAATGCGGCTACCCCAACCGCCGCAAGCATGATAGTAACGCATATGTATTCGATAATCGATTGCGCTTTTTTTGATTTAACTCTCATTTTTCAATCCTTTTGCCTATCTTAATTTTATTAAAAAAATAAGCCGGGCTACCGCACGTTTCTTACGAGACGTTCGGCAGCCCGGCTGTCCTTTCTTTTCATTTTAAACGCAAATAAGGCTATTTAATAGCTAAACTGCCGTGCCTCGATGAAAATTCGCTATTTGCGTTAACTTTTACTGGACCCGTGGCTTTGCGCCTCCCGAGATAATCGGGATTTGCCCTTTCGTCGCCTCCTACTACCACATAAGTATACCATATTAAACTCAAAAAAATCAAGCCAGCCAAGATTATTTTTGAAAGCGTTTTCTCCAAATAATATATAATATTTATTAGGACTATTTGGCCTCTTTGACACCGCAAAGCCGCTAAAATCCGCAAAATCGCAAAAAAATTATTGCTTACCTTGCCACGATGTTATAATTTTTGAGAGGTAAATTATGAGAAAAAATGGAATTTTAAAAATATTAAAGAGCCTGAAAGGCAGTGTTCGAGTCCGTTATCGAGTGGAAATAGCTGGTGTTTTTGGCTCATATATTAAGGGCACGGCTAAAAAAACTAGTGACATCGATATATTGGTAAATTTCGAAGCGGAGGCGGATCTTTTTGATTTAGTAGCCTTGAGCTTGTTCCTTGAAAAAAAATTAAAACGCAAAGTAGATATAGTGCCCCAATCTGCACTTAGAGAAGAGATAAAAGAGAGTATCTTAAAAGAAGCTATACTCATATGAGAGATTTCAACCTCTATTTAAAGGATATTTTGCTTGCCATTACGGCCATAAATGAATTTGTAAAAGATATGGATTTCGATCAATTCAAGAATGATGACAAAACTTCAAGCGCGGTAATCAGAAAGTTTGAAATCATCGGTGAAACTGCCAAGAAAATCCCGGAATCTCTGCGAAAGAAACATCCTAAAGTTCCCTGGAAAGAAATGGCTGGAATGCGCGATAAACTCATACATTTCTATTTTGGCGTCGACCATAAACTTGTCTGGCAAACCATCCAATATAGGCTTCCTCAAATCGAACCTCTTCTTCGCGTCATGGTTAGCAATTAAGTCCTCGGCGGGTTGGAACTAATTTCTTCAGGAGATAAAAACTCTTTTGTTATTCAAATAAAGACAGGTATTATTAATTTTCCTCTTTATTTCCGAAGATAATCCGGTTATGGAAATCCGGCAGGAATCCTTGCCTATCGCGTATGTGCCCTTTAAGCCTTTTAGCTTAATCTCGCCGAATTGCCATTTTAAAAAAAGTTCTAAGATACCGGCGATATTTGCGAAATCCTCTGCCTTTTCAAAAATAAGCGTATCCGGTATCTCTTTAGTCAAATCTTTTTTATCTTCCTGGTTAAGAAAAGAATTTTCTATCATTTTTATATCGCTTAAAAAAACTTTTTCCATGTAGGGCCACAAGAACAAATATTTTTTTAAAAGAGAACTTATGTTTGCCTTCCTGTCTGTAAGCACGGCCCAGTTTGGCAAATACTTCTCCTTTGTTTTTATTAAAATATTGTTTAATATTACCGCTTCTTTGCCTTTACTTTGTGAAAACCTGGTAAGCATAGGCGCAAACCAGGCAATACCTTCTAAAGTATTTATTTTTTTGAACCTTTTTTCTTTATCTAAAAAAGTAATGCCCTTGCCAAGAATCTTGGGGTAATAGCCGATTAAAAAAGCTGGCTTTTCAAGGTTGCAATCTATCTTGTCCAACACCTGGCCTTTTTCGTTTAAGAAATCTATGCGTTTTATGCCTCTAGATAAACTATTTATGAAATTTATGGTAAATGGCGAAAGGTAGTCAAAACTCTTTGTATAATTAAGAATTATTACTTTTTCTTTGAGCATGTAAGATATTCTTGCCTTGGCCTGGTAAAGAGGCAGGAAAAAATCCTTTATATGGCAATAGCCGTCCCAGGCAGTGGTTAATTTTGCGTCAGAATAGCCTGTGGCATTATCCGAAAAATAGAATTTTATCGTCGAGACCATTCTGGAGTTTTCTTTTATTTCCCTTAAATTTATCGCCGGCTTATACTCAACTGTCCGTTTCAGCAAGTACTTGACTTTTCTTGCCGGATAATGGTAACAATCGGCTATTCGTAAGAAACCCTCATGTTTTATATTGTTTTTTAAGTCGCTATCGAGACGGGAAGAAAAACTTAGCATAACAAGCAGTTTTCGTAAGAGGCTTGTGTCAATTTCCGGAAAATAAGCTCTCAAGTCTTTTGCTAAAAAATCATATAAGCCTATTTGAGAATCTATGGCTTTTAGTATTAGCAGGCCGCAATCTTCGACAATTTTTTTGCTTTGATACAGGAGAATATCTTTTTTTCTTCCCTTAGCCGTCTTTACGCCTTTTTCTTTTAAAATATTATTAACCGTGCTTTTAGAAATAGTAATTTTATGCTTCTCGCTTAATATTTTAGATAGGCCGCGGACGCCAAGATGAGGGTTGTGCTTGCTTTCGTTTAAAATAATTTTTTTGAGAGAAGAATTTATGTTGGTGCGCATGAGCTGCGGGATTACGGCATTTCAGAGAAAATCTTTTCATCTAAAAGCCCTAATCTTTGAAAGTCGGCAAAAAAACGAGGATACATGCGCATGACTGTTCTAAACTTTCCCTTGATTCTTCCGTCCGGCATTCTGCCTTCGCGGCGGAAAATAAATAAATCCTGCAAGGCCACTTCTCCGCGTTCAACGCCGCGGGCTTCTGAAATGTGGGTTATTCTTCTTATACCGTCAGGAAAACGTTCCTGCTGGACAATAACATGTAAAGTGTTTCCAATCATTCTTCTTATCTCTTCAATGGGAAGTTTTATGCCGCTTGATAGTATGAGCGTTTCCATACGGCTGGTAACTTCCTGCGGGCTGTTTGCGTGAATAACCGCGAGGGTTCCGCGATGCCCCGTTGACATTGCCTGAATCATATCAAGCGCTTCAGGACCTCTGACTTCACCGACAATCATCCTGTCCGGCCTCATACGAAGAGCGTTTCTTATCAAATCCCTCAAAGTAACTTCGCCTTTTCCGTCTTTATCCGGCGCTCTTGTTTCCATTGGCACAAGATTCTCCTGGTGCAGAATAAGTTCTGCGGTATCTTCGATAGTCACCACTCTTTCCTGTTCCGGTATATGGTAAGACAGCATTTCCATGGTCGTGGTTTTTCCCGAACCAGTGGCCCCGGAAAATAAAATATTCACCTTTCCCAGCACGCAGGCAATAAGGAAATCAGCCATTTTCTTATTCAATGTGCCGCCTTTCATGATATCGTCTAAACCATGCAATTCGCGGTTAAATTTTCTTATGGTTATTGCCGTACCGCGGCGGGCAAGCGGGTAAGTGATAAGATTCATACGTGAGCCGTCAGGAAGGGCGATGTCGCCAAACGGATTATAATAGGATATTGGTTTTCCTGCTTTATTGTAAAATTCTTCGATAATGTCATTGATATCTTCTTCGGTGAAGTTCATTTCAATCTTGTGTTTTATGCCGTTGATTTCAAGGAAGGTGTCGCGCGACCCATTAATCATGATTTCGGTAATCTTTAGGTCTTTCAAAAGTTCCCTGATTTTATCCGCACCTACTCCCATCTTACAATTCCTCCGTATTAGAAATTCCAAGTACCAAGCACCAAATTCCAAATAAATTCCAAGCTTCAATGTCCGAATGACCGAAACAGGTTTTGTTTAGGACGTTGGAATTTTGGTCATTGGAACTTATTTGGTGCTTGGAATTTGTGATTTGGAATTTCATATTAGTCTTTGGGTACAAATATTTCTCTTGATAAATCTATGCCCCTTGCACGGATTTCATCGTAAAACGTAGGGATATAGCCAAGCGGCGTAAAATATCCCACCACGTTAGTTTCCTGGTCTACGCCGGTTTGTTTATAAACAAATATGTCCTGAAGATTAACATGAGTTTCATCGAGCATGCCCACAACTTCAGTAATACCTATAACTTTTCTTGAACCGTCGGATAAGCGTGCGGTTTGCACAATAATATGTATAGCTGACGCAACCTGTTCTCTGATGGCACGAATAGGCAGTTCCACGCCACTCATAAGAATCATGCTATCAAGCCTGATCAAAACATCGTGCGTTGAATTGGCATGTATGGTAGACATACTGCCGTCATGGCCGGTATTCATCGCCTGAAGCATGTCGAGAACCTCTCTTCCTCTGACTTCACCGACAATAATCCTGTCCGGCCTCATACGAAGAGTGTTTCTAAATAAATCGCGTATAGTAACTTCGCCTTTACCCTCTATATTCGGCGGCCGGGACTCTAAGCGTATCCAGTGTACCTGATTAAGTTTGAGTTCGGCGGAATCTTCTATAGTAACTATTCTTTCCCGTTCCGGGATAGCAGCAGAGAGTATATTAAGAAAAGTTGTTTTACCGGAACCGGTTCCTCCGGAAACCAGTATATTTTTCCTTGATTTTACCGCAGCCTCCAGGAAGAGAGCCATATCCGGGGTTAAACTTCCGAAACGGTTTATCAAATCATCTATTGACCAGCGTTGCCGGGCAAATTTTCTGATGGTAAGGGTTGGCCCGGTTAAGGAAAGCGGCGGAATAATTGCATTGACACGGGAGCCGTCAGGAAGTCTTGCGTCAACATAAGGCACGGATTCGTCAATTCTTCTTCCCAGAGGCGCGAGTATTCTTTCGATAACGATTTTTACCTGCTCGTTAGCGGTAAATTTTTTGCTGGTTAATTCTATTTTCCCGAATTTTTCTATATATATCTGGTCTTTATTGTTGACCATTATTTCTGTAACTGTGGAATCTTTTAATAAATCTTCCAGGGGGCCAAGGCCTAAAGCCTCTTCGATTATTTCCTTGGTTATTTTTCGCCGTATTTCCGTGGAAGCAATAAAGCCGCCGGCTTCTTTAGTAATGACATTGGATACGATTTTTTCTGCTTTCGCCCGCAATTCGTTCATTTTCTGGGCGCTTGCCGCATACATTTCAACCTGGACTCTTTTTAAATCAAGCTCTTCAATTAATTGCCCATGGACCTTCTTTTTGAATCTGATTATCTGGTCCTCTTCTTCAATTAATACGGGCTTTTCTATTTTTTCTATAACGCCTACGCGGTTCCAAAAGGCTTCTTCGCCCTCGAATTTCTCTTTGGAAATTCTTACTTCGCCTAAGGCTTTGTGGCTTATATAAACATCTTTTCGCTCGATCAAATCTTTTGCCAGCTTCTGCACGGCAAAGGTGAATTTACATTGCGGGTTATCTACAATAAGCGGAACGCCGCGGTTTACCGCAAGGCCTGCGGCGCGGCCTTCGGACGGGATTAAGGAAATTATTTCCGAAGGAAGAAGCGATTTTATTTCCTGCCAGGTAATCGCGCCTTTAGATTCTGCGCGGTTAAGGGCAACTTTGGTCATTGTCAGCGGGAAACCCAGACTTTGCAGGGTATCAAGCAGCCATTGGGTTTGATAAACAGAGAGGATATCCGGCGTAAGTACAAGGCAGATAAGATTAGAACATTCAAGCGCAGCTATCAAATTGTCGGTTAAATTGCTTCCGGCATCGACAACAACGTAGTCAAATTCATCCCAGATTACGGATATAAAATCCTTTATTATTTGAGGGGTAAAAGAAGTCCGCTGGCCCATTTTAAAGATAGAAGGCAGGAAAGTAAGGTTGTTTCTGTAAGTAGCGCAATAGTTTTCTATAGTCCTTTTCTTGGCTTTAAATTCGTGGAGATAATCGATGAGGTTAAAAAGGCAGTATTTGCTATCCACTCCTAAAAGCTTGGAGGTTGCCTGCGGAGCGCCTAAATCGAAATCGAGAAGAAAAACTTTTTTGCTTTGTAAAGAAAGTTGAACGGCAAGATTTAGCGAGAGAAGAGTTTTGCCCACTCCTCCTTTTGTGCTGAAAAAAGAAATTACTTTCGCCTCCATATAAATATATTATACAATAATTTGCAGGAAATTTCTACATAAAGAATGTAGCGCGGATGCAAACGAATGGTTACGGATGTCACGGATAAAATCATCCGTCTGAATCCGTAATAATCTGTGACATCCGTGCTCAAAAATTATTTTTTAAATGAGGATGGATTAGCTTCCGATTTTTTCGCGGTAAACTATCGGGACGTCGATATTTAAGACTTGCGTATCGACATCCGGTGGAAACGGCGGGAAAGTTAAACTATTTACAAGCCTAACTGCTTCGTTATCAAATATTTTGTGGCCTGAAGATTTCGATACTTTAACATCCTTTATATTACCGGCCTGGTCAATACTCAGTTTCAATACTACCATGCCTTCCCAGCCGGTATTCACAAGCGAAGACGGATATGTGATATTATCTGATATTTGTTTTTGCACATCTGATATATACCCCTGAAGAGCATCGGGGAGTATCCCTGTATATAATCCCGTATTTTTAACATTGTTTGCTTCTTTAACTTCCGGTACTTCTTTATCATCATCAAGAATTACTCTTGGGGTAAGAGAAATAACCAATTCTGTTTGATTGTTCTGAAAGTTTTTTGATTTAAACAATTGCCCAAGTACCGGTAAATTTGCCAAAGCGGGAAACTTGTCGATAGTTTCGGTATCTTTGTTCTTAATAAGCCCGGCGATAAATACAGTGTCCCCTGATCTTAAATTCAAAACCGTCTCCGCAATTCGGGTAGTAAATGCCGGGATACGCACTCCATTAACCGTTATCGCATTAACTAAATCCAAAGCACTTACTTCTGCCCGCATACTGGCATAAATCTTTTTATTGTCCCTTGAAACTATGGGCCTTATTTTTAAAATTACACCATATTCCTTATATGAAATTGTGGTGGTGGTGCCGGCAGCACCTGTCGTTGAACCGCTCAAATAAGGCACTTCTCCGCCAACCGTTAATTTCGCTTCTTCGCCGCTTAAACACAAAAGTTTCGGCCTGGAGAGCTCTTTTCCTTTCCCTGTTTCAATAAGCAAATTTATTTTTGCGGTAAGAGCGTCTCTTGACCAAGAACCCATACCCCACAAAGCTTCCCATGGTTTTTGAACGTTAAGCGTGGTATCTACGCCACCGCTGCTGCCTCCTGTGGGATATATATACGGTTCCTGGCGAATCTGCAAAGACTGCATCCATTGCACACCGATATTATCTAAATCTGTTTTGTTTAACTCTAAGATGCGGGCTTCTATCTCAACCATTTTTGTTTCTTTCTTGACGGTCAGGATGTTATCAACCTTATTTTTAAAAGGCTCAAGGACCTTTGCTATCTGATCATATTCGACAGCCGAAACATCGCCTGAAATAATTATCTTTCCCGTGCTCTCATTTTTCTTCAAAATAGCATTGGTAACTTTTAAGTCTTTACGGATAAGTTTATCGAGCTTTGTTTTTACTCTGTCTAAGTCCTGCGCATATACGGTAATATAGTAAGTTTTTTCTCCTTCTTTATTCCAGACAGTAAGGGTAGTATCACCTTGCTGTTTGGCAACGATTACTATCTCTTTATCAGAGACTTTAGAAATATCGGCTATTTCCGGATTACGCATGGAGACCCTTTGAGGAAAAGAAACGTTAAAAACGTAGGCTTCGCCGGTAACTAAAGTGATTTCTTCTTCTGTATTCTGGTCAAAAATGTCTTGAGGACAGATGGATATGCTTGATAACAAGAAGACGACGAAGCTGGCACCGAAGAAAAACTTTTTAAACATTAATCGCCTCCATTGTTTAATGAGCACGCGATTTTTTCAAGCCGCGAGACGGCTAAGAAAAAACACAGTGCGAATTTCATTTTTCAACAGGAACTTCTTCCTGTTTTGTTCCTTTATAAACTTCTATTGTTTGCGGTCTTTCTACAGGAACCTGATGCTGTATCATCCCTAATTTATTTAAAAGCCCCTCAAGCGTCAATGCCGAATATTCATACTCTTCAGAGGTATCGGTAGGGGATCTTAATACCAACCTTATCTTGCCAAGCTCAAGCGAATAGGTAAGCATCTTTATGTCTTCCGGCTTTAAGGCAAGGGTAACCGTATCGGCTTTTCCTTCGGCCCGGTACGGGGAAAGATTTTTATTGGTAGCAAGCACTTTTACCCCTTGAAAAAGCGTAACCACTATCGGAGGATTCTGGCCTCTTTCCGAAGGAAAACTAAAAGTGCCTATGATATCAACTTTATCTCCCGGCCGCACCAAACCTTCCACAGCGGAAAGTTTATCCACAGAGATTGTGATTGCGCGAAAACCGGCTGGCACGCCTTCGGAAAGATACCTGAAGCCAATCAATGGCTTTACTGAATCGCTATTTAAATGCTGGTCTTTTAAAATATCGGTTATGGCAAATTTTCCTATGACTGAATCAAGAGATGTCAAATCGCCTGGCTGCAAAGTTTTTGAAGGAACCCTAGAAAGTTTTACCATATCCGAGCTAATGGTGGTTTCTTTTGCTATGTCGTCTTTAGCGACCACAACGTCAACCAATTGGCCTTTTCGATAAAGTTCGTCTATTATCGCTTGTTGCCGGGCAAAATGAGCATTGAGGATGATAATCGCAATAGCAGCTACACCTACGCCGATTAGTAAATTTACGATTCTCTTATCCATTCATACTCCTTTTTGATGCACGCAATACTTTTTAGTTTAAGAGCGCAAAAAAAACCGGCTTTATCTTATTTTAATAAATCCTCTGCTTTCTCTACGCGGGCTTTTCTTTTGAATTCCTCTATCAATTTATTTTCTTCTTCTCTTATCTTGTATGCTTTTAATGCCTTCTCAACGTCCTTCTCTACTTCCGGTAAAGACATTTCCTGGCCGCCTCTTATATCATCAACTTTAATTATATAATATTTACCATCATCGCCTTTGAAGAGTTTTGGCAAATCGTCTTTGCCCAAAGTTGCAACCGTTGCCCAAAACTTTGTATTCTTGCGCACATCTTCCGGAGTAGGAGCAAGCCAGCCCCTGTCTCCGCCCCGGTCTTTTGATTCTGCTACCGAATACTGCCTTGCCATGTTTTCAAAGTTTTCCCCCTGAAGAAGTTTGACAAGGACATCTTTTGCCGTAGCTTCGTCGTTAACAACTATTTCTTTTACTTTGACTTCCTGGGGTTGCTTAAAAATTTCCTTGTTTTTATCATAGTAATTTTTGATTTCGGCATAAGAAACACTGACGTTCTTTTCAAGCTCATCCCTTATTTTTGCGGCTAAAAGTGAATCCCGGGTGTCGCGTAAGGCCCTTATGACATCATCGCTTTTATCAAGGCCTCTTTCTATGGCAATTTGGGCAAATATCTGGCTTTCAATAAGGTCGTTGAGAAATTTTACCTTAAAGTCGTAACTATTAATGTCTATTTTCTGTGTTTTTGCTAATGGCTCAAGGCTTTTCAGGTAATTATTGAAATCATCGAGGCCGATAGCCCAATCATTGACTCTGGCAAGCAGCGGTCCGTTAATTTTTAGTTGTTCTCCGGACTCTTTGGATTTGTCCTGAGGAGGAAAAATTTTATCGCAAGCTGAAAGAGATAGCAAGACGCAAAGTAGCAGGCTTGGAATCAGTATTTTTCTCATTGGGTTAATATGCATTATATATATTTATTATAAGTTTATCAATTTCTCATGAGTAAATCAAGATTTTTTTGAAAATTTTTTATGTAAACGCGGATATAGACGGATGGTTACGGATGTCACGGATGGATTCATTCGTTTGCATCCGTAACCATCCGTTTGCATCCGTTTTTAAAAATAGTTGCCTTTATCCGAACTATGCCTTACAATAGAGCAATGAACCCAGCCCTTCCTATTTGCTATCTCTACCAAAAAAATAGTAAATAAATATCTCGGGGATGGGACTGGGAAATTTTACCAAAAAATAGCTTTAAATGTTACAAAAAAAGGAAGGGCTGGGTGAAAAAAATCGTAAACATAACTATCGATACCAGTATTTTCGTAAATCCTGCATCCCGTGTATATTTTGGGCAAACTCCGGGAGAGGCGTTAAATAATTTTCTGCAAAAATTAAAAGAAAAAAAAGATATTTTTTGCTATATGCCGCCGTCTGTATACGAAGAGTTGATGAAGTTTGTTGAAAATAAACCGGCGGCGAAAGACGCGCTGCTTCTGCATAAGAAACCGCCGTCGTCATACCAAACCTCTGTTCCTTCTTTGTTTTTATATGAATTCATTGAAGAATTCCGTGTCAGGGTGAACAAAGGTTTGCGCATCGCGGAAAAATATACAAGAAATGAATTAAAAATCAAGCCTGAAGGCGCGCGGCTGGATGAAGAAATCATAAAACGGCTGCGCGAAGAATATAGAATTGCTCTTAGAGAAGGTATTATCGACAGCAAGGAAGATTTCGACCTTCTTCTTCTGGCCAAGGAGCTTGACGCAAGCCTTGCCTCTTCCGATAACGGCCTTATAAAATGGGCGCAAAAACTCGGTATCCCTGCGCTCTCCGCTGAAGAATTGAAAGAACTCCTGGAAGATTAATTTTATGTTTCACGTAACACGTATCACGTAATACGCCAGAATCGCTCACGTGTTACCTGTTACCTGATGCCTGTGACCTGTGACTTGTTCATACTTCATATGAAAAGCTACAAACTGGAACCTTTTTATTCCGGCACGGCAATAAATTACGAAGAAAATTTGAACTACCAGCAACTGCAAGTGGTCAAAGAAGGCGATGGGCCTTCTTTAGTGCTTGCCGGCGCCGGAAGCGGGAAAACCCGCGTCTTAATCTACAGGCTCGCTTACCTTTTGCAGAAAGGCGTGCCGGCGCAAAATTTACTTCTGGTTACCTTCACCAACAAAGCTGCCAAAGAAATGATTCATCGCGCGGAAACTCTGCTTAAATCAACCCTTAAAGGGCTTTGGGCAGGGACATTCCATCATGTCGGCAATTTACTTTTAAGAAAAGAGTCAGCTCTCCTTGGATATTCAGCTAATTTTACGATTATCGATAAAGAAGATTCGAAAGATTTGATTGACGATTGCATTGAGGAATTAGGCTACACAAAGCAAGGCAAGCTTTTCCCTAAGAAAGATATCATTTCAAATATTTACAGCATCTCTGTAAATTCCCTGGAAGAAGTAGGCGATGTTATCATGGAGCATTATCCGCATACGGAAGAATATATTCTGGAGATAAAAAAAGTGCTCAAGAAGTATGAAGAAAAAAAGAAACAAAGCAATGCCATGGATTTTAACGATCTCCTGAAACACTGGCTTAACATTTTAGAGACAAAAGAAATCTGCGAAAAATATTCCGAGAACTTTAAATATATCCTTGTCGATGAGTATCAGGACACGAACCGTATCCAATTCGAAATATTAAAAAAGCTTGCCTCTTTTAATAAAAACATCCTTGTCGTCGGAGATGATGCGCAATCAATATATTCTTTCAGGGGTGCAGACATCAATAATCTTCTGGATTTTCCAAAAACCTTCGAAGGCGCCAAAATTTATAAATTGGAAATAAATTACCGTTCTTCGCCCCAGATACTTTCGCTGGCGAATAATATCATTAAACACAATATCAATCAATTTCCCAAAACATTAAAAAGCGTAAAGCCGGAAGCCGAAAAACCCGTTTCTATCCAGACAAAAGATGTTTATATGCAGGCAAAATTTGTTGCCCAGAGAACGCTTGAAATGGTTAGTGAAGGCATTCCTTTAAGAGAAATTGCCGTGCTTTTCAGGTCGCACTTCCAGGCCCTTGAACTGGAAATTGAGTTAATGAAAAGAAATATTCCCTATTGTTTGCGCGGAGGCGTCCGGTTTTTCGAACAAGCGCACATCAAAGATGTTCTTTCCTATCTTAAAATAATAAATAACCCCGATGATGAACTTTCCTTCAAGCGGGCAGTCTCGTTATATAAAGGTATCGGCCGGAGCTATGCGGCAAAAATCTGGAAGATATCTGTCGAAGAAAGAAAAGAAACCGGCGAAGTTTTAAAAAGCTTGCCAAAAAGGCAACAGGCAGGTTACCGGGAATTTTCATCTAAACTATTGAATTTAAAAAGTATCGATAAGCCGCAAGCGGCGATTCAGGAAATTCTTGCCTTTTATAAAGACTATTGCTATCTGGTATTCGATAATCCTGACGACAGAATCCTTGATTTGGAAGAACTTGCCAAGATGGCAGCAGATTTCCCGACGATAAAAAGATTTTTGGTTGAGTTGGGTTCGTTTGAAGAATTTAAAGGAGAAAGTGTTTTGTCGCTTGAAGAAAAAAAAGATTTCCTTACTCTTTCGACAATTCACCAGGCAAAAGGCCTTGAATGGGAAGGTGTTTTTATTATCGGTTTCAGCGATTATGAATTCCCCCATCCGAAAGCACTAAGTTCTAATTCTGCACTTGAGGAAGAAAGAAGATTGTTTTATGTTGCAACTACAAGGGCAAAATCATACCTTTATATTACTTATCCTCAAAACAAATATACCTTCAAGAATGGCTTGATAATTTCGCGGCCCTCGATGTTTTTGACGGAAGTGCCGAATGAGAATTACGAAGAGATGTATCTTGAAGAGAGCATTTAGACCATCTTGTAAGACGTCACACGTATCAGGTAACACGTTCTCAAACGTGATACAAATTTTATCTCGATGCCCCAATTAAGCTTAATGTTTCCTGACGAGTTTTAGAGTTGCGAAGGAAAACCCCCCTGACAACCGAAGTTGTAGTAAGTGTGCCTGGCTTTTTCACCCCGCGAAAGGACATGCACATGTGCTCCGCTTCGATAACCACCATGACTCCTTTGGGTTTTAGCTTTTTCATGATTACATCAGCAATTTCCGTAGTCAGGCGTTCCTGTACCTGGAGCCTGCGGGAAAGAACATCAACGACCCTGGCAATCTTGCTCAAACCGGTTATGCGTTTATCCGGAATATAAGCGACGTGCGCCTTGCCCACGAATGGTAAAAGGTGATGTTCGCACATACTTTGCAGCGGTATATTTTTTAAAAGTATAATCTCGTCATGTTTATGCTCTAAAACTACTTCCAATTCCTCTTCTGCATTCTTAAATTGTCCGCTCAAAATTTCGTCGTACATCTCCGCTACTCTTGCCGGTGTAGCCGCAATATCTTTTTTCTTGAGGTCTGCTCCTACGGCTTCTAAAATAAGTTTTACGCCCTGTTCGATTTTTTTCTTATCCATATTTTACGCTCCTCTTTTTACACAGATAGTCACAGATGGCAAATCACAGATAAAAAATCCCAAATAACAAATTCCAATGTTCGAACGACCAAAATATTTTCCGTTTAGGACATTGGAATTTTGGTCATTGGAATTTATTTGGAATTTGGTGCTTGGAATTTGGAATTTCATAGTATCCGTGTTACTTCCCAATACAAAAATTGCTGAAAATACTTTCCAACAATTCTTCGCAAAATACTTCTCCGGTAAGCTTACCGATATTATCAAGGCTCATCTTTAAAGAAAAATTTGCCGAATCGATTTGGCGTATGGAATCCAAAAATTTTTCGGCGCTAACGACACCGCCTAAAACTTTTTTCAATATTTCGTTCTGATAATTATTTAGAAAAATTAAATCTTTTCTTTTGGCGCCGTTTTTGTATGCGGTTTTAAAAATTGCTTCTTCTAAAGTATTTATACCCTGGCCTTTTAGCGCGCTTAAATGCACTTTAAGGCATTTGATATCTTTTATGGAGCTTAAATTAATCTTTTGCTTTAAATCGCTTTTGTTTATTACAATTATCACATCTTTCCCGTTATCGCAAGGCCTTTTGTTTTCCGCTAAATATTCTTTTAATTTATTAATGAGGAAGGTGTCGTCTTTAGATAAATTTTTTGAGCCGTCTAATACAAGTATCGCCAAATCAGCTTCTTTTAACGCTAAAGAAGATTTTTCTATGGCTTTTTTTTCAATCAAATCTTTTGGCTCAAGGATTCCGGCAGTATCGTAAATTCTTAAAGGCACACCCCTTACATTTATTGTTTCCTCGACCACATCCCTGGTTGTGCCGGGCACACGGCTTACAATAACCCTTTCTTCTCTAATCAGGCAATTAAAAAGCGTCGATTTACCGGCGTTGGTCTTACCGCAAATAACACAGCGCAGGCCGTCTTTTAATATCTTTGCATCGTGATTTAGGTTTAATATGTTTTGTATCTTTGCCTGGATTGTTTTCATTTTTTGTTTTACGCCTTTAATATCAATATTAATATCATCTTCGGGAAAATTTATCGAGCTTTCGGTGATGACAAAAAGCTCTTTTATGGCTTCTTTAATTTCGTTTATCTCTCTGGATGCTTTTCCTCTTAGCTGGGCAAGCGAAGTTTCTAAAGCTGCGTCGCTTTTAGCATCGACAATGTTAAGCACGCTTTGCGCCTGAAGCAAATCGAGCCGGCCGTTTAAAAATGCACGATAAGTAAATTCTCCGGGTAAAGCTTGACGGATACCGCATTTTAGAATTATTCCTAAAATTTTATTTAAAACTGCCAGCCCGCCGTGTGAAGAAATCTCGACTACATCTTCACAGGTATATGAATGCGGGCCGCGCATTATGCTGACCAGTACCTCATCGATTGGGACGAAGGGCGATGGACGATGGGCGATGGGCGATACTATCCAACCATAATGCAAGGTATAAGTCTTTACTTTTCTTATATCTTTTTTTTGTCTTGAAAGAAAAATTTCATGGATAACATTTAAAGCTTTTTTACCGGAAATTTTGATTACGCCAAGCGCGGATTTTGACGGAAAAGTGGCAATGGCGGCAATAGTATCATCGGTGTTGTAATCTTTAAGTTTCATTAAACTCATATCTTATCGTCCTTCGTCTCTCGTCTTTCGCCCCTCGGGACTTTGCAATAATTCCTTGGCTTCGCTCACTAAAAACAGCGAACCGCTGACAAGAATCAATGAGTTGTGCTTATACAGGCTTTTTGCCAAGGCGATGGCGCTTTTTACATCATTAGCGATTAAAGCGTTTTTCAGTTTGCAGATTTGCTGTATTTGGAGCGGCTCGCGCGTACGCGGATTATTGAAGCGCGTGAGTATTATATGTTGATAATTTATTCTTTTTATCATATTGCGTATATCCTTATCTTCTGATGCGGCAAAGACAAGAATGATTTTTTTTGAAGGATAATAGATATCGAGATTCTCACGCAGTACTGTAAACGAGGACTGGTTGTGCGCGATGTCCACAATAATTAAAGGGTTATTTTTTAAAATTTCGAATCTCCCTTCAATGAAAGAATTGGATATGGCCTCTTTAAATTTTATATTTCCATCCAATATACCTTTCTCTCTTAAAATAAACATTGAGGTAAGCGCAAGTGACGCATTTTCGAGCTGATATTTGCCTTTCAGAGAAACTCTTAAATTTTTTAACTCGTTATCGCCGAAATGAAAATCAAAAACACTGCCATCGCTATGCAAATTCGTATTAGAAATTTTAAAATCTTTTCCGAAAACAAAAAGTTTTGATTTAAGTTTGCGGCTCTTTTCTTTAAAAACTTTTAAGACCGGTGGTTTTTGCGGCGCAGAAATAACTTCAACATTTTTCTTTATGATGCCGGCCTTTTGCGCGGCAATTTCGGAGAGAGTATTTCCTAATTTATCGGTATGGTCATAACCTATGTGCGTGATTATCGAAACGAGCGGATTGACCACATTTGTTGCATCAAGCTCTCCACCGAGCCCCGTTTCTAAAACAACAAAATCGAGATTTTCTTTGAGAAAATACTTAAAAGCCAGCGCGGTGTAAACTTCAAAAAAACTTAACTTTCCTAATTTTCTGGTAAACCTTAGTTTTTCAAGCTGCGGTTGCATCTCTTTTAAAATACCCACAACTTCGTTTTTCGGTATCAAACACTTTTTTATCTTTTTCCTAGTTTTTGTACTCTGGTTTCTGGTTTCTCTTAATACCTGTATTCTTTCCCTGAAATCAAAAAAATGCGGTGAGGTGTAAAGGCCAATTTTGTATCCACCGCTTGAAAGAAGATAAGCGCAGAAAGTAGCAGTTGAACCCTTGCCTTTTGTGCCGGCAAGATGAATGCATTTAAGCTTTTTATAGTCAATATTTAAGGCATCAAGCAAGCATTTTACTCTTTGAAGCTTTAATGTTTTAGCATAGGGGAAAAAAACTTTCTTTTCGTAATTTATAAAGCTATCAAGGTAGGTTGTGGCGTCAATAAAATTTTTAATTGAATAGTTTTTGCAACTCATAGATGCCTAGCCAGAAATAACCAAAACAAGATACCATCCTTCGACAGGCTAAAGGTGGTTCGAAGGATGGTGAGCGAATTCGAACCATAACCAAACAATAACCAATAATCAAGTTCTAATATCCGAACGTTCCTCTTTGGTTATTGGTCATTGAAAATTTGAATTTGTTTGGAGCTTGTATTTTGGTTATTTTGCAAATCAATGGCGGAAGTGACGAATTCCCGTAAATACCATAGTCATGCGCAATTTATCGCAAAGTTTGATAATGTCGTTATCTTTTATAGAGCCGCCCGGCTGAATTACCGCTCTTATTCCTTTTTGACAAGCGACTTTTAATGAGTCTTCCTTGGGAAAGAATCCGTCTGAAGCCATAACTGCTTTTTTCGGAGATTTTCCTTTGGCCAGATTAAGTGCAATTTTTACTGAACCCACCCGCGATGGCTGGCCGCCGCCGATGCCTAAAACCGTCTGGTCCTTGGCAATAACAATAGCGTTTGACCGGACATATTTTGCTATCTTCCAGGCAAAAATCATATCTTTCAATTCTTTCTGCGTAGGTTTCCTTTTTGTAACTGCCTTTAAAGCGGATGGCTGCAAATTAAGCAAATCTTTATCCTGTATGAGGTAGCCAAATACCGTTGTTCTTATATCTTTGTGGTTTGGTTTTTGATGAAAATCCGCCTCAAGCACCCGAAGATTTTTTTTAGCGGCGAAAATTTTTAGCGCCTCTTTTGAATAAGACGGCGCAATCACGCATTCTTTAAACTCACTCTTCATGAATTCTTTCGCCGTATCTTTGTCGACTTTTCTATTTATACCGACGATGCCGCCGAAACTTGAAATCGGATCAGTAAGATAAGCTTTTTTGTAAGCCTTAGAAAGCTTTTTATCCACGCCTACGCCGCAAATCGAAGCGTGTTTTACGATTGAAACTGCCGGTTCCGCAAAATCCCTGACTATGGAAATAGCGGTATCCAAGTCAAGCAAGTTATTGTAAGAAAGTTCTTTGCCCTGGATTTGTCTGTATTTTATCTCATCGGCCTTGGACAATTTATAGATGGCTCCTTTCTGGTGCGGATTTTCTCCGTAGCGCAGATTTTTTTCTTTTTCGAAATTGCAGGAAAGAACTTCCTTCCCGGCAAAATAATTATAAATGGAATTATCGTATTCCTTTGTGACAAAGAAAACCTCGCGGGCAAGGTTTTTAAGAGTTTCTTCGCCTAAATCGCCTTTATTTTTATCGAGCTCTTCGATTATAGCTTTATATTGCGAAGGAGAGCTTATTGACGCGACGTTTTTGAAATTTTTTGCCGCGGCGCGAAGTAGAGACACTCCTCCGATATCGATATATTCCATCATGTCATCAAAATTTATGTTTTCGGAAAGTTTTAAAACAAAGGGGTAGAGATTTACCACGACCATGTCTATTGGCTCTATATTTAAAGATTTTATCTCTTCCATATGCAGAGGGTGTTTTTTATTGGCAAGGATTCCGCCAAAGATTTTTGGATGCAGAGTTTTTACTCTTCCAGAAAGTATTTCCGGAAACGAGGCCACTGTAGAAACTTCTTTAACCGGTATGGAACTTCCCCTCAAAAGCGAGGCGGTTTTTCCGGTTGAAATAATTTCTACCTTATATTCAACAAGCTTCCTGGCCAGCTCAAGCATCCCCTTTTTATCCCAAACACTGATTAATGCTCTTCTTACCTTTAGCATAAATATACCTAAACGCTGAATTTGATTTCTATGATACTTCCCTCTTCCATTACGTAGTCTCTGTCGACATTTTTCGCAAAGCCGCGGGCGCGGGCTTCGGCAAAGTTATGAAAGCTATCGAGGTCTTTGCAGCTAATCACTTCGCCCTTAATAAAACCTCTGGCTAAATCGGTATGGATTTTGCCAGCAGCTTCTAAGATGGTGCTGCCAGCCTTAAGTTCCCAGGCATGGACTTCTTTTTCTCCGGCAGTATAAAAAAGCATCATCCCTGATTTTTTAAGTACTTCGTCGATAAGGACATTCATATCGCCGAGTTCGGTTTTTCCTACGCAAGGTTTATAAGTAAGTGGTGAAAGACTCTTCAGAAAATTCTTTTCTTCTTCCGTAAAATTCTGGTCGCATAAGAGGTTCTCTGCTTCTAATAAACCTTGTATTTTTTCAAGGAACTTTTTTTCTTTATCGTCAGATATTCTTGTTAAGCGGTTCTCGATTTTTTCTAAATCAAGAAAAACAAAATCAAGTTTTTTATTGGCATCAAAAACTATTGCATCGGCCTTGGCAAAATCTTCGCCGATAAATTCAATCGTGTAGGGGCTTAATTTTTTTGGTGAAAACTTTTTGACCAGTTTTTCAAACCATTCGCAGCTATATTTATACTTGCCGGGATCGATACTTAAACCAAAGGTTGCTATCTTCATGTTTAAATTCCAAGCACCAAGCACCAAATTCCAAATAAATTCCAAGCTCCAATGTTCGAATAACCGAAACGATTTATATTTAGAACATTGGAATTTCGGTCATTGGATTTTATTTGGTGCTTGGAATTTGTGATTTGGAATTTCATATATTATTCTACCTTAGCTAATTTATCCGCTTCTTTCTTTGCGCCTTCGATAACTATCTGCGCAAGACGTGCGGGAACAATTTCATAATGGGAAAATATCATGGTATAGCTGCCCCTTCCTCCGGTAACTGACCTGAGGTCGGAGGCATATTTAAACATTTCAACCATTGGTATCTGCGCTTTTACCACGGAGCTTTTTCCTTTGGAATCCATACCAAGCACTCTGCCGCGCCGAGAATTTATATCACCCGTAACTTGACCGGTAAATTCATCGGGGACCATAATTTCGACAATCATTATTGGCTCAAGCAAAACACTCCCAGCTTGTTCCAGTGCTTTCTTAAAAGCCATGGAACCGGCAATCTGAAAGGCGATATCCGACGAATCAACATCGTGGTAAGAACCATCGACAAGAGTAACTCTAATATCGGCAACGGGGTAACCGGCAAGTATCCCTTCGTCAAGGGCTTTTCTTATGCCTTTTTCTACCGAAGGAATGAAATTACGTGGTATCGCTCCTCCGAATATTTTATCGACAAACTCAAAACCTTTACCCCTGGGAAGCGGCTCGAGTTCAATCCAAACATCGCCGTATTGCCCGCGGCCGCCGGATTGTTTTTTATGTTTGCCCTGAACTTTCACAGAACGTGTTACTGTTTCAAGATAGGCAACTTTGGGCGTGCCGAGCTCAACATTCGCCTGATACCGGCGTTTCATTCTTTCGATAATTACATTAAGGTGTAATTCGCCCATTCCAGAAATTATCAATTCCTTTGTTTGCGGATCGCGTGAAACTTTAAATGTCGGGTCTTCACTGGTTAAACGCGAAAGTGCTGCGGAAATTTTATCTTCGTCCTGGCGCGTCTTTGGCTTAACCGATGCGGAATATGACGGAGCAGGAAATTCAACGATCGGAAATTCCAATGGTAAGGCTGCATCACATAAGGTATCCTGCGTTTGCGTACTTCTTAATTTTGCAACCGCGCCGATTTCTCCGGCGCATACCCCGTCAGCAGCATTCTGCTGTTTGCCTTGCGGCAGATAAATCTGGCTTATCTTTTCCTTTTCGCCTTTGGTTGAATTAAAAACTTCACTGTTCGAAGCGATTTTACCGGAAAATACACGGAAAATATTAAGCTGTCCAACAAACGGGTCGATTACAGTTTTAAAAACCTGCGCCGCCAAGGGTGCAGCAACTTTCGGCTGGATTTTCACCGGTTCATTGCTCTTTAAGTTTTTTGCCGTTTGAGCTGTACTTTCCGCAACCGAGGGCATAACCTCTAAAAGTAAATCAATAAGTGCATCGGTTCCGGTTGCATTTATAGCCACCATCGGGATAACCGGAAAAATTTGCGAATTAATTATGGCTTTTTTAAGCGCTACGCCTAATTCTTTTTCGTCAATAGTGCCCTTATCAAGATACTCGTTTAAAAGAGCATCGTCGCTTTCGGCAACTGTTTCGATAATGTTGCCGTAAGCCGGATTGATTTTTTCTTTAAGGATATTGGAAAGTTTACCATTTTCAAAACTGACGAAAGGTATGGCTTTTTTAGTCAAAGTATTTCTTATATCTTCGACAGTTTTTTTATAATCAGTGTCTTCCTTATCCAATTTATTGACAATAAAAAGACAAGGTAGATTTTCTCTTCTTAAAATATCCCAAGCTTTTTCTGTCCCAACCTCAACGCCGGAAGATGCGTCAACGACAATTACGCCAAAATCTACAGCTTTACTTGCCGAAACAAGTTCGCCGATAAAATCGAGGTAACCTGGAACATCAATGAATTGCAAAAAATTTCCTTTATGTTCAGCATAAAGGATAGACATATTTATTGAACTTTTGCGGGCCTTTTCGTCTTCTTCGTAATCACTTATCGTGGTGCCATCATCAACTTTACCAAGACGAGTGCTCGCTCCGCATTTAAAAAGTATGCTTTCGGAAATGGAAGTTTTACCGCTTTGTGCGTGGCCACATAAAAGAAAAATCCTCTTTTTTGTCAGATCTTCTCTCATATTTTGCCTCCCTGCCTGCCGCACGGACAGGCAATTTTTCGGCACTTGAGCCGGAAAATTGATACATTCGACTTCGCTCAGTATCAATCCTGAGTTCGCCCTGCCTTTTGGCAGGGCGAGTCGAATGGATTGATTATATTAGAAATAATCCTGCTCGTCAATTAAGAACTCAAGTTTTTTATTGTATGTAAATGACTGTAATACAGTGGGTTATGGATATTTTAGACGATAAACATCGCATCGCCAAAGCTGTAAAACCTAAAATTTCTCTTTGCGGCATAGGCATAAGCTTTCTGGATAAGCTCGGTTCCGGCGAAAGAAGAAACAAGAACGAGGTTAGTTGAGCAAGGGGTGTGAAAATTAGTAATGACAGCATCGGCAATTTTGAATTTATGCCCGGGCACGATATAGGAATTTGTCTCAAGGGAAATGTTTTTTACGCGATAATTTCCTTGGTCATCGCAATATGCCGCGCTTTCAAGGCTCCGGACCGAAGTTGTCCCTACGGCAATTATCCTTGCTCCGCTCAGCTTAGCCTCATTGATGAGTTTGGCGGTACTTTCCGGTATTTCAAACCATTCAAAATCCATCTTGTGCTCGCGGATGTCGTCGGATTTAACCGGCCTGAATGTTGCCAGGCCACAGTGCAAGGTAAGATAAGTTATTTTTACGCCTTTAGCTTTTATTTTCTCCAATAAATTTTTTGTAAAATGGAAACCGGCGGTTGGAGCAGCTACCGCGCCTTCTTTGGATGCATAAGTTGTCTGATATTTTTCGAAATCATCAATATCTTTTTTAATATAAGGCGGCAGCGGCGGCTGTCCTAAGCGTTCAAGCAGCGAAGAAAATTTTTTGGGAAAAAATTCAAGCATTCTTCCGCCCTGCCAGGTTTTATCGAGAATTTTTGCGCGAAATTCTTCCGTAAAAATAATTTCTTCATTTATTTTTGCGCGCTTGGCCGGATTTACCAGGGCTTCCCAAACTCCAAGCTCTTTTTCTTTCAAAAGCAAGACTTCGATTTTTGAGCCGTTTTTGTTCGTACCTTTTATACGCGCTTTGATGACCCGCGTATCATTCAGGACTAAAACATCTCCTTTCTTTAGGAGGCCGGTAATGTCCCGAAAAATAACTTCCTTGATTTGTTTGGTTTTTTTATTTACAACTAAAAGTCTTGAGGTGTCACGCTCTTTAAGCGGCTCCTGGGCAATCAATTCTTTTGGCAATTCGTAAGAAAAATTTGACAATTTAAATTCCTCTTTTATCATTTGATTTTATTTTTTGTGAACGGATGTCATGGATTGTTACGGATTCAAATGGATGATTTTATCTGCGGCATCCGTAGCTATCCGTTTGCATCCGCGTATAACTAAAAGGCAGGTTCAACCTTGTTCTTACCTTCTCTCTTGGCTTTATACAAAGCCACATCGGCTTTTCTGACCAGAGTATCCTTGTCCGCGCCATCCTGTGGATAATTAGCCAGCCCAATGCTCACGGTAAAATTGGTACCGGCTATTGATTTGGCGGAAAGATTTGCCCTCATCATCTCTGCCAGACGACCAGCTTCTTCTTTGGCTGTTTGGGGCAGGATTATGGAAAACTCTTCGCCTCCGTAACGGCAGATAATATCTGTTTCCCTCCCGTTATTTTTAAGAACCTCGCTTATGCGCCGCAGTGCTTCATCTCCCTGCATGTGTCCGTAAGTATCATTAAATTTTTTGAAATCATCGATATCAATCATAAGGATTGAAAGCGGATAATTTTTTGATTTTGCCTTTAATAATTCCTCATCGAGCTTATACTGAAAATATCCGTGGTTCCACAAAGAAGTAAGCATGTCGGTGTGTGCCCTGATCAGAGTGTCCTCGAACGCACGGGAATTTTCTATTGCACCAGCTGCCTGCTCGACAAACATGTTAAAAATTCTTATATCTGCTTCGCCGATATGTTTCTTGGTAACATAGTTATCGACAATAATAATACCTTCGGGCTTTTCTTTTATCCATAAAGAAGCAATAAGGAATTCGTCAAGTTGTAATGTTCGGATGAGTATGTCTTGCCTTAGTGCCATTATCTTTTCATCTTTGATATGTAAAGTGCCTTTTTCCCATAAAGCATTAAATAAGAATCCGCTTTTTTCATCCAGATCAAAGGAAAGCGATTGCACAAA
>JAJYOP010000017.1 GCA_021796115.1 bacterium
CTGCGATTTACATCTATGCTAATCTGTGGAAAAATATACATTACTCTAAAACCGTATATGCTCTTTCCCGATGTTGTGTCAAATCCAAACCAATCAACTCTTCTTCTTCATCTACCCTGATACCGATTAAGGCATCAACGATTTTGTAAATAACCAGCGTGAGGACAAGCGTATAGACAATCGTTGCCGCGACAGCAAGCAATTGAATCAAAAACTGTTTTGGATTGCCAAGAAATAACCCGTTTGCTCCGGCAGAATTTACTGCTTTTGAAGCAAATAAACCTGTGGCGAGAGCGCCCCAAATTCCGCCTATGCAGTGGACACCAAAAGCATCAAGCGAATCATCGTAACCTAATTTTGGCTTAATGATGCTTACGGCAATAAAACAAAAAACGCTGACCAGAAGCCCTATCACTATTGCGGATAAAGCATTCACAAATCCCGCGGCGGGAGTAACCGCAACCAGCCCTGCGACAGCGCCGCTGGCTACGCCAAACATTGTCGGCTTGCCGTTGCGAAACCACTCAAGGAGCGCCCAGCTTAAACCTGCGGCGGCGGCTGCGCTGTTGGTAGTAACAAATGCATTTACAGCCAACCCATTTGCCGCTAAAGCACTGCCAGCATTAAAACCAAACCAACCGAACCAGAGTAAAGCTGTTCCTAAAACAACGAACGGCAGGTTGTGCGGCGTCGGTAAATTCGAATCTAAATTTTTTCTTCTGCCGATAACAATCGCTGTAACAAGCGCGGCTATTCCGGCATTTATATGGACTACTGTGCCGCCGGCAAAATCAAGAGTGCCTAAATTATGCAGCCATCCACCTGCGCCCCATACCCAATGGCAAAGCGGGTCGTAAACGAAAGTCGCCCAAAGCATAGTAAAAATCAGGAATGCGGAAAATTTCATTCTCTCGGCAAAGGCTCCAATAATCAGGGCCGGCGTAATTATCGCAAACATGGCTTGAAAAATCATGAATGCCTGATGCGGTATTGTTCCTGCATAAGTAGCATAAGGTTCCAATCCTACGCCATTTAAACCGGACCAGCCAAAACCTCCCCAAAAACCATTTCCGGGATGAAAGGAAAGGCTGTATCCAAACAAAACCCATTGGATACTTAAAACGCAAAGAATAATGAAGCATTGCATCAGGATGCTTAAGATATTCTTTTTCCTGACCATGCCGCCGTAGAAAAATGCCAGCCCCGGCGTCATGAGTAATACAAGAGCCGAAGAAACTAAGACCCACGCCGTATCCCCTGCATTAATCATACGAAACCTCCTTTTTTAACTTTCTAAATGTTTATTCAAATGTGTAAAAAATGCGCAAAAAAAACCTTTTTCTTGCACCATTTTTTTATTATTTCAAATTTAATTTTTCTCTAACTAACCTTGCATAAATTTTATTTATGCGTCTGGTTTTCAGCCATCTTTCAATGGTAGTAACCTGAATGTCGAGTTTCTTCGATAAATCGTAAAGGGTATAGCCCCTCTCCACTTTTAATTTAAAAATTTTTTCTATCAAATCAGGATCTACCATAAACGAATTCTCTTTTATAATGCCGTTACCCCATTTTCGGCTGTGCGTATACGCACAGCATCATCTACGGGATAAATAAATATTTTCCCATCGCCAACCTTACCGGTTAAAGCAGCACTACGGATGACAGTCACTATCTTTGCTGCATCGCTATCATTAACGATAAGTTCAAGCCTCACTTTGGGAAGAAAATTTATACTGTAAGTTTTTCCGCGAAACTCATGTTTGAGCCCTTTTTGTTTGCCATGTCCCTCAATTTCGGTAATCATAATCCCCGGATGGCCTATTTTTTCTAAAGCAGCACATACTTCACCAACTTTTGCGGGACGAACTATTGCTTCTATTTTTTTCATCCTTACTCCTTCTTCTTAAACAGCCCAGATACCTTTTTCTCCAGTACGGATACGCATCGCATCGGTGGCGTCAGTGACAAAAATTTTCCCGTCGCCAAAATTACCTGTCCGGCAGGCTTCTCCAATAATGTCCATCACGCGACGAACATCCCAGTCTTTCACCACTAAATCCACTTTTATCTTAGGAAGAAATGTTACTCGATCTTCAGCTAAAGCTACGGAGCCATCTATTTGGCCTCTTTGCCTACCAAAACCTCTAACCTTTGCTACAGTCATTCCCATAATAAAATCGTCTTCCTTTAATACTTCGGTTACGAGACTCAATTGTTCCGGCCTGAGGATACAGGAAACCATCTTTAACCTGTAAGACCTGCGTACCGTAGTTACTGCAATATAGGCTACACTGGCAACAGCCCAGGCACCGGCAATCAAGAAACAAATATCTGCTTCGGCTTTAGCGTCGGCATTGCCAATGCTATACAAATATATAATCGCTACAGCCATAATCACGTTAGTCACGATACCAAGACCAGGAACAATCCAGTGTTTAAAAATATTAAATTCTTCTCGGCCTTTAAAGGCAATAATCGTCCAAAGGCAGGTTAAGCCGTATAATATAAAGGTACCGAAATTGGAGGCAAGCGTAATGCCGGTTAAACCTATAACCGAACGCACACCTATCGCCGCAATTATGGAAGTAATAATCACTAAGGTCCATAGCGCAACGTGCGGTGTGCTAAAACGTTCATGCATGAATCCAAGCATTTCGGGTAATTCCCGGTCGGCTGCCATGCCACAACTTACTCTCATTGCGGTATTCATACAGCTTAAAGTTGTACCAACGATTGCAATGGCAACGGTAATTGCCATAGTGACCATCAATCCAAACCCTAAACCTGGAATTAGCGAATCGCCGATAAGTTTTGCTAAGTCTCCGATTGGTGCTCCAGAAGCGGCAGCGGCAGCCATTCCCGTTACAGTAGTCGTACCGCTTGCTGCAACCAACTTATCACTGACCATAAAACCTGCGGCAAAATATTCTAAAAGATAGGCAAACAAACCTTGTATAACCAGGGAAATAATTATTGCCTTAGGTATTGTCGTCTTTGGATTTTTTGTTTCCGCAGATAAGGCTGTGCAGCTTTCAAAACCGACTAAAATTAAAATCGCAAGCGTTGATTGTATGATTACGCCCTGGAACGAATGCGGACGCAATACATCCCAGCTTCCGCCAAAAGCCCAAACCGTCGCATGCCCTGGATTTGTAATACGATACCAGATTGCCAAACCTGAAAATACTACTAGTGTCACCAGCTGAATAACATTAATCCAAAAAGCAGTGGAAGTCGAACCAGTAACTCCACGGTATGCGATGTATCCGGCCACAATTGCAAAGACAACACTGATGATTGTTAAGGCCGCATTTGATAATGTTTGCCCGGTAAATTGGCTATAGATATATCCAATAAGCGTTGCCATCATCGCTACCATAACTCCCGGATAGACCCAATAAAATAAATGCGCACTCCAGCCGGTAGCAAGCTTGGCAAAACGTGCTAAAGAATTGGGGGTAGTTTTCTTATTGTCTTTATGGCGATCAAGAAAAGCTTTTTCGGCAAAATATACACAACTGGCAAAACCTGCTTCAGGATATAGTTTAGCAAGCTGCGCGTAAGAAAACGCCGTAAGAAAAGCAACGAGAAGAGCAAGGACGATTCCTGCCCAAATATCACTGGCAACCGATGCACCTCCTGGAGCACTAGCTGCTGCTTGCAGCTGATAAGTAATCCACAAAAACGCGCCTGGCGCAATTAAAGCCATCGCGTTAACCGTAGCTCCCAATAATCCCAGGGTTGGCTTGACTACCGGAGAAGTTAATTTATTGTCTGTCATAGTTATTAACCTCCTCTTCCCTTGTGAATCTACATGCAGCTGCTTGTATTAATATCAATTTAAATAAAAAAACGTCTCCCATTCCCTCTCGGAACAAAAGACGCCCTTGTCGAAAACCTAGTTTTACCCCGCTCGCTTCGCTTGAGGGGTAATTCGCACTATCATTTTTTCTACGCACTTTGTGCTTGAAAAAATATTGTGCTCATTAAACAGAAAAAGCGTTCCTTTTTAAGAACGCCCTTAAATTACACTTCAATGTGTTTTAGTAAAATTTGCTACAATAATACAAGTAAAAAAAATGCCTGCGTGGTAACTTTATTTTTAAGCTATTTCTTTTTTTACGATTGCGCACTTATCTTTGATTTTATTCTTAATCTTGATAACCATCGCATGGGAAATGCCAAGATTTCTGCCAATCTCTCTGACGGTTGTATCTCTAAGCAAATAATGCAGGACTTTTCTTTGCCTTGCATCGAGTAGTTTATCTACATCTTCCAAAAATAACCCTTCCTCTATCGACTCCCTGCTGCCTTCGGTGCAAAAAGAAGGAAGGATATCTTCTAAAGTATAATCCTCATCCGTCAGCATGGTGTTTAGGCTTACCGAACAAAAATCGATTCTTTTATAGGCTTTACGAATGTAATTCTTAAGGAAAAACAAACATCCTTGTAATATGTAACTGTCGGTTTTACCATCAAGTTCCAGTTGGTTATATTTCCTCCACAATTCCAGGAGAGCTTCTTGGTATAAATCATCGTCATCGAATGACGTATATTTGCCATCAAGCTTTCTGGTAATTGCTCTTAGTTTCGGCGACATTTTTTTGACCAGTTCTTCAAAACTCATACCTACCTCTAAAAATAAAAATGCCCTTTCTTAAGCGTATCCTCGCTTAAGAAAGGGCTGCTTTGCCACATTTCGTTACCCCCTCGCTACGCTCAGGGGTAATTCGGCCTAACATTTTTTCTGCGCCACCAGCGGCTTGGAAAAATGTTGGCCTCATTAAAAATCCCCAATCTTCTGGATTGGGGCAACTTTGCCTCGAACTTCTTTGTTTTTTATTTATAACATATTACCTGGTAAATGTCAAGGCTTCTTAATTTCCGAAGAAAGTATAATTGCCTCGGCAACATCTTTCATGGTCAAGCGCTTGTTCATACTGGTCTTGCGAATCAACTCATAGGCCTGCTCTTCGGTAAGGCCTTTTTCTTTCATTAACAGACCTTTTGCTTTTTCTATTCTTTTACGCGCCTCAAGCTCCTCCTGGACAATTTTCGTCTTCATGATAAGCTCGGTGTTTTCTATAGACACCGCGGCCTGATTTGCCACCGCAGTCAAAAGATCGATGTCGCTTTCGCTGAAATCATACAAAGTTGTAGTGTAGCAGTTGATAACCCCGATGACTTTATTCTTTACCATCATCGGCACGCTAACCATCGAAATCAATTTTTCCTTTTTCGCCAAGGTTTTTTCTTTATAACGCGAATCCTTAAGGACATCGCGTATGACGATGGCCTTTTTCTCTTTGGCGGCGAGGCCAACGATACCTTCCCCAACCATCAATTTGCGTTCCTTAAGGTATTCCTCGCTCATGGCCTGGGTGGCTCTGATTCGTAATGATTGGTCCTTGTCATCAAGGAGCCAAAGCGAACAGATTTTCGCATTCATGACGTTGGCAGTAAGAGTGACGATGAGTTTTAATATGTCGCCCAGGTACAAATCGCTGGCTATGGCTTTACCGATTTTTCCCAGCGTTTCTAAATATTCTTTATAGGAAACTTTCTTCATAATTAGGTTTTGGTATCCCTTATTGTAGCAATATTTAATATTAAATCAATACGTTTGCTTTTTCTAGAATTTTCCCATTTTTTTATTTTTAAGGACGGATGCCACGGATTGTTACGGATGCAGACGGATGATTTTATCCGTGACATCCGTAAACATCCGTTTGAATCCGTGCCGAAAAATGTTTCTTAATTTTTTAAGGTATTTTAAAGAAATTAATTTTAAATTTTTGAAAATTATTTAGAAATCGACAAGGCGGCTTTGACGAAATTTTTAAATAATGGGTGGGGTTTTTCCGGTTTTGACTGGAACTCTGGATGAAATTGACAGGCGATAAACCAGGGATGACAGTTAAGCTCGATTATTTCGACCAAATCTTTCTTGGGATAAATCCCGGAAAAAATTATCCCTTTCTTCTGCATAACTTCGCGATAATTATTATTAAATTCGTATCTATGCCTGTGGCGCTCGCTTATTTTTTCCTTCTGGTAAGCCTCGTATGTTTTTGTCCCTTTTTTAATCCGGCACTCATACGCGCCAAGGCGCATAGTCGCGCCTTTATCTTGAATTTTCTTTTGCTCATCTAGGAGGGCTACTACGGGGTATTTAGTATCTTTATCGAACTCGGTTGAATTCGCATTTTTAAGCCCGCAGACATTCCTGGCAAATTCAATTACTGCTATCTGCATACCAAGACAAATCCCAAAATAAGGAATGCTGTTTTCGCGGGCAAATTTTGCCGCGTTAATTTTGCCCTCTATGCCACGATGGCCAAAACCACCCGGGACTAAAATCCCTTTTACGCCGTTTAAGTATTTCTCCGCTCCGTCTTCTTCGATATCTTCGGAATCAACTTTCTTAAGTATCAGGCGCGTATTATTTCCTAGGGCTCCATGAGTTAAAGCTTCATAGATTGATTTATAAGCATCCTGGAGCGCAATATATTTCCCTACCACTGCGATCTCTACGCTGTGCGCCGGTGATTTTATTCTTTTTAAAACATTATGCTCCCAATCGCTAAGATTTCCGTCCGGATGTTTGATATTAAGTAGCCTGGTTAAAAGTAAATCCAATCCTTCTTTCTTGAAATTAACCGGCACCTCATAAATGGTCTTTGCGTCAACCGCATTGATTACGCAGTTTGGCTCAACGTTACAAAAGAGCGCAATTTTTTCCTTCGCATCTTTGCTCAACGCTTTTTCCGTGCGGCAAACAATAATGTCCGGCATAATTCCGATCTGGCGTAATGCCGCAACGCTGTGCTGCGTAGGCTTGGTTTTGATTTCTCCGGCTGATTTAATAAAAGGCACAAGGGTAACGTGGATATTTACCGCATAATCCCGGCCAAGCTCCAGGCGCAACTGCCTGATTGCTTCTAAAAATGGCAGGCTTTCGATATCGCCGACTGTGCCGCCGATTTCAACGATTACGGCGTCAACCTTCTGGTCCGAAGCTACTTTTTTTATATGATGTTTTATTTCATCGGTAATATGAGGGATTATCTGGACGGTCTTTCCGAGGTAATCGCCTTTTCGTTCTTTGGAGATAACCGAATAGTAAATTTTTCCGGTGGTAATATTATTGTCTTTTGTAACTTTGGCATTGGTAAAACGCTCGTAATGCCCGAGGTCCAAATCGGTTTCTGCGCCATCCTCGGTTACATAAACTTCGCCATGCTGATAAGGATTCATTGTGCCGGGGTCAACATTAATGTAAGGATCACACTTAATCAGCGTAACCAGAAGTCCTTTCGCCTCCAGCAGCTTACCTATTGATGATGCGGTGATACCTTTACCTAAACTTGATACTACACCGCCGGTAACAAAAATGAATTTTGACATAGCTTGTTATTTGAAACGCTAACTGTTGAATTGGTTGAATCGACTGGATTAGTTGAATTAAAAAGAGCGCAGGCTAAATTCAGCACTCCAACAATTTCAATGAATTCAACAGTTCGGATTTTATTTGCTAAAAATTAGAGAAGGCGCCCTTCCTACTTTTTTGTACACTTTAGTAGAAAGGGCGCCTCTGTTCATAAAACGATGTCATTTTATACCTAATAACTAGATTGTCAAGAAAAAAACAACCCGATTAAAAATCTTTTAACGTTTGTTGCTGAGTCCTTCCGCGAGAATTATCGCTTCGGCAATTTCGCGTATGCTTTTACGGTTATCCATGCTGTATTTCTGTAGGCGTAAATATGCTTCTTCCTCGGTAATCTTTTGCTGACGCATGAGAATTCCTTTTGCGCGCTCCAAGCGTTTGCGTGTCTCCAGCTCCTCCTGAATAACTTTACTCTTTACCATTAATTCGGTATTTTCAATCGCAACTGCCGCCTGATTGGCTATCGAAGTCAAAAGATCAATTTCTGATTCGGTAAAATCATGAGGCTTTGAGGTATAACAATTAATAACCCCTATCACTTTGCCTTTTACTGCCAGAGGCACGCAAAGCAACGAACACAATCCGGCCTTCTTGGCGATATCCTTGTGGCGGTATTCTTTTTCTTTGGTAACATCTTTTACGATCATGGGTTTGTTTTCTTTTGCCACTTTACCGGCGACACCCTCGCCGACCTTTAATGGCATTTTTTTGATATATTCTTCGCTGATACTTTGCGTGGCGCGGATAAGCAGCTCTTTATTTTTCTCATCAATAAGCATAAGCGAACAGATATTCGAATCCATGGTCTCTGCGGTTACGGTAACAATCAAGCGGAGAATGTCCTCAAGATACAAATCCGAAACTATGGCCTTACTGATTTTTGATAAAGCTTTGACTTGTTCTTCATAAATAATATTGTCCATATATAACCGTCCCGTTTGTTGCGTAGAACCCCTCACTTCGTCCTAAGTTAAAGCTTGGGACAATTCGACTAAACCTTTTTGCGGAGCAAAAAGGCAAGTCTCATTGTTCAAGGGTAGCTCGACTACCCAGCAGGGTGCTCTGTTGGGCTAGGCTGGTTTTCAGACAGGAAGTCTGAAAACCAGCAAGTCTCGCTAAATAAAAAAGGCGTTTTGCAAAAAAACGCCTCTGTCTCTTCAAATTTTGAACACTGCGTTGTGTTCAAATTTGTCTTAAAATAACATATTACTTTTTGTTTGTCAAGGCGAAACTAAAGTTCTCCAGCCTAAAAACTGGAGTATCTAGTGAGGGGTTAAACTATCAAATAATCTTTCAACAATTGCTTTCGCTGCCTTTTTTGCCATACCCATTGCTTCTATAACAGTTCCTTCTCCCCCAACGATATCTCCCCCGGCAAAAACATTTTTTAGGGATGTTTCCATGGTTTCCGGATTAACAATAACGTCCCCATGCTTATCCGTCTTTAATGCTGGGGTAACTTTGGTTAATAGTTCGTTCGCATTTAAACCAATGGCGATTATTGCAATAGCGCAACTCATTTCAAATTCACTGCCGGGAATCTCTGTGGGCTTTCTTCTTCCTGAAGCATCAGGCTCTCCCAGCTTGCACTGTATACAGCGCATTTTTTTGACAAAGCCTTTTTCGTCGCCAATAAATTCAAGCGGCTTGGCCAGAAGTTTAAATTTAACACCTTCCTCTTTGGCATGTTCTATTTCAAGGCGTCTTGCAGGCATCTCAACTTCGCTGCGCCTATACATAATAGTGGCTTCGGCGGCGATATTATTTATTTTCTGCAGGCGCAATGCACAGCGCGCAGCATCCATGGCAGTATTTCCGCCGCCGACGACAATAATGTTTTTGCCGATATTTACCGGAGTGTGCGCTTCAGGAAACTTATAAGCTGACATTAAGTTTACTCTGGTTAAAAATTCGTTAGCGGAGTAAATATTACAAAGGTTCTCGCCTTTAATGCCTAAAAACGAAGGTATGCCGGCGCCTAATCCCAAAAATACCGCGTTGAAACCTTCTTTGAATAATTCATCGATATCTTTATTTTTTCCGACGATAAGATTCGTGACAAATTCAACGCCCATCTTTTTGAGCGAATCGATTTCGTAATCAAGGATGTCTCTCGGAAGCCTGAAAGGAGGGATGCCGTAACGTAAAACCCCTCCTAATTTATGTAAACCTTCAAAAACAACTACTTTTATGCCAGAACGCGCAAGCTCTCCGGCGCAAGATAATCCCGCAGGTCCGGAACCGACTACTGCGACTTTCTTAACGTATGGCATGCTGCCTGATACGTGCGACGGCTTGATAGTGTTTGATTTCATCCCAAAATCACCGGCAAAACGCTCAAGGAAATGGATAGAGATTGCCAGTTGAGATGCATATGGTTCGCCTTCCCTGGTCAAAACGCAAGCTTTACGGCACTGGTATTCTGCCGGACAGACTCTTCCGCAGATAGAAGGAAAATTATTCTTTTCCTGAATAGTTTTGTAGGCTCCAATATAATCTTTTTGGGTGATTTTATAAATAAAGGTTTTAATGTCTATACCCACAGGGCATCCGGAAATACAAAGCGGATTTTTACATTGCAGGCAGCGCGCGGCTTCATCCAGAGCTTCTTTTTCGCTATAACCTAATACGACTTCGTCAAAATCTTTCGCTCTTACTTTCGCCTGGCGCTCTTTAATTTTTACCGGTTCTTTTTTCATTATATTGAACCTTTCATCTTTAATGTCTAATTCCTAATGACAAATGGTTAACTAATTTCTAATTCTTAAATGTCAAATGTCTAATCGATTTGGACATTTAAACATTAGAAATTAATTCGCCATTAGGCATTCGTTATTATTCATTCTACCTATTCACCGTTATAAATTGTATAATCTACAAATGTGTTGTTCTTTATCGGAATAAATTTTGTTTCTCTTGGCAAGCTCATCCCAATCAACAAGATGAGCATCAAATTCCGGGCCGTCAACGCAACTGAAACGGGTTTTTCCGCTAACGCTTACACGACAACAACCGCACATGCCGGTTGCATCAACCATCAGCGCATTTAAAGACACAAGAGTTTTTATATTAAACGGTTTTGTAGTATCTGCGACTTTACGCATCATCGGTATCGGGCCAACAGCGTAGACGAGAGACGAAGGATGAGGGACGAAGGACGATAATATTTCTTTCAAAACATCGGTAACAAAACCCTTTCTCCCGTAGGAACCGTCATCGGTGGTTATGTAAAAATTATCAGATATTTTCTTAAGTTCTTCTTCAAGAATAAGTAAATCTTTGGTGCGCGCGCCCAATATTGTCGTTATCTCATTGCCGGCTTCTTTAAAAGCTTTGGCAACCGGATAAATTTCCACAATACCTACTCCTCCGCCGATAATAATAACTTTTCCGTATTTTCTAATTTCGGTAGGATGGCCAAGCGGGCCAGCGAGAGCATACAAAGAATCTCCTGCGTTTAGTTTCGCCAGGAGCCTTGTGGTTAAACCGACTTCCTGGAAAATTATAGTGAGAGTGGTTTTTACAGAATCTATCTCGGCTATAGTCAAGGGAATCCTTTCGCCTTCTTCTGTAGCCATTAACACGATAAATTGGCCGGGTTTGGCCTTTTTAGCGATATCCGGAGCGCTAATTTTAATCTGGATTATTTTCGAACCGGATATATCCGCTAATATTTTTTTGTCCGATATTTTGATATTCATCTACCTGATTTTTTATACCTTTGTTTAAAAGTTAAACAACCGAAGCAAAACCTCTCTGGCCTAAAGATTGAGACTTTTCCTCCGACGGAAGAATATTACTACACGTATTCAAACCCAAGCTCTCTCAGAAGGCGTTGCTACTTCCTAATACTTTATAAAGAAGGCCCTAACCCCGGAAGGGTAGGGCTTCCATACCTTTTAAGGAAGGCCCTAAAGCCCTGGGGATTTCTGTCCCACCACAGGACGCCCCTGGTGGGGCTGCGGAAGGGATTAAAAAAGTCTTCTATAGCATTTATTATCAAGGAAAAATATTGTGCTCTTTATTTTTCTTTGATAAACTTTTCTCCTGTGTACACCCAGACATCGGTATCACCGGAGCACTCACTATTACCTTCTTTATTCTTTCCCACCTTTACCCTGGCAAGCAGGGATGAAAAATCACCTTCGACATCGCAATTACTGCTTGCGAAAAAAATCTTTGTTACCTTATCATCTCTTAATTTATAAATCGCAAGGTTAGAGTATCCATCTTTTGTATCATAATAGATTGCCATTTGCTTAAAACCATCGTCATTCAAATCCACAAACTCGATTTTCCTGAAAGACCCCGGAATTATAAAAGTACATTTTTTATCCGGGGTTTTTTTGTTTTTCTTGCCTTTCGTTATCTCGACAATTGTATTGCCATCACTAAAGAAACGGTTATCAATTTTGATTGTTTCTGGCAAATTGTCGTTATTCAAATCCGCGCTATAAGTTTTGATATTTTTGTTGGAATTATTTTTATTTTTATCCGTAGTCAAACAGCTTGCGCAAAGTAAAATCACCAAAAATAAAACACTCATTTGGCTAATTTTCATAAACACCTCGTTATTATGAATATATTGGTCGAAACCACTAATAAAGCCGTTTCGTTTATTTAAAAATCCCTGCGGGTAAAACCCCCTTAAAAAGTTTTCTTTCAATATCTAAAATCTTTTCTAAGCCTGCTTTAGCTAAGTCAAGCATGGAATTCAGGTCGTCTTTAGAAAAAGAGCCGCGCTCGCCGGTTCCCTGTAATTCGATAAATTCTCCAGAAGCTTTCATCACTATATTCATATCAACCTCCGCTTCCGAATCTTCGCTATAATCCAAATCAAGTATATATTTGCCTTTCCATATGCCTACGCTTATGGCAGCCAGAAAATCAGTTATACAAATTTGGCTTATCGTCCCTTTTTTAAGTAAACCGTGCAGGCAGTCAGAAAGCGCGCAAAAGCCGCCGATGATTGATGACACCCTTGTTCCTCCGTCAGCCTGGATAACATCGCAATCAATATAAATCGTCCTCTCCCCCAAATATCTTAAATCGACAATGCTGCGTAATGACCTGCCGATTAAACGCTGTATTTCTGCGGTTCTACCCGAATGCTTTTCCCGCGGTATGCGGGTTTGAGTTGAACGGGGCAGCATCCCGTATTCGGAAGTAACCCAGCCGGTTCCGGAGTTACGTAAAAATAAAGGCACGCCTTTGTCCACGGTTGCCGTACAAATAACTTTTGTGTTACCCAGTTCAACCAGGCATGAACCGTCTGCATATTTGAGATAATCTTTAGTTATATTAATTTTTCGTAATTCATTAAAATCTCTGCCATCATGTCTTTTCATTTTTTCTCCTATTTTTCCACGGATAGTCACAGATAAGGAATCGCAAGATGTCTACCGATAAAGTTATCTGTGACTATCTGTGTCCCTAAGCCAGTCAAAAAAACTTTCCGGTTTTTTCTTGGTGGCTGCATCCGGATGCAAAGCAAAGTCTTCCCCGTCAATTTTAAAATATTTTTTATCAAGAACCAGATAATATGCCGTAAATATTATTGCGTAAATACCCAACTCCAAGGCAAGATTAGTATAGTCGGCGCCGGTTAAGGTGATAAAGGTATCAGCGAGGCCGGAAATAACGATAAGCCATAAGATTGTGGCTCTCGCCCATCTTTTTAATTTTAGCAAAAATATCCCCAGGCAAATGGTGATAATGGCGGTAAAAAAGAGGGTAACTTTTATTAAAAAAACAAACATAAAGTTTTTCTCATCCCGGGTGGCCACAAAACAAAGTATAAAACTTTCGGCGCCGGCGAAAATCGTAAATGCGGATAAAATGGTAATGGGAAGAGGTATTCTTTTATTTTTTGCTTTCAGATATAGCCATACTTGCCAACAAATAAAACCCAGTATTACTGCGGAAACAATAAAAAAAATACCGTTTAAGTGTGGTTTTAAAATATAAATAAAAATTGCTTTAAGCATTATATGCTCTTCCCTTTCGAATCTATCGCAACAATTAATGGAAAATCTACGACTTTCAATTTATAGATCGCTTCCGGACCTAATTCTTTAAAAGCAATTAATTCTTTAGAAATAACTTTTTTCGCTAAAAGAGCGCCGCAGCCTGAAGAAGCAATAAAATAAATTGCGCGATATTTTTTGATTAATTCGTGGACTTTTTTCGAGCGCCTGCCCTTGCCAATCATGCCAAGTAATCCTTTTTTAAGCAGGGGCTCGACAAATTCATCCATTCTGCTTGAGGTGGTTGGCCCGCAAGAACCGATGATTTTTCCTTTCGGTGTTCCCGTCGGCCCGCAATAATAAATAATTTGATCGGCTAAATCAAAAGGCAATTTTTGTTTTTTCTTTATTAAAGCAACTATTTTTTTATGCGCCTGGTCACGTGCGGTATAAATTATGCCGGTAAATAAGATTTCCGAGCCGCATCGCGATTTTAAAAATTTTTCTCTTAAAGAATGCTTATTCATGCTATTACTGAAACGCTTGACTAACCTTATCATACATTGAACTTGTTTGTTCGGCTGCCATATCCAGTTGTTCAATATACATTGCCGGAGCATTATGCTTAATAAACACCTGTTTCATTTCTTGTATTGCTCCGATGGCAGCCGTCATTGAACTACGTATACTTGACGCCAAAGCAGCCTTATCTTCTTTTTTTGCTGCTTCTAACATTGTTGTTAAGCATTGTGCCGTTTCGGTAAATTTTTTATGATACAGCTCAAGCTCCGGCGGGGGCGTTATTTTTTTTAAATCACTAAGAAGGCTGGAAATTTTATTTGTTAAATCAGCAAAAATTTCTTCTTTGTTTTTGGTCTGGCTTTGCATTTGCATTTGCAATTGTAGCCCTTGAACCCTGAGCGCTATCGTGTTTAATTGTGCAAGATAAGGCATTATACTCTGATACCATTTCGTCCAATCTGAATTTTCTTTAGAAGCGCTTGTTTGTATTTCGGGCTTACTATTTTCGCCCAATGAAGATTTCTCTGGCGGATTTTTAAACTCGATGTCTTTCCCGTTAATGCTTTTGATGTCTTCCCGGTAATATGTTATAGGTATACCTTCCAAATCAACTTTAATATATTTATTATTTTTTTCTATTATCTGGGCTTCTATGGTTTTGCCGGATTTTAAAACAATCGTATCTGCTGGCAATAAAGCCGGAGCAGCCAAGTTTGCTATAACAATGCAGAAACCGGCCAAAAGAATTTTTTTAATCATATTTTTACTCCTTTACGAAATTTTATGCTCGACCCACATATTCTCCAGTTGCCGTATCCACTGTAATCACATCGCCTTCTTTTATAAAAAGCGGCGCATTTAATTTATATCCGGTTTCGAGTGTAATTTGTTTTCTCGCTGTTCCTTCCGTATCGCCCCTTAAACCCACAGGCGCTTCTATAACTTTCAGATCAACTCTGGGGGGCAGCTCCAAAGAAATAGGCTTATTGTTGTAATATAAAAATTTAACTTCGGCGTTTTCCTTAATATAATTTTTCGCATCGCCGACGATTTCTTCGCTTAAAACAAGCGTTTCGTAAGTCTCCAGGCTCATAAAATTGTAACCGGATGCATCATGGTAAAGATACTGGGCGCTGTGCGCATCTAAACGCGCTTCATTGACTTCATCATCCGGATTATAGCGCTGTTTTATCACCCGTCCGTCTTTTAAATTCTTCAGATAAATCTGATAACATGCCCGGTAATTTCCGGGTGTCCGGTGGTCCATATCAACGACAATATATAAATCACCCTTCTCTTCAATGACCGTTCCCTTGCGCATACCCGACGCGCGCATGATATTAGCCCTCCGCTAAATATTTATCGTTGCACTTCGCAATGCGTGGCAACTGATGTTTACCCCAACCGGCAATCCCGCGATATGTGTTGGGACAGTTTTTATTTTTACCGCTAAACAAGTATTTTTGCCGCCTAATCCCATGGGGCCGATATTTAATGCATTGATTTTCTTTAATAACCGCTTTTCAACTTTATCAAGAAATCTATCTTTATTTTTTACATCTACACTTCCAAGCAAAGCTTTCTTGGCAAGAAGCAAAGCCGTATCCGAGGTTCCGCCAATGCCGATACCAACAACAAATGGTGGACAACTTTCCGGGCCGGCATTTAATACACTTTCGATGATAAAATCCTCTATTTGCTCCAGATGCGCTGTCGGATTAAACATTTTAAGCCTTGTTTTATTTTCACTGCCAAAACCTTTGGGAAATATCGTAACCTTGATACCTTTTATTTGCGGAGAAAATTCAACATGCGTAACCACGCCATTATAGGAAGGGTTATTGCTTTTAAAAGGGTCAACTATTGAGGCGCGCAAATAATTATTTTTATAACCTGATATAACCGCTTTTTCTATCGCATCAATAAGCTTAAGGGAAACTGCTTGGTTCCTGCCGACTTCGATAAAGATTACCGGCAGCCCCGTATCCTGGCAAATCGCCAGTTTTTCTCTTTTGGCGATTTTTGCATTTTCTAAAATCAGCGCTAAAGCGCGCTGCGACTTTTTATTGGTTTCGTTACGATAGGCTTTTCTTAAAAGCGATAAGACATCTTTACGCAGGGAAAAATTTGCTGTTTCAACTAATTTCTCTATTTGCTTATTCATTTAACACCTAATACTTTATGGAGTTGCGGCAGAATTTTTACATTTATATTTTTGTCTTTGTAAATGTTTTCAAAATATTTAAGCTTAGGCTGCAAAAAACTCTCATAAGGATTTTCCGGCTGCAAGATAAAAGGAATGTCTGCTTTTAATTCCTTAAGTATTCTGATTGACTCAAAAACATCCTCGTTGGTGGTGTTTTTTCCGATAACTGTTTTAATAAAAACTTCCTTCTGGGATGCGATTCTTAAAAATTCTCTATGCTCTTTCCATAATTCGCATAAGCCGGTTGAAGAAGGAAATTTAAAATCCATGGCCACGACATCAATACAATTTATTACCTCTTTAAGATTATTATATAAAATACCATTTGTTTCAAGGTGCACCGGCTTACCGATTTCCGATAAACGAGGCGCTAATAATTTTATAAATTTCCAATTAAGAAGCGGCTCTCCTCCGGTTAGAGACACCGAGGCAAAGTTTTCAAAAGAACAGATTTGCTTGAAAGTTTCTTCTACAGTTTTTTCGGTATAAAAATCCAATTTAGTATCGCAGAAAGAACACCTGAGATTGCAACCGTAGAAACGGATAAAAACCTGGCTCTCGCCCTGATACACCCCTTCGCCTTGTATACTTTTAAAAATTTCTGATATTTTTGCGTTCATATTTTAACAGGAAGATAGATGATGGGAGATGGGTTTTTCCATCTATCCGCTCCCCTCTATTTTCTATTTTCATTTTCTTAGTAAAGGATCAACTAACTCCAATTCTTCAAACGCTTTTATCCTAAACCTGCAACTGTCGCATTTGCCGCATGGTTTTATCCCACCTTCATAACATGACCAGGTATGTTCGAACGGAACTTTTAATTTAAGCCCTAAAGTAATTATTTCTTTCTTATTCTTATTTATCAAAGGCGCTTCAATTTTTATATCCCCGCTTTTCATCCCCGAGTTGGCTGCCCGTTCGAAATTCCGTAAAAATTCCGGACGACAATCCGGGTAACCTGAGTAATCCTGGACATGCGCGCCGATAAATACTTTTTTTGCGCCGATACTTTCCGCCAGAGAAAAAGCATAGCTTAAAAAAACTATATTCCTGCCTGCCACATAAGTAGAAGGAATTACCTGCGTAACTAAATTTCGATTTTCCGGAACGTGTTTCTTTTTGTCGGTCAGGCTCGAATGGGTCCAGGAGAAAGCTGTCCTTACAAAATGGCGATTTATTTTATTCAATTCAACAATTTTAGTTGCCGCTTTTATTTCTTTTTTATGCCTCTGGTGATAATCGAAAATTAAAGCCGTAAGCACATGGCCATTTCTTTTGGCAAGATAAAGTGTTGTCGTAGAATCCAATCCGCCGGAAAGTAAAATAACTGCTCTTTTCATTCCTTATAAATAGCGCAGGAGCCTTCCGTCTCCCAGACTCTTATTTCTTCCAGGTTACATTTATTCTCTAAAATTAGCGGCTTTAACTCATTAAAAATATATTTTGTAATCTCTTCGGAACTAGGATTTATTTTCGTAAAATATTCCAGTTTGTTGATATATTTATGGTCAAGTTTTTCTAAAGTTTCGCCAAGCATCTTTTTTAAATCACCAAAATCCATAACCATGCCAAGGCCATTTAGTTCCTTCGCTGAAATTATCGCTTCCACCTTCCAGTTGTGGCCGTGCAGGCTTTCGCATTTTCCTTTATATCCTCGAAGCGAATGTGCGGCGCTGAAATTTGAAATAACTTTTATTTTATACATTTATGACCTTTGGTTTAGCGATTTCTCTTTTTAAAAAAAGTTTGGCCAGTTTCATAAAACCTGCCGGCTCATCAGTCACATAGAAGTCTCTTTTCCCTTTTGCCTTACGGTTCCTTAAAAGGTTATAATCGCTTAATACTTTTTTGGTATGCAAAGCTACCTCTTTGGCTGAATCAACCACACAAATGCCCTTAAGATAACGCGCTATTTGTTTCTTAAGAAGCGGGTAATGGGTGCAGCCGAGTATGATTACGTCTACGCCGGTAATTTTTAAATTTTTCAGATAATTCTCGATAACTCCATCCACTATCTTGCCGCTAAGTATGCCCTCTTCAACCAGCGGCACAAAAAGCGGACAAGCCTCGGAATAAACTTTAACACCTTTATTGTTTTTCTTTATTGCCTGCTCGTAACTCCCGCTGGTAATTGTCGACCTGGTACCGATAACGGCAATTTTCTTATTCACTGAAAGCTTAAGAGCTTTATTTGCCCCTGCTTCAATTACGCCAATAATCGGTATGCTGAAAATGTCTTTCAGGTAATCAAGCGCCAATGATGAGGCGGTATTACAGGCAATAACAATAATTTTTACTTTTTTCTTAAGTAAAAATAATATGTTTTCCGTGCTGAATTTTATTATTGTCGATTTGGACTTATTTCCGTAAGGGACTCTTGCAGTATCGCCAAAATAAATTATGTCCTCATTAGGCAAGATGTTTTCGATTTCCTTTAAAACAGTAAGCCCGCCTACTCCTGAATCAAAAATACCTATTGCTCTTTCCTTCATATCTTTTTACCCTCTTTAGGTTACGAAGGTTACGGGTGTTACGAAAGTTGTGAAGATTACATTGTAATCACTTGATTTTTAGTGTAACCTAGGTAATCCTCGTAACATTCGTAACTTGACCTTACCTACCTCCGCGCTAAAGAATCATACTCATTATCCATCGAAACAATTCCAAGCGCAATTGCCTCGGCAATTTGCATTTGATATGAATCATTTCTTAAAAATCTCTCTTCATAACGGTTGCTTAAATAACCCGTTTCAACCAGGACTGCCGGTACATAGGCAAGCCTTAATACATAATAAGGCGCCCTTTTGGGAGATTCGACTTTAAATCCTAAACTTTTGAACGAAAAGTAAAGCGAACGCGAGAGATCTACCGATAAAGAGTAATTCTTCGTAAGAACTATATCCCAAAGTATTGCTTCGGCATCCGGGGAAAGTTTATAGGAATAGAAGTTCTCTTCTTTCGCGAGTTTAAGCGCACGAGCTTGGCTGTCAAAGCGCGCAGGAGAAAGGTAGTAAATCTCTGTCCCTCTAAAACCACGCGAACGATTGGAATTGCCATGAATACTTATAAAAATATCTGCATTATGCTTTTTAGCGATATCAACTCTTTGCTGGAGAGTAAGAAAAACATCCTTTGATCTTGTAAGAATAGCGTTGTAGCCTCTTTGTTTGAGTTCTTCTTTCAAATACTTCGCTATTTTCAAATTTATATCTTTTTCAGGATAGCCCCGGCAAGAAATCGCACCAGGGTCCTTGCCTCCATGTCCGGCATCGATAACTATGGTTTTTATCGTGAATGCTGTTCTTAAATTAACTTGCTCTTTAGCAAAAACTATTTTCTCCAGTTCCTGCGGAACGAAAAGTTTTCCGGAAGAATATTGTGGAGTATTTTTAAGGGTGAATGTCGCGCCATTAAAATAAGCGATATTTGAATTAAGAACAAGCCGTATGTCATTTCCGATGGAAAATATTTTTATAACATCATCGAAGGCGTTAAAGCTATATTGTAGATTATGTTTATTGCAAAAGTCATCTATAGATATGAATTCCTGGGGCCTGGACCTGATCGCCCCTCTGTATGTCGTAGTTTCACAGGCTGCCATAAGTATTAAAAACATTACTAAAATAAGTTTTTTCATAAGAAGAATTATACCATCCATAGCTTAAAAATCAACGCATAGAGCTAATTTGTAGTTTGTAGTTGGTAGTTAGTAGTTTGTCGAACGATAAAAACACGCAGTTTTATTTAAAAAAAATACTAACTACAAACTACCAACTACTGGATTTTGCTACGCAAGAGAAGACAGGAGGGATTTTTCTTTTATCGTCAGGTAAGTTGCTTTGCTTATCAATTTTAATTTTTCAACATTATCCTGAAGAATTTCTGAAGAGATATTTTTCAGGCTGGTATTATATTTTTGGGCAAGCAAAAATACATAGAAAGTATTTTTATCGGAAAATGCTGCCTGATATGAATGGTGATTCCAATCGCTTCCAACAAACACCAGGACAATTTTATCCTTAAAGGCTTTGGAAAATGAATTCTGGATAGTTTCAATTATTTTCGCTGATGCATGGAAATAAAGCACTACTTCAATGAATTTCTGGCTTAGGCTAGCTCTTGTCCCGACTTCGGCGATAATCTCTTTTAAACCAAAATCCGGAATGCCGGCCACTTTTTCACCGGCAAGTTTTCTCATTTCATTCTTATATTTTTCGACGAAATCCTGGTCGACAAAATTTATGTTTTTCAGGGCAGAATAAAAAGCGACGAATAGCTGGAAGAAATACATTTGCGCCATTAAGGATGATACTGGATTATTTATTTTTGCCTTAAACGCTACCGGCAAAAATAAATCGCTTTTTGCTTTCAAATTGCAGATAGTTTTTACGTAAAAACCTTCTTTTTTTGAGCCAAGTGATTCCTGGAACAACTGGACAATCCAGGAAGAGAAATTGCTGCCGAAATTGCCGGAGATTTGAGGAAAAAAATAAGTGCGCGTTTCATCTTTATATTTTTCGGCAAGCTCGCAGGCTCCTCTCCTTGCATTTTCAAGATAAGATAAATACGTATCATAGACCGCTTCAAGCTTACTAAAATCCATTTTTAAAAGCAGGAATAAAGGAAGGTAAAATATCAGCGTATGCGGACAGGAAAATCTTCCTCCAATATCGCTTTGGCCGTCAAATTGGATTGCCGCTTTTTTTGCCCCTTGCCAGCCTAGGGAATCAAGTTTCGGAAAAGCTTCTGGATCTGCCAGCCACAAAAAATGTTCAGGCCAGTTATCGCCGAAAACCTCTTTTAATGTTTTTGCTAAAGATTGGGTCTCGAGGGTCGTTCCTGATTTTGATATAGGAATAATTAAAGTTCTTTCTATATTTTTTATATTCTTTAAAATTTCAGCTATAGCTTGAGGATCAAGGCTGTCGAGAGCAAAAAGTTTATGCCCCTTAAATAGCGAAAAGAGCGTTTTCATGCCGTTAATCGAACCGCCCATGCCGATAAAAATAAAGGAATCCTTCCCTTTTAACGCCGGCAGGAGTTCCGATAAGGTATCGTTTATGACTTCAAAAGGAGTAACTCTTACCCAGCCAAGACGCTTCTTATCTTTATCAAAACCCACCATCTTAAAAGGGTTGTCTGAAGGAACAAGGTCTTGGGATTTTCCCTCTGCGTCTAAAAGATATTTTTCAAGTGTATTCATCCAGCCCTTCCTTTTTTAAAAATTTTTTTAATAAACTTATTTTACCCAACCTTACCAAATTATTGCAGATATGCATGTTCTGTTTGGAAGGGCTGGGTTCATAATAAAAAAATTATAGCAGAATTTTATTTAATTCAAATAGTTTTCTAAAATTCTATATGCTTTCTATGATTTTTACTAAATCCTGAGGTATGATTGGTTTAACCAAATAGCCGATAGCGCCTAAAGATTCGGCCGGAGTTTTATTAGCAAAAATCTCATCGCCGGTAATAAAATACGCTTTTACCTGCGGATTGATTTCTTTTATTCTCGCTAATACTTCTGTGCCATTAATATCTGATAAATGCAAATCTAAAAATACAACATCGGGTTTATTTTCCTGATAAAGTTTTAGTCCTTCTTGTGGTTTTTGCGCGGTTAAAACATTTGCAGTTATCGCTCTTTCAATAATTCTTTTGAGGGGTATTAATACTTCTACCTCGTCATCAATAATAAGGATTGTTTTCATAAGCCTGCACTCTTTTCGTTGCTTCCGTTATTGGTTGACAGCTAAGGTTTTCTTAACTGCTGCAATCACTTTGCTGGACGATAAGTTACTTCTTTTAATTTCGTAAGGAAATCAGAAATGTTATACACCCTTTTCAAGCTCTCATCGCAAACATGCAACAAATCTTCCGGTTCGCCTGGCTGACGGCTTATTTTATAAAGAAATTTGATTGCAAAAGAAGCAAATTTTAAAATCCATTGCGGGTGCGTACGCAAGCCTCCCAAGGAAAGCGATATACAATGGATATCATTTCTTATGTGATGGCTTAAGAGCTCCCAAATTAAAGGATTAACGGTTATATTTTCCTTTTTTATTTTTTCGTAAATCTCATTTTCATTAGGTAATGGATTGGCCATGATAACTCCTTTATTTCATATATTAATTGCCGCTAATCAGTAAAATTCAACTACTTTATTCTGCAGTTTTTAGGCGCTCAACCAATTTTTGAAGCATTTCTAAACGTACCGGTTTTACTAAATATTCCTCTGCGCCTAAATATGCGGCATTATTCATAACTTCTGTATCATCCACGCGAGTTACCATGGTGCAAATTGTTTTCTTATCAATCTCTTTTATTCTCCGTAAAACCTCAATGCCATCAAATTCAGAAAAAGGCATATGCACGTCGATTATGCAGGCCTGGGGTTTAAATTTTTTGAATAATTCCACTGCCTCCGGACCACTTGCTGCAGTATGAACCGTAAATCCCTCTCTTTCGAATATATCTTTGAAAAGCAGACAAATATTTTCTTCATCGTCTACTATCAAAACGGTTTTCTTCTCCATCTTCTCACCTCCTTTCCAAGAAACAGATTAACACAGCTACGAATTTTATATATTAGACAAACGGCAATTCAATAGAAAAAGTCGCACCGGTCCCTGCGCCCTTAGAACTTGCCCAAACTTTACCGCCATGGTCTTCGATAATCTTGCGGACTCTGCCTAAGCCCATGCCGGTTCCTTCGGTTGAAGCTTTAGTAGTAACAAAATCAAGGAAGATGTCCTCAAGCATTTCTTTTTTTATGCCATAACCGTTATCGCTTAATTCGATAAGAAATGTTTTCGGTGTATTTTTGCTGACTTTGAAAGTTATCTTTTTTTCTTTTTGACCATTATGCTTAACGGCATGAATTGCATTGGTTGCTAAGTTAATAAAAACTTCTTCCAGGTGAATTTTGTTTCCTTTTAAGTTTATACCTTGCTCTATCTGCTTATCAAAAAATATTCCTTCATATTTAAACTGGGGCTCAACAATGCTTAAAAAATCATCAAGAATATCATCCAGCTTCAAGGTAACCTGTTCGCCTTTTGTCTGTGAAGAGAATTCCCTGATCGCTCTTATCATTTTAGAGATTCTGAATAAATCTTTTGTAATCCTGCTTAACCTGTCGGAAAGAAAATTCAGTTTATCTTGAGGTATACAATCTTTTAGGTCTGCCGTAACCGTCATTTTCACAACATCAGTGATTCCTGTTACGGCGAATATCGGGTTATCTATTTCATGAGCCAGCGATGCGCTAAAATGATCCATCGCCCGTTGGCGCCTGATTTGCTCCTCTTTTGCAAGCCTTGTTTTCTCTTCCTGCCAAAAAAGACAGTTCTCGATAGCAAGGGAAGCTTCCGAAGAAACAATGTCAAAAATAACAAAATCTGAGGCTGTATATAGTGCTTTTTTCGGTTTGGGACCTAAAACAATAAAAGCGAATAAACCATTTTGTATAAAGCAAGGTATTGCAACTGTTTCAAGCGAGAATTTTAAAAAGCTTGTTTCTTCAACTAAAATAGACCGATGACGTTTTTCCAAGTAATTAACTAATGCTGAATTTATTGGAATATCTTTCTCCAAATTGATGTTTCCTTGAATGCGGTTTTGTTTTAAAACGTATTTTTTATCATCCTTTGAAAAAATATAAAATGCAATGAATTGGGGTTGTATAGCGTCAAAAATTCTAAGAATGATAATATTTAGTAAATCATCGAGAGCTCTTATCTGCATCATTGTTTTCGCAAGCTCTTTTAGAGCTGCTTGATAATTTGCTTCTTTTTTAAGAAGAATTTTTTCTGTTTGTTCACGTAAATAACTGTAAACAAAAATGCCAACCGGAGATAAAACGCCCATTAATACAAGTGACCATAGCCAAGCTTTTGTTTTAATTCCAAACCATATCGGTAGAGCAAAAATAAACGAATATACAAAAATGAAAATACCGGCGCGAGTAAATAGAAGACGGATATCCATGAGACGATATTTAACAATGGCATATGTATATACACAAGGGAAAATCATCATAAAAATGAAACCAAAAGGGTAAATATTAATTCCGTAATTGGCTAAAAAATCTATACTGCCAAAAACTCCGAATAAAGTGCCTAGAAGAGCGTATTTTAGCCTTAGCTTTTCGATGTTAGAAATAACTTCACTTTTACTCGTTATTTTCAATAACAAAGAAATGATTGTATAACTAAATAACGCCACAAATATTATGATGAATATAGGATGGAGTGCTAAAGAGGCGCGTGGATAATATCCCCAATTATATTTATAAACTCCGTTTACAAATAAATTAGAAGACCATAAAAAAATTATAAAAAAACTGGCAGATAACCAGTTAAATATTGAAATAAGTCTGGCTTTTCTTCCAGTCAAAGCAGATACAAAATAGAAAAAGGTATACGGTATTAGAGTAATGCCGATATAGCTCATACGATACCAAAAGACTACGTCTGTTTCTTTATTGGAAATGATTGCGATAGAAGAAAACAATAGCCAAACAGCAATTGCTGATCCAAAGATAAAAAAATTCTGATTAACCTTTGATTTTCTATTTTTTATAAAAGCGAACAAAGAGAAAACAAAAACGACGAGACATGATAAGATGTGAGACAGGAAGTAGAGGTTTAATTTCATTGATTAGATATATCGATAAAAAAGATATGTTTTGTTTTATCTTCGCTAATTTTAATCTTATATTTACGATTCTCCAGAGATTTTTCAATAATTTCCATCATATCTTCTTTACTGCGAGGGAAAAATAACCAATCACAAAACCAGTCAGAAGCAATAGATTTATGAACTTTTACATTTTTATGGGCAAGTGTCAAAATGCCTTTTTCATTTAATAAATTAAAACAAAAATTAATAACATCCCCTAAAATTAAACTTGGAAGATAATCCACTAAGCCAATGCTATAAATCAAATCTTGCTTTCCAAAAAGCTTAGAATATTTTTCGGGTGTCTTATGCAAATTAACTATATTTTCTTGCACAAAATTAAATTTAATATCCTCAGAAGAATATTTATCAAGCACTTTTTTTGAGAAATCTAATGCTTCTTTATCCCAATCTATCAAAGTAAACATCAATTTTTTATTGAGAAGCATCTTCTTATTTTCGAATATCTCGCTTATCTCACGACAAGAACCGCATCCAAGATTCATAATACTCATTTTTTCGATTTTAGAATTCTCAATAAAATAAATAAGCTTATCTTTCATTATATCTTTTCTAATCCTAATAGCCTGTACATAGCTATCTTTGAGAAGATATTTGTCGCCGCAAAAACTAAGACCTTTCGATAACGGTTCGTTGTTATATAACATTTCTATCAGTTTATAGTCTCCGGGATGACCTGATGGTTTATTGTAGCCCCATCTTAATAGAAAAATTTTATTGATGAAATTGTCAGCTTGTTTTCTAAATACTTGCTTAATCTTTTTTAAAATTTCTTTTTTGTCAATTGCTACCTCTATATCTGCCATCTTTCCTATCAAATAATCAGAATATGAGCTATAAAGAGTATATGCTTTATCCTGAGGAATTTTGTTATCGATAATAAGCTTTTCTAGGTCAAACATTTTCTGAAGATATTCTTCTACATCGGTCTCAAAAAAATTCTGCAATAGCTTTTTCTTGTTGGTATCTGGTATTTTTACAAAAATGCCTTCGAGTTGTTGTTTTATTTCGCTAGTCATAGATTATTTAGTGTTTTTAGAAAGTATTTAATTGCTTGGAAGGAGATAATTGACTGTATGTTCATTATTTAAATTATACCAAAAAAATGACGAAAAAATAAGCAATTTTTGGATTTCGAGTTTAGAGTTTTAAAACCAGCAAACTTGGTTTTTGCCGGACTGCTTTGCCTGATAAAGAGCTTTATCGGCAATCTCCATAAGGACATCGGCGTATAGCGTATTTTGCGGGAAAGAAGCAATGCCTATGCTTATCGTCACGCTTAAAACTTCATCGAACGCCCTAATCATTTTCTGGGAAACCTTGCCTCTGATTCTTTCGGCAGCAATTATAGCTGCTGCCTTATCGGTTTCTGGCAGTATTACCGCAAACTCCTCCCCACCCAGGCGCGATACAGAATCTATTTCTCGGACATTCTCTTTTATAGCTTTTGCTATTTCTTTAAGTACTACATCCCCTACTAAATGGCCATATGTATCATTTATTTTTTTGAAATTGTCTATATCAATCATTACAAACGAAATATTCAAAGAAAATTTCTGCGCGCGGGAAAACTCTTCTAAAAGACGCATCATAAAATACCGGCGGTTATAACTCTCAGTAAGTGAGTCATATATTGAAAGCTGCTGGAATTTACCATAAAGATCTATTCTTTCCGTGCAGAGCCCCAATATTTTGCCAAGTACATTTTGATATCCGGCAATCTTCCTGGATTTTGTTTTTAAATAAACGGCTTCTTCATCGCCTAGCGAAAAGCTGATATAATCATCCTCGTCAGAAGGCTTACGATATTCAATACTTTCCAGTTCACCGAGATATTTTATCTCTTCCGAAAAAACTTTGGCAAGGCGCTTTTTATCAAGTATGGGAGCGAGCTTACGCATCAAATCATAGAAGAAAAAATGCTCAAGGTTCTGCAATTCCAGGGCGTCTATTTTTTTGCGTAAAGGCGAAAGCTCTTCATGCAGAGTTGCAATCTTGTCAATCAGCTCTTTTTTTATTTTGCTGCCTTCGCTAAGAAACCTCTGTAATAATTTAACCTCTAATACAGCAAATAAAAAAATATCCAAAATAATTATTATTATCCAATAGAGCATAATCGGTTTTTGCCTTCCCGTTTTGCCTTATACAAACGCACATCGGCCCGGCCAATTAAATCTATTTCATCGATTGCGTCTTCCGGATACAGCGCCGCCCCTATCGAAACTGTGAATTCTATATTTTTTCTGCGAAAATTGATTTTATCTTTCTGAACGCGCGAAATTATATTTTCTCCTGTTTTAACTAATTTTTCCTGGCTGCATTCAATAAGCGTAACAACAAATTCTTCGCCGCCAAATCTTGCGATTATGCCTTCATCCTCCGGTATGACACTAAGCAACACTTTTGACATTTGCTTAAGGACAATGTCGCCCACTATATGGCCATAGGTATCGTTTATATTTTTAAAATCATCTATATCTATCATCAGCGTTCCAAGGTGTGATTTCTTATATTTTGCCCTTTTGAGTTCTTCTTTGGTGCGCTTAAAAAAATAATCTTTGACAAAAAGCGAGGTTAACGAATCTTTTATAGCAAGTTCTTCGGCCTTTATAAAAAGATTCGCCCTCTCAAGTGCGACAGCTCCTAAATCGCATATGTCGCGCAAATAGCGGGAATCATCCATGGAAAAGTATATCGGAGTTTTTGATTCGATACGGATGGCGCCAAGGATATTATCTCCTACCGAAACAGGGCTTGCGATAAATGAACGGATTTTTCGCTCGTGAAAAGCAGTTACTTTATTGCAATCAAATCTGAAGTCTTTTAAGATATCTTCGATAAGTAATGATTGGTTATGCCTGAGCAGCCACTTTTCGATTATACCCCCGGCTTTTTCTTTAATCACGCACTCCTCTTTCTTATAGGAAAGATTCAGCTGCAGCGAATTATTAATAAGAGTAAAAAGCAGAATGTTATCAGTCAGGGGAAAGAGTTTTTGCGAAGCAAAAATGAGGTGATTTAAGACCTCTTCCGGTTTATATAATTCAAAAAGTTCGTTAGAAATATCAAAGAGTGAAGTTATCTTGTCATTTTTCAGGGGCAGGGTGTCAGAAATTTTCTTTTTTTCCGAAATATTCTGGGCTAAGAGGTTGACTTTCTCCTGTAGATTTTCGGATTCGCTGCGTAACCCGCGCGCCAAATTTAGTCTCAATTTATTAAATACAATAAATAATAGAAGGAACAACAAAAGAATGGGCAGAAAAAACAAAAATTTTATTTTGCCTATCAGTGTGGCACTTAAGGCGAGGGCAAGAAAAACGAGCAAATTTATAACCGAGATAAGGTTATACAATGGTCGCTTCCGTAGAGACATCAAAAAAATGAACCCGCTTCATATCAAAAACAACTTCAATCATGCTTCCGATAGAGGGCATATTTGTAGCATCAACTACGGCAACAAAAATGTGTTTGCCGGTTGACAAATATACATAGTTTTCCGAACCCATTGTTTCAAGGACATCGCAGGTTACAGCAACCGTATTTTCTGGTGTGGAGTTAGAGGCAAATAATTTATCATAAACATTTTCCGGCCTGAAGCCGCAGAAAACTTCTTTTTCTATATAATTATTGAGCTTAGGATACATTTCTTCGAGTATCCTTATTTTGAAATTGCCTTCATTAAAATACAGCCCGCCATTTTTCTTGATGATTTTGCCTTTCATGAAATTCATAGGAGGGGAACCGATAAAGCCGGCGACGAATTTATTGACCGGGTTGTTGTAAACATTGAGCGGGGTATCCAGTTGAAGAAGATTGCCATCCTTCATAACTGCGATACGGTCGCCAAGAGTCATAGCTTCGGTCTGGTCGTGGGTAACATAAATCATCGTCGTCTGGATTTTCAAATGCAATTTATGGATTTCGGTGCGCATCTGCACGCGAAGCTTTGCGTCGAGGTTACTAAGAGGTTCATCGAATAAAAATACAAGTGGTTTTCTGACAATCGCACGCCCTACAGCAACTCTCTGCCTTTCTCCGCCGGAGAGCTCACGCGGTTTTCTATTCAATAAGTGCGTGATGCTTAAAATCTGCGCGGCTTCTTTCACGCGTTTTTCGATGTCGATTTTGGAATAATTACGAAGTTTTAACGCAAAAGCCATGTTTTCATAAACGTTCATATGCGGATAAAGCGCATAGTTTTGAAAAACCATGGCAATATTGCGGTCTTTGGCAGGTACGTTATTTACCCATCTATCGGCGATATAAATATCGCCTTCGGTAGGAGATTCAAGGCCGGCAATCATCCTTAAAGTGGTTGACTTGCCGCAGCCTGAAGGGCCAAGTAAAACAAGAAATTCCTTATTCTCAACGCCTAGGTTTACGTTTTTAACCGCTGCGGCATCGTTGTTGTAACGTTTAACCACATTTTTTAAACTTACTTGTGCCATAGTTTTTTAAAATAATATTTTATAATTCTAATTTTTCAATACTCTTGTGTCAAGTTAAATAAAATAATAATTTCGATATCGTCGATTTTAAATCTTTTCTGCTTACAACTATATCAATAAGCCCATGCTCAAGATTAAATTCAGAAGTTTGAAAACCTTTAGGTAAATCCTGTTTTATAGTCTGTTTTATAACTCTTGGCCCGGTAAAACCTATTAATGCTCCTGGCTCGGCGACGATAACGTCACCGACTCCCGCAAAAGAAGCCATAACCCCAGCCATGGTCGGATGAGTAAGAACAGAAATAAACGGCAAGCGCGCCTCTTTTAAACGCGCAAGTGCTCCGCAAGTTTTTGCCATTTGCATAAGGCTTAATAATCCTTCATACATTCTGGCCCCTCCGCCGGAACCGGAAACAATTACAACTGGCAATTTTTTTTCAATTGCATATTCGATAAGACGCGCAATCTTTTCGCCAACCACAGAACCCATCGAACCCATAATAAAACGGGAATCCGTCACGCCGAGAGCTATGGCTTTTTTATCTATTTTTGCCTCACCAACGATTATGGCATCCTTCAACCCCGTTGCTTCGGCGTCTTCTTTTAATTTCTCTTTATATGATTTTGGCCCGGAAAAATTAAGCGGATCAAGCGATTCCATATCTTTATGAAATTCCGTAAAACTATCAGAATCGGCAAGCAATTCTATCCTTTCCCAGCAAGTAAGAGAAAAATGATAATTGCATTTAGGGCAAACTTTTAAACTATCTTGTAATATTTTATTAAAAATCAGGTGGGAACAGCTTGGGCACTTGCTCCAAAGCCCGTCAGGTATTTCTTTTTTTCTCTTGGCTAAAGTATAACGAAAAGGTTTTTTGAAAATTCTCATAGCTTAAATACTTAAATAGCAAACCTGCGCATTAACATTCCACTATAAACTTTGGGATAAAAATAAGTGGATTTTTGCGGCAGGCGATAACCTTTATTGGCGATATCAAAAACTGCCTCCAAACTCACCGGCTTTAATATAAAGGCTGCCCTGGATTTCCCGGCAAACTTTCGGGCCTCCTTCAAATTATGCGTATATTCGATACTGCCTTTTATTTTAACTATATTAAAAATGAGCTCATGAAGCAAATAGGTATCAAGATTCTTGTAGACCGAATCTTTAAAAAGTTTATCGAGAATTTTTTTCTCCTTTAATTTAAATAAGTAAACTTTACCATTGAGGCAGACTCCAAAGGCAAAATTGTTTTCTTTTTTTAGTTTTTTCTCCAGGATATTTATGTTTTTTACCTCCTGTATGCGAAAAATTTCTTTCATTTTATCGGAAAAAAGAGTGCTACTATCTTCCAAGCATGCTACTCTGTGCGTCGGAAGTATCACCAAGCCGTCCTGGGCATCGGTGAAATAGGCGAGAAGATAGTTAAGATTTTCGAAACGGCCTTTGTTGTTTTGGTAGTAATCGTAGGAAACTTCGAAACGGTGATGACCGTCAGCAATGGTAAGATTATTGCCTTCGATTTCCTGGCAAAGTTTCTTTATCGTATTTTTATCGTTGATTTTCCATACTTTATTATCGTTGCCGTCAAGATCTTTAAACCTCTCGAAAGGTTTCATTCGTAAATAAGAATTATAAATGCTGTGAAAATATTTTAATCGCTTTGGAACCATGACAAATATCGGGCTTAAGTTCGCCTCGACTTCACGTATCATCTTTTTTCTGTCTTCCTTCGGCGCGCTTAAAGTATACTCGTGAGGAAAAACCACGTCCTTTTTATCCATATTGAGCAATCCAAGGATTCCGAAACGCTTGTATTTTTTACCGGAAACCTTAAATGCCTGCTCGTAAAGATAAAGGCATTCCTCATCGTCATCTATGAGTATTCTATCCGCAATCCATTTGCGAAGCCTTGAGCCCGTTTCTTTATAATTGTTATTGTCGGCAAGAAGAATGTTTGAAAAGTTATATGGCGATTTTTTTCTCAAAAGTGCGAGTTGTTTTTTGCTGATTACATCGTAAGGCGGGCTTGCAACTTGGGAAAGATTTTTGATAACCGACGGATTATAGTAAGTAGCCCTAAAGCTTTTTATTAGATTTGGCATTTGCGTTTATTAAGGGTACGGGGTTAAGGGTAAAGGGTACAGTTTTGAACTGTACCCTGCACCCTGAACTCTGAACTCTTATTTTTTATTGCAGGTTTTGCTCTTAGGACAATTGCAGGACTCCCTTCGGTCGCCTTTCTTGTAGTCAGTCTCGTAAAATCCGCTGCCCTTAAAAATAATCCCTGAACCTGAGCCAATTTTCTTTTTTCCGCGGCCTTTGCATTTCGGACATTCTCTTGGAGAATTGTCGCTTATCTTATGAAAAACCTCAAAATGGTGTCCGCATTTCTGACACTCATAATCATATGTTGGCATATTACACGCTCTCCCCTCTAAGTTTAGCTAATTCTATAAGAAGATTCTTCTCGCGTAAAGATAATTTTTTAGGAATTTCTATCCCTACCTCTACCAGTTGGTCGCCGACTCTTTTAGTACGTAAATTTACCATTCCCTTCCCTCTTAAGCGAAAAATCGTATTTGGCTGTGTACCAGCCGGGACATTCATCTTAACATCACCAAATAAAGTAGGCACCTCAACCTCTGCGCCGAGCATTGCTTTAAATATACTTACAGTTATCTTGCATTTGACGTCATCGCCTTCTCTTTCGAATTTTGGATGCGGTTTTACATTAATATGCAGATACAAATCCCCAAAGCCACCGTCACCATAATTACCTTCCTCTTTTAAACGTAATATTGAGCCGGTATCTACGCCCTGCGGGATAGTTACTTTAACTTGCTTTCTTACTTTTATTCTGCCTTCGCCGGAACATTTATTGCAACGGTTTTTTATAATTGCGCCTTCGCCTCTGCATGAAGGGCAGGTTTGCGAAAAACTTATAAATCCCATGCCGCTCGAAACAGTTCCTCTGCCGCGGCAAGTGGGACAGGTTTCTTTTTTTGAACCGGGCTGCGCACCGGTTCCTTTGCATTGAGGGCAATTTTCATAATGGTAGAAAGAGATTTCTTTTTCTGTACCCAAGGCGGCTTCTTCAAGAGTTACGGACATCTCAAGATGAGCATCTTCGCCGTGGCGCCGGCGTGAAGTGCGGCCATAGCCTGCGCCTGCGCCAAAATCTTCAAAGCCAAAACCAGAAAATAATTCTTCGAATATACTTCCGAGATCGCCTCTTCCTCTAAACATTTCGGAAAAATCAGCGCCTTTGAAAATATCCTCGGTTGAATAACGGGAGTCAACCCCGGCATGGCCATAATTGTCGTAAAGTTCTTTTTTCTTGGGATCGCTTAAAACAGCATAGGCTTCGGAAAGCTCTTTGAATTTTTCCTCGGCTTCTTTCTTTTTATCTTGCGGCACGCGGTCAGGATGGTATTGCATAACTAGCTGCCGGTATGCCCGCTTAATCTCTTCTACAGAAGCACCTTTTTTAATGCCCAATATTTCGTAATAATCTCGTTGCGTACTCATCATGTTTAGTCCCTAGTCGACAGTCCATAGTCCATAGCTCAAAACTGCTGACTGTGGTCTATGGATTGTGGACTATCAGCTATTTTTGTCTTTTTCTTCCTTAAAGTCTGCGTCGATAATATCTTCCTTTTTCCCTTTCGGCTCTTCCTCTTGCGCCTGCTCCTGGCCTGTGCCCTGCTGTTCGCCGCCGGCCTGCTGCTGTTTCTGCGCAGATTGTTTATAAATTTCTTCGGCTAATTTGTGCGCGGCCTTGGTTAAATCTTCCATGCCGCTTTTTACCCTGTTCACATTCTTATCTTTAATCGCAGATTTTAAATCATTGATTTTGGCTTCAATGTTTGCCCGTTCTTCCTGGCTGATTTTATCGCCGTAATCTTTGAGCGATTTTTCCGTGCTATAAACCAGCTGGTCAGCCTGGTTGATTACTTCGACTTCTTCTTTTTTCTTGGCATCTTCCGAAGCAAATTTTTCCGCGTCGTGGACCATTTTATCGATTTCTTCCTTGGAAAGTTTTTTTGGGGCTGTAATTTTTATTGACTGCTCCTTGCCTGTGCCAAGGTCTTTTGCCGAAACATGGACGATACCGTTTGCGTCGATATCAAACGAAACCTCAACCTGCGGCACGCCTCTTGGCGCTGCGGGTATACCAACTAAATCAAACCTGCCGAGCTCCACATTTCCTTCGGCATCCGCCATCGACCGTTCACCCTGGATTACACGAATAGTAACTGCGGTCTGATTATCTGCTGCGGTTGAAAAAATCTGCGATTTTCTTGTGGGGATAGTTGTGTTTCTTTCGATAAGTTTCGTATTTACGCCGCCAAGAGTTTCGATGCCAAGCGAAAGCGGAGTTACATCAAGAAGCAAAACATCTTTGACGTCTCCCTTTATAATTGCCGCCTGGACTGCAGCGCCCATGGCAACGCATTCCATCGGGTCAATACCGCGTTCGATTTTTTTACCAAAATAATCTTCGACGAATTTTTGCACAATCGGCATTCTTGTCGGGCCGCCGACCATAATTATCTTATCGACGCCTTTGTCGCCGAAAGCTACGCCTTCTTTTTCAAAGGCGCTCTTGGCATCTTTAAGCGCATTCTCTAAAGGCTTACGGCAGCGCTCAACAATCGGGCCAATCAGTTCTTCAAGCTTTGCGCGATTAATCGTCATGGTTAAATGCTTGGGGCCGGAGCTGTCTGCAGTAATAAAAGGTAAGTTAATATCGGTTGTCAAGGTGCTTGAAAGTTCAACTTTAGCTTTTTCTGCAGCTTCACGTACTCTTTGAATCGCCATTTTATCATTCTTTAAATCTATTCCGGTGTCGCGCTTGAATTCTTTGACGATGTAGTCAATCAACACATTATCCATATCGGTTCCGCCAAGCTGAGTATCGCCGTTTGTCGCCATAACCTTGAAGCCGCCCTCTTTCCACATTTCCATGATTGTAACGTCAAGGGTTCCGCCGCCAAAGTCAAAGACAAGAATTTTTAATTCTTTTCCGGCTTTCTCTAAACCATAAGCAAGGCAGGCAGCCGTAGGTTCATTTATGATTCTTAACACCTTTAAGCCGGCAATTTCTCCCGCATCTTTCGTTGCCTGGCGTTGGTTATCGTCAAAATAAGCCGGACAGGTTATGACAGCCTCTTCAATTTTATCTCCAAGGTAAGCTTCTGCGTCTTGCTTAATTTTCTGCAGAATAAAAGCAGATATCTGCTGTGGTGTATACTCTTTGCCATGTACTTTGAATTTATAATCTGTTCCCATTTTGCGTTTTGCCGCAAAAATTGTTCCTTCAGGATTGATTGACGCCTGCCGCTTTGCCGGCTCGCCCACCAGGCGTTGTCCGTCTTTGGTAAAAGCAACAAAAGAAGGAAAGGCTTTCCCTGATGCGACTCCTGCCCCTTCGGCAGAAGGAATAATGACCGGCCTGTCGCCTTCCATGACCGATGCCGCTGAATTTGAAGTTCCTAAATCGATTCCGATTACTCTTGCCATAGTGACCTCCTCATTTTATCGAAGGACAAAAGACGAAGGATGAAGGACAATGTTTATTTTTTATCGTCCTTCGTCTCTCGCCCATCATCATCCATAACTCCATCTTCTGGTTTCTGTTCTTTAGTCTCCGGTTTCTTGCTTATTCCGACAATTACTCTCGCCGGCCTTAATAGTTTATCCTCCAATAAATAACCTTTTTGAATTTCTTCTAAAACAACGGGTTTATCCATATGTTCGTTTACTTCTTTAGTCGCGATTACTTCATGCAAATGCGGGTCAAATGGTTTACCCAGGCACGCGATTTGCCTTAATCCTTGTTTTTTAAGAATGCTTAGGAAATTATTGTAAGCCATCTCAAGGCCTTTGATTATTTCTTCGATATTGCCGTGCTCTTTTACCATCTTCAGCGCCTGTTCATCTTCATCAAGCACAATCAAAAGTTCTCTGAGCAGCGAAGAATTGGAAAATTTTATCAGGTCCTGCCTTTCCCTGTCCCAGCGCTTTTGCGCATTGGAAAAGTCAGCGCAGGCGCGCAGGTATTTATCCTGCAAAATATTACAAGCTTTTTCCAGAGATGTGACTTCCTCAGGTGCGGCTTCTTTTTTCTCTTCCTTTACCGGCTCTTCTTTTGGTTTATTATTATTTGTTTTATCGTTCATATATTACCTTCGATGATCTCTTCGAACTGTTTCTTTATGGAACAGAGACAGGAAACCGCTTTCATATAATCCATTCTCATCGGCCCAAGCAATGCAAGCACATAAGCAATGTCTTTTTCTCCGGAACCGGAGACCACCAAAGAGCAATCGGAAATTTCTTCAAAACCAATTTCATCGCCGATAAGAATTTTTACCTGTTCATTGAAATAATGGAGCAGAAGCTCTTCCAGTTTATTTATTTTTACTTCAAGCGCATAAAAAACGTTTTTAAGCTTTTTTATGTCTTCGAATTCCGGCTGTTCCAGCATGAAGCGTGTGCCGCGGGAAAATAATTTATGGCCCTTACCGGAAATTGCAAGAAAAGATGCGTATCCAGAATTTTCCGAAAGCACATCCAAGGCTTTATCAATGATTTGTTCGCCGCCTGAGCTAGTATCGTGCAAATCTAATCCTAAATCGCGGTTATCAATCATTTCCTCGCGTTTCAGGTGCTCAACATAATGCTTAAAACCTTTTTTTGTCGGGATACGTCCGGAAGAAGTATGGATATGTGAAAGCAAACCTTTCTCCTCAAGAGTTTCCATAACATTGCGTATGGTTGCCGATGAATAGGGCAGATTATATTTTTGGCAAAGATGGCTGGAGCTTACTGGATTTGTTTCTTTAATATAGGCCTCAACAATTAAATCCAGTATTACATCTTCTCTTTCTTTTACATCTATAAGTTTTGTCATATATGTTGTTTTCGTCATTCGGTTGCGGTTACGCAACTTGTTTCGTTTATCGTCTTATGTTATACGTTTTACGCAACCGATACGAGGCATCACAACCGCAACCGGTTAACGCAACCTTTTATTAATTAGCACTCTCGATAAACGAGTGCTAAAGATATTAACACACAAACAATTTAGCGTCAAGAACAAGAAACTGTAGTTGGTAGTTGGTAGTCCCTCGAACCATCCCGGGCCTGTCGAAGGGTTGCAAATTACTGATTACCCTTCTTGAGATTTACGCTGCAAATGCGCTTCAACTTTATATTTAAGCCTGTCTAACTGTTTGCTGAGCGCAGAAAAAGTGCTGTTTATGGCACTGGAGGCTCGTTTATCTTTTTCGCCTGCCCTTAAAACATGCTGGGGAAGGTAGATGTGGGCGTTACAAGTATATTCCTCTCTGTGCGGGCTTTTCTCAAGAGTAACCGCCACATGTATCGGATCTTCTTTGCGGAAAATTTTCACTCTTTTCTCTATCTTTTCAAGGTCTTTGTCGATGACGTTTTGCAAAAATTCACTATTTTCAAGATTTTTAAAAGAAACATCCACTCGCATCAATCCTCCTTCATTACACCAGTAACACGTATCAGGTAACAGGTTCTGACGTGATACGTGTTACGTGCGGCTTGATACTATTTTATTTATCTTTCTTAAATACAATTTCCCTTGCCTTCACGTCTATGGTAACCTCATCGTTCTCTTTGAACTCTCCCTGGATTATCTTAACGCTTAATGGATCGATAATTAATTTCTGTATCACGCGCTTTAGGGGCCTTGCGCCGTATTCAGGGCTGAATCCTTTATCCGCCAGGAATTCCCGCGCTTGGGCAGTCAATTTTATCTCGATTTTTCTCTCTTTCAGCCTTTCTTTTAGCGTGCCGATTTGAATATCCACAATTTTTCTGATCGCATCCAAATCGAGCCGGTTGAAAATTATTGTTTCGTCAATTCTGTTCAAAAATTCCGGCCGGAAAAACTTTTTCATCTCAAGCTTTATTTTTTCTTCAATGCCCTTAGCACTGACATTCAAATCGTTAAAATATTCGCTTCCGATGTTTGAAGTCATAATTACTACGGTATTCTTAAAATTAACCGTACGGCCTTGGGAATCTGTAAGCCTTCCTTCGTCAAGCACCTGAAGCAAAATATTAAACACATCCGGATGCGCTTTTTCGATTTCGTCAAAAAGTATTACCGAGTATGGTTTTCTGCGTACCTGCTCACAAAGCTCGCCGCCTTCTTCGTAGCCGACATAGCCGGGAGGCGCGCCGATTAAGCGCGAAACAGAGAACTTCTCCATGTATTCGCTCATATCAATACGAATGAGATTATGTTCGCTGTTAAATAAAAACCCCGCAAGCGCTTTGCAGGTTTCGGTCTTGCCCACGCCTGTCGGCCCAAGGAAAATAAACGAACCTAGCGGTTTGTTGGGGTCAGACAACCCTGAACGCGCCCGCCTGATGCAACTTGAAATTAATTCAACCGCTTCATCCTGGCCGACGATGCGCTTCTTTAATTCTTCCTCCATGCGCAGCAATTTCGCGACTTCTTCTTCCATGAGTTTAGAAAGCGGTATGCCGGTCCAACGGCTGACTACTTCCGCAATATCTTCTTCATCAACTTCCTCTTTGAGCATTTTTTCTTTTTTCTGCACTGAAACCAGTTCTTTATTTAAAGTATCAAGTTCTTTGGCAAGCTTGGGAATTTTGCCGTAGCGGATTTCGGCAACTTTATCGAGCATCCCTTCTTTTTGAAATTCCGTTGATTCAAGTTTCAAATCTTCGATTTCCTCTTTTATGCTGCTTATTTTCGTAATTACGTCTTTTTCTTTTTGCCAATGGCTTTTTTTTACGTTAAGCTCTCCGGTTAAATCCTCTATTTCTTTTTCAATTTTATTGAATTTTGATTTTTCCGCTTCTTCTTTCTCTTTCATCAAGGCCTGCTTTTGAATTTCCAGCTCCATAATTTTTCTTTCCAGCTTATCTATTTCTTCAGGCTTAGAATCAATTTCAATACGCAGGCGTGAAGCCGCCTCATCAATCAAATCTATTGCCTTATCCGGCAAAAACCTTTCGGTGATATAGCGGCTCGATAAAACTGCGGCGGCAACGAGCGCGGAATCTTTAAGGCGTATACCATGGTGTACTTCGTATTTTTCTTTGAGGCCGCGTAAAATGGCAATGGTTTGCTCAACCGACGGCTCACCCACTAAAATCGGCTGGAACCTTCGCTCAAGTGCCGCGTCCTTTTCAATATATTTTCTGTATTCATCAAGCGTTGTTGCGCCAATACAACGCAAAGCGCCTTTAGCAAGCGCCGGCTTTAACATATTCGCCGCGCTGACCGCGCCTTCAGCAGCTCCTGCTCCAACAAGCGTATGCAGTTCATCGATAAAAAGTATTACTTCTCCGTCTTTTTCTTCGACCTCTTTTAAAACGCCCTTCAGCCGCTCTTCGAATTCACCGCGGAACTTGGTGCCGGCGACAAGGGAGCCCATATCAAGCGCGATTATTCTTTTATTTTTTAAACCTTCGGGAACATCGCCATAGGCAATTCTTTGAGCGAGGCCTTCGACAATTGCGGTTTTACCGACACCGGGATCGCCGATTAAAACCGGGTTATTTTTCGTGCGGCGCGAAAGCACCTGCATCAGGCGCCTTATCTCCTCGTCTCTGCCGATTACCGGATCGAGCTTTCCTTTTTGAACCAAGTCGGTTAAATCCCTTCCAAATTTTTCTAAAGCCATGTATGTGCCTTCAGCTTCCTGGGACAAAGCTTTGTGCCTGGCTCTTAATTCTTTTACCGCGCGGATAAGATCATCGAAAGCAATACCTTGCTTAGAAAGATAGTTAGCAAGCAGTGAATTGCGCTCTTTGGCAATCGCCAAAAGAAGCATCTCCGAACTGACATACTCATCGCCGAAATCTTTAGCATAGTTTTGCGCGGAATCAATAATTTCCGCCATCCTCTGCGAAGCATAAATATCGCCAAGCTTAGCTTTATAAACTTTGGCCTGCGAATTGAGAAATTCTTTTAGCTTTATATCTAAATCGCGTATGTCGATTGCCAGTTTCAGGAATATATCCTGGGCAATACTCTTCGGCTCATTGATTAGCGAAGACAAAATGTGTTCAGGCAGAATGGCTTGGTGGTTGCAAGACTTGGCGAGGCTTACAGCATTTTGAATCGCTTCCTGGGCCTTGAGGGTGAATTTATTTAAATCCATAATATTCAATTTATGTTACGAAGGTTACGGATGTTACGGTGGGTTACGAAAGTTACCTTTAAAAACTCGTGATTAAAATGTAACCTTCGTAACCTGCGTAACTTTCGTAACATTCGTAACCTAAAATCAAGAAAACTGTAAGGGTAAGTTTCTACTGATTTTTGACTTAGTTCGCAGTGCCTCTATTTTGTCTTAACAGTTAACCTTGGAGTCGCTAAAGTGAAGCTCCACGGAGTATCCTAAAGGATGGGCCTTCCTCATACCTTGTAAAGGAAGGGGCCTAACCCCAGAGGGGTAGGATTTCCTATACCTTTAAAGGAAGGCCCTAAAGCCCGGGGATTCCTGTCCCGCAGGACGCCCCTGGTGGGGCTGCGAAGGAAGATCGGAA
>JAJYOP010000018.1 GCA_021796115.1 bacterium
TAACCTCAAAGATAAAAAACCGGCAATCTAAACGAAAATAACAAAATAAACTAAAATTTCTTTGCGGGCATTATCTTATTAGTATTGTATATTCGCCGAAAGTATTCTATAATTTAAAAGGGGGGGTCTCTTTATTTTGCACCTAGCGGGTCTTGCGCCAAATCCACATTAAAAATGCGGCGGCCATCGGGTTTTGTTAAAAAAGGCTTTACTCTGTCTGAAGCACTTTTAGCCATATGTCTTTTGGCTATTGTGTTTGCTGCTTCGGTAGCGAGTTTCATGAATTGTTTTATTTTAAATGAAGCAAACCGCAGCCTGGCTATTGCCACAACTCATGCAAATTATGCAATGGAGGAAATAAAGGATAAGGCTGCTACACCAGGCGGTTTCAGCGGCCTCGTTAGCCTGATAAATAGTGGGAATTGGAATTGGAATAGTGCAACGATAAATAATAAAGGTTTGCTAGCTTTAAATCAGGAAACTATCAATACAAGTGTAAGCGGGACAGATTTATTAGACATAACAGTATCTGTGGCCTGGATAGTTCATGGAAGAAATAGAACAATAAGTTTGGAAAGTTTAGTTGCCGAGCCATGAAAGCTTTTACTTTGGTTGAAGTTCTAGTTTGTTTAATAATATTTGGTATTATCGCCATAGCGGCTTCTTCTATTTTTACGCTCGTTGATAAATCCTGGAATTGGGATATGGGTTTGTTAGACGTGCAACAGGAAGTTCGTTTGGTTATTGATGGCATGACCCGCGAGATAAGAGAAGGCACTAACCTAACCAATAACGGAACAAGTATTACCTTTAATGTTCCTGATGGCACCAATCCCATTAGCTATTATTTAAGCGGCAACCAGCTTATACGCGAGAATCCAGCAGGCACCATCCGGCCGATATCGAACGACGTTAGCAATGTCTGTTTTTGCTGGAATGGCACCACTTCTAGTTGTGATACCGGAGCCAGCTGTACGAAAGTTTTTACTATTCGAGTAGCCGGAAGTAAAACTGTAAGGCAGAGAGTTTTACCATTTACTTTGATAGAAAAAGTGCGTTTAAGAAACTAATAGAAAAAGAGGTAATAGATGAAAAAGAAAAGTTCTACACTAATTATTATTCTGATAATTACCGTAGTTATGGCGCTTATAGGCGAGGCCATAATTTCGCGTACCGTCTCTGAGAATATGGCTGCCCAGAAAAATTTCGAATCCAATCGGGCTTTCTGGTTAGCCGAAGCTGGGATACAGCAAGCATTGCAGGATTTAAGAGGTAATTATGCTTTAACCAGTATAGCTTATACTAAACTGGGGCCAACCGGCAGTGAAATCGGCGGTTTTTCCGTCAGCGTTAGCGGAAGCGGCATGAACAGGACAGTGGTTGCAAGCGGCTGTGTTCCTGCAAGCTGCTCATGTAATCCTGCTAGTTGCCGCGTAATTCGTATAGTCGACGCAGTGATGAACCAATACGAAAGCATCCCCACCGGCTTTTATGATAATGCTATTTATTCCGCAGGAAATGTAACTATTGGAAGTAATTGCCCGGTAAACGGAAATGTTTTTTCCGGTGGCACCGTCAGCGGCACGGCCTCGGGAACGATAACCCAAAATGACCCTACTTTGCATACCAATGGTTTACCAGCACTAAGTTTTGCCGAATTGCAGCAAATAAGTATAAACCAAGGCTGGTATAATCCTTACACGCACACAACAACTTTTCCGACAAGCAGTTTTTATTATTCGTCAGGCGTTCCTAACGTGGTGTTTGTCGATGGTGATTTTACTATTATCGGTGGCAAAGAAGTGGTTAGGGGTTTTGTTGTAGTCGGTGGCGATACTATCTACAATGCAGAAATCGGCGGTAACGCCAGCCTTGACGGCTGTCTTTACACGCGTGGTAATATCTGGCTGCACGGCGGTGGCGGTCCTAATATACTTAACGTAAACGGAGGAATCTGGGCCGGCCAGACCGTGGTTATGGATGGCAACGAGCAGATTGATTACAATAAAGAATACATGGATGCCATAAGAGATCACCTGCATCCTAATACCGATGTTCAAATTCTTACCTGGGAAGAACAGACGAAACCTTACACTATTCAATAAGTTTATTTAATCTATTATTGCGAATATTTTAGGGAATGGCTATAACCATTCCTCCCTTGTTTTTTGTCCGAAAATATTCTACAATTAATATTAGGGGGATGCGTAAAACATTAGATGAACAATCATTGGCGTAAAACCAAAGGTTTAACCATTTCCGAGATAATGTTAGCGGTATGCCTGTTAATAGTGGTAATAAGCGCTATTTTATTGGCATATACCAATTGTTTTGTTTTAATCGACAGCATTAAGAATACGAACATTGCCACGAATGCGGCACAAAGTTTAATCGAAAAAATACGCTGCTCGCCTTATAGCTTGCTTACGAATTATCAAGTTCAAATCGATGACACTATTTACGATCTAAATCTTGTAAGCGGCAATCTCTACTCGTTAAACTTCACTGTAAGCAATCTGCCTTCGAACCAGGGCGTAATATATGTAGATTACGATTATGATCACGATGGCACGGAGAATCCGGAATTTCTGGAAGTTACTGTCAGTATCTGCTGGCGCCAGGGATCCAGAGTTATAGGAGAAGATAGCAACTTAAACGGTGTTTTAGATGCGGGAGAAGATAAAAACGGCAACAATAAAATAGATTCACCAGTCGAATTTACAACCAGAATAGTAAACAGGTCTTGAGGAAATGTTAAAAAGATGAGTAGAAAATTTTCCCCAAAATACGCCGCTAAGCCGCCTAGAGCTTACGGGTTTACCCTGATAGAAATTATGGTCGCGGCATGCATTTTTCTGGTATTAATCAGTATGGCGTTCCTTACGCTAAATACCGGCATGAATGCCTGGTTTGGCGGCAGCGCTTCCGTCGAGGTGCGTAATGAAATTGTAAAGGCGCTGAATACTATGGGCAATGAGTTAAAAGCAACGGCTCCTGCCCAGACTAATTTACCAAGTGGCGGCTCGGCCACATCAATCACCTTTCATCTGCCGCAAGACATTGATGGCGACGGAACAATTATAAATTGGAATGGAGTTGCGCCATTATATGAGCCGACCATAGAGTGGTCCCCAACAACCGTTACCTATGAATTAAACGCCTCCCAGCAAGTGATAAGAAGAACGAGCCAGGGAGAATCGCGTATCCTTGCCAACAATATCGTTGGTTTACAATTCTCAAGTCCGACAACACAGTCTCATATTATCCAGATAAATATCAGCGCGCAGAAAAGAGACAGAAAAGGAAGATTGGTTAATGATGCAGCAACCCTGATGATAAAAATGAGGAATAGTTAATATGAAATACCTTTCCGGAAAATCAAAAAACAAAAAGGCATCAGCGCTTATACTTGCTTTAATGGTGATAGCCGCCCTGCTTATTTATGTTGGAGCGTTCATTACCATAAGCATCAATCAAAGCCTAAGCACGGATATTTTTAAAAGAAGGCAAAAAGCGTTCAATCTTGCGGAGGCAGGATTAGACCATGCGCTCTATTGGTTGCGCGCACAGCCTTCGCCGCCTACCTATGATGCCACTGACCCCTGGGGCGGAGTTCAGAGTTTGGACGGAGGAACCTATAGTGTTTTTATTAACGACCAGGGCCCGATAGCCACAAATCCTCTGGTGCGAAAGTACAAGGTAACTTCCACAGGGACCTACGGCAATTTCCACAGAGTTATGTCAAATTATATTAAAGTAAATAATTTTGCCGCCTATCTTTGGTGGACTAACTCCGAGACCTTCGACGGCACAAACGTCTGGTTCTGGACCCAGGACCATTTAAACGGAGTAACCCACACCAATACCCATTTTAATATTTATGGCTACCCGGTATTTGAAGAGCAGGCTCGTTCCGTAGATCCATACCTATATTTTTATAATGGCGATCCCAACCATCATATTACCTCTTACGATGTGCCGCAGCATCCTTTATATACTGATTACGATGTCCCTGTTTTTAACGGAGGAATCAATCTTGGTGCGCAGTATATTCCTATACCGGGAACAGCATTGAGCCTGCGTTCCGCTGCTTCAAGCGGAGGGCTGTATTTATCGGGAAATAGCACAGTGGTGTTTAATTCCAACGGAACTATCAGGGTAACCAACGGGAATAAATCAGGCTGCAGGAACGGATGCACATTAAGCGTTCCGGCAAACGGGGCATTATTTGTGAATAACGGAACCCTGACAATATCAGGCACAGTAAATGCCAGGATGACGGTTGGAGCCCAGTACGACGTTATAATTAACAATAATGTCGTTTATGCGGATGATCCGCGGGTTAATCCAGCTTCAAACGATGCGCTTGGTATTATTTCAGAAAGCGATGTGGTAATAAACGATAATATTAGCGGGCCCGATTTAGAGATTGACGCCGCTATTATGGCCCTGAATAAATCTTTTATGCTGAATAATTGGAGTACCACTTCACCAAAGGGTACCTTAACTGTTTATGGGGGCATTATTCAAAAAGAAAGAGGTCCGGTCGGGACGTTTAATGGTTATACCGGCCAAAAGTTAAGCGGATACTCCAAAAATTACACGCACGACCCCAGGTTTAGCGCCAATCCCCCGCCGTTTATGCCGAACACAGGAGATTACGATACTTTGTCGTGGGAGGAGGATTAACCATGCGCCAAAAAGTCTTATATTTATCTTTTTTGCTGGTAATGATTATTCTTTTGATTCTTCTCAACAGAAAAGCTCAAGTTATTCAGACGGTATTAGAGGAAAGAAATCAGCAACAGGCACAAAATAATGAGAATGATTCATTTCTCGGAAAAAATAATTCATCCCCCTTACTCCCGAATAAACCAGAAATAAATTTTATTAAAAAAAATAAAATTTCTGCCGATAAAACGCTTCTGCCCCCCGAAGAAAAGAAAAAAGAGGCTTCAGTTTCTTACGAAAATACCTCCTCATCCGCTGCCAGTACCTCCGGCACGGCTAGTAGCGCAACTGACGATTCTATTAAGATAACGCCAACAAGCAAACGCCCTCCTCCCGACGCGAGGCAAAAAATGGCAGATAACGGCATCCTTATATTATAATAACCAAACTCTTGAATTACGGCTTTCTATCGCAAATAATCCGGACATTCCCCAAAATTTAAGGCTATTTTGGCATAACTCTATATAAACCAATTATTAATACAAATAAAAATCTGTAAACATTTCAGGTACGGATTTAAACAGATGGTTACGGCTGCAAACGGATAAAACCTTATAATTATCCGTATGAATCCGCAACAATCCGTGACATTCGTCCCTTAAAAATAAAAAAATGGGGAAATTTCAGCAAATAATTAGTTGCCCAAAGACCCTTTTATCTTTATAATATTAGACCATGGAAGGCTTTTGGGCAGGGCTATTAAAAAATAAGGTTTTTTGGGTCACTAATTTAAGCTGGATAATCGCGCAGGGCCTTAAAATCATTATCGGGTTATTCAGGGAGAAAAAATTCAATTTTAATTGGCTTTTAAGGACCGGAGGCCTGCCTTCAGCCCATAGTGCCGCAGTAGTAGCATTAGCTTTTTCTCTGGGTAAGGAACTTGGTTTTTCCTCGCCTTTCTTCGCCCTTGCCTGCTTTTTCGCCCTGATTACGATGTTTGATGCGCAAACTTGGAGGCGTTCCATAGGCGTACAAGCGCATATCCTTAACCGGATAATGGATGATTTGCATAGCAAGAGAAAAATAAGAGAAGACAGGCTTAAGGAACTTGCCGGCCACACCCCGACGGAAGTTTTTGCCGGCGCCCTGGTAGGTATTTTGGTCGTTTTAATATTTTATAGATAGCTTTCCCGCATCTAGAATTATAGATTATCAAAAATAAGGTTACGTTGCTCGGTTGCACTTAGCGCAGCTAGTTTCGTCTATCGTTATCCGGTTGCGTCTTAAATAACGATTTACGTCTAACGCAACCGATACAAGCCACGTAACCGTAACCGTAACACGATTTACGCAAGGAGGTATTACAATGAAACGGCTCTTTCCGATAATTCTTGCCAGCATTGGCATCATTTGTATCGCTATAGTTTTGGTTGTTTTAGTCAATAAATCGAAGAACGCAAATCAGGATTTGCAGAATCCTTATACAAAAGAAGCGGACACGGCGTTTTTGAATGGCGATTACCTGGAGGCGCAAAAATTGTATAAACAAGCGCAGGGAAAAACAGAGGATGTTGCCAAATTAAAAGATATCCAGAAAAAACTGGAAGATTTAAATATCAAAATAATCTTCTCAAAAATAATGGACAAATGCAGCGTAAAATATACGGTAAAACCTAACGACAGCCTTGCAAAGATAGCTAAAAATTATAACACGACCATAGAGCTGATAAAAAAAGCAAATAACTTATCCCAGGATATAATCCGGCCGGGAGAGGAGCTCAAAGTTAATAATTGTAAATTTGCAATCGTTGTTGATAAATCTCAAAATTTACTTTTTTTAAAAAGTGGCGATGAAATAATAAAAACGTATGTAGTTTCAACCGGAAAAAATAACTCAACCCCCGTAGGCACATTTAAAATAGTTAATAAAGAAGTAAATCCAACTTGGTTTAAGACTGGCGCGGTAGTTCCTCCAGGCAGCCCGGAAAATATTCTGGGAACACGCTGGATGGGTCTTGATTTAAAAAGTTATGGCATCCACGGAACAACCTTGCCGGAAGATTTAGGAAAACAAGTTACCGCCGGTTGCGTCCGTATGCGCAATAGCGATGTCGAAGAGCTTTACGACATTGTTCCAATGGGAACAGAGGTAACGATTGTAGATTAAGTTGATCACAGATGCTCACAGATAAAAATCGCAGATTATCACAGATAGTAATGAAATATAGTTAAAGAAATAACCAAGTTCCAAGATACAATGACCAAACAATGACCAATAACCAATCCTTCGACTACGCTCAGGATTGTCCTGAGCGAGTGAAACGAGTCGAAGGGCAAATTCCAATAACCAAACAAAAACCAACATCTTTGCTTGGTTATTGTTTATTGGATATTATAATTTGTTTGTACCTTGTCTCTTGGTTATTGGTTGTTTCTTAACTATCTGTACCCATCTGTGATTTCTATCTGTGATTATCTGTGCAATAAAAAACTATGATTGAAAATCATGATTTCGAAAAACCGATTTTGGAGCTTGAGAAGAAAATAGAAGAATTGAAAAAATTTTCTTCAGAAAAGGACGTTGATCTCTCCGCAGAGATAAGCAATTTGGAAAAAAAGTTAAAAAGCTTGAAAAAAGGCATTTACTCAAACCTATCGCCCTGGCAAAAAATCCAAATCGCCCGCCACCCTAAAAGACCGACAACCTTAGATTACATAAACCTGATAATGAAAGATTTTATCCTTTTATGCGGAGACAGGCTTTTTGGAGAGGATAAGGCGGTAGTCTCGGGCCTAGCAACGTTTGAGGGGAGAAAAATAATAGTAATCGGCCATCAGAAGGGCAGAGACACCAAAGAAAATATTGCCAGAAGCTTCGGTTGTGCTAACCCCGAGGGATACCGCAAAGCGATGCGGCTTATGCACCTTGGAGAAAGATTTAGCTTACCAATATTATGCCTTATAGATACTCCCGGAGCATATCCGGGAGTGGGCGCTGAAGAAAGGGGCCAGGCTTTGGCAATTGCCGAAAACATACGCGATATGTTCGACATAAAAATTCCCATTGTTGTTGTGATTATCGGCGAAGGCGGCTCCGGCGGCGCATTGGGCATAGGAATAGGCGATAAAGTCTTAATTATGGAAAACGCTTATTATTCAGTAATTTCTCCGGAGGGCTGCGCGGCTATTTTATGGAAAGATGCTGCCGCAAGGAAAGAGGCAGCAAAGGTTTTAAAATTGACTGCTCCGGATTTGCTGAATCTCGGAATCATAGACGAAATTATTCCTGAACCGGAAGGAGGCGCACATAGAAATTATGATCTGGCGGCAAAAAATCTCAAAGAAGCAGTTTCTAAAAACCTGGGAGAACTCTCAAGTTTTAAAATGGACGATTTGCTCAAGGCGCGATACGAAAAATTCAGGAAAATGGGAGTGTTTAAGGAATAATTCATAAAAATAACCAAGCTCCAAGATACAATCCTTCGACAGGCTTAAGGTGGTTCGAAGGATGGTGAGCGAAGACCAAACAATGACCAAATTCCAATTTCCAAATTCTCCACCAGAGGCGCGGCCGCCCACATATAAAAAATCATCGGTGGCGGACAAGCATCAAATAAATTTCAATGACCAAAATTTCAATGTCCTAAACAGAACCTGTTTTGGTCATTCGAACATTGGAACATGGAACTTATTTGGAATTTGTTTGTATCTTGTATCTTGGTTATTGGTTATTATTTAAAAATGCGAATTCAAAGACTTATAATACTTGGGATTTTGAAAGAAGGGCCAAAGCATGGTTATCAAATCAAAAAAATTATTCAAAAAGAGATGGGGATATTTTCCGAGCCGGAAATGCAATCAATATATTATCCTCTTGAGAAAATGCAGGCCGAAGGCCTCCTAAAAAAAAGAGGCCTTAAAGGAGAAAAAAATCTCAACAAATATATTTACTATATCACTCCTTCCGGAGAAAAAGAATTTTTTGAACTATGCCGGGAAATTCTGCTTTCAGAACGAATGCCTTTCATAGAATTAGACGTTGCTCTTTATTTTTTGCCGTTTCTTGATAAGAAAAAAATATTGCCGTTATTGCGTTTAAGGTTATGGTTTTTAGAAAAAGTGAAAAGATGGCTACTTGAAAAAGAAAAAGGTCAGAAAGAAATGCCTAAGAATCTCGCTTTGCTCATTAAACATCATTTTAAACTGGCAAGCGCAGAAAAAGAATTCTTAAAAGATATGATAACGGCAATTAAAAACGGAGAAATTAAATAAGCAATAGCTTTTTCTCGCAGATTTTTTTGTTTATCTTCTATTGTAGGGGAATTTGTGGTATATTTAAAATAAAAGCATAAACTCTACCCTTCCAATACAAATATTCTCTTTGTAAAAATATGGGAAGGTTGGGGTAAAAGTTATATTAAAGAAATTTAAACAAGGAAGGGCGGAGTGAATAAAAAAATTCTTATAGTCGAAGACGAAGAGGAAGTTTTAATGCTTTTGGCAGACAGTCTGAAACGTTTGAATTTTACCATCGAAACCTCTGCCAACGGCAAGGACGCCATTAAGAAAATAGATACTTTTGCCCCGGATTTAATCTTGCTTGATATTATGCTTCCCGAGATGAACGGCCTGGAAGTCCTTAAATGGGTAAAGAAAAATAAGCCGGATATTTTTGTCATGCTGGCTACAGCGAAAAAAGAAATCGAAGATTTACAAAGCGGATACGCGCTAGAAGCGGATTATTATGTAACCAAGCCATATACCATCGAGGAAATATTAAAGGGTATAAATATAATGTTTTCTTTCAGAGAAAGCCATCTTAACTAATATGGAGCCCCGTTTCAATTCTTAGTTTAATCCCCTCCGCAGCCCCACCGGAGGCGTCCTGCGGGACAGAAATTCCCATGGCTTTAGCCTGGGGATGAATCCAGCCCTTTGAGAAGGACTGGATGAATGCGTGAAGTAATATTCTTGCGTCGGGGAGGCTTCACTTAAAAATTGAGGTGTGGTTATGAGCGGTAATAAAAACACAGAAAACAGAGAGGTTAATGGTACGGTTAAGGGTTTTTCCATTAAAGGATTGAGTTTAAAACGGAGAATATGGATTGCGGTATCATTAGTCACCTTGCTGCCGGCGATAGTTACTATTTATTATTTAACCGGGTTCTATATATCAACTATTGCCGTCGCGGTGGGCCTTGCAATAATAATTTTAGGCTGGTGGATTATTTTTGAAGTTTTCTCATCTATCGCAAAGGTATATTATAACTCCAAGAAGACTTTAAAAAATATAGGGGAAGATACGCCGGCAGTTGCCAATGAGGTACAGAACCTCGAAACTATAATCGATATCCTTTCTTCAAAGATGAAGAGCGGCCTTGAGCAGCTGAAATATTTCAGCCAAAAGACCGAAGAACTGAACCAGGAAGTTTCCAAGAAAGTTTTTGTCCTCTCAACGATACTCCAGGCTAACGATCTTTTTTCTAAAGAAATACCCTCGGAAGAAATAATTTTATTCCTTGCGCAGCGTTTACGAGAAATATTAGGAATGAAAATCTGTTGTATCAACCTGAAAGAGGACAGCTCCGATATTTTTCGTGCAATTTCCTGTTTGGGCGTTGAGGCTGAAAAATTGGAGCAGATTATCCTTCAAGAAAATAAGAATATCTACAGAATTAAGAAAATAGATACCTATGATAAATTGAACAAAACACCTGCTTATGCCAGTATCGTAAAAGAACTTAAGATAAGTAATTTTGGAATCTGCCCAATCCTTTCAAAGATTCAAACCATAGGTTTTTTAATCGTAGGTTCAAACGATGAGGAGTTTACTTTCAGCAAAGATAATCTGAATATACTTAACCTTTTCTCCCAGAATATAGCTTTAATCTGGGAACATAAACGTTTATCTCTAAAGGTGGATGAGCTTGAGGTTTTTGACTATCTTACCGGCTTATACAATATTAAATATATCGAAAAAAGGCTTACTGAAGAAAGTGCGCGCTGTGTATCTTACCAGCGGCCATGCGGCTTTCTTTTAATGAAAATATCCAACTATACGTATTGTCAGGAAGAATTAGGGCCTATTGAAGTAGAAAAACTGGTTAAAAAAGCTGCCAAAATATTTAAAGAATCCCTCCGGGCAATTGATATCGCAGGAAGGGCGGACTCGGACAGCCTTTGCGCAATTTTGATAGAGAAAAATAAAAGGCAATCGCAGGCTGTCGCCGGCGAATTAAAAGCCAAACTCAACGGTGTGTTTAAAGACCAACTAAAAGTAAATTTTGCCGTTGCCGAAAACCCTATAGATGGTACGACAGCAAAGGAACTGATGCTTTTTGCTCAATCTCATATTGGCACACAAGATTCAAATGAAATTTCCTAAGAAATCAGAAAAACCTCTTGGCCAGATTTTGGTAGAAAGGGGCGTAATTTCCCTTGAACAATTACAACTTGCATTAGCTTCTCAAGAAAAAGAAGGCGGGCTGATAGGAGAAGTAATTGTTAAGTTAGGGTTTGCAAAAGAAGAAGAAATAGCCCATTGCCTTAGCCTGCAATTCGGGTTTCCATATCTTCCGCTTGAGAATTATGAAATCTCGAAAGAAATTGTTACTCTTGTGCCTAAAAATGTCGCAGCCCATTATTGCCTTGTCACACTGGACAAAATAGGGTCTACTTTAACAATTGCCATAGCAAATCCTTTAAACGTTCAGGCGATAGAAGACCTGGAAGATCTTACGCATTGTGATATTCAGATATTTGTAAGCACACCTTCCGATATACGAAACGCGATAGAGAAATTCTATTGAGAAAGACATGTCAAAAGAAAAATTTACCGACTATCTATTGAGCAAAAACCTTATCTCTAAAGAAGATCTCGAAAAGGCCCTGACAATCCAAAAAGAAAAAGGCGGTTCATTGGTTGAGCTTTTTGTAAAGCTGGGCTTTATGCAGGAGAATCAGATTTTAAGCGTACTCTCTTCCTACCTTAATATACCCCCCATAAGGGTCCTTAATTTAAATATCGCCAAGGAAACTTTAAACCTTATTCCGGAAAAAGTTGCGCAAAATCTGCAAGTCATACCCATCGGTAAAATCGGAAATACATTATCGGTTGCCATGAGCGACCCTTTAAATGTTTTGGCGATAGACGATTTACATAAAATTACAAATTGCGAAATAAATCCGGTTATAGCTCCGATTTCAGAGATGAAAGAAGCTATAGCAAATCATTATAATCGCGAGCCGATAAGCTCAATTGAAGAAATCATTAGCAATCAAAATGCCGATAATATAGAAATTATAAAAACCAAAGAAACTATAGAAGAAGAAAATATAAGCGACATTGACGAGGCCCCGGTTATCAAGTTTACAAATACAATCCTGAAAAAAGCAGTTTACGAAAGGGCTTCCGATATTCTTATTGAGCCTTGGGAGAAATCAAGCAAAGTTCGGTTCAGAATCGACGGGTTACTTAAAGAGGCGGATACCTTTCCAGAGAAAATGCACCCTTTCATTATCTCGCGCATAAAAGTAATGTGTAATCTAAATATCGCAGAGCACCGCCTCCCGCAGGAAGGCAGATTCAGAAGCATGATACTGGACAGAAATGTTGATTTCAGAGTTTCGATATTGCCGTCCAGTATGGGCGAAAAAGCAGCTTTGCGGATTTTAGATAAAAGCACAGCGCTTCTTGATTTGGATCTTCTGGGATTTGAGCCGGATGCATTAAAACAAATTAAAGAAGACATCCTCAAGCCGCACGGATTAATTCTTGCCTGCGGGCCAACCGGTTCAGGTAAAACTACAACACTATATTCGATGATCTCTTATATTTATAATCCGGGGAAAAACATAATTACCGTCGAGGATCCCATAGAATATCAGTTAAAAGGCATAAACCAGGTCAGCATAAACCCGGCGATAAATTTAACTTTTTCGACATCGCTTCGCTCTATTTTAAGGCAAGATCCCGACATAATCATGGTCGGAGAAATACGCGATGCCGATACCGCTGACATCGGAATTAAAGCCGCATTAACCGGGCATTTAGTGCTTTCTACCTTACACACAACTACCAGCGCCGGTTCTATAACCCGGCTGCTTAATATGGGTATAGAACCATTCCTGCTTTCATCTACCTTAATCGGAGTGGTTACCCAGCGGCTTGTCAGGACCTTATGTAATAAATGCAAAGAAAAATTTAATATGCCCGAAAACATAAGAGAAAAATATTCCATAGATAAAAATGCGACTATCTACAAAATAAAAGGATGTAATTTATGCCAGCATACAGGATATAAAGGAAGGATCGTTCTCTGTGAATACTTGCCGGTTTCGCCAAAAATAAGAGCATTGGTAAATTCGTCTGCTTCGGAACATATTATAAACCGTCAGGCGCGCATTTTGGGTATGCGTACGCTAAGGGGCGATGGTTTAATAAAAGTAGCTAAAGGGGTAACAACGCTTGAAGAAGTTTTGAAAGTTACGGGTCCGGACGAACCGTTATAGAAAATGAAACCAGAAACCAGTAGCCAGAAACCAGAAATAATATCTTTACTATCTAGTTTCTGGCTACTGGTTTCTGTAATCTTTCCGAGCGGAGTCCTTCGGCAGGCTCAAGATGGTTTGAAGGATGACGAGCGAAGTCTAACCACGATGAAAACATGAACATCAAAGAAAAAATATTAGGCCATATTCAAAAAAATAAAAGCATCAATCAAGAGATGCTTAAAGCGCTCCAGGAAGCTGATAATTATGACACGTTTAAGCGTTTGCTGATGGAAAACCATTTAATCAACGAAGAGGAACTTTTGCTTATTTTTTCTAAAGAATTCAAAATACCATTTTTGGATTTGAAAAAATACAAGATACCTTACAAAAATAAAGATTTACTCCCTCAGGAAATATCTTTTAAGTACAAAGTTTTTCCTGTTTGTAACATCGGCAATGTATTTACTATAGCCACCGCAAACCCTTTAAATATTATAACGCATGATGATATAAGGATAATTTCCAAAGCGGAAAAAGTAGATTTGGTTCTTTCGCGGGAGGACGACATTATGAAGGCTATAAGTATTTTATATAAAGCCGACGAAGTTTCGCCGTTGCTTGACGAAGACTCTTATTTCGAAGTCGGCGAAACCGTTGAAGTTAAGGATTCTCTCGAAAATTTAATTGATGAAAGCGAACGGCCGCCGATTGTCAGGGCCGTTGATTTATTTATTTATAATGCTTTAAAGAAACGGGCTTCCGATATACATATCGAACCATATCAAGACAGGTTAGTAATAAAATACAGAATAGACGGCGTTTTGCATGAAGAGTTTAACTTTCCAAAAAAGAACCAACAGGCAGTGCTTGCCAGGCTTAAAATCATTTCCTCGCTTGATATTACCGAATCGCGCCTTCCTCAAGACGGCCGCTTTAAGGTAAAGTTTGAAAATAGAGAAATCGATTTTCGAGTATCAAGCCTGCCCACGCATTTCGGAGAAAAATTCGTTTTGAGGGTTCTAGACAAAGAAAATTTGTCCACGGGTTTAAGGAATCTCGGCTTTTCAGAAGAACCGTTAAAGATATTTGAAGAGGCGATTAAGGCGCCTTTTGGAATGATTGTTGTTACCGGCCCGACCGGCAGCGGAAAATCAACGACTCTTTATTCAATCATAAACCAGATAAATACTCCGGAAAAAAATATCATAACTATCGAAGACCCTATCGAATACCAGATAGAAGGCATAACCCAAATACATGTGAACACCGAAATCGGTTTAAGTTTTGCCAACGGCCTTCGCTCGGTATTAAGGCAGTCTCCGGACATCATCATGGTTGGAGAAATAAGAGATTCTGAAACCGCAGACATCGCAATCAAAGCTTCTCTAACCGGAGAATTGATACTTTCTACCCTGCACACTAACACGGCCGCAGGCACTATTACCAGGCTTATTGATATGGGTATCGAACCGTTTCTTCTGGCTTCTTCTTTAGTTTGCGCAACTGCACAAAGATTGATAAGAAAATTGTGCCCAAAGTGCAAAGAAAAGGACGAAGTGGAAAAAAGCGTTCTGGATAAATTAAAAATAACCGCCAAAGGGCAATTTTTTAAACCAAAAGGCTGCCCTTACTGCGGTAACACAGGTTATCGCGGAAGAATTGCTATCTTGGAGGTTTTGCTTTTAGATGATAAAATAAAAGAAATGATTATAGAAAGGCGATCAGAAGACGAGATAATAGATTACGCTGCAAAAAATAAAGGGTATAAGCCTTTAAGGGATAATGGATTTTCGCACTGTCTCGAGGGTACTACTTCTCTTGAAGAGGTTATAAGGGCAACTTCGGAATGAAGAAAATAAACCAGAAGCCAGAGCACAGAAACCAGAAATAATATCTTTACTGTCTGGTTTCTGGCTACTGGTTTCTGTACTCTTTAAACTATATGTTAACATTTTCATATACCGTAAAAAATAAAGAAGGTAAAAGTTTAAAAGGAATAGTTGACGCCGAGTCTAAAGAAAAACTTGTCGAATATTTTCAAAAAGAAGGCTATATAATTTTTTCTCTCACCGAAACCAAAAAGAAAGCAAAAATTTCAAGAGGTGGCAGCGTAAAAGCAGATGACCTTGTCATTTTCTCCCGCCAGTTTACAACCCTGATCGAAAGCAGCATACCGGTAGTTGAATGTTTGGAAATACTTAAAAGCCAGGCAGAAAATAACTTATTCAAGGATACCCTAGGGCTTGTTTTGAAAGATGTTAGAGAGGGGGCGTCTTTATCAAGCGCTTTCGGCAAACACCCCAAAGTATTTCCGGAAATTTATATAAGTATGGTTGAGGCTGGAGAAGCTTCAGGAAGCCTGTCAGCAATTTTAGACAGGGTCTCGGTCTATCTTGAAAAATCGAGCGCCTTGAGAAAGAAAATAATCTCCTCGATGTATTATCCCGTTGTTATTGTACTTATGGCAATAGCTATAACTACCTTTCTTATGCTCAAGGTAATTCCGACATTTAAAAATATCTTTGAAAGTTTGGGCGCGCAACTGCCTTTGCCTACGCAAATATTGATTAATATATCTGATTTTTTAAGCAAAAAACAAAATATAGCGATTATACTTGTAATTTTGGCCGGCACCGTATTCGCATTTTTTAAATATATAAGTACCGACAACGGAAAACGTCAATACCATAAAATATTAGTCAGGCTTCCGATAGTGGGCGATCTTATCAAAAAAATTGCTATCGCAAGATTTGCCAGGACTTTTTCCACTTTGATTAAAAGCGGCGTGTCTATAATAAAATGCCTAGACATAGTAGGTAAAACTTCCGGAAACAAAGTAATCGAAGACGCTGTGGGCAAATCAAAAAAGTTTATTCAGGAAGGCCAGCCTATATCCGTTCCTCTTGAGGAAACAGGCATTTTCCCGCCGATGGTCGTAAAGATGATTTCCATCGGCGAGCGCAGCGGAAAATTAGAGGAAATGCTTTCAAAAATCGCTCAATTCTATGAAGAGCAGACAGATGCCATGGTGGCCGGGCTTGCAAGTTTAATCGAACCTTTAATCATTGTTTTTTTAGGGGTAATCGTCGGCGGCATTGTTATTTCACTCTTTTTACCGATTATAAAAATCACTCAATACATTGGCAATGCGAAATAGTATTTCCTGAAGCACCGGCCTAAAAACGTTTTCAATAGGCAGTTTTGTCCGGCAAAATAGAATTGACTTCTGTTTTAGCATATGTTATATTTAAAACGAAGGACAGGGTTTATCCGCAAGGGCGGATTAAGCCAAGGGGTAGCAGATTTATAGATTTGCCTTCATTTTTTATCTTCTGCTACAAAATCTAAAGAAAAAACAAGGAGGTGGATTGTTATGAAAAAGGGTTTTACACTTGTTGAAATCATGATTGTCGTCGCTATTATCGCCTTATTGGCCGCGGTTGCCATTCCCGGTTTATTGCGTTCCAGATTAACAGCCAACGAATCAAATGCGATTAGCACCTTAAAGTCCCTCGCTACTGCCGCAGAAACTTTCAGGGCGGCACAGACAAGCCCGGTATATCCGGCCACGTTGGTAAACCTTACTGGTGCAAATCCGCCATATGTGACAGGCTTTCCAGCCACTGCGGATAATGGTGCAAACAAAGCAGGTTATACTTACACAATAGTAGGAACTACCGATAGTTTCTATGCTTATGCTAACGCTGCTTCCAGTTCAACCGGAAGCCGTAACTTTTGCATAAATCAGACCGGCAGCATGTATGCTCAGGCCCAAGCTTCAGCTTACAGCGGCGATTGCTCAAGTGGAACATTACTGCAGTAAAAAACATTTCTTAACCATTCAAGAAGCGGTGGAGTAATCCACCGCTTCTTAATTTTCGTAATCAAATAACCCAACCTGCATTGACAAGATTTTGGCGTATGCTATATTAAAAGCAGAAAAATATTGTCTTTATAATAAATGCAAGCAATGCTAAAAAGATGTTTCACTCTGGTAGAGATTATGATTGTTGTCGCTATTATTACATTGCTTGCAGCTATCGGTATACCCGGATTATTGCGCTCGCGTTTAACCGGGAATGAGGCAACAGCAATCAGGGGGGTAAAATCTATTGCTACTGCCTGCGAGGTTTATAGAGCCGCTCAAATTTCCCCAATCTATCCAGCCACTCTGAATAATCTTACTAATGTCAGCCCTCCTTACATATCAAGTTTAGGCCCAGGGGATCCGGTTACCAAGGCAGGTTATACTTATACCCTTACCGGGACAGAAAATTCCTTTTACGTAATTGCCAATCCAACTCAACCCGGCAGCACAGGGATTAGGTCGTTTTGCGTTAACGAAACCGGCAATTTATATTCCCAGACCTCATCCATGGCCGGCGGTTGCAGCGGCTCGGTATTAAATTGAAAATTTTCCTGCAAAGGAGGAATAATAAAATGAAAAAAGCCTTTACCCTCATAGAAATCATGATTGTTGTTGCGATTATTGCCTTGCTTGCGGTCATAGCTATCCCGAATTTATTAAGGTCACGTATTTCAGCGCAAGAATCAGCCGCCGCCGCAGCAATGCATACAATAGTCAGCGGAGAAGTCCGGTATCGCGCAACACACCCCACCTATATTAGTTTAAGCGGCTTGGCTAGCGAAAATCCTCCTTATATAGATTCAAAACTGGGTTCTGGTGCAAGACAGGGTTATGTTTATACAATGTATAACCCGGACGCTTCGAAATTTTATGTAATCGCTACCCCTGAAGGAGTCGGCTAAGGCCATGCTTTTTACGTTGATGAAGATGGCGTATTGTCTCGTTCAGACAATACCACAATAACCTCTGTCAGCGGCCACGTTGACAATGGCTGTCCTGATGGTTTTCCCGAGGTTGAATAAATTTATTCATAAATTCAGGTACGGATAATAGTTTTCAAATACTTTTATTCTGTAAATTAAACCGAAATTTATCCGGAATTATCCGCCTTAAATTCCAGCGTCTCCTTACTTTACGATTGTATTTCCTACCCTCTATGATAATATAAGTGATATTTATGCTAAAGCATACCTGGATTAATCAAAGTTCTATTTCCTTCCAGCCATTTAAAAAAATAATTCCACTTTCGCTTTTTATTGTCGCTATTGGTATAAATATCTATTTCAGGCTTTTCCCCGCATATTTACCTGAACTAAAACAACAGGCTCAACTGGAAGCCGAAAACAAAACCATCCAAGAAATAGCGCAAAAAGTTGATGATGCTTATCCGGATTTTAATCCCTTGATAAAAAAGAAGATAATTTTCAAAATATTCGAAGAAGATAAACGAAAGAATCCCGAATTCAAAAAAGGAATTCAAGAAGAATACAAAAAATTAAAAAATCTTTACCAGGATGACCACGGCCAAACTTATATATTAGAGGTAGACGGTTATCAATGGATGCGCTATGTGAAGAATATTCTTAAAAATGGCTACCCGGGCGACATTATCAAAAATGGAAACTCCTACGATGAATATATGCTTGCCCCCGTGGGGGTAGGCATCGTAAATAATCAGCTTTTTTTCTACGTAACCGCCTTTCTCTTCCATCTCACCGTATTTATTTTAAAAGGATTGTCTTTAACCAGCTTCCTTTTTTATCTTCCACTTTTTTACTCTGTCGCGTTCCTCGTTTTGCTGTATTTATTAGTGAAATTTTACTTTTCCGATATTGCGGCTTTTTTCAGTGTTATCTTTGTTGGCCTGAATAGTTTAATTCTACTTCGCACCAGTTGCGGCTGGTTTGACCAAGACAGCATTATACTAACGTTACCATTAATTATAATCTGGCTACTCAGTATATCGGTTAAAAACGGATACAACCTCAAGAAGCGCTTATATTATTCAATATTTGCATCTTTTGTTACGGGGTTGTATGCCGGCATATGGATAGGATACTGGTGGATTTTTGGTATATGTGCTGCCTCTTATTTTTACGCCATAATCAACGAATACTCTTTAGATAGAAAAGCATACAAAAAAATATTAATCTACGTATTTTCCGGTGCCGCATTTTTTATAGGTAGTATCATCATATGCAGTGTTTTTCTGAAAACCAACATGGTTAGAGATATCTTCATAATGTTGAAAGATGTTTTGCATTTAGGAGATTCACAGCAGGCATCGCTCTGGCCAGATACCTATTATACAGTAGGAGAGCTTATCAGGACAAATCCAAAACAGATAATGTGGAATTTAGGAGGCCCCGGCATTGTTATCTTTACGCTGGTGGGACTTTTAGTGGTTTATCTAAAGGAGAAGCGGTCTGAAAAGAAAGATTTTATCATGTTCATGATTTTCTGGATATTTGCAATGTGTTTAGCTGCGGAGAAAAGTTTTCGATTCATAGCTTTCTTGGCAATACCCTTGGGGGTATTTTTCGGCATTTTTATAGAAACTATCTTTAAATATCTTTTTGCCAAATTTCGCAACCAGCCCCGGTTATTATTGTCAACTTTAAGTTTATTTTCCGTTTTTATCTTATGGTCAGGCGGTGTGCTGATAGATAATGCTTCTATGCAAGCAAAAACTTTCCGTCCTCTTATGAACGATAATTGGCAAAAGGCATTGGCCTATATCAAAAAAAATACCCCTCAAAACAGCATCATTAACTCCTGGTGGGATTATGGAAATTTCTTTAAGACCATTTCCGACAGAAGAGTTATTTTTGATCCTCAATCGCAGAATAATAGCTTATCTTACTGGATGGCAAATATTCTAGTCTCAGGCAATGAAAAGAGAATTATAAATACTTTACGAATGCTTAATAACACATCCTATACTCTCTTTAATGACATGCTTAAGGAGATGAAAGACGATTTCAGATGCATAGTATTGCTTGAAAAAATATTAGACAGCAACGAAGAGGAAGCAGAAAAGATATTAGAAAAGCAGAATATTTCAGAGAAACTTAAAAAAGAAATAATGGAAGCCGTATTTTTAAAAGAGCCGGCTCCGGCATATTTTGTAGTCGACAAGACCATGCCAAACAAAATGTATAATATTTCATTTTTGGGGAATTGGAGTTTTCCGAAAGTATATGTCATGAAACACCGCCAGCTTCCCAAAAATAAAATTATAGAAAATTTAGTAAAAATATTTGCCCTGCCGCAGGCAGAAGCGGAAAACATTTATAATGAAGTAACTCTTGCCGCAACCGAGGATGAAACGAATGAAGTGCTTTCAAAAAGATACAGTTTCAATGTTTTTACCAATAAGGGGGAAAAAGAAGGGAAATTTATATGTTTCGATAACGGGATTATCTTAGACCTTTCCGACTTTACCTCCTGCGTTTTTTCTTTAGACAAAGGGTATAAGGTATACAAAAATACATTTATTTATGATGGGGAAAATCTTTCTGCATATGAAAACAAAGGTACGGATTATAACGAGAGCGCCCTTTTCTTAAAAGATAAAAATACTTGGCAGGTGGTTAATTTGCCGAAAGAAATGATAAACAGCTTATTTACCAAGCTTTACTTTTTTAACGCCTCCGGGTTGAAATATTTCGAACCTTTCTATGCCGATGACAATGCCGGCATATACATATATAAAATAAAATGGCCAAAAAATAACCCGGTTGAATTACCCCCGAAGAAAGTGAAGAAGGTAATAAGATAAATTTTATTTATATAACTATGGAAAATAAAATTGTTTCTGTGGTTTTGCCTTGTTTAAATGAAGAAGAAGGCATACGCATTTGCCTAGAAAAGATAAAAGACGTATTCCAAAAAGAAAATATTAACGGTGAAATTATCGTAGTGGATAATGGTTCAACCGATAAATCCGCCCAAATCGCCAAAGGTGCCGGCGCTAAGGTAATATTTCAACCCGTCCACGGCTACGGAGCAGCATATATTAAGGGTTTGGATGAAGCAAAAGGCGAATATATTGTCATCGCCGACGCAGATGACACCTATGATTTTTATCAGATTCCGCAATTTATTAAATTATTATCCGAGGGTTATGGTTTAGTTATGGGTAATAGATTTAAAGGCAATATGACGAAGGGAGCAATGACTTTCAGCCACAAATATATCGGTAATCCTATAATTACTTTTGTCTTTCGCATATTTTTTCATACCAAAATTTCCGATGTGCTTTGCGGTATACGCGCCTTTACCAAAGAAGCATATAGAAAAATGGATTTAAAATGTTTGGGGATGGAGTTTGGCACCGAAATGATTTTTGCCAGTTTGCAGCAAAATTTAAAAATAACGGAAATCCCCGCCAATTATTTTCCGCGGAAAGGGCAGACAAAACTAAAATCATTTCAAGATGCCTGGCGCTACTTCAGGTTTATGCTGCTCTTTAGCCCGGATTGGTTATTTATTGTGCCGGGCTTAAGCTTATTTATTTTAGGTTTTGCGGCGCTAATTTTTTCCGGAACAAATAATTTCAATCTTTTCGGGCACAGATTCAATATTCACTCCATGGTATTTTTTACTTTTTTCCCATTATTAGGTTTCCAAATTCTTACCTTAGGCTTATTTGCAAAAACTTATAGCCAAATCGAGGGTTTTAGCAAAAAAAATAAATTTCTGCAAACATTTTATGAAAAATTTAATTTGGAAAAAGGATTATTGACCGGCTCCGGTATCCTGTTTTTAGGATTCTTTATAGGGTTGTATATCTTATCGAAATGGATAACTAAGGGTTTCGGCCCTTTAAATGAAATAAAACTTGCCTTGCTCAGCCTTATTTTTATGACACTCGGAATTCAAACAATTTTTGCTTCTTTCTTCATAAGCCTTCTGGGGATAAAGAAGCAAAGCCATTTAACAATCAAAGATTTTTAATCCTAATAAATGAAAATAGCATATATCTATGATTTAATCTACCCTTTTACTAAAGGCGGGGCCGAATTAAGATTTTGGGAACTAGCAAAGAGGCTAGCCGCAAATGGCCACGAGGTCCATATTATAGGAATGAAATTCTGGTCGGGAGAGTGCGTTATTAATAACGAAGGCGTATATCTTCACGGCATATGCAAACCCTTAGGTCTTTATACTGAAAAAACCGGGCGCAGATCGATTTTAGAAGCGTTACATTTTACCTGGATGGCCTCATTTTTTTTATATAAGAATCATTACGACGTTATAGATGTTAATGCTTTCCCTTATCTACCGATTTTCCCGATAAGGATTATTTCAAGGCTAAAAAATATAGCTTTAGTTGTTACCTGGCAGGAAGTCTGGGGAGCTTACTGGATTAAATATTTAGGGTATATCAAAGGTTTTTTCGGCTACCTTATCGAAAGAGCGGCTATCGATATTTCCCCTTTAATTATTTTTCATGCTTCCTGTGTGGGGAAAGCTTTGCAGCGTTATGGCGCAAAGGAAAAAAATATCTGTTTTATCCCCGACGGCGCAGATATCAATCGTGTAAATAGCATAAATAATTATAAAGAATCAAGCGACATTATTTTTGTAGGAAGGCTTATCAAACATAAGAATGTCGGCTTGATTATCAATACCGTCCAAGTATTAAAAGAAAAAATACCGCATCTAAAATGTTTGATTATAGGCGGAGGGCCGGAACAAGAAAAATTAGTAGCGGATGCAAAAAATAAAGGGCTATTAAACAATATTATTTTTAAAGGAATCGTCGAAAATTATGATGATGTTTTAGCTTATCTTAAAGCATCGAAAATTTTTATTTTTCCATCCTCAAGAGAAGGTTTCGGGATAGCCGTCATAGAAGCTATGGCCTGCGGTTTACCGGTGGTCACCGTTAAGGAAAATTTGAATGCAGCCACAGAGCTGATAGAGGAGGGAAAAAATGGTTTCATCTGTTTGCCAAACCCTGATAGCATTGCTGGAATAGTTATCTCCCTTCTTGCAAATGAGAAATTAAGGGGAGAAATGAGCGAAAACGCCAAGGCATTCGCACAAGCTTATAGTTGGGATATTATTGCCCGGCAGAATGAAAAAATTTATCGCCGGGCTATCCAGAAAGAATCAAAATAATTCTGCCTATCCGTTTATAAAGAGCGATTGGAAGTTTGATTTATGAGAATATTGCAAACTCCACCCCGGTTTTTTCCTTATGTCGGCGGCGTCGAACAAGTAGTATTATATTTAAGCCGCGAACTAGCCAAACGCGGCCACTCGGTAGAAGTCGTTTGTGCTAACGAGCCCGCAGTCGGTAACGGAATTATCGAAGGCATAACCGTTAAGCGGCTAGCCTATTGTGGTAAAATTGGCAATACCAACATAACATTTTCACTGCCCTACGAATTAAAAAGGCGCGATTTTGACCTTATCCATACCCATCTACCTACCCCATGGAGCGCTGACTGGAGTGCTATTTTTTCGCGGATAAAAAATAAACCTTTGTTTTTATCTTATTATAATGATATTTCCGGCTCCGGTGTTAATAAGATAATTGCCAATTTTTATAACGCCACAGCCCTGAAATTTCTTTTAAAGCGTGCTCATCGAATTTTTATCAATCAAGAAAATTACCTTAATACCTCTCCCTTTTTGAAATCATTTAAAGACAAAATAATAGTAGTTCCACTCGGAGTAGACACCGCCAAATTTCATCCGGCAAATGTTAATAAAAATAATAATGAAAAGATTATTTTTTTTCTTAGTATATTAGATAGATTCCACACCTATAAAGGATTAGACTGCCTTTTTAGTGCATTAAAAAATGTTATACCCACCACTCCGGTCAAATTATATATCGGCGGTTTTGGGCAATTATCGGATTTCTATAAAAATTTAGCCAAGGAAACCGGTTTGGAAAACAACGTAATATTTCTTGGCCGGCTTAGCGACGAAGAGCTCTTGTATTACTATAGTTTGTGTAATTTTTTTGTACTCCCGTCTGTATCTTCGACACAGGAAGGCTTTGGCCTCGTGGCATTAGAAGCTATGGCTTGCTGCAGGCCGGTTGTAATTTCCGATATTGTCGGCGTAGCTGACAGTGTCAGAAAAGAAAATGCCGGAATAGTTGTAAAACCCAATGATTCCCAGGAACTGTCGCAGGCATTAAAACATTTGCTTTTAAATGAGAAAGAATGCGAACAAATGGGCAAGAATGCTTATCGGCTTGCTTCGGCCAAATATGCGTTACATAATTACATCGATGCAGTTGAAAAAGAATATTTAACAATATAATTATATATGCGAATAGGTATCGATGCCTATCCTTTAGTAAAATCTAAAGCCGGAATTTCAAGATATATTTCAAATATACTGGAAGAACTTTTTGCTATTGATAAAAAAAATAAATATATTTTATATTTGCCGAAAGAAATAAAATTATCTAAAGTCAACGTCAGCCAGCTTATTACAAAAGGCATCTTTAAAAAATCCGCGATACTTTGGATGCAATTTGGCGCCAATAATGATTTTTTAAGGGATAAGATAGATTTATTCTGGGGTACGCAGGCATTCTTGCCTTTGCGGGCGCCTTCCAAGGTTAAGAAAATCGTAACAGTTTATGATTTGGTATGGAAATGCTACCCGGGAACTTTAAACTGGGATAATAAAATTATATTTCCGGTATTTTTTAAAAAAAGTATGCAATCCGCAGATAAAATAATGACCATTTCACGTACTACGGCGGATGATTTAACAAAATATTTCCCATTTTGTAAAAATAAAACAGATATCGTTTATTGCGGTATAAAGCAATGTGCCGGCAGCGGAAATCAGGGTAATTTGGGAATTTTTAATAAATTCAATATCGGGCCAAAATATATTCTTACTGTTTCGACTCTCGAACCGCGCAAGAACATTATAAATCTCATTAAGGCATATTCAATATTGAAACAGAAACCAGGATTTGATTACCAACTGGTTATAGCCGGCGCGAAGGGCTGGAGCGGAGATATTATTTCATGTATTTTTAAAAAAGTATCTTTTAACAAAAAAGACGTAATATTTACAGGCTATGTCGATGATGTTCAACTGTCACAGTTATATGAAAACTCTAGTCTTTTTGCGATGGTTTCTGTTTATGAAGGTTTTGGCATGCCAGTATTGGAAGCTTTACTTCATGGCATTCCGGAAATAGTCTCTAAAATCCCGGTATTTAAAGAGGTTTTAGGGGATAACGCTTGCTTTGTAGATCCGCTTGATTACAGAAGTATCGCTCAAGGTATAGAAAAAATAATAAGTGACAATTCGATAAAAGAAAAATTTTTAAAAAACAAAGAACAGATTTTAGAAAAATTTTCCTGGAAACATTCCGCAAAAAAAGTTTTAGATTTGATCGAATCGTTTGAAAAATAAAATATAATTTTTGGATATCGGCCAATAAGAAAATTTAAATCATATGAATATCGGCATCGACGCATACCCGCTCGTAAAAAAACCCAAAAGCGGCATCGGCTATTTTACCGAAAATTTACTGTGCAGCTTATTGCAAATGGACAAGGTGAATCAATATATTTTATATAACACATTAGGCGCCAGAATAAATCTTTCTTTCCCCAATTTACGTACTGCCCAGCCTTCCGGCAGTAATTTTACAAATAAGTTCAGTACACTTTGGACACTTTTTGCGGCAAGAAAACAATTAATCAAAGATAAGGTCGATATATTTTGGGGCACACAAGGGGCAATGTTGCCCAGCCTCCCCGGAAACATTAAAACCGTCTTCACTGTTTACGATTTAACCTTCTATCTATATCCTGAGACCATGTCTGTCGACCATTATTTGGTACAGAAAATATTTTTTAAAAAAGCAGTATTAAACTCCGACAAAATTATTTCCATATCACAATCTACGGCGGATGATTTGCAAAAGTTTTTCCCCAATAAAAAAATCATGGATAAAATTCATATTATCTATGGCTCAACCGGCGATAATTTAAAAACGGTGGATAGATGTTCTGCAGAAAAATATATTTCGAATTTTTTCAATATAGAAAAAAAATTTATTTTATTCATAGGAACGATAGAGCCACGCAAAAATATAGAAGGATTGCTTAAGGCATTCAAGGTCTTAAGGGTAAAATATAATATCAGCCACGAACTTATACTGGCGGGCGCTAAAGGGTGGAAAACAAAAAACATTTATAAAGTTTACAATAGCCTTGGGTTTTCAAAAAGCGAGGTAAAATTTTTAGGATATGTAAGCGAAGAAAACCTTTTAAATTTATATTGCGCAGCGGATTTACTAGTTATGCCTTCGTTCTACGAAGGCTTTGGATTACCGCCGCTTGAAGCGATGAGCTGCGGGGTGCCGGTAGTCGCCTCTAATATTTCGATTTTTAAAGAGGTCCTCTCTGACGCAGCGTTGTTGGCCGATCCCGAGGATAGCAGTGATATAGCAGAGAAGATTTACAGTATCATAACCAATGAAGTTTTGCGCTCCAGCCTTATCAATAAAGGCTATGAAAGAGCGAAAATGTTTTCATGGCGGCGCTCGGCAGGGCAGTTAAAGTATATCTTTGACAAGACGAGCTCATGAATATTATGGATAAAGCACATAAAGTAGCAAAAAATATCGGTTACCTAAGCGCCGGCAGAATTCTCTCAGGAATTTTGCAGATATTTATAGTCGGAATTTTGGCCCGTCTCCTTGGCGTGGACGGTTATGGCAAATATTCGTTTGCGATTGCCTATGTTGCATTTTTTAATGTTTTAGGGCTTTTCCTGGACACGGTTTTAATCCGTGAGATATCCAGGTCCCGCGATACAGCAGGCGAATTCCTCGGTTCCGGCATGATCATAAAAACATTTTTTTGTTACGTTGGTTTGGTGCTATCTCTTGTCAGTACGATATTTTTTAAATTTCCTCAAACCACCGCCTTTTTGATTTATTTATTTTCTTTGTCCCTGCTTTTTAATATCATACAAACTCCCCGCCTTATTTTCGAAGCTGATTTGCAGGCGAAGTATATTTCTTATATTGAATTAATCGATAAAATTATCATCATTTTCCTTTTGCTGGCTTTTGAAAAATTATGTAAAAATATTTTTTACGCCGCCACGGCTATACTGCTTTCCGATTTTATTACCGCAATCATTTTTTTATTATTTTCCAGAAAATTTGTTATCCCAAAATTCAACTTTAACTGGCCGCTTATAAAGAAGTTGCTGCATGAAGGTTTTCCTTTAGCTATTTTGGCTATATTAAGCGTTATTTATTTGCGTATCGATACCATAATGCTTTCGTTCATGAAAGGATATAAGGCTGTCGGATATTATAACGGCGCCAGCACAATCATAGCCGCGGTTATGATTTTTCCTGATGCCTATGCCCGCTCGATATTTCCGGTTATTTCCGCTTTTTTCCACAAACAACATGACCGCATTGCTTTTGTTTTTGTGCGCTCATTGAAGTATCTTGCCGCCGCCGGAGCCATTGTAGCAATAATCGGCTGCATGTTCTCAAAACCAATAGTGACTACGATAATGGGGGCATCGTTCGCATCGGCATCGGCATCGCTGTCTATTTTATCCATTTCTAGCGGAATAATTTTTATAAGTGCACTCCTTGCTTCAACGATTACGGCAATTAACCAGCAACATATGAATATGTGGTTTGCGCTAGTCAATGTCGGCGTAAATATCGTATTGAATTATATCTTTATTTCAATGTTCAGCTATACGGGCGCCGCCGCCGCTCGGTTAGCGACAGAGATGGCGGGTTGCTTCCTGGCATTATTTTTTCTGTTAAGATATTTTAATATCAGATTTAACCTCGGATGGATCTCGTATTTTCTTCGTCTTTCCGTGGCAGCGCTATTAACTATTGCTGTTGCGTATTCCTTGGCGTCGGTATATTTTCCTTTCGCGATACTAATTTCGCTCGCAGTGTATTTCTTGTTTTTAATCCTGCTACGCTGGTTTGATAAAGAAGATATAATCATCTTTCAAAGCATATTAAAGGGCAAACAGTTATGAAGGTTTTGTTAATAAATCCTCCCACGAAAAAAGCTGGCGTCCCGTCGATACCTCCGCTGGGTCTGGCGTATTTAGCCGCGGTTTTGCGCGAGAATAACGCCGCCGTTGATATTATCGATTACGATCTTGAGCGCAGCAAATTCGATAATTTTAACGATGCCGTTGAAACGTACAGTCCCGACATCATCGGCATAAGCGCCTTGACTCTTCAAATCGATAATGCCTATTCCTTGGCGCATAAAGTCAAAAAAATCTCAAAAGATATCCGTGTTGTTTTAGGCGGGGCGCATCCTTCAGCATTGCCTGAACAAACGTTAAAAGAAGCCAGTGGAGCAGTCGATATTGTAGCTGTCGGCGAAGGAGAGATGACTATTCTGGATATCGCTAAAGGTTTGTCTTATGAAAATATAAAAGGTATTGTTTATGTAAATAATGGGCAGATACTCAAAACACCGCCGCGCCAGGCCATAGAAAACCTAAATACCCTGCCTCTTCCAGCACGCGATCTTTTAAAGATAAAAAAATATCGCGGCTGGGGGCCGTTACGCAAGACCCCGACAACCCATTTGATTTCCTCAAGAGGTTGTCCTTTTGAATGCATTTTCTGTTCGGAAAAATCTGTTTTCGGCAAAAGTTATCGTGTGCGCAGCCCGGAGAATATCGTAAGTGAGATCAAACATCTGGTCGATACCTACGGCATGGAAGAAATTTCTTTTTATGATGATTTATTCACTTTGGACAAAAAACATGTTATGGAAATTTGTGAAAAATTGGAGCAGGAAAAAATCACCATAGAGTGGAAAGCACTCAGCAGGGTTAATACCGTTGATTTCCAGATGCTTGAAACAATGCGTCGTGCCGGCTGCTGGCTGATTTCTTACGGATTCGAATCAGGTTCGCAGGAGATATTGAATGCAATCAGGAAAAATCAAACTATCGAGCAATGCGTAGCAGCCGCTTTAATGACGCACCAGGCAGGTATAAAGTTTTACGGATTTTTTATGATCGGCAATGTCGGGGAAACCGAGGAAACCGTCATTCAAACAATTCGGCTTGCACGTAAATTAAGGCCGGACTATTATCAATTTACCATTGTCCGTCCCGATCCCGGTTCATATTTATATAATAAGTATAAAGATGCCATCGAAAAAGCACATGTTTCCTGGGAAGAATATTATGCTTTTTCCAGCGACAACTCGATACCGGTAGTGGGAACTTTGCTTTCCGTAAATAGGCTCCTGGAATTACGCGACATCGCTTATATATGTACAAATTTTCGAAGCTTTGTAAAAGGATTTATAAAAGCGGCATTAACTTTAAAATGGGATTTATTGCTCAAGGCGGTTAATATTTTATTGAATAAAGAAAAAGCAGCTTGATGGATGCAAAAAAATAAAGTTATCCTTATAACCGGGGTAACGCGGGGTATCGGCAGGGCAATTGCTAAATTGTGTGCGAAAGAGGGTTTTTATGTTTCCGGAATTTCGCGTTCCCGGCACGATGTATCCGAAACCCTAAAAGCTTTATACAATGGACATGAGGAAAAATGGCTTGCCATTGGTGCGGATGTCTCTTCGCCAGAGGCTGTTGAGTCCTTAGTGTGCCAGACTATTGAGCGTTTTGGCCGAATCGATGTTTTAATCAATAACGCCGGGGTAGCCGTACTGTCCCATATAGAAGATTCAAAGATAGCCGATTGGGATAGTACCGTTGATATAAATCTTAAGGGAGCATATTTATGCTGTCGCCAAGTGCTGCCTTTTATGATTAAACAAAAAAGCGGCACTATAGTAAACATCGCCTCAATTTGCGGTTTCAAGGGTTTTGCCTGCTATGGAGCATATTGTGCTTCAAAGTTTGGCTTGTTGGGGTTTACGGAAGTCCTGGCAGAGGAGCAAAAGGAAAACAATATTAAAGTCTTTGCGCTTTGCCCGCATGCAGTAGATACCAGTTTTGCCGGCAATGCCAACAAGGGAAGAACAAGACAGGAAGACATGCTTACCGCAGAAGAAGTTGCCCGGGCCGCACTTAGTTTTATCACGAAGAATATGCCATCCCAGGTCCGCGAAATCAGCATACACCCTGTAACTTTTCTTTTGCGCAGAGCCGGCATAAAAATGCGCAAAGTTTTTATCAGGAGAATTAAAAATCTATAATGATAATTATTATTAATCCGCCTAACCCCGAAGGCACTGTTTCCAACAAAGATATGATGGCTGGCCTTGGCCAATTGTATCCTGCCGGCGGCCCAAAAATTCCCCCCATAGACATAGCCTATATAGCTGCGTGCCTTAAATCAGAGCGTCTGCCGTTTGAGGTCATAGATTGCCTCGGTTTGGTTTATTCGTTCACCGAGCTTTTGCTCAAGATAAAAAATTTACAGAATTCACATAAAGACATAACGCTGGCGATCAGGACATCTTTACCTACTTCAACTTTCGATTTAAACATAGCGAAATTGCTTAAAGAAAATACCGACGCAAAAATTATTATGTTCGGCCCATATGTATCTTTAAACCGGGAATTTTTTTTAGAAAAAACATATATAGATGCCGTTATCGTTAATGAACCGGAGTATATTTTCGTGGATATCTATAAAAAAGGATTAAAGAATACAGATGGATTATGGTATAGGACCGCAGGCGGGGATGTTGTGAAAAATAAAGAAAAAGATTATATCGATAATCTTGATGTATTGCCCTTTCCGGCCTGGCAATATTTACCTTATAAAAACTATATTCTGCCGTCTCTGCAATTTCCCTCCGTTGATTATTTTTTGCCGGTTATTTCTTCGCGGGGGTGCCCCTTTTTCTGCCATTATTGCCCATATCCGGTTTTACAAGGCCGCCGCTGGCGGCCGCGTTCGGCTACAAATGTTGTTGAAGAGATAAAATACCTCATGGATAGATTCAAGGTTAAAAATATTCTTTTTCGTGACCCCGAATTTACTCTTAATCGCGAAAGGATAGTTCTTCTTTGCAAGTTAATTTGCGAAGAAAAAATTAAATTTAACTGGCGCTGTGAAACCCGGCTTGATACGCTCGATTCGGAATTGATAACGCTTATGGCAAAAGCCGGCTGCTGCGGAATGAATTTTGGAATTGAAACTCCCACGCCGGAAGTGGCGCAAAAATCCGGCAGGACAGTATCGGAAAAAGAAAAAATGCTCGATATTTTTAAGGCCTGTAAAAAATCAGGCATACGCGTATTTTGTTTCTTTATTATCGGGTTGCCCGGCCAGGATAAGAAAGAAATATTCCAAATGATTAATCTGGCGCATGAAATTGATCCCGATGAAGTACAATTTAGCCTGGCCACGCCTTATCCCGGAACTAAATTACGCCAATGGGTCGAAGAGAAGGATTTTATTTTAGACAAAGACCCCCGGCATTATACCGGATATTTTGCCGTTACGAGGAACGAATTTCTTTCCCGCCGTCAATTGGCGCAAATATATAGTTTTGCACAACATTCTTTAGGCCGGCGTAAAAGTACCCGGGGTTTAAGAATTAAGAATGGCGGGTTGTTGCAATACGGAAAAGAAATCGCAAAAGATATTTTTTTCAGTTTCGAAAAAATGCTTATAGGAAGATAAAAAATATGCGAATTCTCCATGTCTGCGAATACAATCAATATATCGGCGGCACAGAACAATACATACTAAGTTTATCCGATTACCTTGAGCGTTGCGGGCATTATGTGAGTATCATCTATGGCAGAAAAGCCGAAAATATACCTTTCTCAACCAGCCGCACTTCCTACTTTTTACCGGAGCTCATGCAACTAAACGGAAAACTTTCTTCGGCATCAGCTGAAAAACTAGATAAGATTCTTAAATACGAAACCCCAGACATAGTTTATTTGCATAATATTTTCAATTACGCTTTTGCTAAAAAAATATATGAAATAAAACCAGCCTTGCGTTACATCCACGATCATCGATCGTTTTGCCCCAAATCGAACAAAATGTTTTTCTTTACAGGGAGCATTTGCCATAAGCCATGCAGCTTTTTTTGTTTGCTAAAAGCTTATTCCGGCTTATGCTTGCCCGGATTTCCCCGTCCCGGCATAAGCGAAGTTGCAAACACCATCAGGGCATTAAATGTTTATAAAAAGATGAAAATTTTAGTAGCCAGCGAATATATGCGTACTTGTTTACTATATAACGGATTTTCGCCTTCAAATGTATCGGTGTTGCCTTATTTTTGTAATTTTAAAAAGCCAATGTCGCAAACAAGCACAAATGAGGTGCTTTTTGTCGGGCAATTGGAGCGCCACAAAGGCGTTCAATATTTAATTAAATCGATGCTCTTCTGGCCTGAACAATTACGCCTGGTTATTATCGGTTCAGGGTATTATGAAACGAAAATGAAATTACTGGCAAAGAAAATGCACCTTGAAAACAAAATCGATTTTCTCGGAGCCCTCCCTAACGCGCAAATCCAGCAGTATTACGAAAAATGCCTATGTGTCGTAATCCCTTCGCTATGGGGGGAGCCCTTTGGCATAGTTGGATTAGAGGCGATGGCCTGCGGCAAGCCAGTGGTTGCTTTTAACGTCGGGGGGATACCCGAATGGCTCGAAGATAACAAGACAGGTTATTTGGCGGAACGAAAAAATATCGTTGAGTTGGCGAAAAAAATCAGCTTTTTATTCACGGATAAAAACCAAGCCTATGCGTTAGGGCTTGCCGGGCATAAACGTTATTATTCTTGTTTTACGCCAGAAAAACATATTAATTTATTGCTTAAAATATTTGAAGAAGTTATCAAAAACTATCGGGACCAAATATAGTTCTAAATGCCAGGCCATAAAACTTCCCAGCCCAAAAGACGTTAGTTTCCCTTATTGACAAAAATAACCTTTTAAGGGATAATTAGCCCTCTTAAAAATTAGAAAATCAGGTTCTTTCCGAGTACCTAAACGGAGGAGAACTAATTTAGAATCGGAGGTTTTAGAGCAATGGAAAAAGTATCATCGGAACTGGAAAAGGCTTATTACGATTCCATCAAAGAATTAAATGAAGGTGAAATCGTAAAGGGCAAAATCGTCGGCGTAACCCATAACGAGGTTGTGGTTGATGTGGGTTATAAGTCTGAAGGGGTGATTCCTCGCAACGAATTTTCAGGCACGGAGTTGGACGGCTTGAAAGAGATTGAGGTCTATGTCGAAAACGTGGAAAATGACGAGGGCAAAATTATCCTTTCTTTTAGGAGAGCCAAAGAGTCTAAAGGCTGGCAGACGCTTCTTAATGAGCACAAGGAGGGCGATTTAGTCGAAGGTTCGATAACCCGCAAAGTAAAAGGCGGTTACATCGTAGAGATCTTCGGCGTGGAGGGGTTCCTTCCGCAAAGCCTATCTTCTTTTAGAAATATAAGCGATGAGGAAGTAATAAACAAAAAGAGTTACTTCCAGATCGTTAAGATGAGCAAGAATAAAGAAAATTTCATCCTTTCCCGTAAAGATGCAGTCAGGATGGAAAAAGAAATCTCCCGTAAGAAAATCTGGGAAGAGATAGAAGTCGGCAAAATTTTAAAAGGCAAAGTCAAAAGCGTTACCAACTTCGGAGCTTTTATCGATTTAGGCGGAGTGGATGGATTATTGCATATCGCGGATATGAGCTGGAAGAAAATTACTCATCCGTCAGAAATCGTCGCCGTTTCCGATGAAATCCAGGTAATGATTTTGAACTTCGATAAGGAAAAAGGCAAAATTTCCCTCGGGCTTAAGCAGACAACGCCTGATCCCTGGAAGGAAATCGAAAATAAATACCCGCAAGGGACAACTATTACCGGAAGAATTACTAATATCCAGAACTACGGTATCTTCGTGGAACTTGAAAAAGGCATCGAAGGTCTTGTACATGTTTCCGAGATTTCCTGGACGAAAAAGTTCCTTAATCTCTACGAAATGTTTGCCGTCGGTGATACGATTGAAGCAAAAGTCATCAGCATCGAACCGTCCGAAAGAAAAATATCCTTGAGCATCAAACATCTTGAGCGCGATCCGTGGGAAGATGTAGAAACTCTTGTGACGATAGATTCAGAAGTATCGGGAAAAATTTCAGGATACGCCGATGGCTGCGCTTATATTGAATTTGAAAACGGCCTTGAAGGCGTAATTTACAATGAAGATATCTCCTGGACCAAACGCGTAACCAGGGCTCAGGAAGTGCTTAAAAGAGGCTCTGCCCATAACTTCAAAGTTTTGGGGATTGATAAGTCAAGCCGCAAAGTAATCCTTGGCATTAAACAATTAAGCCCTGATCCGTGGGAAGAAATCCAGGCAAAATATCCCCTGGATACGATTATCGAAGGCGAAGTGGTCAAAGTTACCAATTTTGGCGTGTTCGTCAAGATAGAAGAAAACCTTGAAGGCTTAGTTTTTTCCGGCGAAATCGAAAAGGAAATTATGGATGCGCTTAAGCCCGGCGACAAATTAAAAGTAAAGATCATAAAAATCGATCCGGGTTCTGCTAAAATCGGGCTTTCGGCAAAACTAGAAGTGCAGGCCAGTTAGTCCTTGCTTATATTAGGATTTCGTGTTTAAATTAATTCACACTATCATTTTTTACGCCGTTTTACGGCTTAAAAAATGATGTGTTCATTAGGAGGACTAATGGTTAAGTTAGAAGCCGAGCGACATCTCAATATATTTAAAGAAAATGCCGTTGATGTTATTTCCGACGCAGAACTGCTTGCCAAATTAGAAGATTCCCTGAAAAACAAAAAGCCGCTTAAGTTAAAAATAGGTTTTGATCCCACCGCAAAAGATATTCATCTAGGCCACACGGTGCTTTTGCGTAAACTACGTAAATTACAGGATTTAGGTCACACCGTGATTTTAATCATCGGTGATTTTACCGCTAAAATCGGGGATCCTTCCGGAAAAACTTTGCTTCGGCCGGTGCTCGGCGATGAAGAGATAAAAGAAAATGCCTCAACCTACACTGAACAGGCTTTTAAAATCCTTGATCAAAAAAAGACCGAAGTCCGCTTTAACAGCTCCTGGTATAAAGCAATGGATATTTCTAAATTCCTTTCGCTGCTTTCTTCCTACACCGTGGCAAGAGTCCTTGAGCGTGATGATTTTTCCCTGCGCATGAAAGAAAACCGGCCGCTTACTCTCCTTGAATTGGTTTATCCGATAATACAGGGTTATGATTCGGTAGTGATAGATGCTGATGTTGAATTCGGCGGAACTGACCAGAAATTTAATTTGATTGTCGGAAGGCACCTAAAGGAAGTTTTTAGCCAAAAACCCCAGAGCATTGTGACTATGCCGCTTCTTGTTGGCTTAGACGGAAAAAATAAGATGTCAAAATCCCTGGGCAATTATATTGGCGTTACCGAAGACCCGAAAACTATGTTTGGCAAGATAATGAGTATTTCCGATGAAGTAATGTGGGAATATTATCGCCTTCTTACCGATTGCGATATTGCTGCGGCCAGAAAAATACATCCTAAAGAAGCAAAACTAACATTGGCAGAAACGATTACTTCTTTCTACTATTCAAAAGCAACCGGCAAGGCGTCAAAAGAAGAATTCGAAAAAATATTTTCCCAAAAAGAAATACCGGAAAATATGCCGGTATTTAAAGCAAAAAAATCCCCCATAGATTTGGTAGAAACGCTATTTTGCGCAAAAATAGCCGCATCTAAAAATGAAGCCCGCCGCCTCCTGCAACAGGGCGGCATATCCATTATGGCAGTTGCCGCTCTAGGAGGAGGGGCAGTTAAAGATTCTTCCCTGGAAATACCCGCTTCCGGTCTGGTTCTTAAGATAGGAAAGAAAAAGTTTTTAAAGGTTATTTTGTAGAACACGAATATCCATGAATTAAGTGAAGAATTGTCACGAATGAATCTATTTTCTATTCATGGCAATTTGTCTTTTGACTCGTTTCACTCGCTCAGGACGATCTTAAGTGTCGCCGAAGAGTCGTTTCAAATTCGTGGTTATTTGTGTTTGAAAAAAATGGTTACAATTTCCTTGCAATTTAACTTACGATTGTTATAATAACACGGTTATTATAGTTTTTGATTCGTCATACGGTTGCGGTTACGCGGCTCGTTTCGTTTTTCGTCAAACGTTTTACGTTCAACGCAACCGATACGAGAAGCGAAGCCTTCCCGCAAGGAAATTCCCGAAGGGGACATCGCAACCGATTAACGCAACCAGTATAATCCAATATGCCGCAATTACGAAAAGACCCCATCCTAGGCAGATGGGTCATAATTTCAACTGAGAGGGCAAAAAGGCCAAAAGATTTCCCTCATATAGAATCAAAACCAGCCCAAGAGGATTGCCCTTTCTGTAGGGGCAGAGAAACAGAGACCCCGCCGGAAATTTTTTCCATAAAAGACCATAACGGCAATTGGCGGGTCCGGGTTGTACCCAGTAAAACGCCATTTTTGAATCCCAACGCCGAATTATGGAAAAAAGGAAAAGGCCCCTACGATCTTATAAATGCCGTAGGCAGCCATGAGATTGTTATAGAAACTCCCGAGCATATCACAAATATTGCCGATTTAGGAGAAGATTACGTTAAAGATGTTTTAGAGGCGTACTGCGTGCGCTTTAAAGAATTGGGTAAAGACAACCGCATTAAATATGTCCTGGCCTTCAAAAATTACGGCTGGGATGCCGGCGGAGGAAGAATTGGCCATGCGCGTTCGCAGCTTATCGCGACTCCGGTAAATTTAAAAAGAGTAAAAGAGGAGCTCGAAGGCGCGAAATCTTATTATAACCGCCACGAGCGTTGCATTTTTTGCGATATTATCCGCCAAGAATTAAGTGAAGGCTCGCGTATTGTTTTAGACGAAGATGGAGTGGTGGCACTTGTTCCTTTCGCTCCGCGCTTTCCGTTTGAAGTTTGGGTGCTTCCCAAAGAACATTCCCCCGATTTTTATACTGTTTGCGAAAGAAATATCGGAGGCATGGCCAGAGTATTTAAGAAAGCCCTCCTCAAGATAAAAGTTTTGCTTAATGATCCGCCATATAACTACGTGGTGCATACCGCGCCTTTCAGGCGGCCGTACCCGGGTTATTGGTCGACCATCGAAGAAGATTATCACTGGCACATTGAAATTACTCCGCGCTTAACCAGAGTCGCGGGTTTTGAATGGGGAAGCGGATTTTATATTTGTCCGACACTTCCCGAAGAAACAGCGAAGTTTTTGGCAGAAACAAAAGTATAATTAATTAAAATTGTATTAAATAACCAATTTCCAAGATACAATGACCAAACAATATCCAATAAGCAATCCTTCGGCTACGCTCAGGATTGTCCTGAGCGAGTGAAACGAGTCGAAGGGCAAATTCCAATATCCAAACAAAAACCAACATCTCTGTTTGGATATTGTTTATTGAATATTAAAATTTGTTTGTATCTTGTATCTTGGCTATTGGTCATTTATTAAATTTTCTAAAACTTTAAAACTATGCCTGAACTAAGAAAAGATCCAATTGTTAACAGGTGGGTTGTGGTAAATGTGGAAGAACCGTTTTTGCCGAAAGATTTCGGCGTGGTACCCTTTGTCTGGAAAGGCGAAAAAGACTGTGCTTTTTGTAACGGAAACGAGCACATGACACCGCCGGAGATAGAAGCTATATCCGAAAGCTGGCGCACTCCAAATGCACCTGGATGGAAAGTAAGGGTTGTGCCGAATAAATTTCCGGCTTTAAAAATCGAAGGCGATTTGGATAAACATGCAATGGGTATGTATGATGTTTCAAACGGCGTAGGCGCGCACGAAGTAATTATCGATAGCCCGCATCATTATAAAGGAATACCCGAACTTACCGATTTAGAAGTCGAGTACATGCTAAAGGCGTATCGGTCGCGCACTCTCGATTTAAGAAAAGACAGGCGTTTTAAATATCTTTTATTTTTTAAAAATGTCGGCGCCGAAGCCGGGGCTTCTCTTGAGCATGGTCACTCACAATTAATCGCGCTTCCCATGGTGCCCAAGAACGTTTTGGATGAGGTAAAAGGCGCAAAGCATTTTTACGAATACCGTGAGCGCTGTATTTTTTGCGACATGATTGCCTATGAAGAAGAAAACGGAAAGGAGAGGATAGTTTCCGAAAATAACAGTTTTGTTTCTTTCTGCCCGCTTTCAAGCAGGTTTTCTTTCGAGGTCTGGGTTATACCCAAAGATCATTCGCGAGATTTTGGCGAAATAGACGATAACCGTATTAAAGATCTCGCAATGATTTTGAAAAATTCTTTGACCCGGCTGAAAAAGGTCTTGGGCGAACATCCGTATAACTACATTATCCATACATCCCCGGTTAATACGGACGCACACGTATCGTATCACTGGCATATAGAG
>JAJYOP010000038.1 GCA_021796115.1 bacterium
TTTTTTCTCGTAATCTTTTATGGTTTTTTCAATATCTTTTTTCTTCTTACCGGTGAGTTTGGCTATTTCATCTGATGAAACCCGCGCATTTCCCTCTAAGATTTCTAGTATTTCTTCCATATGATTCCCTCCTTATTAAAAATCTTACGTACTTTAATTTATTTTATCAAATTACCCACCATATTCATAGTAAATTCTGCAACTGCCCTCAAAGGAAACCATACAGGGCCCGAAAGGTTTTTCCGGATTGCAGGCTTTTCTAAATAGTGGGCACTCGGATGGTTTAATTTTCCCTTTTACTACATCTGCGCAGCGGCAATTGGTTAGCTTATTTTTTACCTTGATCTCTTTTCCAATTAATTTTTGCGCATCGAAATTTTTATATTTTTCGTTTAAGAAGAGTCCGCTTTTTTTAATCGTTCCAAAACCTCTCCAGGAAGCATCCTTCACATAAAAAACTTCGCTAAGTAGTTTTATTGCTGCAGGATTTCCTCTTTGCCGTACGACTCTATCGTATTCATTCTCGACAATACTTTTTCCCTCTTTTACCTGCAGGCAGATTTTATACATAGCAATTAACATGTCTAGCGGCTCAAAACCCCCGATAACGCAAGGCTTGTGGAATTTTTGTGCTGCTTCCTTATAAGCCTCTGCGCCGATAATTGCCGAAACATGGCCTGGGCAGAGAAAGCCATCGATATTAATTTCTTTATCACTGCAAAGCACGTTAAGAGCCGGCGGAATAATCCGGTGCGCGCTAAGCAGGAAAAAATTATCCAGCTTTTTTTGTTTTGCCTCTTTTACTATTGATGCGGATAGCGGTGCAGTGGTTTCAAAGCCAACGCCTAAAAAAACAATCCGCTTCCCTGGATTAGTTACTGCCAGGTCTATTGCTTCACTTGGTGAATAAACTATATTTATATTTGCACCAAGGGCACGTTCCTCTTCCAGCGAAGACTTTGTGCCTCGGACTTTTATCAGATCGCCGAAAGTAGCAATAATATTGTTTTTATCGCGCGCAAGTATGACTGCTTTATCGATAAAACTGTCTTCGGTAATACAAACCGGACAACCCGGACCGGAAATTAAATGGATATTCTCTGGGAGCATCCGGCGGAGGCCAAAACGAAAAAAAGTGTAGGTGTGCGTGCCGCAAACCTCCATAATGTTTACGTTTTTACGGAGATTTAAGCTGCGGATTTTATCCAGCGCTTCTTTAATTAAATTTTTATCTCTTAAGAGTTTTTCGTAGCGCATCTTTATATTCCTTAAAATACTCAATGGTTTCTCTGGCCTTTTTCTCATCGAATTTTTCGATGGCAAAACCGGCATGGACCATTACATAGTCGCCGATTTTTATGTTTTTTAAAAATTCGGCATTCACTTCGCGCCTGATACCTTCAGCGTCAACAATCGCGCGGTTCTTTTTTACTTCAATTACTTTCATTGGATAAGCTAAACACATTTTTACCTCCGTTTGCCACAGATGGCCACAGATAAGAAATCGCAGATTACCGCAGATGAAAAATTCCAAATCACAAATTCCAAGCACCAAATAAGTTCCAAGCTCCAATGTTCAAATGACCGAAACGGTTTTTGTTTAGGGCATTGGAATTTTGGTCATTGGAATTTATTTGGAATTTGGTGCTTGTTATTTGGAATTTCATAATATCTGTGCTCATCTGTGTCTATAAATCTGTGCCAATCTGTGCGGCCGCGACAACGGCCTGGCCAATAGATATGCCCGAATCATTTGTCGGAACTCTTTTATGATAGTGTACAGTAAATCTTCGGCTGCGTAAATCATTTATCACTAAATTCAAGAGCAGAAAATTTTGGAATACTCCGCCGGAAATAACTATATCATTTATACCATAATCCTTTCGCAAATTCATACAAACTTCGTGAATTATTTTAGCGAAGGTTTTATGAAATTTGTAGGCGATAAGTTTTTTATCTTTCTTGGCTAAAACATCTTTAACTATTTCCGTAAAAAACGGCTGCCAGTCTATAAGGTATGCGCCTTTTCTTTTCTTGATGTGATAAGCATAGCTTTCGGTTTTACCGTTAAAAGACGTGGCCAGCATCTCAAGAAGAATTGCTGCTTCGGCTTCATAGCCCACTTTTTGCATGATGCCTAAAATACTTGCTGCGCCATCAAAAAGCCTGCCGGCGGATGAACTTAAAACGAACTCTTTGCTTTGCATGAGCCCATAAAAAATATTTTTCTCCTTTTTATCAAAAGCGCTAAGCGAGTTGAGTTTATGTTTAAACATATTCTTTCCGAAAAGAGCATAAAGCAGCGAAAAAGCTACTCTTCGCGGCTCTTCTGCAGATTTGTCTGCGCCGAGCAGGCCGAAATATTTGAAATGAGCGGCCCTTTTAAATCCGGCGATATCGGTAATAAAAAATTCTCCGCCCCAGATTGCATTATCCTGACCCAGCCCTGCGCCATCAAAACATACGCCGATAGCTTTTCCTTTTACGTTGTTTTCAAAAAGGCAGGCAGCAAGGTGAGCGTGATGGTGCCAGACGCCGATTCTTCTTGCGTTTTGCGAAAGCGCATATTGCGTGGAAAGATATTCCGGATGAAAATCGTGTGCAATAATTTCCGGCTCGACATCGAGAATCTTTTTGTAATGCGCGATGGTATCGAGAAAGAACTCATAGTTTTTATAATTTTTTAAATCGCCGATAAAGGGCGAATCAATCAAATATCCTTGCTTGGAAATAGCAAAGGTGTTTTTAAGCTCTGCTCCACAGGCAAGGATAGTTTTTTTGCTTTTAAAATCCATAAAATCGGGAATATAGCCGCGTGATTTTCTGATTACAATTTCCTTGTTTTCAAAAACTCTTACAATCGAGTCGTCGCTTCTGGTCTCTATATTGCGGTTATGCATCAAAAATGCGTCGCTAAAATTTTTAACCTCTTTGAGTTCTTCTTCTTTGGAAACCAGCGGAAAACTTTCTTTGTTGGCTGAAGTCATTATTAGCAGGGGTTTCGCCGAATATTTTTTCAGGTAATGAAAAATAAGATAATGCACCGGAGCGTAAGCCAGCATCACGCCAAGGTAAAGTTGTCCCGGCGCTATTTCCTCCATAAAAGGAAGGTACTTTTTAATTTTCAATAAAACAATCGGCCGGCGGCGGCTTTGAATAATTTTTCTTTCCGTATCGCTTAAAAAACAAAGTTCCTCAATGGACTCGATATTTTCTGCCATTAGCGCAAAAGGTTTGGTCAGCCGTTTTTTAAGCCGGCGTAGGCGCCGGACGGTTTTTAGATTAAAGGCGTTACAGCCAAGGTGATAACCGCCTATACCTTTAATGGCTACAATTTTTCCTTTATGAATCAAATTTGCTGTTTTCGCTAAATCATGTCTTGAAGTTTTTCCGTAACGGATTTTTTTGGCGTTTAATTCTTTTATTAATTTTATTGACGGGCCGCAGTCAAAACAGGAAACCGGTTCAGCGTGGAACCTGCGTTCTAAAATATTTTTGTATTCCGCGCCGCAGGCGTGGCACATTTTAAATTCGTTCATGGTGGTCTTTATCCTATCGTAAGGAACGCTTTTTATAATACTAAAGCGCGGGCCACAGTTTGTACAGTTGATAAAAGGGTATAAATAGCGCCGGTTTTTTTTGTCAAATAACTCATGAAGGCAATCATTACAGATGCTGATATCAGCCGGAAGCATGACGAATTTATTTTCGCTGCTTTTACTCTCGATTATCGAAAATTCTTTTTCGCCGTTTACAGGCAATTCGCTTTTTGTTATGGAATTAATGTTACTTACTGCCGGTGCAGAGCTCGTTAAAGTTTCGAGAAAATTTTCTATCTTGGAAATTTCTCCCTCAACTTCAATCATTACACCTTTGGTATCGTTAAAACAGTATCCTTTAAGCCCAAATTTTTTGGCGAGTTTGTAGACAAAGGGCCTGAAGCCGACACCCTGAACAATTCCCCTGATTTGCAATCTTACTCTTTTTTTATCCATATATTTTTAAACTCTAAACACTAAACTCGAAATTCTAAACAAATCACAAACTACAAACGGAAGAAAACACGAAACGTTTAGGGTTTGTGGTTTCGAGTTTGTAGTTTGTTTAGAGTTTAGTGTTTCGGATTTAGAGTTTCCTGCTTGCTCTAATCTATGTTTCAAACAATCTCGACGTCAAGAATGCGGTTTAAGTTTATGCGGATATTTTTGCCGTGCCTGTTTTCATAGGCGAGGAAAAAACTATCGTTTTCTCTCGTTAGCGAAAGCGGTTTTATCGCCTCTTGGTCCATCGTGTTTTGGTAGGAAAAGCTTCTTACCCTTAAAAAAGATTTATTATCGATGGCTTTTCGGACGAGATATATTTTCGGTTCTTCCTTGCTTTTAAAAATTTCGTTTTGCAAACCGTAAAGCGAAACAAAATCTTCAAGATTATTCAGCCGGTTATCTTTAAGCATGTCCCTTAATTTAAAGAATACCCCGGAAGCGACTTTAGCGTCGTCGAGCGCACGGTGCTGATTTCCGGTATATTCTATATTAAGGAAAGACGAAATCGCTCCTAAATTATAACGTGCCAGTTTCAATGTTTTTCGCGCCATACAAAGTATGTCTATCGCCGGCAGTTCCGGTATTTCTTTGTTTGCTTTTTTCAGCTCATGATGCACAAAACCTAAATCAAATTCGGCATTATAGGCAAGTACGATTGATTCTTTCATAAAAGAAATAAGTTTATCTGCGACTGCCTCAAAAATCGGGGCGTCTTTTACATCTTGGTCGGAAATCTTGTGAATCCTGAAAGCCTCTTCAGGAATCTGTCTTTTTGGATTTACCAAAGTCTGAAATTTATCTACAACGTTGCGCTCTTTAATTTTAAGCGCGCCTATCTCGCAGATAGCATCCCCTTTTACCGCGTCAAGGCCTGTTGTCTCAAGATCGATAAATACCAGATTAAAATCTTCGATATTACTTTTCAGATTCACCCAGCCCTTCCTTTTTTAAAACATTTTTTTAGTAAACCATTTTTTGCCCCACTCCTTCCATTTTTTGCAGATAAACATACTTTGTTTTGGAAGGGCGGGGTTCATTTTATTCTGGTACCTGTTGGGATCTCTCTATCCAACGTAATTATTGCAAGGTTTTCTCCGGCGTTTGCAGCAAGCACCATTCCGTTTGAATCTATACCCCTTAAAGGCTTTGGTTCTAAATTCGCAACCACCGCGACAAGCTTGCCGATGAGCTCTTCCGGCTTGTAGTAATTCTTAACTCCGGCAACCAGTTGCGTTACTACACCATCGCCGATATCCACCTTTAAAACATAAAGTTTATCGGCATTGGGATGGTCTGCTACTTCTAAAATTTTACCTACCTTTAATTCTACCTTGGCAAAATCTTCATAATTTATCATATTATTGTTCCTCCTTTTTTCCACAGAGGGCCACAGATAACTAATGAATATAACTGGAGAAATAACCAAGTTCCAAGATACAATGACCAAACAATATCCAATAACCAATCCTTCGACTACGCTCAGGATTGTCCTGAGCGAGTGAAACGAGTCGAAGGGCAAATTCCAATATTCAAACAAAACCAACATTTTGTTTGGTTATTTTATATTGAATATTGGAACTTGTTTGTATCTTGTATCTTGGTTATTGGTTATTTCGTAAAGTATCTGTGCTCATCTGTGATTTTTTATCTGTGCTAATCTATGCTTAACAGGCACATATTTTAGCATTACACTTTTTAAAGTAAACTGTTTTTTCGCTGGCTTAGGGGCCGTTTTTCAATGAGCCTGCGGGGTGGATTTTAGTGCGTTTTAGTGTTTATGGGCCCTTGATAAGGTTAGCCGGCTGCACAAACAAAACCCGCTCTAGTTAAGAGCGGGTTTTGTTACGTGCTTCGCTTCTAATCTTTTACCACGGGAACAGTTTTTTTGACAGGATCAGTTCGTTATTATTTTTTTTGCGGAGCTGGTTGCTTTGCGGCTTGCGGCGAAGTTTGCTGTTGCCGGATTTTAAATTCGGTCATTTGTTCCGGAGTTAATACCTGGGCAAGTTTTGCCTCGGTATTCTGCTCAAGCGCTTGCAAGTCTGCCCTGACTTTTTCTTGAGCTTGTTTTATAATTGCCTGCATTTGTTGAATTTGATTTTGCACTATCGGCGTAATTTTAACTGCCTGGTCATCATTTAATTTTAAATCTTGTTTTATCTTTGCGACGATTTCTTCAACTGATGGCCTCTGGCTCTGTTGGCCAAAAGCATTCCCAACCACAACTACCATTGCCAGCACAAAAATAATGTAAACATATTTTGATCCACCCTTGTATTTCATCATCCCTCCTTGTATTTGCCACTAATTTCCCTTTACCCCCGTAAAACAAAATCCAGTTAATTATTCTTACTATCTTATAAGTTCTTTGAAATAAGGCAATAGATTTTTGAAATATTTTCCTGAGTATGGTTTTCGTGTAAGAAATTTATGTAGAATTATGGCATGCTGAATGAGCTTGCCGAAGATAGAGATGATACGTTAGAAAATTCTCCGCTGCCGGGCTGAGGCGAAGAGGAAGGCGCACTTAAAAATTCGCTGTCGGATATCGAGAATAGCGAAGTTTCGGAAATATCTTTGCCTGACTGCGGGCGAGAAGTCGGCCCGGATGAAAAATCGGATTCTTTGCGCAGGGAAAAAGATTGGTTGGAAAATTTTCTTTTTTCCCGGGAAGAAAAAGACGATCTTGTCGAAAATTCTCCGCTCGATGAAAAAGAAGAAGTTGCAAATTCACTATGCGGATTAACATCTAAGGAGTTGTTAGGAACTATGATAAATCCTCCCTGCATAGAAATAACTTTGCTATAGTTATTAGCTGTTGTGTTGGCAGAAAAAACCGCGGGCATAACCATAAACATAGCCGCCAAGAAAATACAGATTAATTTTCGCCCAGGCATAAATATTCTCCAAATTTCGTAGCTGGCAAATAAACTTCATCCCTGGCCACTAAGCACCAAGGGGGAAGTTTTAAAATTATTTATTGTCCATATAAGGCTTTTAACTGCTCGACTGAAGGGTTGCCCGCATAATATTCGCCTTGCGGCCCAAGATAACCGTCTTTATACTTAGTTAACTGAACCGGGGTGAATCCTCCTTTGGAATTAGGCACATTTATTGTTACTGTTCCGCTTGATTGTGCCTGCGGCTGCGCAGGAATTGTAACTACCGTCGGGGGTGTAGCCGGCACAACTGTAACAGGAACCATTGGGTCAGCCACCACGATATATCTTGTACCATACGGCCTGAAATAATATCCGTTATCGTAATAGTAAGGAATACCATTTACATAAACAATGGTATAAGCTGGCGAAAGAGCGGCGATTGTAGCGCCAATAACCAGGCTCGAGACTATCGCATCCCCCAACCACCAAGAACCGTCATACCAATGATATCCGTGGGGATGATGATATCCCCAATCCCATCCGCCATACCAGTCGCTATGCCGGTCGCCATGCCATTCGCCATGACCGCCATGTTCTCCGCCATGATGTTGCGCGAATACACTGCCTGTCGGCATTATAAACACAAAGCAAAGAAACAAAACTACCCAGAATTTACTTTTAAAAATTTGTTTTTTCATTTTGCCCTCCTCCGTTTTTTAAGGACTTTCAAACGCGATTCCCTGGCGGCACTTTTCTCCTTTTATACCGCTTTCTTGAAAATTGTTATAATTATATCTCTGAACCGATATTTGGCAAATAATTTTGGAGCAATTGAATTTTGGTCATTTAGCGGGATTTTTATTATAAACCGTTTGCCCAACTTTACCTGGTTGGACGAATCGCCAGAAGAAAAACTTTTGGGAATGATTAGATGGAGGCTTAGATATATAAGGAAGAGGGGTTAAAACATCACAGCCGAACTGTCGGGCAGGCGGAAATCATCGTCATCTCCCCCTTCTGTGTTACCATTCATTATGCGAGCTGTGTTCTGGTGGTCTATCCATTGTTTTATCTGCTTTTTTGTGAGAATTTTATCTAATTTTTCATATTCTTCTTTTCTTAGTTCCTTAAGTTGTGCATATAATAAAGTCTTATCAATTGTTCCTTCATCCTTGAAATTCTGCATAACTTTAAGACGTGTATTTGTGTAGTCTCTGACAATTGGCCTGATTTGGGAAACCTGCTCATCTGTCAGGTGTAAGACCTTCTCCATTTTCGTGACAATCGCATCTCCGGGCTGGCTTTTTTGTGCATATAAAGAAAACATAAATAAAAAAGAAAGCAACAAAAAAGAATAAACAATTTTATTTTTTTTCATTTTTCCTTACTTGTATTTATACCGTTTAAACCAAAAACCCTCTGCAATATACTATCACAGAGGGTTAAAAAGGCAAACTGTTCCCCGTATTGGACCCTCTTCGAGGGTAATTCGGCTACGTAACTTTCCCGCGTCTTCGACTTGGAAAGTTGCTGCCTCATTACGAGTTTAGCAACTGGTGCTTGGCGGGACAAGTACGAAAAACATGCAAGGAGTTAACAAATACAATTTAAGTTTATTTATAATCAACTTTAAGTCCGAGGTTTTTAAAATTCTCCAGCCAAAGCTCAGGTTTTCTTACGAATAAGAAAGTTTTTATCCTTTGGTCAGAGGTAGGTTTAGGTAATAGTGAAAGTAATGCCTTAAAACCAATAGTACCTCTTCTTATTTCTATTTTTTCAATATGGTCAAATAATACGGTTGAATATGGAAAGGGGGAACAAAATCCTAAAGGGAACGAAAAGAGCTTAAAATTAAACCTATTTGACAATAATTCAGCAGTTACACAAAGTGTACAATAATAACCACCACCAACGAGTGTCCATGTTTTTAAGAAATGCTTTGGCGACCAATACTTTCCTTGGCTTCCGCTAATAAAACTTTCTTTCATAATAATTTCGCTCATTAAATTTCCTCCTTCGCTCTGATTATATCAGTTAAATTATTTTATGGAATATAAAACAATAACCCTCTGCAATATATTGCATCACAGAGGGTTAAGAAAGCAATTGGGTTTATCCTTCGACTCGCTCTCTTCGGTCGCTCGCTCAGGGTGGTTTCATCGCGCCAGAAATAAAAACACCCTTCAATTATAAAACGAAGGGTGCGATGAAACCACTCCCGGCGATGGTTCGAACTATCAGATTTAGGTACTTTGCTTTTGTTGAAAAATAAAATTAAACCACGGGGACGAAGGGAATATATCGCTAGAGTTAAAATTCTTCTTACTGGTATTGTAAATTGTATCACTCATTTGTTTTTCTGTGCAGTAAACTGTGTAGTAAAAAGTACTAATTTTCTGATTATTTTCCAAAAATTTGCTTACCTATCCTTCTACGATTGGCTTATATTGCTAACGAATATTTTCTTGATTAAGGATTGGTTCTATGGAAATCATCTTTTTGCTTTCTTTGTTGGCTTCTACTGAGGATATGGATACCATCACCGCGTCCCCAAGCGTTATCATAAGCATTATTTCTGTTTCGTTTCCTTGCCATCCACATCCTCCTGCCCAGCCGCTGGAAAAGTTAGGCTCTTGTTCCCCATACTTAGCGCCAAGCGCTTTCCTGAGTTTTTCAAAATTTTCTTTTCCTTGCGTGGCAATTAAGACGCTGGAAAATTTATCGTTTTCGAAAGTATAATTTATTTCATCCACATTCACCCCCTCAAATTGCAAAGATTCGCCTTCTTTTGTGTATGTTTTTGGCGGAGTGACGCCAGCAGGCATCTCTATCTCTGAAGGGTTAGCCCCAGGAAAAACTTTTTTTAGAGTAACTTCGCCTGGCATTGAGCTGTTTAATTTCATGCCGGGGAAAGCGCTTAAGGGCGTCCCCCATTTCATATCTCTAAATCCAGTTGGTTCGGACCCGGGCTTAAAATGCCCCTCAGTGTTATTAGCGTTTGTAGAAGCAGAGACTTGCCCAGAAGAAAGTTGTTTAGCGGAACTAGCTCTCCCATCAATACTTGCAACTTCATCAAGGTAATAAGTTATGGATATGCCATTTATATCTACCTTGATATATTTGGCGGTTTTTTCGAGTATTTTCCCCTCGACTGTTTTACCGGATTTAAGCACGATTGTTTCGGCAAAGATTGATGGAGAGATGAATGAAAATATTAAAGACAGAATAACACTTATTTTTTTATTCATAAAGAGCCCTCCTCCAGCTCGAATGCTTTACCCTTAAAACCAAAAACCCTCTGCAATATATTATCACAGAGGGTTAAAAAGGCAAACTCCTCCCCGTGGTTTAATTTTATTTTTCAAC
>JAJYOP010000019.1 GCA_021796115.1 bacterium
TGTTAGCTAAAATTCAAAATGAGACTTTTTAAAATTGAAAAGTAGACAATCCTAGCTCATGCTTTTTGATTCTTTGTACATCGATGAGTTTATTGTTACCCCAGAACCTTAATTCTATGAGTGTGTTGTTTAAGGGATATATGCGGATATTAATGGTTTGTCCTGGCTTAACATCCCTTAGCTTAATTGAGATGTTTTTAATGGTAACTTTGCAGTATTGATCAACTAAGCGGGTAGTCCTAAAGGCAAAGATGTCTTTATGGGTTAGATAAGGTGCTGGTATAGTGAATTGCCGGAATAATGATTTGCCCTGCTCTTTGGCATTTCGGAAACGTAAGTACGGTATTTCATCGGTTGTAGAATGTATCTGTCTATGGTTGTAACGGTCAAGCTCTGCATTTAAGATACGCTGGCCATGGGCAATGGTCTTAACATTTTCCCTGATGCAGGAACGGATTATCCTATCCTGAAGCCATTGATAAGGTCTCTCAACTTTTCCTTTTGCTTGCGGAGACAAGGCGTATATTGGCTTAATATGACAGTCAACTAAGACCTGTTTCCACTGAGGGTCTACATCGTCAGTAAACTTCTCAAACCTATTATGCAATTGGTCACGGCCTCTGACATACCGGAAGATAGAGTGACAATCCACATAATAAGAATATGCACAACCTTCTTTGATTGCAAGGGATTGCAAAGCTTGGATATGCGCCCAGCTTGATTCATGTTCTTCAAACTTTCCGTAAGGTATATAACGGCTATAGTCATCCAAGGAAGTAATTAAACACCATTTTTTTCCTGAAGCCGGAGCCCATAAGTGGTAAGAGGCATCGTGCTGGATAAGCTCGCCTATATAGCGGGTTAAAACTTCACGGTCGTGTACTTTTTTATGCTTCTTGCGAGCAATATAAAAATCATGTTCCTTGGCATACTTAATGACAGTCGGCAATGATACGGCTTGACCATAGACTTTTTCCAACCGGTCTTTAACGTAGGAATAATTATAGTATTTCAAAGGAATATCCTTATTTCCTATGGCCTCTTTGTCGATTTGCAGCTCTTTTATAATATTTTCTTCTACCAAAGGAGACAGCCTTTTAGGAGATTGCCTGGTATAGTTAATGGTAAAGTTAACAGGGTTATCCTTATATTCTTTCAATAACCTGAAGAATTGCGCTTTTTGAATACCTAAAAGTTCCTGGATGTATAGACGTTCAATTTCTTTGCTAATGTAGCGCTTGAATAAATCTTTAACCTGTTCAGTTGAAAAACTTTTGTGTATTTGAGCCATACTTTTAACCTCCTTTTTATTGCAAGTATAGCTCAAAAACAGGATGTCTCATTTTCAGCTTTAATTGCTTAAAAACTGTCTCATTTTGAATTTTAATTGACACAAGTTTTAATTTTCTTGATAATCGCCATATTCACGTTATAATTATTACTCTCTTTTGCCATGGTGGTGTAATGCGCCACCATGGCAAAAGAGACGTCGCCAGCGGTCGTTTTCATAACATTGTTCATCCAGGCACGATGAAAGGGGGTTTTTATGCTTTTCAAATTCCTTCCCAAAGGATTCAACTTTTTCGATCTTTTCGACCGGCAAGTTAACTGCGCAGTAGACGCGGCAGATTATTTTAAAGAATTGATGTTGGAAGGAGTTACCTCTGAAGACGTTGTCCAAAAAATGGCCGCCATTGAGCACCAGGGAGACGAAGTTTCCCATGAAATTTTTGAACACCTGAATAAAACCTTTATCACCCCTTTTGACCGCGAAGACATCCATGCTCTTGCCAAAGAGTTGGATAATATAACCGATATGCTCAATACAATCGTAAGCCGCCTCTGGGTTTATAAACTTGCCACAAAAGACGAAAATCTTGTAAAATTTTCTTTAGTAATCAGCGAATCGGTAAATGCGGTCAGCCGTGCCGTAAAGGGCCTGCGCAATACGAAAAACTCCAAATATATTCAGGAAGCTTGCGTTGAAATCAATCGCCTTGAAAATGTAGGCGATACGATGAGGGATGAAATGCTTGCCGAGCTCTTCGATAACGGAAAAAATCCCATCCTGGTTATAAAATTAAAAGAAATCTATCAAGATGCGGAGACGGTTCTTGATATATGCGAAGATGTAACTCACGCCGTTGGTGCCATCCTCCTGAAACAGGCATAATCTATGACATTATTTATTCTACTTTTAATAGCTCTTGCCCTGTTTTTTGATTTCTTGAATGGGTTTCATGATTCCGCTAATTCTATAGCCACTGTCGTTTCAACACGAGTGCTTTCCCCGCGCCAGGCGGTAATCTGGGCGGCTTTTTTTAATTTCATAGCCTTTTTCTTTTTCGGCCATCATGTTGCAAATACCGTCGGCAAGGGTATTGTCGATATCGCAATTATCGATAACGTTATTATTTTAGGAACGCTTATCGGCGCCTGCAGTTGGAATGTTATTACCTGGTGTTTCGGATTACCCACCAGCTCTTCTCATGCTTTAATCGGGGGATTGGTAGGAGCCGCAGTTGTAAAAGCGGGGATAATGCCGCTTAAATGGCCCGGCATTTTAAAAACCGTTATCTTTATTTTTGTTTCGCCTATTTTAGGGCTTATTTTAGGCTGGGCATTCGGCATTCTGGTTTACTGGTTATTTCGCAAAAACGCCCCGCTGAAAATCGACCATATTTTTAGAAAAGGGCAGTTACTTTCTGCGGCATTCTATAGTATGGGCCACGGTGGCAATGACGCGCAAAAAACCATGGGTATTATCGCCAGTTTGCTTTTTAGCGCCGGAATTCTCGGCAGAGAATTTTATATACCTCTTTGGGTTGTATTTGCCTGCTATACTGCTATTGCTCTGGGAACAATGTTTGGCGGCTGGCGCATTGTCAAAACCATGGGCCAGCGCGTAGCCAAACTTAAACCTGTGGATGGCTTCTGCGCAGAAAGCGGCGCAGCAGTTACCCTGTTTTTTGCTTCCCAGTTTGGCATCCCGGTGAGCACAACCCATACTATTACCGGCAGTATTATGGGTATAGGTTCGCTGCGGCGTTTGAGTGCTGTGCGTTGGGGTGTTGCCGGAAAAATTGTCTGGGCCTGGATATTAACGATTCCGTGTTCTGCTCTAATGTCAGCTGTAGCCTATGTGGTTTTGCGAAAGCTTCAAATATAACTTTCACAGTCCGGATAAGCAATATGGTAATAAAAGATGGCCGCAAAACGAAAAGTCACCTTTAAAATATTCGTCTTCCTGATATCCACTGATTTGCTGGAAACATTCGCCCAGTTTTGCTTTAAAAAAAGCACAACCTGCCAAAGCTTTTCCGGAATCGTGACTATTGCCCAGGCATATTTATTTATTAAAACAGTTATTTTCTCTCCTTTCCTGTGGCTGGCATTATTTTCTGTCTTACTTATCTTTACTATCTGGTCAACCATCCTTTCTAAAATTGATTTGAGCGTGGCTGTGCCTGTAGCAAGTTTTAGTTATATACTTGTGCCGCTTACATCGAGCATTTTCCTTCATGAAAAAATATCTAGCATTCGGTGGTTTGGCATTATATTCATACTTATTGGAGTAATACTTGTCTCGATGAGTACCGACCATAAAAAAGAAATTGCATGAAAGAACATATTTTTATTATCATAGGCCTGATTGCCTTGACCGATGTTTGCGATACTGTCGGACAATTGATTCTTAAATCATCGATTAATAAAATAAACTGGCACATCAACACTCTCAAAAAGGCAATATTTTTAATAATTGAATTGCTTAAAATGCCGCGCATATGGTTTGGCTTCATTTTAAGCGGAGTATCTTTAATTTTCTGGCTTATCGCTCTTACCAAAGCAGATTTGAATCTTGCTTTTTCTTTGGATAGTATGCGCTATATCATGATAGCCATAGCCTCAATGTTATTTTTAAAAGAAAAAATAAGTAATGAGCGTTGGTTCGGTATTATCTTTGTAGTCTTTGGTATTGTGCTGGCTGCGCTCGGGTGATTATGAACCCCGCGCCCTTCCAAAGCAAAATATGTTTATCTGTAAAGACATAGAAAGGTTAATACAAAAAGTTTATTAAAAAAATGTTCCAAGAAAGGAAGGGCGGGGTGAATACCACCCAAGGTCTAACAGCTCGAATTACGAACAAAATATCCGATTTTCCTGAAGAAGACTGGAACAGTATTTCCCCACCTGTTTTAGAAAACTACAATTTCTTCAAAACTATCGATGAATCGAATTTCGAGCAATTTTCTTTCTTCTATATCCTTGTTTATGATAATAAAATTCCCGTTGGCGCTACCTCATGTTTCCTTATGCGCTTTGCCCTGGATATGACAGTCTGCGGACCGCTTAAAGTAATTTTCAATTCGATCAAGAAAATACTCCCCGGCCTTTTAATGCCCAGGGTCTTAATGTGTGGTTTACCGATGGCTGCCGGCAGAATCGGCATTAGCAGAGAAAACAATCGTGTAATGGGTAAAATACATGAGTGCCTGGAAAAGATAGCGGAGAATGAAAAAGCAGCGATGATTATTTTCAAGGATTTTACCGGCGATTATGATAATATCCTGAAACCTTTTCTTAAAAAAAGTTTTTGCCGGATAGAAAGCCTTCCTTCCACCGACATGAAGATTAATTTTTCAAGCTTCAACGATTATTTGAAGACCTTAAGCCGATCATCAAGAGACGGGATAAAACGAAATTTTAAAAAAGTAGACGGCAAAATTAAAATCGATTTAGAGATTACAAACGCATTAAAAGAAGATATCCTGCCGGAGGTATACAGGCTTTATCTTGAGACTTATGAAAAAAATGATATTGGCCTTGAAAAAGTGCCGATGGAATTTTTCAAAAACATTTCCCGTAATATGCCGGAAGAGGCCAAATATTTCCTGTGGAGAATTGACGGAAAAATTGCGGCATTTGCCTTGTGTCTGGTCCGCAAAGAATATTTTATCGATTACTACCTCGGTTTCGATTATAAAATAGCCCACGACTACTATCTTTATTTTATCCGTTTCCGTGATTTGATGAATTGGTGCATCAAAAACGGTATAAAAAAATATGAAATGGGTGCAACAAGTTATGAAGCAAAACGGAGGCTTGGATTCAGCTTTATCCGCCTTTATTTTTACCTGAAGCACCGTAATCCCTTAGTTAATCTCTTTGCAGGCGTGTTAACTTCTTTTATGAAACCGGAGAATTTTGATCCGGTGTTTAAGAAGATGAATAAAACAGGCAAGAATTACAGCTGTTTCCCGTGGGGTTATACCAATTGACGCATTATCTTTTTTCCACTATAATCATTATTTTACAAGAAAATTTTCCACAGATAAGTAAGAAATAATAATTATCATGAAAAAAACAGTTCTGGTTACCGGTTCCGCGGGCTTAGTCGGGTCTGAATGCGTGCGTTTTTTCAGCCAAAAAGGCTTTGAGGTCGTTGGCATCGACAATAATATGCGCATGGCATTTTTCGGCAAAGACGGTTCTGTCGAGTGGAATAAAAAACTGCTTTTAGAAACTATTCCGGACTATCTCCATTACGATATAGACATCCGCGATAAATCCGCGATTGAAGATTTAATTTCCAAATACAAATTTGACTTAATTATCCATACCGCAGCCCAGCCATCGCATGACTGGGCTGCGCAGGCGCCATACGTTGATTTCGGTATCAACGCCATAGGCACACATATTTTATTGGAAACTACAAGAAAACTTGCGCCGAAAGCAGTCTTTATCTATACCTCAACCAATAAAGTTTACGGCGATAATCCAAACCGGCTCCCCCTGGTTGAACTTGAGAAACGTTACGAACTCCCTGAAAACCATATCTATTATAAAGGAATAGATGAAACAATGAGCATCGATAACTGTCTGCACAGTTTATTCGGCGCTTCAAAGCTTTCCGCAGACATTCTCGTCCAGGAATATGGCAGGTATTTTGGCCTGAAATGCGCGGTCTTTCGCGCCGGTTGTATCACCGGAGCCTATCACTCAGGCAGCCGGCTTCACGGTTTCCTTTCCTATCTTGTTAAGTGCTGTGCATCCGGAGAAAAATATATTATTTACGGCTATAAAGGAAAGCAGGTCCGCGACAATATCCATTCTTTTGACTTAACCAATGCCTTCTATCATTTTTTCTTAACGCCCCGCTGCGGAGAAATTTATAATATCGGAGGAACGCGCATCGCCAGCGTTTCGGTTTTAGAAGCTATCGAGATTTGCAAAAAAGCCTGCGGTAAAAAATTAGCCTATGAATATGTGGATAAAAACCGTATCGGAGATCATATGTGGTGGATATCCGATGTTACTAAATTTAAAACACACTATCCGGATTGGAAACTGACCTACGATAAATACAGCGTGATTGATGATATAGTCCGCGGGGTAATTCGTTCAGGTGGTGTATCAGGTAGCGTGTAACACGTATCACGTGATACCTGTTACGTGATACAGAATTAACATTGTATGTTTTCTAAACTTTCTAAGTTCGACTTCATCTTCTGGACAATTCTTGCAATTTTTGTCATCGCCATAGGTTTTACTCTTGCGCATCGCGATGGCAGGGATTTAAAAGTCGGGTTGTTCGGCGTAGAGCAGGTATTACAGAAAAAATCCCCTTATGATAACCCAAGCGACCCTAATCGCACAATCTTTCGCTATGCACCCGGAATAACTATCCTAGAATATCCATTTCTTTTTAAAGCTAAAATGGTTGAGCCTTCTACCTTAGGCTTCGAAAATATAAAGCCATCGGTCTTTGCCTGGTATATTTTTGAAATTATCGCTATTTTTTTAAGCGCCAAACTAATCTTTAAGATTGCCCCGTCGCCATCAAAAGAATTGTCCCGGCGTAATTTAAAAATAGGCATGCTTCTGGCTTTACCTCTCATCGGTTATGAATTATCCAACAGCCAGAATAAGCTGGCAGCTCTTTTCTTTTTACTTACGGCAATCTGGCTGTTTAAGAAAAACCGGTGGTTTTTGTCGGCAATTGCCTTTAACATTGCCATGACGATTTATATCCCGTTATCGTTTTTTGTTTTTTATTTTCTGATAAAGAGTAAAGGAAAATATATAATTCATTTTCTACTGGGGGCAATTGCAATATTTATCGTAATGCCTGCGCTTTTCTTTGGCTGGAATTTCAATATCTACCTGCTTAAGGAGTGGTATAGATGCAGTATTTCTCCGTTTTCCGCAGCGAATTCTTACGCGAGTTACGTTGATTTAAGGGTAAGCAGCCAGTCTTTACCAAGCGCAATAGGCAGGTTATTTGTTTTCGGCAAAACCGGTAATTTTAAATATCTTATTTCTCCTGAAGCGGTGCACACAATTATCCGGATATTTTCCGGTTTAATCCTTCTATTTTCGTGTATTGGCGCATTTTGTGCCCGTAAAAATGAAAAATTAGACGGCCTTGCTATTGCGACATTTTTGATTCTGGCTTTGATTATGCCGCAATATTGTATCTATTATACCTGGGCGTATTTGTTTGTGGTGTATTTTATAGTCTTTAATTATGTGAGTTTTCCGGCTGTTTCGTTACTTCAGAAAAAAGCTTTAATTATTTCGTTAGCTGTTTTATTCTTGTCAATTTGCCTTATCGGTATCCATTTCTTTAAACACTATTCTTTTATTTTCTGGGCGACATTTATTTTATGGGTTAAAATGGTAGCGGTAATGATAAATGAGGCCAACATTTTTCCAAGCCAAAAGCGAAGGGAAAATGTTAGTGCGAATTACCCCCACACCAATTATTTTAATATGTTTTATATGTATATACTAAAAAGTTAAAAAGACCAAGACTTATATATAGGATTTACTAACGATCTAAATAAGAGAATAGAAGAACACAGTAACGGTTACGTTACGTCAACAAAATCAAGAAGACCGTTAGGATTAGTTTATTGTGAAGGATATAAATCAGGCAAAGAAGCTCATAAAAGAGAGGAGAATTTAAAATTACATTCAAGAACCCTCGCCCAATTAAAAAAGCATATTAAAGAAAGTTCAAAATCATTGGTGTGGGGTTAATTCGGTTACGCAACTTTTCTGCGCCATGTCTGTCTACCAGGATGCCCTGTTGGGTTGCCCTTCGGGCAGTCTAGGCTTGAAAAGTTGCTACCTCATCATGAAAACACAAAGTCTTTCCGTTGTCCTGATTGCGCACAACGAAGAACAAACTATCGGGCAAATGGCCTCTGGAATGCTTGAGGCTTATCCGGATGAAATTTTGGAAGTCGTCGTGGTCGACGATGCAAGCACCGACAAAACCGCGACAATAGTCGAAGCGCTTATGGCTAAAAATCATAAGCTGCGGCTCGTGAGAAGAGTGCCTCCCTGCGGAGTGGGGCGGGCGCTAAAAGACGGTTACAAAAACGTAAGTGCCTCTGCAGAATATATTATCTCGATGGATTCCGATTTTCTCGAAAATATCAAAGAAGTGTGCGGGTTGATTAATAAAATCGATGAAGGCTGTGACGGAGTTATCGGATCGCGCTTTATTGCCGGCGGTAAACTGATTAACTACCCGCGGCAGAAAAAAATCATGAATCGCTTGTTTCACATTATCGTAAGAACTTTATTCCGAATTAAACAGCACGACCTTACTAACAATTTCAAATTATATAAAGCATTAATTTTTAAAACCCTGCCCTGGAAGAGCACCGGCTATTCCATGAACGCAGAAACAGGCATATTGCCCATACTTGCCGGCTATGATATAAAGGAAGCGCCGGTCTCCTGGATTGGCCGCACCGAAGCCATGGGAGCGTCGAAGTTTCGTCTTTTTAAATCAGGCTTAAACTACGTCAGTGTTATTGCGCACAGTTTTTGGTTTTTGTTGCATAAATTTGCATATGCAAAAAAGAAAATTGACTGAAAGGAGGTAAGGGAAAATGCCAATAACGCAATTTCTGATATTAAAAATCCCAACTGTTCTTTTAGGCATAATCGTTATCGGCTGTGCTGTGCTTTTTGCTATATTCGGGGGCCTCTTGGTGCGCCGTTTCGTCCCTCATAAGCGGCTGCAGCTGCATCATGATGTGGCGGATCCTATTCTTGGCGCGCTTGCCGCAACCTATGCAGTGCTTGTAGCATTTGTCGTCGTTACCGTATGGCAGGGTTTCGATAAATCCAATGCGAATGTCCAGTTTGAAGCAAATTATCTTGCTGATGTTTACCAGGATTCAGAAGCTTTTTCTCCTGAATTTCACAAACGAGTCGGCGATTTAGTGCGTGAGTACCGGCAGGCAATAATTGATAAAGAATGGGAAAAAATGCAAATGGGAGAGATGAGCCCGGAAGTAGAAGAAATAATGCGGAAAATATGGGCAGAGTATACGACTTATGAGCCAAAGACGGCTATGGAAAAATCTTTCTTTGATGAATCCGTAAGCAAACTTAATTTATTGAGAGAATTAAGAAGGCAAAGAATAATGGATTCCAGAACCGGTCTTATACCGTTGCTTTGGTTTGTGCTGCTTGCCGGAGGTTTGACTACCATTTCTTTTACTTTTTTCTTTGGAGCAGAAAACTGGAAAGCCCAGACACTTATGTCGGTATTGCTTGCAACAACGATTTTTTTGATTCTTTTTGCCATAATGGAAATGGATTTTCCTTTTACCGGCGATATAAGAATATCTCCTGAGCCATTTAAAACGCTATTGTTGGATTAAAAATCTATAGTTGTCCACAGATGAACACAGATTGTAAATCGCAGATTATCACAGATAACTAATAAATATATCTGGAGAAATAACCAAGATCCAAGAAACAATAACCAAACAATGACCAATAACCAATCCTTCGACTACGCTCAGGATTGTCCTGAGCGAATGAAACGAGTCGAAGGGCAAATCTCAATAACCAAACAAAAACCAACATCTTTGCTTGGTTATTGTTTATTGGATATTGTAATTTGTTTGTATCTTGTTTCTTGGTTATTGGTTATTTCTAGCGCATCTGTGTCCATCTGTGATTTACAATCTGTGGTTATCTGTGTATAAAAAATGAAAAAAAATCATCGAAATTACAAAATCGGGGAGAAAAACATAGATAATTTAATTAATAAACTTGCCAAGCTTTCTGCTTTTCCCGACACCGAAGATTTACTACGGGAAATATTCACAACAGTTGCCAAGTTAGGCAAAGAATCAAATGATCGAGGCGATCTTAAGCTTGTCAATAACGCCCTCAAAGAGTTGCGTTATTCTTTTAAAGTGTTTTCTCCTTACCGGAACTTTAAAAAAGTTGTAATTTTCGGTTCGGCAAGGACGAAAAGGTCTTCAGCCGAGTATAAAATGGTTGAGGAGTTTGCCAGAAAGATATCCGCAAAAAAATATATGATTGTTACCGGAGGGGGCTCCGGAATTATGGAGGCAGGCAATAAAGGCGCAAGCCGCGGCAAAGATTTTGCTCTTAACATTCATCTTCCCTATGAGCAGGAGCCAAACCCCTATATAGACGAAAAAGAAAAACTTATCAGCTTCAAATATTTCTTTACCAGAAAGTTGATTTTTATCAAAGAGACCGATGCGACAGTGCTTTTTCCCGGAGGCTTCGGCACGCTTGATGAGGGATTCGAAATACTTACCTTAATCCAAACCGGCAAATCAAAACCAAGGCCGATAATTTTAATGGAGCCGGAAGGCTCAACTTATTGGCGTACCTGGCAAAATTTTGTGGATAAAGAATTAGCCAGGAACGGATTTATCAATCGAAACGACTTTAGCCTTTTTCGTATTGTCAATAGCATCGCAGAAGGGATTAAATATATAGAAGATTTTTACAAAATATACCATTCGATACGCTATACTTCCGGATTGACAATATTAAGGTTGAATAAAACTCCGTCGGAGGAAACGATAAAATTTCTGAATAAAAAATTCAAAGATATTCTAACTGGCGGAAAAATTTTGCTTAGCCCTCCGACAGAAGAGGAAACGCGAAAAGGCGAATGCGTTCTCCTTCCGCGCCTGGCGATGAATTTTAACTATCGCGATTACGGTAGGCTTTGCGAATTAATCCAGGATTTAAATAGATTGGCTTAATCCCCCTCAATAATTTCACGAAGAGAGGATTTTTTTAATGATTTTTGCCGGACTACTTATCATATTAGCATTAGTCTTATTCCTGCCTTTTCTAACCAAGAAAGTAGAAGAAAATCTTGAAGTTTTTCTTTTCATTATGGGTTGTGTTGCTGTAAGCATAACCCGGCAATGGTCAACGTCTCTGATTAAGGAGGCATTTATCGAGCCGATAAAAATAACTCTCGCAGTTTTTCTTGCAGGTCTGGCATTCAGTTTCCTTCAGAAAGCCATCACGCATAATGTAAATAAAATAGCAAATGCTCTCGGTTTAAAAATATTTGCTTTTTTGCTGGTAGTTTTGCTCGGGCTAATATCGAGCGTTATAACCGCAATTATTGCCGCGCTGGTGCTTGTTGAAATAATTACCGCGCTTAAACTCGACAAGCAGAATGAAATTCGTTTGATTGTCCTTTCCTGTTTTTCCATAGGTTTGGGTGCGGCATTAACGCCGATAGGCGAACCGCTTTCAACTATCGCCATCGCCAAATTAAAAGGGGAACCCTTTCGTGCCGACTTTTTATTTTTGTTTAGGAATTTAGCAGGCTACATTATCCCGGGTATTGTCGCTTTTGGTTTATTAGGCAGTATTTTCATGCCTGAGGAGATTAAGGATATCCACGGTTTAAAGGAAGGGAATGAGGAGAAATTTAAAGATATTTTTTTAAGAGCCAGCAAAGTCTATGTTTTCATTATGGCGCTTATTTTCCTTGGCAGAGGATTTAAACCTATCGTTGATCTTTGCGTTGCTAAAATGCCCTATCAGGGACTTTATTGGCTAAATTCGATTTCGGCAATCGTCGATAATGCCACGCTTACCGCGGCAGAAATCGGTACGGCTTTAAGTTTGGTGCAGATCAAATCAGCGTTGATGGGCTTACTGATCGCAGGAGGAATGCTTATACCAGGTAACATCCCAAATATCATTGCCGCCGGAAAACTAAAAATAAAAAGCTCGGAATGGGCTAAATTCGGTGCGCCGATTGGCTTGGCCGCAATGCTTATTTATTTTTTCTTACTTCATTAAGACTTCTTAATCTCTTTTGCAATAATTCCGCGGGTTTGGCCCGTGGACTGGCAGCGTAATACTCCACCGTGGCGGAAAGGGGCGTCGCCCGTGCTTTAAGCGGGCGAAATAAAAATGACCAGCGGGTTTTGCCAGTGCGGGCTCCAGTTTCAGGTGAGTTTCAGCCTGCTTACCGTTAAATAGGTGATAGTGAATATTCCCGCCTCAATAACCGCAGTTGCAATCGCTGCTCCGGTAAAAGAAAAAGAATAAACCAGAAGAAAAATTAAAGGCAGACCCACCATTGCCATAATTACATGGATTCTTGCGTAGATATGGGTTTTCCCGCAGACAAGTAAAAACTGCACACGAAAGGCATTGGCAACTACGAAAAATACCGAGATAAGCAAAATTCTTAAAACCAGTACAGATTCCTGGTAGCTTTTTCCGCAGACTATTTTGACAATCAGGCCCGCAAAAATAAAAACAAGCGGCAAGCAAATCAAAGAGATATAAATGGTAATTTGCTGAACGCGTCGCATCATCGTAAAAGCTTTTAATTTGTTTTTGTGGAATATCTTTGACAAACGCGGGAAAAGGCTTTGCGTGAAAGAACTTAAAGGAAATGTCTGGCAGGCGCTTGAGATTTTTTCGGCAATCGAGTAAAAACCGGTGATGTTGTTGTTGGTTAAGAGACCAAGGATAAAGACACGCGTGTTTGTGTAGGCGTTAATCGCAGCTATTGAAATAAAAACATCCCATCCGGCGCGAAGCTGCTCGCGGATATTTTTGTACACTTCGAATTTGAACGTTACCTTAAAACCCCTAAAGGCTATATATTGGCCCATTATCCCGGTAATTAAAAAAACCGAGGAGTTTAGAAGCGGCACCATGAGATAGTCTTGGGGGCCTTTGACATAGTAGAAAATGAAGAAGGCAAAAATAATACTTCCGATAATATTTAAATTGGTAATATACTTCATCTTTTCTTTTCCCTGAAAAAACCAGACCGGGAAAAGCGTATTACCTATGACTTGGCCGAAACTTAAAATATAAACCAGCCAGTCAGCCTTAAATTTAGGGATAAAATATACCATTGCGCCAAGCATCAATAAACTTAAAAAACTTAACAGCATTTTTACTATCATAACCGAAGAAAAAGCCCGGCATACTTTTGCATGCTCGTTAGTGCAAAGGGATATTTCTTTCGTAGCAGTTATGCTGAAACCGTAATCGGTAAGAATCATAAAATACTGGATAAATGCCTGGGCAAAGGCAATCAAACCGAATTTTTCCGCGCCAAGAACTCTGAAAAGATAAGGCACAATTACAAGCGGAAGAGCATAGGTTACGATTTGTAAAAGCGATAGAGAAGCAGCATTAGAAAGCACTATTTTACGCTCATGGGGATGCGCCATTTTGTAGGTTCTTTTGATGAGTTTTATCAGCGAAGGCATACCTTTAATTTATATTGTTTTAGAGATTAAGTCAAGTTTAGGTTACGAATGTTACACTGGGTTAGTTGTGTAAATTCCGCATCTAATGAAACTGACAAATTTTTTTGCTTCAGGTCAATTTTTTTCTGCCATAGGCGGATCCGCCTATGGCGGAAACGTCAAAGTTATTTTGTGTCTCGGCGGCTCGGAAATGGTTCGACTCGGCCTTTGGCCTCGCTCACCATCCTGAGCGAACGAAGTGAGTCGAAGGACTCGCCCCGCTCTTTAGCGGGGCTCAAACATCCTCGCCGTCCAAATACTTATTCCGCATTTGGATACCCTCGCCACAAAAGCATGCTTTGGCTGGAATCGACATTTCGCTCAAAAATTGTCAGTTTCATTTATGTCTTTTCTCAAAGCTTGACCAGCAGGTGGCTTGGCTGTTTTCGAACAGCACGTAAAAAAATTTTGCGGGCATGGTTTGCCTGTGACCAAGGAATCGGTAAGAGCAAAAGTTTTTTTCCGAGCGCAGCCCTGCCACACCGGGGCGGGACAAGCGTTGCTGTGAGAAAACAGTCAAGACAGGACTTGCTGCTTTGCGAAATTTGCACAAAATCAATTAGACTGCCTTTATAACTTCAGCAGCTTTCGCAACCAAAATATTATGATATAATTACTAATATGATTAAATTTCCTAAGAATTTTCTCTGGGGCGCGGCAACAAGCTCGTATCAGGTTGAAGGAAATAATAAAAACGCCGACTGGTGGCAATGGGAGAAACGGACTGGCAAAATCCAATCCGGCAATGCCTGCCGGCATTACGAACTTTACGAAGAGGATTTCGATATTGCCAGAAATTTAAGCCATAATGCCCACCGTATTTCTATTGAATGGAGCCGCATTGAGCCAAAAGAAGGAAAATTTTCTCATAAAGAGTTGCAGCACTACCTAGATGTCATTCTTGCTTTAAGGCGGCGTAATCTCGAACCGGTAGTTACGCTGCACCATTTTACCAATCCTGCCTGGTTCAGCAAAAAAGGCGGATGGGCAAACTTGCGTTCAACCAAATATTTTCTGCGGTATTCGGAATTCATTGTAAAAGCTTTATCAAAACATGTCCATTACTGGATTACTATAAATGAACCAACCATATACATATCGCACGCTTATATTTTTGGCGTCTGGCCGCCGCAAGAAAAATCATTGATTAAAGCAGCACAAGTTGAAGAAAACCTTGCTTTCGCGCATGCCCAGGCCTATCGCCTGATACACAAAATATATAAAAAATTCAAGCTTCTTGCGCCGGCGGTAAGTATTGCCCAGAATGTGATGGCATTTGTCCCCTTTGCTAATAGCCCCAAGAATAGGGTCGCTGCTTATTTAAGAGACAAAGCTTACAACCTGGGCTTTATCGAGCGGGTAATGCACCATAATATTTTAAGACGTAAGCCTTTAGATTTTATAGGAATTAATTATTACTCACGGCAAATGGTTTCCGTAAAGGATTTTGGAATCGGCAGCATGGCGATGGATGTTTGTTATGATAAACATCATCGCGTGGCGAAAAATTCTTTGGGTTGGGATATCTACCCACAGGGCTTGCTTGATATACTTTTAGAACTTAAAACTTATGATCTGCCGGTAATGATAACGGAAAATGGTATTTGCACTGCAAATGATAATCAGCGCTGGAAATATATTTACGATCACTTAAAATATATTCATTGTGCGATGGAGGAAGGGGTTGTGGTAATCGGTTATCTTTACTGGTCACTCTTGGATAATTTTGAATGGGACAAGGGTTTTAAGCCGAGATTCGGCCTCGTCGATATAAATTATAAAACTTACAAACGGCGCGTGCGGACCAGCGCTAAGAAATTTGCCAAAGTCTGCAAAACGGGTATTTTAGCCCGATAGGAGCGGCTAAAGACTTAAGTAAAATCAGCGGAGAAAAATATGGAATCCGGACATATGAATCGCGTCAAACGTCCCTGGGGCTATTATACGGTTATTAATCGGGGAAAGGGTTACAAGGTTAAACTGGTTGAGGTTCTGCCTAAAGAATCTTTGAGCCTTCAAAGGCACAGCTATAGAAGCGAGCACTGGGTGCTCGTTGAAGGCAGGGCCAAAATTAGTAACAATAAGAAAATTTTGTATTTAAAGCCTAACGAGAGCACATATATTCCTATAAGAAGCATTCATCGCCTGGCAAATGTAGGTAAAAAAATTTTAAAGATTATCGAAGTTCAATGCGGCAAGAAACTCGTTGAAACGGATATAGAAAGATTCAAAGATAGTTATGGCAGGGCATAATTAGCTTTAGGCTCTCGGCTCCGGCTAAAGAGCAAATTGGCTGGAGCAAAGGTTGTCTGATAATGGAGGTATGAGATGTCGTTTAATAAAAAAATTCTCTGCATCGGAGCTGGCTATGTGGGTGGGTCATCTATGGCAATTTTTGCGCGTAAGTGCCCGGAATATAAAATTACCGTTGCCGACATTAACCAAGAGAGGATTGATGCCTGGAATTCAGATAATCTTCCAATTTATGAGCCGGGCTTATATGAAATTGTCAAAGAAGTGCGCGGGAAGAATCTTTTTTTTACAATCGATATCGCCGCAGGGGTAAAAGAGTCGGATATTATTTTTGTCTGTGTGAATACTCCGACTAAAACTTTTGGCGCCGGCGCAGGCAAGGCGGCCGATCTCCAATATATTGAGAAGGTAGCACGCCTGATTTTAAAACACGCGGATTCTGACAAAATTGTCGTTGAAAAATCGACCATACCGGTTAAAACTGCCGAAGCGATTTCAGAGATTCTCCATTCCAGCGGCGATAAAAAAGTTAAATTTCAGATTGTTTCTAACCCCGAATTTCTATCAGAAGGTTCAGCCATAAATGATATGGAAAATCCTGACCGGGTTTTGATTGGAACGGAAGAAACTCCGGAAGGAGAAAAAGCAAGAGATGAAATTATAGCGATTTACTCGCATTGGGTGCAGAAAGATAAAATAATCACGACAAGCGTCTGGTCTAGCGAATTATCGAAACTTGTTGCGAACGCATTTTTGGCTCAGCGCGTATCATCAATTAATTCAATCAGCTTGCTTTGTGAAGCAACTGGCGCAAATGCCCTGGAGGTTGCCCGCGCCATTGGCAAAGATAACCGCATCGGCGCAAAGTTTTTGAAGCCGAGCCCGGGGTTCGGAGGCTCTTGTTTTAAAAAAGATATTTTAAATCTTGTCTATATCGCCCAAAGCTACAATTTGAACGAGGTGGCTGATTATTGGGAATCTGTAGTGCTGATGAACGAATACCAGAAAGACTGTTTTGTCAAACGCATGGTGCGGATAATGTTTAATAATATTACCGGCAAGCGTATCGCTTTATTCGGTTTTGCTTTCAAGTCCGGTACCGGGGATACCCGCGAATCAGCAGCAATCGACATTGCCAAGAAACTCATTGAAGAAAAGGCAGATTTGGTTATTACCGACCCAAAAGCTCTTGCCAATGCAAAAGAGGATTTGGCTGAATATAAAGGCAAGGTAAGTTTTACAGCCGACCCTTACCAGGCATCATGCGGTGCGCATGCGATTGCCATTGTGACCGGGTGGGAGGAGTATAAAAATCTGGATTATAAAAAAATATACGAAACAATGGAGCGCCCGGCTTTTATTTTTGACGGTTGTAACTGTTTGGATTCCGGCGCGCTTTACGATATAGGATTTAATGTTGTTCCGCTTGGTCGCGGTGAATTAGTGCGCTGGTAGCTCTATCGAACACGCCTGCCCGTAACGGTTTTTTAATCCCCTCCGCAAGAATCCCATGGCTCTAGGGCCATCCCTTCGGGATAGCCTGGGGATGAATCCAACCCTTCTCAAAGGGCTGGATGAATGCGTGCAGTCATATCTTTGCGTCGGGGGTAAAACCCGGTCTTAAAAACCGGTAAGGCTTAACTCCACCTTCGAACTCAGGTTCAAAAAATCCCTTGTAAAAAATAAAAATGAATATATAATCATAAATATGAACGTATATTCATTATTTGGGGAGCGGCTCCTGAACTGCAGAATGCCGTTTCCGGCAAATAGAAGAGAGAGGCACAGGCTGCTTCGGCGGGCAGACATCTTGAGGGCAGCCGAACACGTTTTTGCCTTAAAAGGCTACCACAAGGCAACAGTGCAGGATATTGCCAAAGAGGCGCAATATGCAACCGGAACGGTCTATCTTTATTTTACCGATAAAGACGAACTTTATATGTCTATCGTGGAAGAGAAACTAGGCCATCTTTTGCTGCTGGTAAAGGAAAAACTGGCCAGAACAAAAAACGCCTTGGAAAAGATAGAATTAATTATTTACGAAGATTTGTCTTTTTTCGAAGAAAACCAGGATTTCTTCAGAATATTTATTTCAGAAGAGAGCCGGTGGTCGGCAAAAAGCAAATTTTCAAAATCGCAAATCGGGCTCAAATACAAAGAGTATTGCACGGAACTCATAAAAGAGGCGCAGGAACAAAATCTTATCAGGCGCGACCTTGAGCCGAAACAGATAAGCGATATGCTTGGTTCCATGGTTACCTCGTTCATTTTTGATTTAGTGCAAAGTAATTCGCGGGAGAAAATAGATCTAAAAAATATGGCAAGCATCATGCTGGATATGTTTTTGAATGGAGCCAAGAAAAAATAATATTAGTAAGCTATGTTAAACTCTAAACACGAAACACTAAACTCTAAACAAACTCGAAATAACAAATCACAAACTCTAAACGTTTCGAGTTTCGAAGTTAGAGTCTGGAAAAAAATAATTGCAGTTATGTTTTTCTGTTTAATGATATATGGGGTCAGCCGTGCTTATGCATCCGGTTCGCCGGAACAGCCAAAAGAGCCGAGATTAATTACTCTTTCTCAAGGAATAGAAATGGTACTTAAGGATAACCGGCTGATAAAATCAGCACTCCCCGATAATGAAATCGCTTTCCAGGAATCGCTGCGCAGCCGTTCAGTATTGTTTCCGCAGGTAAGTGTCTTTGCCGAGAAAATTTTTTCCAGATACCCGCCGGCGATTAAATTCGGAGATGTGGCAGTTGAAACCGGAGATAAAAATCCATTAAACTACGGCATAGATATATACCAGACTTTGTTTGATTTCGGCAAGAATTTATCCAATTACCGCGCGTCGAAAGAATTATATAAAGCAATAGAAGCGCATACGGAGAGCGTTAAGCGGATTGCCGTGCTGGAATTTGTTACGGCGTATTTTAACCTTCTTGAGGCAGACAAGATGATTCTGGTATTAAAGAAAGAATCGGAGAGTTTGACCTCTTACCTTAGCGACATAGAGCATCTCTACGAAGAGGGGGTTGTGGTTAAGAATGATTTGCTTCCTGCGCGCGTGAGCCTGGCCGATGTAAAGCAAAGGTTGATTGCCGCGCGTAATGCCAGAGAAGTGGCGCTTGCCCGCCTGAATAATATTCTCGCTTTGCCATTAAATGAAAATCTCGTGATACAAGATATAAACATGCAGCCAATGAAAGCTCCAGAAATCAGCAATGCCTGGGATATCGCCTCAAAGCAAAGGCCGGAAATTACTTTTTACAGCGACCAGATAAACGCCTCATCTTTTAGCGAAAGAGCAAAGCTTGTAGAGAACTGGCCGACTCTTTTTCTTGATACGGGCTACGCTTATAATCAAAATAGATACGTAATCCATGAAGCCAATACCTCAATTAATTTTGGCGTTAAAATGGATCTTTTCGACGGCGGCCTGGCACGGGCGGATTTACTCAAAGAACGCGCCAGAGGTGGACAACTTAAGGAACAGAAAGAAAAATTAATCGAAGATATAAAATTTGAAATCGAAGACAGTTATTTCGGTTTTAAAAATGCGTCAGAAAAAATAGCAGTGGCAAAAGATTCGCTGGAAGAAGCAGACGAGAATGTGCGTTTTTATCGCGTAAAATATGCGGCAGGAAGCGCAACGCCTACGGATGTGCTTGGAGCAATAAGCCTCCAGACCAGGGCGCAGGTGAATTATTGCAGCTCCGAATACGAATTAAAACGTAGTTACGCAAAACTTATGTATTCCATGGGGATTGATTTAGCGTTAATATATGAAGTAATGGATAGAAAACATGGCGATACCGCAAAAACGCAAAATCGCTAAAATTTCTTTACATTTTTGCGGTATTTTTGCGCCCCGGTGGTAGAAGTTCTATTAAGTAGCAGGAGAAAAAACATGGCAAACCAACTAAACAAAAAAGGCAAATTGATTCATGCTGTTGTCATTGTGGTTATGATAGGCATCGCCCTCGGAGCTTTTTATATCATTAGCAACATGAATATCGTAACTACCGACGATGCTTATCTTGAAGGCAGAATCCACAGTATTGCGCCTAAAATATCAGGAACAGTCAGTCAAGTACATGTAGAAGATAATCAGAATGTCAAAAAAGGAGAGTTGCTTATCGAAATCGATCCCGCAGATTACGAGGCAAAAGTAAATGAGGCCGAGGCAAAATGGGAAGCAGAAGAGGCACGCTTAGTTGACGCAGAGGCAAATATAAATAGCACGATAGCAAATCTCCAAATGAAGGTAACCTCTCTTCACCAGGCACTTCTTGATAAGAACAGGGCAGAAGCTCTTTATAAAGATGCAGTAATGCCAAAGGAAAAATATGAAAAAGTTATTACTGCTTATGATTTAGCCGTTAACGCGCTGAAAGCGGCAAAAGAACAATTGAAGAAAGCACGTTCGTTAAAAGATCTTGAATTGTCATTGATAAAAGAAAAGAAGGCGGCGCTGGAAACAGCGCAACTTAATCTAAGTTATACGAAAATATATTCACCGGCAGACGGTTATGTAACCGAAAAGTCAGTTGAGGCCGGCAATCAGGTTCAACCAAGCCAGCCGCTCATGGCAATCGTTGCGCTTCGCGATATTTGGGTGGTGGCTAATTACAAAGAGACGCAATTAAAAAATGTCCGGGTTGGCCAAAAGGTAAGGATAAAAGTGGATACTTACCCGGGAAAAATTTTTACCGGCAGGGTGGACAGTATTATGGCCGGCACCGGCGCCGCGTTTTCGCTTTTTCCTCCGGAAAATGCGTTGGGAAATTACGTTAAAGTAGTCCAAAGGATACCGGTGAAAATTATTTTCGACAAGTCAACCGATAGCCGGCATATTTTACGGGTTGGCATGTCTGTGGTGCCGCAAATTATAACTAAAGATGAGCAAGGTAAATAAATGGATTGTCGCTTTAACCGTCGTTCTTCCCACGCTTCTTGAAGTTATTGATACTTCCGTAGTCAATGTTTCTATTGGCCATATCCGAGGCAGTCTTTCCGCCGGCCTTGATGAGGCAACCTGGACAATTACCGCCTATCTTGTTTCCAATGCCATAATTATTCCTTTGACCGGATGGTTGAGTGGAATTTTTGGCCGGAAGAAATATTTGCTTTTTTCGGTAACGCTATTTACGATAAGCTCTTTTCTCTGCGGAAGCGCCCGCTCTCTAAACCAACTGGTATTTTTCAGGATTATGCAAGGTATTGGCGGCGGAGCATTGCAGCCGCTTTCGCAGGCGATATTATTTGAAGCTTTTCCGCCTGCCGAATACGGCATGGCCATGGCACTTTTCGGCATAGGAGTTATGGTTGGCCCGATAGTCGGACCGGTTTTGGGCGGATGGATTACCGATAACTGGTCATGGAACTGGATTTTTTATATCAACATACCCATAGGGATTCTTTCTTTAATCATGATTTCCATTTTTATTCACGACCCGCACTATATCAAAAAGATAAAAGAGAAGATAGATTATTGGGGCCTTAGTTTTGTTGTCGTTGGCATAGCCTGCCTCCAGATTGTGCTTGATAAGGGCCAGCGCGAAGATTGGTTCGCTTCGGATTTTATAACCAGGCTTGCAATCATATCTTTCGTTTCGCTGGTTTTGTTTGTTATCGTTGAGTTAAGGACTAAAGAGCCGATATTGAATTTAAGAGAGTTCAAGGATGTTTCGTTTACAAGCGCAAATATTATACAATGCGCGGGTTTTTTTGTGCTCTTTGGAAGCATTCTTCTCCTGCCGCTTTTTGTCCAGCAGCTTTTAGGCTATACCGCATTTCTCTCCGGAATGGCGCTTATGCCGGGAGGAATTGCTACGTTATTTACGATGCCTCTTGCCGGAAAATTGGTTTCAAAGGTGAATTCCAAAGGGGTTTTAATTTCCGGTCTCCTTATTACTGCTTATTCTATTTTTATCATGGCGCGTTTTAATCTTTATGTTGACTATCATTTTGTGGCGATGTCACGAATCATTATGGGTATCGGTATGGGGCTAGTTTTTGTCCCGCTTGCCAGTATGGCCTTTAGCACTATCAAAAAAGAGGAGATGGGTAACGCCACAAGTATCTTTAACCTTTTAAGAAATATTGCCGGCAGTTTCGGGATTGCTTTTATGACGACAATACTGGCCCGGCGCGCGCAATTCCATCAATTTCGTCTTTCCGAGCAGCTTAGCCCTTACAATCTTCATTATCAATTAGGCATGAATAAAGCCGCGACTGTTTTGGGGGCCAAAACCGGCGGCGCAAGCATTGCATCCGCTCACGGAGTAATCTACCAGCAAATGATGAGGCAAGCGAATTTATTTTCTTTCACCGATGCTTTCTATCTCGCTACTCTTATACTGCTTTGCGTTATTCCGCTGGTATTTCTGCTAAGACGGCCAAAGCACGGCGCAGAAAACGTTGCAGTCCATTAACCCTTGGCGTTGTATTCCCTTCCATTGATGATATAATAAACCCGCATGAGGCGTAATTATTTTTCTAAAGTAAAACCATTTTTCTGTAAAATCCCTCTTGCCGTAACTGCGATTTCTTTTTTTGTTGGAATAATCCGGCCAGCCTTTTGTGAACCGCAAACAAAAACAGCGCCTGATTTAGTAATTCTTTTTACCCACGATTTGCATTCGAATCTGGAAGAATACGCCATGCCGGAGGCCAGTGGCTCTGTTTCTGTCGGAGGATACGCGCGCCTTGCAACCGCAGTTAAGCGAGAGCGTCTGGGTAAAGAGCAAAACACACTTCTTCTTGATGCCGGAGATTTCAGCATGGGGACGCTTTTCCACGTTATCGATTCCGAAGCTTCCCCGGAACTGCGCGTCATGGGTGTTATCGGCTATGATGCTACAACGCTCGGCAATCATGAGTTCGACTTCGGGCCCGACAAATTAGCCTCAATCCTGATTACGGCAAAAAAATACGCTAAGCATAAGTTGCCGGCGATAGTTGCTTCCAATATGGTAACGAGCCCGCATCTAAAAGAACTGGCTTATTTTCGCAAGGCCTGCCGCGATTATCCGGTATTGCCCTACAAAATAATTGAGCGTAGCGGTTTAAAAATAGGGATTTTCGGTTTGATGGGCCAGGAAGCCGCTTTTTATGTTCCTGAAGCAAAGCCGGTAAGATTCTCTTCGCCTGTAGAGGCCGCAGCTGCTGTTGTCGATGTTTTACGCGAAAGAGAAAAAGTCGATCTGGTTATCTGTCTTTCTCACTCCGGAACCTGGCCGGATAAACGCATTTCCGAAGATGAAATACTGGCCAGCCGCGTCCCCGGTATCGATGTAATCATCAGCGGTCACACCCACACTGTATTAAATCATTATCTATATATAGGTAAGACTTATATCGTTTCCGCCGGTAGTTTCGGCAGGTATCTTGGCCGCCTGGAACTTAGCAAAAGCTCCGCCCTGGGGTTTAGCGCCGTCGGTTACCGGCTGATACCGATTACGGACAAATTTCCCAAAGACAAAGAAGTATACCTTTTGATTCAGTCATTCAAGAAAGAAATCAATCGTGATTATCTTAAAGCTTTTGGTTATTATTACGGCGAGCCTCTTGCCTACCTTCCTTTTCCGCTTACGGATTTTAACTGGGGCGCGAATAGCCGCGAGAAGCTCGTAACTTCCGGCCTTGGCGATTTAGTTACGGATGCGTTTCTTTACGCTGCCAAAAAAGCCGAAGGAAAAAGCTATCGGGATATTTCGCTTGTCGTTGAAGCCTTCGGGCAAATTCGTGTGCCGCTTGCCAGGGGCATTATTACCGTCAACGATGTTTTCCGGCTGATGAGCCTGGGCTTCGGGCCGGATACAAGAGCCGGAGCGCCTTTAGTCGCCTTCTGGCTTACCGGGAAAGAAATCAGGAATTTTCTGGAGTTGGAGACTACGCTTGCGCCGATAAGAGAAGATATGCATCTTCAAATAAGCGGCATGCGTTTTTCCTACGATTCCCAGGCTCCGGAGTTCGAACGTATCCAAAAAGTAGAAGTCGAAACAGCAAATGGTAAGAGAGAACCATTGGATGATAACCGCTTATATCGCGTATGCACTAACTGGAAGACGATGCTGATGGGAGAAACCGTCAAAAAACTCTACAAGAGGAAACTCGAATTCGTGCCTAAAGATGTAAACGGCAATCCGATAACTGACATGAAATCGGCGATAATTTATTTTGCCAAAAAGCCCCCTGTCGAATTGAAGGAGTGGCTCGCGCTGGCTTTATATTTAAAAAGCCTGCCTCCCGGAAAATCAGGTTTGCCTGAAATTCCCGGAAAATACCGTATGCCTCGAGTTACGGTAGAAAAAAGCCGATGAAAAAGAGAAATCGGCTGTTGCTAAATTCTATAATTTTGCAACAATAAATGAATAAGAAGAAAATACTCATGCAATCAGTCCTCGCACGTTCCAAAAATACGTTCATTTGCGAAAGGTTCGAGATACCATACCGGGTATTCGGCAAAGGCAAAGACGTTATCTGCCTGAATGGCGCGCAGCAATCGATGGCAATGTGGCTTTCTTTCGTAAAAAGATTCGCTGGCCGTTTCAGGATTACTTTATTCGACTTTCCTCACCAGGGTAAAGCTAAAATTAATTACGGGTCATCCAGTGTTTCTCTTACCGAGCAGACAAGGATTCTGCACGCCGTAATTAAAGAAGCAGATATAAAATTTGCAGATATTTGCACGGCTTCTTGGGGAGGGGTGGTTGCACTTTCTTTCGCGATTTCTTTTCCGCGTTACATAAAAAGGCTTTTGTTGGCAAGTATCGGAATGAAGCCGAATACTTGTATGAAAGACGTAATTCTTAAAGGTGTGGCGATGAATAAATACAACCGGCAGGCAATGGCAGATTTGTTGATAAATAGTTTCGGAGATAATTTACCGCAGGCACTCAAGAATCAGATTATTGCACAATTTCAGTCAATGTCTGAAGAAAGAATCCACGCATTCAGCGAACATGGCATGTCGGTAATATTTAATGAATCTTTAGACGGAGTGGTTCCGCTTTCAAAAGTAGCTAAAGAAACAATACTTTTTTACGGCGAAAACGACAAAATTATCGATTATAAAGATGTCAGAAGCATGGCGAAGCAGATTCCGAATTGTATTATAAAAGTTATCCCTAAAGTAGGGCACTTCTTGCACCTGGAAGATGAAAAAGTTTTCGATACCTACGAAGAAATTCTCTTTCATGAAAATGTTCCCTTGCTCTAACCACTTTAGCGCTGATTAACCTTGAAGTGTCGTAATGTGTAAAATAGTCAACAAAAAGAAGAAACCAGCCGTTCACAAAATATCCCTTAGGCATAAAATCTATTTCGATTGAAAAAGAACGCAGCCTGAAAAACGTTTTTATAATATTTGTTTTAATCCCCTCCGCAGCCCCACCGGGGGCGTCCTGCGGGACAGAAATCCCCGTGGCTTTAGCCTGGGGATGAATCCAGCCTTTCGAGAAGGGCTAGGTGAACGCGTCCAGTAATGTTTCTGCGTCGGGGAGGCTTCACTCTTTTTCGCAAATGGAGCTCTGATGGCGAAAGAAAAAAATAATGGGAAAATTACCCTGTTTTCTGCGACAACAGGAAAATTAATTGAAATGGATAAGGTTTATCATACCAATGAGGAGTGGAAAAAATTGCTTGCGCCGGAAGTCTATAAGGTAACCCGGCTTAAAGGCACAGAAATACCTTTTACCGGCCAGTGCCCTTTACCAAAAAAAGGCAAGGAAGGGATTTATCGCTGTGTTGATTGTGGTAACGATTTTTTCGCTTACAGCAGAAAGTTTGAGTCTGGCAGCGGCTGGCCTTCTTTTTTTGAACCGGTATCCCAACGCAACATAAAAATAAAAGAAGATAAAAGTTTTGGCATGACACGGCTTGAGGTTTTATGCGCGCGTTGCGATGCGCACCTTGGCCATGTATTCGATGAAGGACCTCCGCCTACCGGAAAGCGCTATTGTATAAATGCCGCGGCGTTAAAATTCTATGAGACATCAAACATATTTTTTGACAAAGAAAAATAATTTATAAATATATAGATTTAGGTTACGAAAGTTACGAAGGTTACATTTTAGTCACGAGGTTTTAAATGTAACTTTCGTAACCTACAACCAAAGGAGGTTTGCTATGGCTAATGTTAAAAAGGAACTTGTGGATATGGTAAATCATGCGCTTGAGCTTGAGCATGCGGCAAGAATCCAGTACCTTGCGCACGCCGAGCTCATTAAGGGTATTAATGCGGAAAAAGTAATTGAACGCATTAAAGAAATTGCTTCCGACGAAGAAAAGCACGAAGGGATATTCCGTAACCTGCTCGGTAACTATCTTTCCGCAGAGGCGGTGATGTCTCTTGCTCCGACGCACAAAGCAAAAGAAACCAAAAAAATCCTTGAAGTTAACCTCAAGGCAGAGAAGGAGGCAATCGATTTTTATAAAGAGATTTATAAAAAGATCGTAGAGAATAAAGATAGCTTTCCCTATGAATTTGAAACGCTTGAGCACGAGGTCCGTCACGTAATTATCGACGAGCAAGAACACGTAGCTGAGCTTTCGGTACTGCTTGGTATATAAACAATATAACTTGCAGCAATTGTTTCTATCCCCTTGCCGCGAACTTAACCCCTCCGGCAAGGGGATTTTTATTAGTGAAGCCTTGACAACATGAAATATCTACTATATCATATTATTCATACGTTTCATACTGAGCAGAGGAGTAGATACCATAATGCAGAAACAAAATAAATAATAGGAGGGGTAAAGTATGAGTAAATTTGCTGGTCCGAAGCTGTTTGGGGCGGTTACTGTAGGGGAGCGGGGGCAGATTGTAATCCCTGCAGAAGTAAGAAAAATATATAGCATAAAATCCGGAGACAAGCTCATAGTTTTTTCCAAAAAGGCAGCTCCGATTTGTCTTGTCCCGGCAGAACAATTCAATGATTTTCTTACACATATGAGCGAAATGCTTGCAAAAATAAAAAAGGATAATCCTGATATTAAATAAAATGGAAATACTGTTAAGACGTAATAGAAATACGATAGAAACACGGTTGGAATACGTTGGAAATCCAGCTGAAACGCAATTATATTTCTATGTATTTCTATGTATTTCTGTTCTATTTCTATCCAGTATATTTTTGTTTTGTTCTTCCGTTCATGCCGAAGAAACTCTCAGCTGGCAGGATTGTGTGAGAGAAGCTTCGAAAAATCATCCTGATTTAATTTCCGCGGAAGAAGTCATCAAAGAAAACATGGCCCAGAAGAAAATCACCGCAAGCACACTTTACCCCCAGGTTTCAGGCACCTTGAATGCTTCTACCGGAAGAAGCGACCACGGCACAAGTAATACAGTCGGCGATACATATAGCTATGGAGGCAATGCCAGTCAATTAATCTTTGACGGAGGTAAAACCATAAACAATGTCCGGGCGGCCGAAGAAAATATAAAAGCCGCCGGAGAAGCCTACAGGTTTACTTCAACCGATGTCCGACTGCGCTTACGCACAGCATTTATTAATTTATTAAAGGCACAGCAGTCAGTGCTTATCTCGGAAGAAATTTTGAAAATACGAATTCAAAATTTAGGCTTAATTATGTTACGCTATAAATCAGGTTTAGAGCATAAAGGAGCGCTGCTTACCGCAGAAGCAAATGTAGCAGAGGCAAAACTTGGCATCGCCTCATCAAAAAGAGATGTAATAGTTGCACAAAGACAGCTGGCTAAGGAAATGGGTAAAATTGAAACAACTTCTATTACGGTAACAGCCCCTTTTGAGGTCGCAGAGTCTGAAGGAGAAAAGCCTGACTTTGGCGTTTTGGCCAAAAACAACCCCTCCCTTAAACAATTAATTGCCCAGGCAAATAGCGCAGAATTTTCTGTCAAATCAGCTTATGCTCAATTTTGGCCGACGCTTTCAGGCACAGCAAACGCCGGCAAAAACGATGCGCACTGGCCGCCAAAAAACGACCAATGGGATTTGGGCCTTAGTCTTTCGTTTCCGATATTTGAAGGAGGATTAAGAACGGCAGAGGTAGCGCGGGCAAAAGCAACGCTGGCACAATTAACGGCCGAAGAGACGAGCACAAGAGACAGCATTATTTATACGTTAGAGCAGACCTGGGCTTTACTAAAAGATGCCATTGATAATGTCGTAGTGCAGCGCGATTTGCTTGTTGCGACAGAAGAGCGTTCAAAAATTGCCCAGGCGCAATATTCAATCGGTTTTATTTCATTTGATAACTGGACAATAATCGAAGATAATTTAGTAAGTGCCAAGCGTTCCCTGTTAAGCGCCCAGGCTGATGCGCTTCTTGCCGAAGCGAATTGGGTTAAGGCGAAAGGAGAAACATTAGAATATGAATCCAGCCCTTCTTATTAGGAAAGGTTGGAATAAAAAACAAAATATGTATATCTGCAAAAACATGGAAAGTTGGGGTAAGAAAATAGTTTGTTAGAAAATTGTTTTAAAAAAGGAAGGGCTGGATGAATAAAAACAAAATTATCTTGATTCTATTGATTGTTGTTATCGCCGGCGGAATTGTTTTCTTTAAATTTAATCACAAGAAAACGGCAAACGAAATAACTAGGGAGATAAATCCTGTTTTAGGTTCTATCCAGAATATTATTTCAACTACCGCAACGGTTTTGCCCAAAAACCGGCTTGAGGTAAAACCCCCGGTTGGCGGCCGCATTGACAGTATCCTGGTTAAAGAAGGCGACAAGGTAAAAGTAGGCCAAATTCTTGCCTGGATGAGCTCAACCGAAAGAGCGGCGCTCTTAGATGCCGCGCGCGGCCAGGGTCCGGATGAGCTAAAATATTGGCAGGAAGCTTATAAGCCTATACCTTTGCTTTCGCCGATAGACGGTGAGGTAATTGTCGCTACAACTCAACCCGGGCAAACCGTAACCACTACCGATGCAGTCGTTGTATTATCTGATCACTTAATTGTCAGGGCTCAAGTTGATGAAACCGACATTGGCGGCATTAAGCTTGGGCAAAAAGCTCTGGTTACTCTTGATGCCTATCCGGATAAAAAAATAAAAGCCAGCGTTGAGCATATTTATTATGAATCGCAGACAGTTAACAATGTTACGATTTATCAGGTAGACCTTCTGCCGGAAGAAGTTCCGGAATTTTTCCGTTCCGGCATGAATGCCACCGTAGAGTTTATCGTAAAAAGTAAAGATAATATTTTACTCCTGCCTCTTGAAGCAGTGCACAAGAGCAAAGATGAAAGTTTTGTTTATGTCGTAAATTCAGCAGGCGAACAAGTCAAGAGAGTTGTCACTACAGGCATGGCTGATGATAAAAACATAGAAATTGTTTCCGGCATCGGGCAAAATGACAAGGTTATTGTTAAGAGTAAAAAGTTTGTTATCCCCGCGGGCAACACGACCTCAAATCCATTCTTGCCTTTTGGAAGGAAGAGAAGTACCGCCACTAAAAAATAAAATGATAGAGCTTAAAAATATTTCTAAAACCTATCAAATGGGGGAAGCTAAAGTTGAGGCTCTCTCCGATGTTTCGTTAAAAGTTTCAAGCGGGGAGTTCCTTGCAATTATGGGGCCGTCAGGCTCGGGTAAATCCACGCTTATGCATATCCTCGGGCTTCTTGACCGGCCCGATTCCGGCGAATATTATCTTGGAGAAAAAAAACTGAATAATTTTGCCGATAATGAATTAGCCGCAATACGCAACCGGTTGATAGGTTTTGTTTTTCAGCAGTTTCATCTTCTCCCCAGGATGACGGCGCTTGAGAATGCAGAGCTGCCTCTGATTTATGCCGGAAAACGGCATTTGAAAGAAAGAGCAAAACAAAGAATCGAAGAAGTCGGTCTTTCGGCAAGAATGAATCATCGGCCAAACGAATTATCCGGAGGCCAGCAACAGAGGGTGGCTATCGCCCGTTCGTTAGTAAATGAGCCGCTGATTATTTTTGCGGATGAACCTACCGGCAACCTTGATTCAAAAAGCAAAGAAGAAATAATTTCCATACTTAAAACTTTAAACGAAAAAGGTAAAACCATTATTATGGTTACCCATGAAAACGAAATGGCGGTGCATGCCAAGCGCGTCATCCGCATGCTTGACGGAAAAATTGTTTCCGATACAAAACAGACTCCTACGCCAAAGCCGCAAGAGGAAGCCCAGGCAGATAAATTAATTGACGAAGTATTGTCTAAACATGAGAAAAAGGCAAGGGAGATCCAGTTTTTTGAATATCTCCTTCAGGCCGGCCAATCAATGTTATCGCACAAGATGCGCTCTTTCCTGTCTATTCTCGGAATACTAATCGGCGTAGCCGCGGTAATTGCCATGCTTGCCGTTGGAACCGGCGCAAAAGAGTCAATCGAAAAACAATTATCATCTTTAGGGTCGAATCTTATTTTGGTAATGCCGGGTTCATCCAGGATTCATGGCATAGCTGGCGGCGCAGGTACGGTTACGCGTTTTACTTTTCAAGATGTTGCCGCCATCGAAAAGCTTCCTGAAGTAAAAAGAGTCAGCCCTTCAGTTAGCGGAAGAGGGCAATTAGTTTATGGAAGCAATAACTGGAGTACACAAGTAGAGGGTGATGGAGTAAATTATGCTGAAATTCGCGCCGCAACCCCTATAGAGGGAAGGTTCTTCACTGAAGAAGAAGTAAAAAGAAGAGATAAGGTAGCTGTCCTTGGGATGACGGTAGTAAAGCAGCTTTTTGGCGATGCCAACCCCATTGGCGAAACGATAAAAATAAATCTAATTAATTTCAAAGTTATTGGGATACTTCCGGTAAAAGGCGCAACCGGTTTTCGTGACCAGGATGACATAGCAATTATTCCGGTTACCACAGCAATGTACAGGGTTTTTGGAAAAGATTATCTTGATTCGATTTCTGTGGAAGCAACGAGCCCTGATGCAATAGCCAAAATCCAGGATGATATAAGCAATATCATTATAAAACAACATCACCTGGTTACGAAGGATGAGCAAGATACATTTCAAATACGCAATATGGCAGATATTAAAAATACACTGGAGGCTACCACAAAAACAATGTCGTTACTCTTGGGCGCTATCGCCGCGATATCGCTTTTGGTCGGCGGGATAGGAATTATGAATATCATGCTTGTGTCGGTTACGGAGCGCACGCGCGAAATCGGTTTGCGCAAGGCAATCGGCGCAACCAATAAAGATATCATGACGCAATTTTTAATCGAATCAGTACTGATGGCGTTTCTTGGCGGTATCTCAGGGATTCTTCTTGGCTCAAGCATCGCTTTACTGATTACTGTTTTTGCCGGATGGCCAGTCAGAGTTGAAACATCTTCAGTAATTCTTGCCACCACATTTTCTTTGGTCGTAGGCATAGTCTTCGGGCTTTGGCCGGCGCGCCAGGCCTCAAACCTCGACCCAATCGAAGCTTTAAGATACGAATAAATTACCCCGCCTCACGATCTTCAGCGGGGCCAATCCCCTTCAGGGATAATTCGCCAACGCACTTTTGTGCGCCTACGGCTTCAAATACAAGGTATTAGGAAGGGCCATCCCTTCTGGGATGGCCTGGGGATGAAGCCAGCCCTTTGAGAAGGGCTGGATGAATGCGTGCAATAATATTCTTGCGTCAGGGGGCTAAAAACCGGAGAGGCTTCACTCGTATTATTCGGGAAGGCTTGAATATGTCTTGGCTACTGTTATAATTGTAATTGCTTCGCTAATACGCAATATTTTATTTCCTATTTTGCAAGAAACACCGTATATCATTTTCCTATCTAAGGCGTATAAAGAAAGATGCTTAGCGCTATAGCTATAACTGCTAATGCTCCGATAATAATATGATTATTTCTACCATCGCCCAAGAAAAGGATATTACAGAACGAAAACACCTAGAAAATGAATGGCGTTGGAACGAACAATACAATTCTATTCTTTCCTATGCTGCCGCAGCTCTTTTAACCGCCAGGAATCCCCGGGCAATCATCAATAAGTTAAGCAAAAGGACGATGAAATTTTTAAAATGCCAGGTTTTTTTAAATTTTATGGCTGTGCCGGAAGATAAGCGCTTTTATCTTAATTCCTACGCAGGCATTCCAAAGAAAGAAGCTAAACGCATTGAATGGCTTGATTATGATGGCGCTCTATGCGGTTATGCGGCGTCCCGCCCCAAGCGTTATATTGCCGAAAATATTTTTGAAAAAAAGAATCCACACACTAATCTAATACGCAACTACGGTGTCAGGGCTTATTGCTGCTACCCATTACAAATTGGGAAAGAAATCCTGGGAACGCTTTCTTTTGGAACCAAAAACCGCGATACCTTTAATCCGGACGAGATTTTGCTGATGAAATCCCTTACTGGCTTGATTGCTGTAGCTATACAACGCAAGAAGGCAGAGGATGCCATAAAGAAGGTTAATAAAGAGCTTGAAGTGCGGGTAAGAGAACGTACGCGTGATTTGGCAAGAACAAATGTACGTTTAAATAATGAATTGGCCGAACGCATTAAAACAGAAAAATTTATCCGTATAACAAATGCGCTGCTCAAACTTGCCGATCGTTGCCACGACAAAAAAGAATACATAAAAATAGCGTTGCGGCTTATGAAGAGCTGGGTAAGATGCGAATGCGCAGGCATACGTATTGTTGACGAGGAGAAAAGGATTCCTTATGAAGCCCACACAGGCTACAGCCATAGTTTCATGGAATCGGAGAATCTGCTTTCCCTTGAATCTGATTCCTGCGCCTGTACCCGGGTTATTACCGGAAAATATCTATCATGGGACAAAAAAATTATTACCGAGTCAGGCTCTTTTTTTATAAACGATACAGATAAATTTTTAAAAACGCTTCCCAAGAAAGGTAAGAGCCACTACCGCGGTGTGTGTATGGCGGAAGGTTTTAAGTCAATAGCCGTTGTTCCTATCCGTTACAAGAATATTCCTATTGCTGCGATTCATCTTGCGGATAAACGTAAGAATATTTTTCCGTCGGATAAGGTTGATTCTCTAGAAAAGGTTATGCCTTTTATCGGCGATGGCATCCAGAAATTTAGCCTTACCGAAAAGGTTGAACGCTCAAGCGAGTTACTTGAAAAAATATTCTCCAATACCAATTTTATGATCGCTTATCTCGACAGGGATTTTAATTTTATCAGAGTAAATAACGCATATGCGGCCGCTGACAATAAAACTCCCGAATTTTTTGTAGGAAAGAATATGTTTGCATTATATCCTAACGATAAAAACAGAGAAATTTTTGAACGCGTTGTTGAAAGAGGAATATTTGATTCGATGTTTGCCCAGCCTTTCCTGTATGAAAGGAATTATGAGCACGGATTAACTTATTGCGATTGGAGCTTGCAGCCGGTTAAGGATAATTCAGGAAAAGTTGAAGGGGTTATCCTGTGCCTGGTAGACATCACAAAAAGAAAACAGGCAGAAGGCGAGCTACTTAAAACACAAAGGGAATTAAGCGCGGCCAAACGCCTCTCGGATATTGGCACACTTGCCGCAACGGTTGCACATGAGCTAAGGAATCCTTTGGCGGCGATGCGCATGGCGGCTTATAATATAAAAGTGAAAAGCGCCAATGATGATTTAGAAAAACATTTGGCGAATATCGAGAAAAAGATAACCGAAAGCGATCAGATTATCAATAATTTGCTTTTTTATTCGCGGCTCAAAGTTTCCTCTTACCAAAAGATAAATATAAAAGACATACTTGAAGAGTGTGTGGAACATATCCGGCCGCAGTCGGAAAAAAACAATATCGAGATCCGCGCTTCCATAATAGATACACCAATGGAAGCAGATCCTTTGCAGCTGAACGAGCTTTTTGACAATATATTAAATAATGCTTACGATGCTATTATTACAAAAAAAGGCCTGGGACGGATAGAAATTTCCACGGATATTCTCAACGGTAATTTTTTGGAAGTGCATATTTCCGATAACGGTGCAGGGATGAATAAAGAAAGCTTAAAAAGGCTGTATGAGCCATTTTATACGACTAAAGCCAAAGGCACCGGTCTTGGCCTGACGGTATGCTATCAAATCGTAAATCTGCATAAAGGAGCCATAGATATAACAAGTGAAGAAAACAAAACTACCACAGTTACGGTTAAGCTTCCTTTAACGCAGGGCGCAAATCTTTCCTGATTTTCTGCGGTACCCCCCCAAAAAAACATCTAAATTTGGATGAAAGTTAATAATGAATTACTTACGTTAAGCGCTCCGGTAAGTAATGAAGTTTTGCCTGCGCAAAAAATAAAAATAACCTGATAGTTAAATGATTGCGCTGGGAAAATTATGTGAAAAAGCAAGTGGCTGGGGTTTACTGGGGCTTCCCCATTTTTTTATTTTTAAGGACGGATGTCACGGATGATTGTGGATGCATACGGATAATTATAGGTTTTTTATCCGTCTGCATCCGCTAAAATCCGTTTGCCTCCGCCCCCTGAAGAATCAT
>JAJYOP010000020.1 GCA_021796115.1 bacterium
CCGTCACCGTAATATTTTATTTGGGCGGGTCAGCCTTTGGCTGAAAACCCTAAACTCTAAATGGTTCGACTCGCCTAAAGGCTCGCTCACCATCCTGAGCGAACGAAGTGAGTCGAAGGACAAACTCGAAACTTGAAGGTTCCAAACTCTAAACGTTTAGAGTAGCAGACCGCCCACCCCCGGGCTTTAGCCCGCGGGCTGGACAGGGCTACGAGCGAAGCCAGAATTTTCCTGGCTGAGCGAGGGCACTTGTGGCATAATCTGGCTATGGCCAGATTATGCAGTAATATGAAACCACGGGCTTTAGCCCGCGGAGATTCAGTTAGTGTTTAGAGTTTATCTCCAGCTTTCGGCTTACAAATATGGCGCACGCAGATTTTATCCACCTTCATGTTCATACGCAGTACAGCCTTCTTGACGGAGCCTGCCTGCTTGAAAAACTCATCGATAAAGCTTCTAAATTCAAATTGCCCGGTCTGGCTATTACCGATCACGGCAATCTTTTCGGCGCAATCAAATTTTATAAAGAGTGCATGAAAGCAGGGATTAAACCGATTATCGGCTGTGAGGTTTATATCGCTCCGGGCTCGCGTTTTGATAAAGATTATAAAAGCGGCGAGGACAGTAATTTTCACCTGATATTGCTTGCTAAAGACGAAGAAGGCTATAAAAACCTTATCAAGCTTGTTAGCCTTGCCTCTCTTGAGGGCTTTTACTATAAACCAAGAATAGACAAACAAATATTAACCGAAAACAGCAAAGGCTTAATCGGCTTGAGCGCCTGCCTGAAAGGAGAAATTGCCTCACATATAATTTCTGACGATGTAAAAGGCGCCTATAAACTTGCGGATGATTACCTGCAAATTTTCGGCAAAGGAAATTTCTACCTGGAAATTATGGATAATGATTTGCCGGAGCAAAAAAAGGCAAACGATAGTCTTTTAAGGATTTCCAAAGAACTCAATATAGCCCTCGTTGCTACCAATGATATTCATTATATAGAAAAGAACGAAGCCTTTGCGCATGAAGTACTTCTTGGAATACAGACACAAACGACCCTGTCTGATCCAAACCGTTTTAAGTTCGGCAGTCAGACATTTTATTTCCGCAGCCCGGAAGAGATGAAGGAAATATTTAAAGACATACCCATTGCCATAGAAAATACTATTGAGATAATGCAAAAATGTAATTTGACTTTTGATTTCTCTAAAATACATCTTCCTAAATTTCCCATACCGAATAATGAAACCGAAATGGATTATCTGCGGTCGATAGTTTATGAAAATCTTCCCAAACGCTATCATGAGGTTAACGAAGAAGTGGAAAACCGCCTTAAGTATGAACTTGATGTAATTAAAAATACCGGTTTTGCCAGCTATTTTTTGATTGTCTGGGATCTTATAAAATACGCCAAAGAAAGTAATATTCCGGTAGGACCGGGGCGCGGAAGCGCTGCCGGAAGTATTGTTGGTTTTCTTCTTGGCATAACCGACATCGACCCTTTATGTTATGATCTTCTTTTTGAAAGGTTTCTTAATCCGGCGCGTATCTCTATGCCCGATATTGACATGGATTTCTGTTACGAAAAACGCTCCGAGGTTTTAAAGTACGTCAGCCAGAAATACGGAGAAGCCAACGTTGCCCAGATTATTACCTTTGGAACCATGCTTGCCAGGGCCGTTATCAGAGATGTTGGACGAGTTATGGGCTACAGCTATTCCGAGGTGGATAAAATCGCAAAAATGATACCGGTTGTTGTTGGTCATCAAACCACTTTAAAAGAAGCGCTCACGCAAAGCCCGGAACTTGCACAGGTGTATGATTCAGACAGCGGTATAAAGCGCTTAATTGATGTTGCTATGCAGCTTGAGGGCCTTTCCCGTCATGCCTCAACTCACGCTGCAGGAGTAGTTATTTCCGATAAGCCGTTAATGGAGCGTATACCTTTAACCCGTGGCGCCGAAAATGAAATTGTTACCGGTTTTGATATGGAATCGCTTGAAAAAACCGGCATGCTCAAGATGGATTTTCTTGGGCTCAAAACCCTTACCGTTATTGACTCGACCGTAAAAATAATAAAAAGAACCAGAGGCGTCGATCTTGATATTACAAATTTGCCGCTTGACGATAAGAAAACTTTTAAATTGCTTGCTGACGCTGAAACAATCGGCGTATTCCAGCTTGAATCTAGGGGCATGCGCGAAATCCTAACCAAACTTGTACCTACGCGTTTCGAAGATTTAATCGCAGTGCTTGCGCTTTATCGTCCGGGGCCGCTTGGAAGCGGGATGGTCGATGATTTTATCGACAGGAAAGCCGGGAAAAAACCAGTTACATATTTGCATTCCAAGCTTGAATCAATTCTTAAAGAAACCTACGGCATCATTCTTTATCAGGAGCAAACTATGCAGATTGCTTCAAAGCTTGCGGGTTTTAGCCTTGCCCAGGCTGATCTTTTGCGAAAAGCCATCGGTAAAAAAATTCCCGAAATCATGGAAGAACAGAGAAATTTGTTTATCGAAGGAAGCCGGAAAAACGATATCGGCCAGCGCATTGCCACGCAGATTTTTGATTTGATCGATTATTTTTCGGGGTATGGATTTAACAAATCACATAGCACCGCTTACGCAATGATTTCGTACCGTACAGCATACCTGAAAGCAAATTATCCTGTAGAATTTATGGCGGCACTTCTTACGAGTGAACGTACGAACACCGACAAAATTGTTGAATACGTAAACGAAGTAAACCGTATGGATATGAAAGTGCTTCCTCCGGATATAAATACGAGTTTTGCAAATTTTACGGTTACGGACGAGAAAAATATCAGATTCGGGTTACTGGCGATTAAGAATGTCGGCACCACTGCGCTTGACAGTATTATCGAAGTTCGCAAGCAGAAAAAATTCGATGACTTTTTCGATTTTTGCGACCGCGTAGATTCACGGGTAGTAAATAAAAAGGTTATTGAAAGTCTTATAAAATCAGGAGCGATGGATAGTTTCGGCCTGAAACGCGCGCAAATGGTAGCCATACTTGATAAAGTTTTAGCGCGCACGATAAAGAAGGAAGACCCTTTGCAAATGCTTTTATTTTCCGCTCCCAAGAAACGCGAAGAAATCCCCCAAGTTGAAGAATGGCCGCTCCTTGAGATTCTTGGTTTTGAAAAATCTCTGCTTGGGATTTATGTCTCAAGCCACCCGTTATATTCATACGCAAACACAGTCAAGCATTTAAAGAGGCAGGAAATTGGTTCGTTGTATGACCTTGAATACAAGGAAGAGGTGATTATCTGCGGTATAATTGACAAAGCGCGGGTGATTACAACCAGAAAAGCCAACGAAAGAATGGCGATTTTAAAAATCGAAGACGAGACATCAGCGGTTGAGGTTTTTGTTTTCCCGCGGCTCTTTGCCGAGGTTTCCGGAAACTTGCGGGAAAAAAGCATCGTGATTATAAAAGGCAAACTTGAGTCAAAAGATAAGACCCCCAAGGTTTTAGCCAGCCAAATAATACCAATGGAAAGCATCTTTGATAGCATCAAAGGATTAAATATTGCCGTTAAAGGCGATAAATTCCCCTTGGCCCGCCTTAAAGAAATTTTTCTTAATAACCGCGGCCAAACGCCGGTAGTTTTCATGTTCAACGGCTCAAAGTTAAACGGCATAAAAATAAAAACAGGCAACGGTTTTTCTCTTCGTTTAAGCGAAAATGTTTTGAAGGAAATAGAATCCCTGATTGGAGAAGAAAACATTTCGTTGATACTGTAATTAAGCAGGTAACAAGTTCCACGTACCACATAAGACGTACCACGTAACAAGTATCACGTGATACGTGTTGCGTTTTATTACTCCCTTGACACCCCCAAAAACAATGATAGACTAAAGCCATGCGTAAACGCGATATTGTCTTAAAGATAGCTCAAGAAACAAATATAAAACAGGTAGTGGTAAAAGAGGTTGTACACCGCACTTTTGACACTATTTTCGAGGCTTTAAAGAACGGCGACCGCATAGAATTAAGGAATTTCGGGGTTTTTCAGGTAAAAATCAGGAAACGAAGAATTGGAAGAAATCCCAAAACCGGGCAAGTCGTTCCAGTTCCTGAAAGGCATACGGTAACCTTTAAGCCCGGCCTCGAAATGAAACAAGCCATTAAGTAATTTCACTCCTAAAAATATGACAAAAACCTACAAAAGCGTCAGGGGGACTTATGATTTTTCTCCTGCCGAAGCAAATCTATTTAACGAACTCGCTGAAGGAGCCCGTAAAATTTTTCATTTGTTCGGATATGAAGAAATCATCCTTCCGCTTATCGAAGAAGAAGGTGTTTTTGTCCGGAGTGTCGGAGAAACCACGGATATTGTTGAAAAACAAATTTTCCGGATTATAAAACGTTCCGAAGAAGACACCAGCATAGTTTTGCGACCGGAAGGGACCGCACAGGTTGTCCGCTACTATCTTGAAAATTCAATTTATAAACAAAGGAGTTTGAGCAAATTTTTCTATATCGGCCCAATGTTTCGGGGTGAGCGGCCGCAAAGAGGGCGGCTGCGTCAATTCAATCATTTCGGCGCCGAAGCTATTGGGTCAAAAAGTATATATCTAGATGCCGAAATAATTTTGCTGGCGATGAAGATTCTTGAGGCCATCGGCATATCCCAGGTTAAATTAAATATCAACACACTGGGGTGCCAGAGCGATAAAGAAAAATTCCAACAGCTTCTAAGAGAAGAATTAGCCAGAGAAAAATCAAGGCTTTGCGACGATTGCAAAAGACGCCTGGAGAAAAATTCCCTAAGGATTCTTGACTGCAAAGAAGAGCAATGTAAAAAGATTGCCAATAATTTTTGCGTCCGCGATATTAATGACCGGTTTTATCTTTGCGCGGATTGCAAAAAAGATTTCAATGATTTAATGTCTATCTTAAAAAATTCCGGACTAAAACCGGACTATAATCCATGTTTGGTTAGGGGCCTTGATTATTACACAAATACGGTTTTTGAAATTACCTCTGGATACCTCGGCTCACAGGATGCACTCGGCGCCGGCGGAAGATATAATAATCTCATCAAGAATTTAGGCGGGCCGGAAATTCCAGCCATCGGCTTTGCCCTTGGCGTAGAAAGGATTATTTTAGCTTTAAACAAAAAAGGCAAAATTACACCTCAAACAGCGTTTGTCGCTCTAACCGGCGAAAAACTTATTAACGAGGCATATCTTATTTTGCAACTTTTAAGGAACGCGAATATTTCTGCGGATATGGATTTTTGTGCAAAGTCCCTCAAGGGGCAATTCCGTTACGCGGAAAGAAAAGAGGCAAGCTATGTGGTAATTATCGCAGATGACGAATACAAAGAAGGATATGTTCTCTTAAAAAACATGGAAACTGGAGAGCAGGAGAAAATAAAGAAGGAAGAATTGATATCGACATTACGCGGCTACATTGCCGACGGAGAAGGCGCAGCGTGAGAGAGAAGAGTTGCGTTAGTCGGTTGCACTTAGCGCGGCTCGTTACGGTTGCGTCATACGTATGATGTATAACGATAGACGAAACGTGTTGCGTAACTGCAACCGTAAGGCGTAACCGGATAAGGAAGGACAAATCATGTTAAGAACGCATACTTGCGGTGAGCTTACTCAAAATGATTTAGACAAAAAAGTTGTATTATGCGGTTGGGTTTCTTCGCGCCGAGACCACGGCAAATTAATTTTTATCGATATACGCGACAGATACGGCATTACCCAGGTAGTTTTTACGCCCAAGCCCCATAAAGAAACTTATGAGGAAGCAAAGGCTTTAAGAAGCGAAGACGTTATCAAAATAAAAGGTATTGTCAATAACAGACCAAAAGGAACGGAAAACCTCAAGCTTAAAACCGGGCTAGTCGAACTTTTCGGCGTCGAGCTTGAGATAATTAACCAGTCTTTGGACCTTCCATTTGTGATTGATGATAACGTGGAGCCTTCGGAAGAAGTAAGGCTTATTTATCGTTACCTTGATTTACGCAGAAAAAAATCCCTGGATAAAATGGTTTTACGCCATAATTTTAACCAGGCTCTTCGGGATTTCCTCAATAAAAAAGATTTTCTCGAAATCGAAACGCCGTTTTTAACTAAATCAACACCGGAAGGCGCGCGCGATTTTCTTGTGCCTTCGCGTTTGAGTCCGAATAAGTTTTACGCTCTTCCGCAATCGCCGCAGCTTTTTAAGCAGATTCTTATGGTTTCCGGCATGGACAGGTATTACCAGTTTGCAAGGTGTTTCCGCGACGAAGATTTACGTAAAGACCGTCAGCCGGAATTTACCCAGCTTGATATTGAAATGTCTTTTATCACCGAAGACGACATAATGTCGCTTATGGAAGATATGGTGGTCGAGGTTTTTAAAAATGCGCTTGGTATAGAAATCAAAAAACCGTTTTTAAGAATTCCTTATGCCGAGGCTATGGAAAAACATAAAAGCGACAAACCCGATATCGGAGAAGGCGAATATCGTTTTCTCTGGGTAGTTGATTTTCCGCTTTTTGAATACAATGATGAAGAAAAAAGATGGCAGGCCTGCCACCACCCTTTTACCTCGCCAAAAATAGAGGATGTTGGCTTACTTTCCGGCGATCTTTCCAAAGTAAAAGCCAGAGCCTATGACCTTATTCTAAACGGCGAAGAGATTGCCGGAGGCTCGATAAGGATACATTCATCGAGCATGCAGCAAAAGATTTTCTCGATTCTTGGTATATCCGATGAAGATGCAAAAAAGAAATTTGGTTTTCTTCTCGATGCTTTCAAATACGGTGCCCCAGTGCACGGAGGTATTGCTTTCGGGCTAGACCGCTTATGTTCGATTATCACTAAATCTGAAAGTATCAGAGATGTTATTGCTTTTCCGAAAACACAAAAAGGCACATGCCTTCTTTCTGATGCGCCTTCGTATGTTGAAGATAAACAGTTAAAGGAAGTATATATAAAATTGATCGAGCAGGAGAAGAGTAGTTAGTAGTTTGTAGTTAGTTGAATGAAACTCGCAGTTTTATTTAAACAAACTACCAACTACAAACTACCAACTACAAAATTAGTTTTTGTTGTATCCTAAAGAGGAGGGTTTATGAGGTATCTAACAGTATTCTTAGGGATTATTCTTTTAGGCGGATGCATTACTAGAACCTATACCACAGAAACACCAAGGGTAGATACTGAAATAAAGGGAAACCAGGGTTTTCTTTTCGGAACTCCTAAAGCAGAACCTAAAACAAAAAAATTAGGCCCTAACCGTATAAATTCAGTCTTAGAGATCGAACTTCCTTCGCTTCCGAAGCTTCCGCGGCATAAAGGCGTAAAAGAGGAAGAAACTAAACCAGCCGAAGCACCAGTTGCCCAGGAACAAGTTGCTCAGGTTGAGGCACCGGCAGTTGAAAATCAGGTGCCAGAGAAAAAATATGAAAACTATGTCATTCAAAAAGATGACACCTTGCAGAAGATTTCCGAAAAATTTTACGGCACAACCAGAAAATGGCAGATGCTTTACGAAGAAAACAAAGATGTCCTGAAAAACCCAAACAGTTTACGTCCCGGAAAGACAATTAAGATACCAGTATTAAGTAAATAAATTTCAGGTTACGAAAGTTACGAAGGTTACCCTCCAATCACTTGATTTATTGTAACATTCTAACTTTCGTAACATCCGTAACCTTCGTAACTGATTTATGGAAAAGTTAGTAAACATAGAAGATCTTTCCAAAATACGGGAGATATTCGGTGCAGAAGACCGTAACCTCCGTTTACTGGAAAAAGAATTCAAGGTAAACATTTCTTTGAAATCCCATGGCGTTTTGATTAAGGGAAAAGCTTCCAATACCGAAGAGGCCGCAAATTTCTTAAAGAAAATGCTCGATTTAAGTAAAGAGGGGCTTGTCTTTGATCGGGAAGAGCTCGCACAATATTTAGGAACAAATGCCCAAGGTCCGGAAGTCTTTAGAATACCACAATCGAAACCTATAGAGCAAGAAGGAATAAGAGTTTTTGCGGCACACAAGAAATTTGTCTATCCTAAAACGCATGGGCAAACTGAATATGTCCGGGCAATGCGGGATTATGATATTGTTTTTTCTATTGGCCCCGCAGGAACCGGCAAAACCTATCTTGCCATGGCCATGGCGGTGAATTTCCTGATAAATAAAAAGGCCGGCAGGATTATCCTTACTCGCCCAGCGATTGAGGCAGGGGAGTCGCTGGGATTTTTACCAGGCGATTTATACGAAAAATTAGGGCCCTATCTAAGGCCCCTGTATGATGCGCTCTATGATATGATGCAGCCGGAAACAATTGAGGAATATATCGAAACCGGCGTAATCGAAGTCGCGCCTTTAGCCTATATGCGCGGCAGAACCTTAAATAATGCGTTTATTATCCTTGATGAAGCGCAGAACTGCACTGCCGAGCAATTAAAGATGTTTATAACCCGGTTTGGCTTTGATTCAAAAGCGGTAATAACCGGAGACATTACCCAGACAGATTTACCAGGAGGCAAGCCTCTGGGCCTCATGGAAGGAATAAACATTTTAAAGCGTATTGAAGATATAAAATTTATTTCTTTAAGCAGAAAAGATGTGGTGAGGCATCCGTTAGTCCAGAAAATAATTCAAGCTTATGAAGATTCATATCGAGAAAAAACAGCTTAATATGCTGTTGCAAATTTTTTGGGCGGCAGTATTTTTTATTGTCGCAGGAATTGTGTTTTTTACCTATTCCATAGACATATCTCCGCTACTATTCGGTTTCTTCCTGCTTCTTTACGCTAAATATTTTAGAAAGATAGAAATATCTATTTCTGCTTTAGATTTGTTTATCCTGGTAGCACTTGCAATTTTAGTTTCCATACTTACAACCGTAACCTTTCGTATACCGGGTTACGGTATACCGGCAATCGGTTTTGTAATGCTGGTTACGCTTTTGTTTGATAACCTTGAATTCTCTTTTCTCTTTTCGCTATTTTTCTTTTCTCTTGGCGCAAGCATTGAGGGAGGAAACCTTACTGTGGGAACCAGCTTGTTCGTCGGCTCGCTAAGCGCGGCATTATTTTCTTACCGAGCCAGAAGAAGGTTCGAAGTTATAAAAGCAGGCATTCTTGCCGGAGTGATACAGTTTATTGTAGCTTTCTTGATAGAGAAAGTGAAAAACGCCGGTTTTATAACGGGATTCAGGCCGGACACAGCTCTTCTTGCGCTTTGCTTTATTAACGGTGTAATCGCTATAGCCTTAACCATACTTTTGCCTATTTTTGAATATATGTTCAAGGTTGTGACCAGCATATCATTGCTTGAGCTCTCCGATCTTAACCATCCGTTATTAAGAAGATTAATTTTAGAAGCGCCGGGAACTTATCAGCATTCATTGGTAGTTGCAAATTTAAGTGAAGCCGCCGCTGAAAGTATAGGCGCTAACTCTCTTTTAGCGAGAGTCGGCGCATATTATCATGATGTAGGAAAAATGATTAAGCCAAATTATTTTGTCGAGAATATCGTGGGTTATAAAGACATCCATAAGGATTTAAAGCCCTCGATGAGTAAATTGATCATAACCAATCACGTCAAAGATGGTATCGAGCTTGCCCATAAATACCACGTCAATCCGAAAATAATAAACTTTATTACCGAACATCACGGAAGAACACTGGTTTATTATTTCTACCAAAGGGCCAAAGAGCTTGAGCCAGGTACGGAACACGAAGAGGACTACCGTTATCCCGGCCCCCGGCCACACAGCAAAGAAACGGCAATCGTGGCTCTGGCTGATACAATTGAAGCGCTTTCGCGCACGCTTGACGAACCCACACCCTCAAGAATAGAAGAAATGGTAAAAGAAGTTGTGCGAAAAAGATTTACGGAGGGGGAGCTTGATGAAAGTAGTTTAACTCTTAAAGACCTTGAAAAGATAACCCAGAAATTTACCCACGTCCTTAATGCGCTGTTTCATACCCGCATAAATTATCCAAAAGATGAACAGTAAAAGACAAAGCCTAAAGCCAGAAAATAATCAAAATTCAGAAATAACCTCCCGGCAGAAGATTAAAAATATAAATATAAAAAAAATCAATCTAATTCTTAAAGAAGTCTTTTTTCTGCTTAATGAGCCGCGTGCGAAGGTTTCAATTCTTTTCTGTGATAATAAATTTATCAGTAAATTGAATAAGAAATTTTTTAAAAATATGCGGCCAACTGACGTAATCGCTTTTCCTCTGCAGGATAAGCTTCAAAAAGATTATCTTGGTGAAATAGTTATATCTGTAGAGCAGGCAGAAAAAGCTTGCCCTTATTATGGCAAGAAATGGCAGGAGGAGTTAATGCTTTATCTTATCCACGGCATCCTGCATCTCTTGGGTTATGATGATACAAAAGCAAAAGAAAAACTGATAATGGATAGAAAACAGGAAAGAATTCTACAAAGGTTGGTTGAGGCTGATTCAAATTTAATCTATTCAATAGACAGATAGGCATAAATTTATGATTGCAAAAGACATCGGTTTTTTAATGAAACGCCACAACTTCCGGGAAACCAGTGTTATCGCTTCTTTCTATACGAAGAAATTCGGGAAAATTACCGGAATTTTAAAAGGTTTTTATACTCCCAAAAAAGAATTTTCTTCTAACCTAGATATATTTACTCTCAATGAACTTGTTTTTTATCCCAAAAAAAGCGATATCTGGCTGGTTTCGTTTGTTGATTTAGTGCGCGATTATGCTTTTTTGCGAAAAAATATTAAAGCTGCCACTGCGGCATCAGTTTTTATTAATCTTACCGACAAAGCCTTAGGTGCTTGGGATAAAAATGCAGAGGTATTTAATCTGATCAAAGAAGCACTTTCTTTTTTGGAGAAAGAAGATACGCATAGAGTGTTATATGTATTTTTGGTAAAATTCCTGACACTTTCCGGTTTTAAGCCGGAATTCGGAAAGTGTCTTAATTGCCATAAGCCAATTGATGAAGAAACGTTTTTTAGCGTACTTAGAGGAGGGCTTATTTGTAAAAAATGCAGCAACAAAGAGCATGACTTAAGGAGAATAGGCCGGGAGACTATTGCTTCAATATTCTATATGCAAAATAATGATTTTATTATCGCTCTTCGCTTAAATCCTACAGAGGAATGCGAAAAGGAGATTTTATTTATTTTAAGGGAGTTTTTGTGCTACCATTTGGAGTTCGATATTTTGCCTATGAGTTCATAAAAACTTTGGTATAATGCCCATATGATTTATCCGGATAGATACGTAGATCCACTGGAGAAAAAGGCGAAAAAAACAAGCGGAGAGACTTTTCTGCCCAAACACATAGATGCTTCGATTCTGCAAGCGATTCGCTATGAGTATCCCAAGCAAAGAACCAATGTAGAATTGAGCACTGAAGAGTTTACTTCTATTTGCCCGTTTTCCGGCCTGCCGGATTTTGCAATAATTACGATAAATTATGTTCCGCGCCAAAAACTTATTGAATTGAAATCTCTGAAATATTATTTATATTCCTACCGTAATGTAAAAATTTATAATGAGCACGTCGTTAATCAAATTCTTAAAGATTTAAAGAAAATACTCAATCCTTACGAAATCTGCATAACCGGATCGTTTACTTCAAGGGGCGGTATAAAGAACAAAGTTTATGCCTCTTATAAATCCGGCAGATAATTTTTTAAAATTCAGCAATGAAAAATCAGGAAGTAGCTAGGATATTTCGAGAGATAGCGAAAATATTAGAGCTTAAAGGCGAAAATGTTTTTCGTATCAGGGCTTATGAGCATGCGGCTCAAAGCCTGGATAATCTTGAAGACGCCATTGAGGTAGTCGCAGGAAAAGGCGCACTTAAAGAAATTCCCGGTATCGGCGCCGACCTGGCGGAGAAGATTAAAGAAATAATAAAGACCGGCAAACTCAAATATTTGGATGAGCTCAAAAAAAAGATGCCAGACGGCCTCGTGAAAATGATGGAGATACCTTCGCTTGGCCCCAAGACGGTTAAAAAGCTCTACGAAGAATTAAAGATAGATTCGGTAGAAAAACTGGAAAAGGCAGTCCGGGAAGGTAAATTAAAAAACCTTGAAGGCATAAGAGAAAAAACCGAGGAAAACATCTTAAGGGGAATCGGCCTCATAAAAAAAGGCGCATCGAGACAACCGATTAATTTTGCGCTTAATGTAGCAAAAACTTTTCTCGATAGCTTAAAGGTAATGGAAGAGATAGATAAAATCGAAGTTGCCGGCTCTTTACGCCGGCAGAAAGACACAGTAAAAGATATCGATATACTAATTACCTCAAAAAATCCTAAACCGATAATGGATAAATTCGTCACGCTCCCTTTAGTAAAAGAAATTTTAGCCCATGGCGAGACCAAATCTTCGATAGTCGCAAAAGAAAATAACATGCAGGTAGATTTACGGGTTGTCGAAGATAATAGCTTTGGCGCAGCTCTCTTGTATTTTACCGGTTCAAAAGAATTTAATATTAAATTGCGCCAGTTAGCAATTAAAAAGGGCTTAAAAGTAAATGAATACGGGGTTTTTAGAGGTAATAAAAAGCTTGCCGGAAAAACCGAAAAGGATATCTTTTCTTTGTTTAAAATGGATTACATTCCCCCGGAATTAAGAGAGGATCGAGGGGAGATAGATGCGGCTATTTGCGGAAAATTACCAAAACTGGTTGGGCTAAAAGATATTAAAGGTGATTTTCATGTTCATTCAAAGTATAGCGACGGACTATCTTCTATTGAAGAAATCGCAAAAAAAATCGAAACCTACAATTATGAATATGTGGCAATATGCGACCATTCCCAAAGCCTTAAAGTTGCCGGCGGCCTTTCTAAGGAAGAAGTCTATAAAAAACTAAAGGAGATTGAAAAAATTAACAAAGAAAGTAAAGTCCGCATTCTAAGCGGAACAGAGGTTGACATAACTTCAGATGGGGGAATTGATTATTCGGAAAGTATTTTAAAAGAATTTGATGTGGTTATTGCAGCAATTCATACTGGATTTAAGCAAACAAGAGTTCAACTTACAAAAAGAATTACCAGTGCCTGCAAAAATAAATACGTAAATATTATCGCGCATCCCACAGGAAGATTATGGGGGGTTCGCGAGCCATACGATATCGATATTGACGAGATTTGCAAAGCCGCTAAAGATAACCAGGTTGCTCTGGAAATTAATTGTTATCCGCAGAGGCTCGACCTTAGCGATGCGAATGTGATGCACGCAAAGAAAAAAGGCGTTAAATTTGCTTTAGGCACAGATAGCCATCAATTAGACCAGCTACGGTCAATGGGATTAGGTTTAAGCGTTGCCAGAAGAGGATGGCTTACGAAAACGGATATTATAAATTGCCTTAATTTTGATAAACTGATGGAGTGGCTGAAGAAATAAGCATACCTGCTATAATATATTATGAATAAACTAACCCCGCAAGACATTTTAGCTGACAAGGGCAAAAGAAAAATTACGATGTTGACCTGCTACGATTATTCTTTTGCGCAAATTTTAGATGAAGCGAATATTGATATAATTTTAGTCGGTGATTCTTTGGCAAACGTAATCCTGGGGCTTGATGAGACAAGTAAGGTAAGCTTTACGGAAATGCTTAATCATACTAAAGCCGTAGCCAAGGCAGTTAAACATAGTTTAATCATAGCGGACATGCCTTATTTAAGTTATCAGATAAATCCCAAAAAAAGCATCAATTATGCAAAAAAGTTTATTGCCGGCGGAGCTGAAGCCGTCAAAATTGAGTGGTTTTCGGGAAATGCTTCAACAACTAAAGGTAAAGAATGTATTTATGTAATAAAAAATCTCATTAAAAATAAAATTCCGGTTATGGGCCATATCGGTTTAACTCCACAGACTGCATCTTCACTTGGCGGCTATAAGGTTCAAGGCAAAGATAAGGATTCGGCTCTAATGCTTATAAAAGAAGCAAAAATATTACAAGATTTAGGAGTTTTCAGCATTGTTCTAGAGTGTATTCCTTATCAAATTTCGCGCCTCATTACCAAAGAGTTGAAGATCCCGACTATCGGCATTGGCGCAGGCAAATTTTGCGATGGACAAGTATTGGTTCTCTACGATTTTCTCGGATTATATAAAAAAATAAAACCAAGATTTGTACGAAGCTATAAAGACCTTTCTTCGGAAATAAAAGTAGCAATAGGTAAATTTATCAAAGAAGTAACAAACGGTGATTTTCCCAATAGAGAAGAGAGTTTTTCAATGAAAGAGGACGAATGGAGAGCTTTAGCGAAAAATCTTCGCTTGGATGATACGCTCTAAGTTTTTGTTTAGATTGACATTTTATTCAACAATTTCTATAATAGTTGCAGCATCTTTCACCTTTTCTTAAGGGAGGATAATGAAAAAAATATTAATACTGATAAGCATTTTTCCATTACTTTTTGCTGCCAATATTTGTTTTGCAGAAATTGATTCTACCTCCACTAACCATTCCGGTTGGGACTCTTCCCTTGAGGATGAACTTAATAGCATCGGAATAAACACAAGCATGCTTACTGGGGATATGAGTAATTTTCGCGATGGAGACTTTAGGCTTACGGATAAAATTATTCGCGCGATTATGTCCGATAAATTGCTTAAAAATAACCTCGAAGCCAGAACAAATTTACAGCAAGAAATCAATAAAAATGCGACATTGGTTTTTCCCTGGAGTAATAGCGGGCTTGTGAAGTTAGTCAATGAAAATGGCAAATTATGGGCAGAGTTGCGTCAAGATAACGGAGAAAATACCAGCCTTAGCCAGGGTATTATTTTTAAAAATAGCAATGCCTCGCTTAAATTCGATTTAGAGATAATAAAGGTTAATTCTAATGATGTGCTGGAAATATTAATCGATAATCTTTTAACTACGGCGGACGAGCCGGAGCTAGTTGTTGCTTCCTATAAATTATCGAATCTTTCCGGAACAAATCAATTTGTCGTAGATCTTTCTCGCAACAGGCAATTTACGGCAGCTTTAGCAGAATTAAAAAATAAACCAAAACAAGACCAGCCTATGGTGGATGTAGTTTTTCGCCTGACAGGGAGTAAAAATAAAGCAGAACCGACAATAATACGTTTAGGTAACCTACAAATTGCCTATTGATATTTGTATTAATAATAATCTTGCCAAGTAATATTTTTATCGAGGTAATATTTCCAAATATGAATAAAATATTGACTTTGGTTATGTTAGATATAAAATAAAATTAAATATGACTAAATTTTATCTTCAAGAAAGGAGGTAATAATGACGAAAAAAATTTTTATTATTTTTATTAATGTGGGAATCTTTTTTACTATGTTTTTGTCATCCCTGGCTTTTAGTCAGGAAACGCTGACTATTACTACTTATTATCCTGCACCATTTGGCGTATATCGCGAATTGCAATTATTAAAGCAAGATCATAACCAGGAAATACGTTTAAATAGCGATAATACTGGCAGCGCAAATATTGAATTACGCTCTCTTACTCCAGTTGCAAGCGGTACGCCGTACATTGATTTCTCAAATGATAGCGTCAGTGATTTTGATTATCGTCTCATTCTCATGGGCGATGGTGATTTTAGATTTCAGGGTGGAACCGCAACATTTACCGATAACGCAGGAACCAGCTATGCAAACGTTAGGGCCGCGGAATTCTGGATATGCTCCGGCGCTGTAACCGCACCTTAAAAGAGACTAATCCGCTATGCAAAAAATTTTAGAAAAAGCTGATGGCGGAATAAAATTGACCATCGAGCCGTCAGTTTATCCGCTTTCCACGGTTTATGCCGCAGGTTATATATTTCTGGATAAAGCTTATCTTTACGTGGATAAAAACCCTCAAGGCAAGATAATAATCTGGCTTTTTCCAAAAAAGAAAAACGAAAATTTAGATACCTTGGGAATGGATTTTTACAACGAACTTCTTAATTACGCGCATTATTTTAGCAGTCTTAAAGTTAATGCCGGTATCGTGAAAGCGCTGATGCAGAGAGCCTTATTTTCTACTGCCCCATCCTTGGTGAATGAAGCGGGGAAAAAAGAAATCGAGAATTTAATCGGTGAATTACGGGAAAAAGAAGAATCTGACGACTAAAGATAAATGTACCATTTTTTGCAAAAAGTAGACAATAAATTAAAAATTAAATTAAATATTGAAGTATATAATAAAAGCCTGTTCGATCAAATCAGAAAAGAAGACCCCCGACGTATAAAATCCGTCAAAACAAAAAACGGCTATTTTTTTGTAGAATTAAATGTTAAGAAATCCAAAGATTATCTGGATTTTTTAAATTACCTAATTTATCTTGAAAGAAGCAGATAAATCATGCCTTCAATAGAAAAAGATACTTTTGCCGTACTACCCTTTAGCAGGCGTCCCATAAAAGATAAATACCTTGTTTCTAATTTTTTAGGCGGATGGGATTTTCTGACTAAAGATGAGCTAGGTAAATTGAATTCTTTTAAAATAGAAACTGATACACCGCTTGCCATGCGGCTCAAGGAAAGAAGTTTATTGGCTGATGAAAATAATCTGGAAGGACTTATAGAAAAGTATAGGAATTTAAACAGTAATCTATTTATTGACACATCGCTGCATATCGCTGTAGTTACTACCAGATGTAATTTATCCTGCAAATATTGTCAGACAAAGACAAAAAAAGCTGATATGGGCATTAAAGTAGCTGAACGGGTTTTAAAATATCTTTTCGATGTAAAAAACACATTAGTAAGCCTTGAGCTTCAAGGCGGAGAGGCATTGCTAAATTGGGAAACTACCAAGTTTCTTATAAAAAATAGTCGCAAGGTAAATAACGGGCAAAAGAACTTGAAAATCACAATCGTTACCAACCTTACGTTATTAGATGACGAAAAAGCAAAATTTCTTACCGACTATGATGTAGAGATTTGCGTTTCTTTTGACGGGCCAAAATATTTACACGATAAAAATCGAATTTTTTCAAAGAACAAAGGTACCTATGATAGCGTAAGCAAGAACATCGAAAAACTTAATCAGAATTTCAAAAGAAATGTATGTTTATTGCCGACAATTACTAAGCATTCTTTAAAATATTCTAAGGAAATAATTGATGAATACATAAGGAGAGGTCAGGAAAGCATCGCTCTTCGCCCGGTTAATAAAATAGGCAATGCTTGTGTAAATTGGGACGTTCTCGGCTATTCCGCTGACGAATTTATTGCTTTTTATAAAAAAGCAATGGATTATATTTTAGAGTTGAACAAAAAAGGCATTTTTGTAAGGGAAAGAATGGCTAATGTAATTTTGCAAAAGATTCTTTCTGCTAAAGATCCGCGCTATGCAGATATGATGAATCCTTGCGGCGCTGGCAGGGCACAGATTGTCTATATGCCGAATGGTGACTGTTTTCCGTGTGATGAAGCAAGAATGCTTGGCGGGGAAGAATTTCTGTTGGGCAATGTTCTTAGGGATGATTATGAAAAATTGGTAAGTAATGAGAGCCTTTTGCATCTTCTGGAGATGTCGGTCGTAAATCTCTGGGATGGAAATTCCGCATTTTTTCCCTGGACAGGAACCTGCCCTGTGCTAAACTATTCTCAAGAGAATAATTTCGTGCCCAAGATACATTGTTCTTTTATGCATAAAATATACAACTTCCAGTTTGACTATTTATTTGAAAAAATTCTGGAAAGTAAAGAGAATCTTGAAATATTTAAGCACTGGATAAATTAATAGGAGGAATGAATGAATAAAAAAATATTACGCAAGAAATTTAAAAAAACCATAAAAAGTTTTATTAAGGATGAAGACGGTTTTGTCAATAAAGACCAAATTTTAAAAATTGGTTTAGGAACAATTGGGTGCTTAAGTATGCTAAGTTCATTGTCTAACGTTTATGCCGGGACAATAACCGCTAATCCTTGTAGTGCAACAGTTCATGCTAATTTTGATAATACCGCGCATCAGAATGGATTAGATTGTACTGCGGTTGGAACCTGTTACAGGTGTGTTATGCATAATAACGCTAGCGCCACTACCCACGTTGATCATTCTGCCGTAACAAATATAAAAGTTTCCGGTGTAGGAACGCTTTCCGGCAAAGGCAGCGCTGACCTGAATATTCATTGCCCTCCAAGCTATAGATAGTTGCTATAATTATTTGATTGCTAACGGAAGCTTTATTACCCACCAGAGAAAATCTGTATTTGTCAGGAGCGCACCCAAGAAAACAAAAGGCGAGAAGGAGATACGCATTGGCTTTTGCTCTTTTAGATAAACAATGTTTGTCAGGATATAAAAGATAATCGAGTAAACAAGCATATACCTTAAATAGCTGAAAAAATTATCAACAGAGAATGAGTATGGCATCACGATATATCTTAAAGCTAAGCCGGCTATCATTATAAAAACAATCAAGAATTTGCTTATTCTGCCAAGGCACTTGGAAATCAGTAAATACCCGCCAAAAAGAAGTATAAAATTTAAAAAGATATTGTTTTGAAGAGGCAAAAAAGCCATTATCGGTTGTATTACCCAGGATACGCAGAAAGTAATAAAGAAAATTTGGCCGAAAAACAAAATAACTTTTTTAATCGCGGCTTTCTTGAAAACCATAGTTTTGTTATGTATAATACCGTATATTGATAAGGGCAAAAGAAACAGGAAGCTAAGCAAAAATGTATTGATAAATAAGGTAAAACAGGAAAGTGGCAAAATAGCCGAATAACCATTTGCCGGCAAAAGCAAAGAATAGGTAGCAAACAACTTAGCGTCTCCCGGTTTCCATAATCCAGAAAGATAAAAAAGAAAACCGATGACTAAACCTGCGATTGGATTCAAGATGAGGTGGATGGACATTTTTAAATTGCCCGATAAAAATAAAATAAAGTATAATAATAGAGCTAACGAACCGATAAATAAAAGATGGGCGTTTTTTATCTTGCGTTGGCAAATATCCGTATAGATAGTTAGAATTCCCGTAAGAACGATTAAACCGTAAAAATAGATACTCATATATTTTGCAATATTATAACATACCTTCATAATATTAAAAACTGACAAACTAAATGAGTAGTTTATCTGATTTCAAAGTTAACGCGTGCCAGGAGGCTGATTTAATCCGGGTAATTGATTTTTTCAAAAAGATGCAAAACAGCACTCTTTATTTCCTGCCGGAAGAAAAAAACGATATCGTAAAGAAGTATAGAAAATATAAAGATGGTTCGGAAGGCTTAAGCCTATTTTTGCTTAAGGATAAAAATAAAAATATCATCGGTTGCAGCGGTTATGTGCCGTTTAAGGGGATTTTGTGCGGACAGGCAATTGATGGTTTTATCGGTTCGGATGCGATAATAGATGCAAACGAAAGAAAGCAGTTTCCATTACTTGCGATGCTCCTTGCTCATTGCTATGAAAATTTAGTCCGTAAAGAAAAACTTTTTCCTTTAGTCTGCCCGGCGAACAAAGAAGTGTCAAAATCTTTTGAGAGCGTTCAGTGGCAAGATTTTTGCCGTATTTGGCGGCTCACCAGCGATTTTGCGGTTAAAATGATACCAAAACTGGTTTTTTCAGGTATCGAATTCAAGCAGATTAAACATTTTGATAAAGATTTTAAATCTTTTTTTGAAAAGATTAAAGAGGAACACCATTTTTTATTAAATACGGATATAAGTTTTCTAAACTGGAAATATTTTTCTGACTCATCTGCCAAAAATGTGGTTTTGGCCGCATTCAAGAAGAAAAAAATTTCAGGTTATATAATAGCTGAAAAGAGATACGGCGATATACATATTATCGATATAACTGTAGATTTAAAATACCCAAGTACGATATTATATTTATTATTTAAATCTTTAGATTATTTTGAAATAAAAGAATTAACTCCGATAGTCTGCTGCCTTAGCCATAAATCCTATATTGATATTCTGATGCGTGCGGGATTCATACAGAATTGGCGTATAGATTGTTTATTCTTTAAAGTGGGCCTTTTGTTTAGTAAAATAAAGTCCGGTAATTTTTATTCATCAAATAAAGATTTATATCATTTCAATGGTTTCGCCCAGCATTTATATTAACCTAAAATAATCTTATGAACTTTTCTATAACCGGCATAGACATTGTAAACAGAAAAAATAATTTTAGTATAGACGATATTCCCGGCTCTATAAAAACGGCCTTCCGTGACAGCGATACAAAAATAGACAATAAAAATTGCCGCACAGTAGGGATTTTTATCGGCACTACCTTCCATAATTCCGATACCAGAAGAGATAATACCGATAATTACCGTAAAGGCGGAGTAAGAATAGTAAACCCTGCGGATTTTCCAAGATGCCTTATCTCTTATCTGGGAGGTCATTTATCCGGCACTTTTAACTTAAAAGGTGCAAACAGCACTATGTCTTCGGGTATTTCTTCTGGATTTGATGCGCTTATTCAAGCGGCATATTTTGTGGAACAAACAAAGAGAAATAAAGCTTTAGTCGTAGAATTGGAAGAAAAAGTATCGGAGGATTTAAAATGTGTTTTAGGCGGCAGTGCCTGCCTTGTAATAGAGAATAAGGCTGGAACCGCAAAAAAGGATAATAATATTTATGGAGATATTTTGGCGATAGAGTCATTTTTTGAACGAGAGGGAAAAAACAGCAGCCTCGCAAAAGCAATAGGGAAGGTCCTGGAAAAAAGCAGATTAAACTTGAGAGACATAGATTACATTTTTATTCCGGAAAAACCAAAGACAGCACCTTATAGTCCGGAAGAGAATACATTAAAAGAATTTTCTAATCTTTCAAATATCGAGCCTCCCTACCGTCTTTTTAAAATAGCCGGGCACAACAAAGGGTTGTTTATGATTGCCAATATTTTGAAAAATATGGATTTTGCTGCTTATCCAGAGAAAAAACCGATTATTTCACTTTTTCTTTCCTTAGGCAAAGATAGTAACAGCAGTTCCGCAGTCATCAAAATATACAGAGGGGGTAGATAGGCTTATGAATAAAGAATCCGGCGACAAAAAAAGCAAAACAAAACTTCCGTCAAAAAGTAAACTTAAAAGCAAAAGCGAAGAGAAGATAAAAAAAGAAATTGTAGAAATAATAAGTAATTTAGGAAAAATTCCCAAAGAGAGGATAGATTTGAAAGAGCACTTTACCTCGGCAGGGCTCGATTCTTTTACGATAATCGAGATAATTTTTGCCATCGAAAATAAGTTTGAAATTGATATTCCTCAGGATAGCCTGGCAAATATTCAGAATGTCGGCCAGCTTATCGAACTCACAAAACAATTAATAGAAAAACGTGGCTGAAAGAGTTGTTATCACAGGTTTGGGTTTGGTGACATCGCTCGGCAGTAGCCTTGAGGAATTTTGGCCTAATTTAACGAATGGTAAATCAGGTATAAGCAAAATTTCAGCGTTCGATACCTCACACTTAGAACGCCATTACGGCGGCGAAATAAAAAATTTTAGCTTTAAACTTCCTGATAATAAAATTTCCGGATATTTGCCCAGATCGCATCAATTCGCCATCACTGCTTCCAGAAGCGCTTTTAAAGACGCTGCAATAATCAATTCTAAAGAAGCGGGATTAGCTCATGGCACCATAGTATCGGGGCTGGAGTTTTTAGAGAATAAAAGAAAAAAATTCCCAGAATACCCTGTGTACATGGCTACGGCAAATATTTGTAAAGCGCTTGGGCTAGAGGGAAGTGCTTTTACTCTATCGGGTGCATGTGCAGCAGGTAATTATGCAATAAGCCTTGCGTATGAAAGAATCAAAAATAGCCAGGAGACTATTATGTTGGCTGGAGCAACGGATTATTTTTCTTTAGGTACCTTCATCGGCCTTTATCGCGTTTTTTCGCTCGCGCCTTTAAAATGCCAGCCTTTTGATAAAAATCGAAAAGGCCTTATACCTGCTGAAGGTTCCGGTATGCTTGTGTTAGAAAGTCTTTCTTCCGCCAAAAAAAGAAACGCACATATTTATGCAGAAATTTTAGGTTATGGCTTAAGTGCTGACGCATATCACCCGCTCATACCTTTGCAGGAGGGAGTTTTTAATTGTATGGAGAGAGCTCTCAGGGTTACAGGATTATCGCCAGGCGACATAGATTATATTAACGCCCACGGAACAGGTACGGTGCCTAACGATAAAACCGAATGCGCAGCGATAAAAAAAATATTCGGTAAAAAGCGCGCTAAAACTATACCTGTAAGTTCAATTAAATCAATGCTGGGCCACAGTATGGGTGCAGCTTCTTCCATTGAGGCCATTTCCTGCTGCCTTACTTTAAAGACCGGGGTTATTCCGCCCACAATTAATTACGAAACTCCCGATCCGGAATGTAATATCGATTGTGTTCCAAACAAAGCCAGGCGTCAAAAAGTTAAAATTATATTGAATAATTCTTTTGGTTTTGGCGGTATGAACTGTTCTTTAGTTTTATCGGCATACTAAATTTGAGATGTTTTAAACCGAAAGCCCGAATCGTTTTTATGTATAACATTTGTTGACGTATTACTTTTTTGCTGATAAAATAAACCATTATTTAATTAGGACTTATTAAAGGGAGGTGGCTAATGAGGAAATTGTCGGTTCTCTTAATCCTTTCCTGCTTAGTTTTTTCCTTTTCAGCTTACGCAGAAGACAGTTATGTAATAAAGTCGGTGGATAAGGCAAAACAAGGCTTTACAAATATCCTTACTGGATGGCTTGAAGTGCCTTATCAAGTTGTTAAGGGCTATAAAGGTGGTTGGGGAGAAAAAGAAAAGAACAAAGCGCTCGGAGGATTCTTTGGTATCTTTAGAGGAATTTTCCATAGCGTAGGCCGCACAGCATCTGGCGTCTATGAAGTTGCCACCTTTCCCTTGCCAAACCCTAAAAATAACGAAGGCATAGGGATACCTTTGGATAGCAAAAATGTGTGGGAAGAGGGTACCCAATATTCCATTCTCAATAATGGCAGCCAACCAATTGGCCGAAAGCTGCAAAATGGCGTAATCAATGCAGTTTTCGGTATCTTTGATTTTCCCGGGCAAATCGGAAAAGGATTCAGTCAGGATAAACCTGTAAAAGGTATCGCAAAGGCAATAGTATTTCCTCTTGGCAGGATTGCCTTCGGCGTTTATGAAACCGTAACCTTCTTCCTTCCTGGAGATGTTGATAATTACGGTTATCCTTTGTCGGAAAAGTATCCTTGGGATAGTTTTGACAAGAAAAACTGGGATAACGGGTTATAATATAAAAATTCCCTGAATCATTTTACGGTTGCGGTTGCGCTACCCATATCGGTTATGTATCGCGTCGCACGTAACAGGTATCGCGTGATACCTGTTACGTAAATCCTAACAAGTTGCGCTAAGTGCAACCAAATAACACCCAGCCTTACCACCCTCATTTTAATTGACTTATCAATCATATTCTGCTATCATGAGAATTCGTCAAAATTAACAAACCCTCGTAAAACCTTAAAAATATGATTGAAAGATATACTCCAAAAGAGATTGGCAGTATTTGGAGCGACGACGAGAAATTCAAGAGGTTTTTAGCCATTGAAGCGCTGCTTTGTGAAGCCCGGGAAGCCCGCAAAGAAATTCCCAGAGGAAATGCTGCAAAGATAAGAAAAGCAAAGATTTCTCTTGTCGAGATACAGAAAATAGAGGAAAAGACCCACCATGATATTATTGCTTTTATCAAGAGTGTCTCTCCGCAAATTGGAACACGCGCCAAGTTCTTGCATTTCGGAATGACGTCGTCGGATTTGCTTGATACCACTTTGGCCTGGCAGATAAAAGATGCTACCACAGTAATCTTGAAAGATTTTGATTCGCTGATAAAAGCAGTCAAAGAAAAAGCTTTAAAGTATAAAGATACTTTATGCGTGGCAAGAACGCACGGAGTGCATGCCGAACTTTACAGCTTTGGCTTAAAATTTGTCTATCTTTATAATGATTTAAAATACGAGCGCAATCTTCTTGAGAAGAGCCTTGAGTATGCGGCCTGCGGAAAAATTTCCGGGGCCGTCGGCACCTTCGCCCATTTTTCTCCGGAAATAGAAAAATACATTTGCAAAAAAATCGGCATTAATTACGCAAAAATTTCAACCCAGATTGTCTCAAGAGAAAGGTTCGCTTATTATCTTTCGATACTTTCCTTGATTGGTTCAAGCCTTGAGAGATTTGCTACGGAGATTCGGCACCTTCAGCGCACGGAAGTTGATGAAGCCAAGGAGCCGTTTTACGAAGGCCAGAAAGGCTCAAGCGCCATGCCGCATAAACAAAATCCGATTATTTGCGAAAGAATTGCCGGTTTAAGCCGGTTATTAAGAGGTAATATGCTTGCTTCTTTTGAAAATATCAATCTCTGGCACGAAAGAGATATTTCACATTCTTCAGTTGAGCGGGTAATTATACCGGATTCAACGATTATTGTTGATTACATGATTAAAAAGACAGAAGAGGTAGTCAAAGGGTTAAAGGTAAAACCTGAGAATATGTTAAGAAACATGGAGCTAAACCGCGGCATTATTTATTCGCAGAAAATACTGCTTAAATTAATGGGAAAAGGCATCGCCAGAATGGCAGCCTATGATATGGTCCAGGCGGTTGCGCTTAAAGTTATTAACAGCAACTCAAGCTTTAAAAAAGAAATTTTAGCTGATAAGGAAATAAATAAGTATCTGACTCAGACCGAAATAGAAAAGATTTTTGATCCTTATACGTACCTTGCTAACGTTGATAAAATTTATAAGCGCGCAGGTTTCTGACAGGGGTAGAAGATAGATGTTTTTATAAATAATAATAGCCATTTTTAATCTTTCCTGCCTGCCGGCAAGCAGGCATTTTCCATTTTCAAAAGTCTTTAGTGTATAATTCTTCAACATGATCTGGCGAATAGATGTTTTTTCCAAAGCGGAAGTTCCTTCCCGGGGACTAATTTCTCAAATAAGAGATTTAGGTCTTAAGGGAGACTTCAAAGTATTTTGCCGCAAGGTCTATTTTGTCGAGGGAGAAAACAGCCAAGCCGAGATAAAAACTATCGCCGAGTCGCTTCTTATCGATTCCGTAACCGAAAAGTATACCTGTCAGAAAGGTTTATTTCCAGAAAAACCGGATTCAAGCGAAATTATTATCACCTATAATCCCGGAGTTTCTGATCCGGTGGCTCTATCTTTTGAGAAAGCCATCCGGGACTTAAACTTGCAAGTTAAAAATACAAAAATTGCCCGGTTGTATAAATTCGATGGTCTTGCCCCTGACCAGATAAAAAACATAAGCATCCAACTTCTTTATAACCCGCTTATCGAGCACATTCTCGAGTATGGAAAAGCTGCTCATATCGAAAGCCTGGACGAATTTCTCGGGCAAAAATATCAATTTGAACTGGTTTCAATCGATATCCTTAATGCTGGCGATGAGAGATTAAAAGATATCTCAAACGATGGCTGTCTTTCGCTTAGCCTTGAGGAAATGCGGATAATCAAAGAATATTTTGCCAAGCATAAACGTAACCCCACGGATTGCGAATTGGAAACCATTGCCACGCTTTGGTCTGAACATTGCGGCCATAAAACCTTCCGGGGATTAATTGACTATGAAGAGAAGAATAAAGCCGGAGAAACGATAAAAAAAACCAGTATCAATAATCTTCTTAAGTCAACAGTAATGAAGGCAACCAGCGAGATTAATTCTTCCAATTGTGTTTCTGTTTTTCACGATAATTCCGGCGTGGTTGAGTTCGATAAAGATTTTAATATCTGCTTTAAGGTTGAAACCCATAATCATCCGTCAAGTTTAGAGCCTTACGGCGGAGCATCAACCGGAATTGGCGGTGTTATCAGGGATATTTTAGGCACTGGCCAGGCAGCAAAGCCTTTTGCTTCCGTTGATGTCTTTTGTTTTTCTCCCTGGCACATTGCTTACGATGATTTACCGATTGGCCTGCTTCATCCAAAGCGCGTAATAAAAGGCGTTATCGGAGGAGTAAGAGACTACGGAAACAGAATGGGGATCCCGACAGTTGCCGGCGCAGTGCTTTTTGATGAGAGATTTCTTGGAAACCCTTTAGTCTACTGCGGCACATTAGGGCTTATTCCTAAAAAGAAATCATTTAAAAAAGTAGATAAAGGCGACTTGGTATTTGTTTGTGGCGCAAAAACCGGAAGAGACGGTATCCACGGAGCAACCTTTTCTTCAAAAGAGCTTGACGAAAAAACAGTTTTCTTAACCAGCGCGGTTCAAATTGGCAATGCTATCGAAGAGAAAAAATTGACCGAAGCAATTTTACGCGCGAGAGACTTGAATTTATTTAATGCCATCACTGATTGCGGCGCCGGAGGACTTTCCAGCGCGGTTACCGAACTTGCCGGTGAGCACGGAGTTCGCGTGTCACTTGAAAAGGTGCCTCTTAAATACAGCGGCCTTAGCTATACCGAAATCTGGATTTCCGAATCACAGGAAAGAATGGTTTTCTTTGCCAAAAAGGGGAATCTGAAAAAGTTGCAGCAGATTTTTGAAGAGGAAGATGTTGAGCTGACCGTAATCGGAGAGGTGACCTCGACAAATAAGCTTGAACTTTTTTACCAAGATAACAAAGTGTGCGAATTAGATATGAGTTTCGTTCTTGATTTACCGAAATTAAAGAAAAAAGCCAGCTGGCTGATAGAAAAAGAAGAAGAAGTTTATGTTGCTGATAAAACTAATTATTCCGAAGATTTAAAGGCGTTGCTTTCATCGCCTAATATTGCCTGTAAGGACTGGGTATTAAGGCAATATGACCACGAGGTCCAGGCAGGTTCAGCGCTTAAGTCAATTTACGGCATTGAGAATTTAAGCGTTTCTGATGCTGCAGTGGTCCGACCGGATTTAAAAAGCGATAAATGCGTGGCTATTTCTTGTGGAATCAATCCTTTTTATTCCGATATCGACCCTTACTGGATGTCGGCCCTGGCTATGGACGAAGCTTTGCGTAATATCGTTTGTGTCGGAGGCTCATTAAAAAATACTTACATCCTTGATAATTTTTGCTGGGGTTCGCCGCAGGATGAACGCGCACTCGGCGGGCTGGTAAGGGCTGCATATGCTGCTTATGATTTTTCAACCTACTTCGGTGTGCCGTTTATTTCCGGAAAAGACAGCTTATATAATGAATATTCGGTTGAAGATAAAAAAATATCCATACCGGGAACACTTTTAATTTCCGGATTTTCCGTACTTGATGATTGGGAAAAGATAATCAGCGCTAATTTGAAAAATGAAGGAAATTTTTTGTATATCGTTGGTTTTACTAAGCCACAAATGGCTGCTTCTGCGTATTTCAGGCAGCTAAAAATAAAAGATGGGTTTATTCCGCGGGTAGACAAGTTGATTGCGAAGAAAATATTTGAAAAATTAAGCGATGCGATAAATAAAGAATTGGTTCTTTCGTGTCATGATTTGTCAGAAGGGGGGCTGGCGGTTGCTATTGCGGAAATGTGCATAGGCTCAAATCTTGGCGCAAATATCTTCCTCGAGGCTGTTCCCCAAGACAAAGATATGCATAATTATGAGATTCTTTTTTCGGAATCGCCGACCAGATTTATTGTTGAAATCGCCAAAGACAAAAAAGAAAAATTCGAAAAAGAATTGAAAGGACTGCCTTTTAGTCTAATCGGTTGCGTTTCAAAGGAGAAGAAACTTGTAATGTATGCCAGCGAAAAAGAAGAAATTATAAATGTGAATTTAAGTGATTTAAGAGATGCCTGGACGAAGACTTTCGAAGAATTTAGATGATAAGTAACAGGTGTCAGTATTAGCTAACGCGTAAGACGTTCTGAGCGTGATACCTGTTACGTGTGACGTGTCACATTCCTAAAATAAGCATGAAGCCAAAAGTATTAATCATTAGGACCGCGGGGACTAATTGCGACAAAGAAACAGAATACGCATTCCGCCTTGCTGGGGCGGAGACGCAATTGCTGCATATAAATCACATTAAGAATGAAGGAAACCTTAGCGAGTATAAAATTATTGCCGTTCCCGGAGGCTTTAGCTATGGCGACGATCTTGGCGCCGGAAAAATTCTGGCTTTAGAATTAATGCTTTGGTTTAAAGACGAGCTTAAAAATTTTATCGACAAAGGTAGCCTGATTATCGGGATATGCAATGGTTTTCAAGTTCTCGTAAAAACCGGGATCCTGCCGGACCTTGATTTTAAACAAAAGGCTACTCTTACCTTTAATGATTCAGCGAGGTTTGAGGACAGGTGGGTTTATTTAAGGAAACCAGAAATCGGAGAACAGAAACCAGAGAATATTTGGCTAAAGGAGTTGCCGGAAATTATCAATTTGCCGGTTGCGCATGGAGAGGGAAAGTTCTATGCAGAAAAAGATATTTTGGATAAAATAGAAAATAATGGTCAGGTAGTTTTGCGCTATACGGATAGTTGCGGTAAATCGGCAAGTTATCCTTTAAATCCAAACGGCTCATTAAATGATATCGCCGGTATAACCGATATAACCGGAAAGATTTTCGGGCTTATGCCGCATCCGGAAAGATTTATGTTCGAACATCAGTGGCCTTCCTGGAAGGAAAGAGTGCTAGAGCCGTTCGGGTTGCAGATATTTAAGAACGGAGTTGAATACTTTAAATAATACAAATAATTACAGATGTGATGAAATTCCAAGCTCCAAACACCAACCCTTCGACTTGTTTTCACTCGCTCAGGGTTGTCCTGAGCCTGTCGAAGGACAAATTCCAAATAAATTCCAATGACCAAATGTTCAATGTTCCAAACGCTTTAGGTTTGCCTGCCTGCTGGCAGGCAGGGAATTTTGGTCATTGAATATTCTCCGCCACTGATATATTTTTATATGTGGGTGGCCTCGCCTCTGGCAGAGAATTTGTTTGTGATTTGGAAATTGGAATTGGGAATTTTTTATCTGTGCTAACTTGTATAAAAATATGGGGCATTTAAAAGAATTTTGCGGATTGTTTGGAGTTTACAATAATGAAGAAGCGAGCTTGCTTACTTTTCTAGGCCTTTATTCGCTGCAACACCGGGGAGAGGAGTCTTGCGGGATTATTTCTTTTGATTCCACAACTTTTAACAGCCATCTTGATATGGGCTTAGTTAGCGAAGTTTTTACGCAAGATGTAATTGCCAAATTAAAAGGTTCGCAGGCAATCGGCCATGTGCGATATTCGACAACCGGCTCAAGCGCGTTGCGCAACGCCCAGCCGCTTTTTGTCGATTCGAATAAACTTCCCATAGCCCTCGCCCATAATGGCAACTTGGTTAATTCAAAAGAATTGCGCGAAATCCTTGAAAATAAAGGTGCGATATTTCAGACTACTTCCGATTCTGAACTTATATTACACCTTATCATGCGCTCGAAAGAGCAGAGCGTTGAAGGGAAGATTGTCGGCGCTTTAAGGAAGATTAAAGGCGCATTCTCGCTTGTTTTAATGACGAAAGACGCAGTTATCGGCATAAGAGATCCCATGGGGTTCAGGCCCCTGGCATTAGGGCAAAAAGATAATGCAATTTTTGTTTCTTCCGAGTCTTGTGCGCTTGATCTTGTCGGAGCCAAAATTTTGCGCGAAGTTGAGCCGGGAGAAATGGTAATTATCAGTAAAGACGGCATCAAATCCGTGAAATATGCCGAGGCAAAAAAACGATACGGATTCTGCGCCTTTGAGCATGTTTATTTTTCAAGGCCTGACTCGATAATTTTTGGTGAAACCGTGCATTTGGTCAGGGAAAAGCTTGGCCGCCAGCTTGCCAAAGAACATCCGGTAAAAGCGGATATTGTTATTGGTGTGCCTGATTCAGGAACATCAGCGGCACTTGGTTTTGCGAAAGAAAGCGGTGTGCCAATTGAAATTGGCATAATTCGAAACCATTATATCGGCCGCACATTTATACAACCGCATCAGGAAAAAAGGGAATTCGGCGTAAAACTTAAATTCAATATTTTAAAGGAAGTGGTGAAAGGAAAACGAATTGTCATTGTTGATGATTCGATTGTGAGAGGAACCACTTCCCGGATACGTGTAAAAAATTTCCGTGAAATGGGCGCAAAAGAGGTTCATTTACGGATATCCTGTCCTCCGCACAGATTTGGTTGTGTCTATGGCATAGATTTTCCTGACCCGAAAAAATTAATCGCTAACGAAAAGACAATAAAAGAAATTGAAACTTATTTAGGAGTCGATAGTTTGGGTTATTTAAGTTTAGAGGGTATGCTCAAGTGTTTTAAAAACCCGGTTTCTTGTTATTGCAATGCCTGCTGGTCCGGAGATTACCCGGTGAAATTTCATTTAGCCGATAAATATGCTTTAGAAAAAACGAAAGAATGAAAAAACTGTCATATAAAAATTCCGGTGTAGATATAACTAAGGCTGATAACTTTGTCGATGGTATAAAAAATTTCCTCTCGCTTAGTAAATTAAGCCAGGTAGCTGCGTTTGGTTGCCCTTTTGACCTTGGGCAATCGCTTAAGAAATATAAACATCCTGTCCTGGTTTCTTCCACCGATGGCGTAGGCACAAAGTTAAAAATCGCGCAAAGTTTAAACATCCATAATACTGTTGGCATAGATTTAGTGGCAATGAGCGTCAATGATGTGATTTGTCTTGGTGCCGAACCTTTATTTTTTCTTGATTATATTGCCTGCGGCAAGGTCAAGCCGGCAGCATTAAAAGAAGTGCTTAAAGGAATCCATAAAGCTTTAGTTGATTCAAATTGCCAGCTTCTTGGCGGTGAAACAGCGGAGATGCCCGGAATGTACAAACAAGATGAATATGATTTAGCCGGTTTTTGTGTCGGTATTGTTGATAAGGATAGAATGGTTAACGGTTCAAAGATTACCGAAGGGGATTTAATCCTTGGTTTAGAATCAAACGGCCTTCATTCCAATGGGTTTTCTTTGGTCAGAAAAGCTTTAGGCGAAAAAGGCATCAAAAAATACGCTCACGAGTTGCTTAAGCCCACCCGTATTTACGTCAAGCCCATCCTGTCTTTGCTATCGACTATTAAAGGAATTGCCCATATTACCGGCGGAGCTTTTTATAAAAAGGCGGTTAAAATCTTGCCGTATGGCTATGGGATGATTATTGATAAAAAAAGCTGGAAGGTTCCAGAGATATTCAAGGTGATTCAGGAAAAAGGAAACATTGCCGAAGAAGAGATGTATACGGTTTTTAATATGGGGATAGGGATGGTTTTAGTCGTAAAACCAAATACAACAAAAAAAATATTGTCGCAACTTAGCAGGTTTGATTTTAAATCCAAACTTATCGGGCACATCGTAAAGAGCAAAGATAAAATTAAAATTATTTAAAAAAAAGGAGATGGGGGATGATTACTTTAAAATTCATCATTGGCGTCATCATTGTTTTGCTCATCTTGGGGATTAAAATTGTCAGGCCGACTCACCGTGGTTTAATTGAAAGATTGGGCAAATATAACCGTTTTGCCACGCCGGGATTAAATTGGGTTTTTCCTGTAATTGAGCACATTTATTTAATTAACACCACCGAACAAATGGTTGATGCGGAGCCTCAGGAAATAATTACCAACGATAATTTGAATGCCCGCGTCGATGCTCAGGTGTATTTTAAAGTAAAGGCTGATGAGGAAAGCGTTAAAAGCTCGCAATATAATGTCAATAATTACCAGTGGCAGATAGTTAATTTGGCGCGCACCACTTTAAGAAACATAATCGGAACCCTCACCTTAAAATCAGCGAACAGCGAAAGGGGGAAAATTAATGCTGAATTACATAAAACACTTTGTGAAGAAACAAAAAGCTGGGGTCTGGAAATTGTCAGAACAGAATTAAAGGAAATAGATCCGCCAAAAGATGTCCAGGAAACGATGAACAAAGTTGTTAAGGCGGAAAATGAAAAAATTGCTGCCGTAGATTTTGCAACCGCCACAGAAACTGCCGCTGACGGACAAAAACGAGCGGAAATTAAAAAAGCTGAAGGCATCAAGCAAGCAAGAATCCTTGCAGCGCAAGGTGAAGCCGAAGCTATTCGCCTAGTTAATGAAGCGGCAAATCAATATTTTATCGGCAATGCCCAGATTTTACGAAAATTGGAAGCAGTAGAAACATCTTTGCAAAATAATGCCAAAATAGTTGTGCCAACCGACAGCGAATTGGTGAATGTAATCGGAGAATTGGCAGGAGTTTTGCCTCTTAAGGGCGAAACTAGTAAATAAAAGAAGGACGAAGGACGAAAGAGTGCACAGCGAAGTAAAGCCGCGTGAAGCCTTCCCGTAAGGGAATCACCGAAGGGGACGAAGGACGATAAAAAATTACAATTAAATTTTTCTTCATCCTTCGTCCATCGTCTTTCGTAATTTTAAACATTATGAAAGTTCTAGTAATTGGCTCCGGCGGTAGGGAGCATGCTTTAGTTTGGAAGATAGCTCAATCGAAATTAGTTGATAAGATTTTCTGCGCGCCGGGAAACGGCGGCATTTCCGAAATTGCCGAATGTATTGAAATAAAAGGAAATGATACCGAGCGTTTATTAAGTTTTGCCCGGAAAGAAAAAATTGATTTAACTGTTGTTGGTCCGGAAGCGCCTTTAGTTTTAGGCATTGTCGATGAGTTCTCCAATTATGGCTTAAAAATTTTTGGGCCAAAAGAAAATGCTGCCAAACTTGAAGAAAGCAAGGTTTTTGCCAAAAAGTTAATGGCAAAATACAATGTTCCTACTGCTGACTTTAATATTTTTGATAATCCTGATGAAGCTAAAAAACACGTAAGGCGAATCGGCGTGCCATGTGTAGTTAAGGCTGATGGCCTCGCCGCAGGTAAAGGCGTAGTCGTAGCCAAATCAATCGAAGAAGCCGAAAAGGCAATTGTTTCCATAATGCAAGAAAAGATTTTCGGCGATGCCGGAAATAAAATTATCATCGAAGAATGTCTGGAAGGCCAGGAAGTATCCATCCTTATCCTTACTGATTCAAAAGCAGTTATCCCGCTAGTTTCAAGCCAGGATCACAAACGATTGCTTGATGGCGATAATGGGCCAAATACCGGCGGTATGGGCGCGTATTCACCGGCACCAGTTTTGACCGAACCGGTATTTAAGGAAATTATGAAAAATGTTATCAACCGAACCATTGCCGGTTTAACTCAAGAAAGCATAACTTATAGCGGAGTTATTTATGCCGGAATTATGCTTACCAAAAATGGGCCAAAAGTTTTAGAATTTAATGTTCGCTTTGGCGATCCGGAAACCCAATCCATACTGCCGCGCTTGCAATCAGATTTACTTGAAGCAATAATTGCGACTGCTGAAGGGAATTTAAGCAAATTTGCCAAATCCGGCGGGTTTAAGTGGGGCAAGCGTGCCTGCGTGTCGGTCGTTTGCGCCTCGAAAGGTTATCCCGCAAACCATGAAGCCGGCAAAGAAATATTCGGCCTTGAAGAAGTTAAAAAAATGGAAAATATCGTAGTTTTTCATGCCGGCACAAAACGCCTGCCGCAAAGCAGAGCCGGCAAAACCCAATTTGTAACCAATGGAGGAAGGGTACTAGGCGTAACCGGCCTGGGAAATAGCATTAAAGAAGCAATAGCTAATACTTACAAAGCAGTAAGCCGCATAAATTTCGAAGGCATGCAGTATCGTAGGGATATCGGAAGCAAAGCATTATAGGATATTCGTCGGACAATCGCACTTAACGCACTCATTTTAGGTCTTAGCTGACATGTATTGCTTAACAACTATCACGTGATACCTGCGTAAACGATAGACGACATTGAAGAAGCATGATAAAATATATTAAATATTTACTAACAAGTTTTAGCGTTTCCTTTTTATTTTTACAAACACTGGGCTTCTGCGATACCATAATCCTTAACGATGGAAGAAAAATAGAAGGACTTGTTGTAGAAAAATCCGACAGTTTCATAAAAGTTGAATTCGAAGGTGTCGAACTTAAATTCTACAACAAAGATATCAAAGAAATAATCCATGATGAAAATGTGCCTTCGAAATT